>NZ_CP025223.1:0-710000 GCF_002850555.1 Enterococcus sp. CR-Ec1
ATGCCATCTGCTGATTCTATTTGGCAAGATCTTCAACGTTCCTTTAAAGAAGAGCTGAATCCGGCCAGTTATAGTGCTTGGATCGAGACTGCCAATGTCTTGTCGTTTGAAAAAAATCAGCTGCTGATCGAAGTACCCAGCGATCTTCATAAATCTTATTGGGAAAAAAATCTAGCTGCCAAAATTGTTGAAATGGGATTTATGAAAACTGGTGAAGAATTGATTCCTAGTTTTGTGACTGTCGAAGAAGCAGAAGCTTTAAAAACAGCCCCTTCTACTATTCAAACAGCTGCAAAAGAAAACGAGCGGCCGCCGAAATCAATCTTAAATGAAAAATACACATTTGATACCTTTGTCATCGGGAAAGGCAATCAGATGGCCCATGCTGCTGCTTTAGTTGTTGCAGAAGATCCTGGGTCTATTTATAATCCGCTGTTCTTCTATGGTGGCGTTGGTTTAGGGAAAACCCACTTGATGCATGCGATCGGTCATCAAATGTTGCTGAAACGTCCCAATGCCAAAATCAAGTATGTTAGTAGTGAAAATTTCACCAATGATTTCATTACTTCTATTCAAAAGAACAAAATGGAAGATTTTCGAAACGAATACCGCAATGTTGATCTTTTGCTAGTGGATGATATTCAATTCTTAGTCAATAAAGAAGGAACCCAAGAAGAATTCTTTAATACCTTCGAAGAACTGTATCGCAATAATAAACAGATCGTCCTCACAAGTGATCGTTTGCCAAATGAGATCCCGACTTTACCAGAACGTTTGGTTTCCCGTTTTGCTTGGGGCTTGTCCGTTGATATCACCCCGCCGGATCTAGAGACGCGGACTGCGATTTTGAGGAAAAAAGCCGAAGCCGAACGCTTGGAGATCCCCGACGATACGTTAAGTTATATCGCTGGACAGATCGATTCAAATATCCGGGAACTTGAAGGAGCACTCGTGCGGGTGCAAGCTTTTGCTACGATGCAAAACTCAGACATTACAACGAGCTTGGCAGCTGAAGCCATCAAAGCCTTGAAATCAAGCCATGGCTCGACCCAAGTTTCGATTTTGCAGATCCAAGAAGAAGTCGCAAAATACTATCACATTCATGTCAATGATCTAAAAGGGAAAAAACGGGTCAAAGGCATCGTTGTCCCACGGCAGATCGCGATGTATCTCTCTCGAGAATTGACCGATAGTTCTTTACCAAAAATCGGCGGCGAATTTGGTGGCAAAGACCATACCACGGTCATTCATGCCCATGAAAAAATTCAGCATTTAGTCGAAACAGATCCCACGATCAAAAATGAGATCGCTGAAATCAAACAAATTCTCTTCAGCTGATCTGTGGATAAGAAAAGAAGAACCAAAAAAGTTGTCCACAAGTTATTCACAGGCATTTTCGTTAGTCTAATCACTCTTTTCTCGAGTTATCCACATTACTAACAAGCCTATTACTACTATTACTTTTATTTAATAACTATAAATTAAAGGAGTATCGCTATGAAGCTAACTTTAAACCGAACAGAGTTCATGCAAGAATTACAAACTGTCCAACGGGCGATTTCAACCAAAACCACCATCCCGATCTTAACCGGAGTAAAATTGTCCCTTTCAGAAAAAGGATTAACCATGACTGGGAGCAATGCCGATATTTCCATTGAAACTTTTTTAAGTGTGGAAAACGAAAAAGCGCAAATGCAAATCGAAAAAACAGGAGCAATCGTTTTACAAGCACGTTTCTTCAGCGAAATCGTTCGTCGTTTGCCTGAAAGTACCTTAACGTTAGAAGTTTTAGACAATAATCAAGTAGCGATCACTTCTGGAAAAGCTAACTTTACCGTCAACGGCTTGGATGCCGATAGTTATCCACATTTACCAGTTGTCGAAAGTCAAGATTCGATCGAGATTCCAGCGCACGTGTTGAATAAAGTTGTTAGTGAAACGGTCTTTGCGGTTTCGCAACACGAAAGCCGTCCAATCTTAACTGGGGTCCACTTTGTCTTAGAAAATCAAAAATTATTAGCTGTTGCGACGGACTCACACCGTTTGAGTCAACGGGTGATTCCCTTGGAAAGCGGGGAAACAGCCTTCAATATCGTGATTCCCGGCAAAAGCCTAACGGAACTTTCTCGTTCCTTAACAGATGAAGAAGAAGCAATCCAAATCAGCATTATGGATAACCAAGTATTGTTCCAAACGAAAACTATGAAATTCTATTCTCGTTTATTGGAAGGAACTTACCCAGATACCAACCGTCTGATCCCTTCAAGCTTCAATACTGAAATTGAATTTTCTGTGCCAGAATTGTTACAGGCTATCGAACGGGCGTCATTGCTTTCCCATGAAGGCCGTAACAACATCGTTCGTTTGGCAATCTCCGAGGAAGCTGTTGTCTTATATGGAAACTCACCAGAAATCGGGAAAGTGGAAGAAGACCTTTCTTTTGAAAAAGTGACCGGCGACCCATTAGAGATCTCTTTCAATCCTGATTATATGAAAGCTGCACTACGAGCATTTGGTGACACCAGCATCGTGATCCGCTTTATCTCAGCGATCCGTCCCTTTACGTTGGAGCCAACAGAGAGCAAAGGCAGCTTTATCCAGCTGATCACACCGGTGCGCACCAACTAGTTTTTCATGTCTTTTGAAAAAAGTTGAAACAATCATCTGAAAATGAATAAATGAGTTAAAAGGGCTTAAAATCGTTTTTAAGCCCTTTTTTCTATTTTGGCTTCTTTTTTGTCTAAAAGCAGTAAGTCTTCTGAGAATGAAAAATATGCCGATGAATTTGTTTTCTTGGCAAAAAAAGAGTATAATAGAGCTAAACGCTCTTTGATAGAATTGAGGGGAATTATGAAAATGCAAATACCGTTAGAAACGGAATATATGACACTTGGACAAATGCTCAAAGAAGTCAGTGTGATCAGCAGCGGCGGCCAAGCGAAATGGTACCTTGCAGAGCACACCGTTTTTGTCGACGGCGAGCCGGAAAATCGACGAGGGCGCAAATTGTATGCGGGAATGCGTGTTGAGTTACCTGATGAAGGTACTTTTTTTATGGTGAAGAAGGAAGACGCAGATGCGGCTGAATGAGTTGCATTTAAGCAATTATCGGAACTATGATTCGCTGACACTGACTTTTGAGAAAGGTCTGGTCATTTTTTTAGGCGAAAATGCGCAAGGAAAAACCAATATTTTAGAAAGTATCTATGTATTGGCGATGACCAAAAGTCACCGCACCTCCAGCGAGCAAGAACTTATCCGTTGGGACACGGAAGGTGCGCGGATCTCTGGCAGTGTCAGTCGGGGACGCTCAACGATCCCGTTAGAACTGTTTTTGTCAAAAAAAGGACGAAAAACGAAAGTAAACCACATTGAGCAAAAAAAGCTCAGTAGTTACATAGGGCAGCTGAATGTCATTTTATTTGCTCCAGAAGACCTCTCCCTTGTAAAAGGAAGTCCCCAAGTCCGCCGCAAATTTCTCGATATGGAAATTGGGCAGATCGATCCAATTTATCTCTATGATCTCGTTCAATACCAATCCGTTTTGAAACAGCGCAATCAATATTTAAAACAGCTGAATGAAAAAAAACAGACCGATGAGATCTATTTAGATGTTTTGACGGAACAGCTGGTGGCTTTCGGCAGTAAAATCATTTTAGCCAGACAACGGTTTGTTCAGCGCTTGGCGTATTGGGCAAATCAGCTGCACCAAAAGATCAGCCAAGGAAAAGAAACCTTGCAGATCGACTATTTATCAAATGTGCCCGGTGAGGCGACCTCGCTGGAGGAGATCCAACAGCAATTTGTCAAAGCCTTGGCACAAGTCAAAGACCGTGAACGATTTCGACAAGTCACGTTGGCAGGCCCTCATCGAGACGATCTGGATTTTTTGATCAATGAGAAAAATGTTCAGACCTTTGGTTCGCAAGGACAGCAGCGAACAACGGCCCTAAGTGTCAAATTGGCAGAAATCGATTTGATGAAAGAAGAAACAGGGGAATATCCCGTCCTTTTATTAGATGACGTCATGAGTGAGCTGGATGATTCCCGACAACTGCATTTATTGGAAACCATTGAAGGAAAAGTTCAGACCTTTCTGACAACGACGACATTAGAACATGTGAAAGACAAAATGTCTGTGGAAGCAGAGATTTTTTATGTAGAGCAAGGACATATTAAAGGAGAATAGACTGAATGACAGAAGAAGAAAAAAGCTTAGTTGAACGTGCGAAAGCCTATGATGCCAGTCAGATCCAAGTGCTGGAAGGACTAGAAGCCGTCCGCAAACGACCTGGGATGTACATTGGTTCTACCAGTTCAGAAGGTTTGCACCACTTAGTATGGGAAATCGTCGATAACTCGATCGATGAAGCACTAGCAGGCTTTGCCTCAAGTATTCAAGTGATCATTGAACCAGATAATAGTATTACGGTCGTCGATGACGGGCGGGGGATCCCCGTTGATATCCAAGCCAAGACAGGCCGTCCAGCGGTAGAAACCGTCTTTACGATCCTGCATGCCGGCGGGAAATTTGGCGGCGGCGGCTACAAAGTATCTGGTGGACTACACGGGGTAGGTTCCTCCGTCGTTAATGCGTTGTCCACGACTTTAGACGTAAAAGTCTATAAAGAAGGCAAAGTGTATTATCAAGAATACCATCGTGGAGCAGTCGTTGATGACTTAAAAGTGATCGATGAAACCGACCGCCACGGAACGACCGTCCACTTTGTTCCAGATCCAGAGATCTTTACGGAAACAACGGAATTCAATTTTGATAAATTAGCGACGCGGGTTCGGGAATTAGCCTTCTTGAACCGTGGTTTAAAAATCTCGATCGAAGACAAACGGGAAGAAAAACCCGTTTTGAAAGAATATCATTACGACGGCGGGATCAAGAGCTATGTGGAGCATTTGAATGCGAGTAAAACAGTGATTTTCCCAGATCCGATCTATTTAGAAGGAGAACAACAAGGAATCACGGTTGAAGTCTCCATGCAATATACCGATAGCTACCATAGCAACCTGCTAAGTTTTGCCAACAACATCCATACCTATGAAGGTGGAACCCATGAATTCGGGTTTAAGACTGCCTTGACCCGGGTGATCAATGATTACGCCCGCAAGTCAAAATTGATGAAAGAAAACGACGAAAACCTGACCGGAGAAGATGTTCGGGAAGGATTGACGGCGGTTATCTCCATCAAGCATCCAGATCCTCAGTTTGAGGGACAAACGAAAACCAAATTAGGAAATTCCGAAGTGCGGACAGTCACTGATCGTCTCTTTTCCGAACATTTCACGAAATTCTTGATGGAAAACCCGAATGTGGGTCGTCAAGTCGTGGAAAAAGGACTTTTGGCATCAAAAGCCCGTCAAGCAGCCAAACGTGCCCGGGAAATGACTCGCAGAAAAGGTGCATTAGAAATCAGTAACTTACCTGGGAAATTAGCCGACTGTTCCAGTAATGATCCAGAAAAATGCGAATTGTTTATCGTCGAAGGAGATTCTGCCGGCGGTTCAGCAAAACAAGGCCGCAGTCGGGAATTCCAAGCGATCTTACCGATCCGTGGAAAGATCTTGAATGTCGAAAAAGCCAGCATGGACAAAATCTTAGCAAACGAAGAAATCCGTTCGCTGTTTACAGCAATGGGTACCGGGTTTGGTGCTGATTTTGATGTAGCAAAAGCCCGTTACCACAAGCTAGTCATCATGACCGATGCCGATGTCGATGGTGCCCATATCCGGACCCTACTCTTGACGCTGTTCTATCGTTATATGCGTCCCATCGTTGAAGCCGGTTATGTCTATATCGCACAACCGCCATTGTACGGTGTCAAACAAGGGAAAAATATCCATTATATCCAACCCGGCAAGAATGCCGAACAAGATTTGAAAAATACGATTGAATCACTACCTGCGACACCAAAACCAACAGTTCAACGATACAAAGGTCTAGGGGAAATGGATGACCACCAGTTATGGGAAACCACGATGGATCCTGACAATCGGATGATGCTGCGGGTCAGCGTAGATGATGCCATTGAAGCCGATCAAATTTTTGAAATGCTGATGGGGGATCGCGTCGAACCAAGACGGGCCTTTATCGAAGAAAACGCGCACTACGTGAAAAATCTTGACATCTAGCCAATCGTAGAGGAGGAAACAGCTTGAGTGAAGAAGCAAAACAAAATATTCATGACGTCAATCTGACCAGTGAAATGCGCGAGTCCTTTATCGATTATGCAATGAGTGTAATTGTTGCTAGGGCTTTACCAGATGTGCGGGATGGCTTAAAGCCGGTTCACCGCCGAATTTTATATGGAATGAATGAATTAGGGGTCACACCAGACAAGCCCCATAAAAAATCAGCCCGGATCGTCGGCGATGTCATGGGGAAATACCATCCCCATGGTGACAGTGCGATCTATGAATCAATGGTGCGGATGGCACAGCCCTTCAGCTATCGCTACATGTTAGTCGATGGCCACGGAAACTTTGGTTCAGTCGATGGTGACGGTGCCGCTGCGATGCGGTATACCGAAGCCCGCATGAGCAAACTGGCGATGGAGATGCTGCGGGACATCAACAAAGATACTGTTGATTTCCAAAGCAATTATGATGATACAGAACGAGAACCAGCGGTATTACCAGCACGCTTCCCGAACCTTTTGGTCAACGGGACGACGGGGATCGCTGTTGGGATGGCGACCAATATCCCGCCTCATAACTTGAATGAAGTTATTGCAGCCATCGATCTATTGATGGAAAATCCAGAAGTCACGACAAGTGAATTGATGGAAGTCCTGCCGGGACCAGATTTCCCAACCGGCGGGATCGTCATGGGAAAATCCGGTATTCGCCGTGCCTATGAAACAGGGAAAGGTTCGATCACTGTTCGCGGAAAAGTCGAAGTGACTGAAATGCCCAACGGTAAAGAACGGATCTTAGTGACTGAATTGCCGTATATGGTCAATAAAGCGAAGTTGATCGAGCGGATCTCTGAGCTGCACCGTGACAAACGGATCGAAGGAATCACCGATCTGCGGGATGAATCGTCTCGTGAAGGCATGCGGATCGTGATCGACGTTCGTCGCGACGTCAGTGCGTCGGTGATCTTAAACAATCTCTACAAAATGACTGCACTGCAATCTTCTTTTGGCTTTAATATGTTAGCCATTGAAAAAGGCGTGCCGAAGATTTTGAGTTTGAAACGAATTTTAGAAAATTACATCGAGCATCAACAAGAAGTGGTAACTCGTCGGACACAGTTTGATAAAAACAAAGCAGAAGCCCGTGCCCACATCTTAGAAGGGTTACGGATCGCATTGGATCATATCGATGAGATCATTGCTTTGATCCGGGCATCAAATTCTGATGATGAAGCAAAAAATAGCATGATGGAGCGCTTCAAATTGTCCGATCGCCAAGCGCAAGCAATTTTAGATATGCGTTTGCGTCGCTTGACTGGTTTGGAACGCGACAAGATCGAAAACGAGTACCAAGGTTTGTTAGAATTTATCGCTGATTTGACAGACATTTTAGCAAATCCACAACGAGTCCTAGAGATCATCCAAACGGAGTTGCAAGAATTAGGCCAACGCTTTGGCGATGATCGCCGGACTGAATTATTGGTTGGGGAAGTCTTAAGTCTTGAAGATGAAGACTTGATCGAAGAAGAAGAAATCGTCATTACTTTGACGAACAATGGATACATCAAACGAGTAGCTAAGTCTGAATTCCGTGCACAACGTCGCGGCGGACGTGGCGTTCAAGGAATGGGGATCCACGATGAAGACTTCGTGAAGACGTTGATTTCTTGTTCGACTCACGACACATTACTGTTCTTCACCAATAAAGGGAAAGTTTACAAAGCCAAAGGTTATGAAATTCCTGAGTATGGTCGGGCAGCCAAAGGTATCCCTGTGATCAATCTGCTAGGGATCGATTCTAGCGAACGGATCGAAGCGATCATTTCGGCTTCAGGTGGGCCTCAAGAAGGACGCTACTTGTTCTTCACGACGCGTCTAGGTGTGGTCAAACGGACCTCAGTGACGGCCTTTTCAAATATCCGTGCCAATGGTCTGATTGCGATCGGTCTTCGGGAAAATGATGAGTTGGTTAACGTGATCGAAACCCATGGCGAAGATGTCGTGATCATCGGCACCCACGATGGCTACTCTGTGACTTTCAAAGAAGCCCTTGTTCGGGATATGGGCCGAACAGCTGCTGGTGTGCGAGGCATTCGTCTAAGGGACGGAGACTACGTGGTAGGCGCTGCAGTGATCACAGAAGACAGTGAAGTCTTGGTCATCACTGAGAACGGCTATGGCAAGCGTACCAAAGGCTCTGAATACCCAATCAAAGGTCGTGGCGGAAAAGGGATCAAAACAGCCAACATTACGGCGAAAAACGGTCCATTAGCCGGCTTGACGACGGTCAGCGGTGAAGAAGACATCATGGTGATCACCGATAAAGGCGTCTTGATTCGTTTCAATGTAGCGACTGTTTCCCAAACTGGTCGGGCAACCTTAGGGGTTCGTTTGATGAAGATGGAAAACAATGCCAAAGTAGTGACGATGGCAACGGTTGAACCAGAAGTCGAAGAAGAACTAGCGACTGCTGAAGAAACAGCGGGACAAGACGTGCCAGTTGTGGAAGAAACAACGGAAGACACTACGGATACACAAGAATAAGCAATACGTTTTCTAGGAAGACAGCAACCTGCGAACATGCAGCTTGCTGTCTTTTTACTCTTTTTCAAAAAATCGGCAGCAGCTGACGTATTTATCAGTGTAAGCGATTGTTTGCAGTGATGGGTAGATGCAGGGACGAAAAAAAATAGCTTGCAGTAGGGACGAAAAAAGTGTATAATAATTATTTGTGAGTAGTCTAATTAGACCACTCTCTCTGCTCCTAGAAAACTAGGGGCCAAAGTCCACAGGGAGGTGAAAAATCAATGGAAAACACGAAATATGAGATCTTATATATCATTCGTCCAAACATTGATGAAGAAGCAAAAGCCGCATTGATCGCTCGTTTTGACTCAATCTTAACTGATAACGGCGCTGAAGTTATCGAATCAAAAGATTGGCAAAAACGCCGTCTAGCGTATGAAATGGATGGATTCCGTGAGGGTATCTATCACATCGTTAAAGTTTCTTCTTCAACAACTGCAAGTGCAATCAACGAGTTTGACCGTCTTGCGAAAATCAATGATGACATTATCCGTCACATGATTGTCAAAGAAGAAGCATAATATTGTTTCACATGAAACAAAAGCGATGAGGAGATGATGAACTTTGATTAATAATGTTGTACTAGTAGGAAGACTAACCAAAGATCCTGATTTACGTTACACTTCTAATGGCACTGGTGTCGCAACCTTTACCTTGGCGGTAAATCGCAATTTTACCAACCAAAGTGGAGAGCGCGAAGCTGATTTCATCAACTGTGTTATTTGGAGAAAACCAGCGGAAACATTAGCAAACTATGCACGCAAAGGAACTTTACTAGGGGTTACTGGACGTATTCAAACCCGTTCATACGACAACCAACAAGGCCAACGTGTTTATGTAACAGAAGTCGTTGCTGACAACTTCCAATTATTAGAATCGCGAAATGCTTCCGAGCAAAGACGCACAACTGATAGCGGATCTGGCAGCAGCAATACGTATAACTCAAATAGTTCTTCTGGATTTGGTAACAATAACTCAAATCAAACTCAATCCTCTCAACCATCAGGAATGCCTAATTTTGATCGAGACAACTCCGATCCATTCGGAAACTCATCAATCGACATTTCAGACGATGATTTACCATTCTAAGAAATTGATAGGAGGGAAATAGGATGGCACAACAAAGAAGAGGCGGACGCAAACGTCGTAAAGTAGACTACATTGCTGCAAACCATATTGAACATATCGATTATAAAGATATTGAATTACTAAAACGTTTCATTTCAGAACGCGGTAAAATTTTACCACGTCGTGTAACTGGTACTGGTGCGAAAAACCAACGCAAACTTACCATTGCAATCAAACGTGCGCGTATTATGGGATTACTTCCATTCGTAGGCGAAGAATAAATCGAATGATTTTCATTGACAAGTTTCTTTTGAAGCTTGTCAATTTTTTTATCTACTGAAGAAATACTTGTTATTTTATATACAGATAAAATAACAAGTGACAGAAATTTTCCCATGATTATCTCACCAAAAAAGTTTCACGTGGAACTTTTTGCATCAATCGCCTATTTGATTGTTTTGTGGTAAAATAAGGAACAAAGCTTCAAAAAAATGGGATGATACATTGAGGGGTAAAAAAGATGGCAGCAATTGGGTTGATTTCAATTGATAATTACGATGATTTGATTGAGAAAAAAGACGACAAACAAGTTTCTTATTTGAACTCGCTGATCACGACACTGATTTCTGATTGGGCAAGTGAGAATCATGTTTTTTACAAACGAATCAATTCCGAGCGGTTTCTTTTCGTCGCGAAGTATTCAGATATTGAGCGGATGAAGGAAGAAAAATTCCAATTTTTGACTAGAGTACGGCAAGTTGCGGAAAAAAATGATCTGGCATTAACGATCAGTATGGGAATTTCCTATGGGGAAGAGTCTTTTGAAGAGATTGGTGAAGTGGCACAAAACAATCTCGACATTGCGTTAGTTCGTGGCGGCGATCAAGTCGTTTTAAAAGAAGCCAAAGAAGAAGCAAAACCGCAATTCTTTGGCGGTAATACGGATGGTACGCCGAAGAGAACGCGTGTTCGTTCTCGTGCCATGAGTACGGCGTTGAGAAAGATTTTTGCTGAAAACCAGCGGATCTTTATCATGGGACATCGTTACCCGGACATGGATGCTTTAGGTTCGGCTTTTGGGGTGGCTTACATGGCGATGATGAGCGACAAAGAATGCTACATCATTTTAAATCCGAAAGAGATCACCGCCGACATTCAGCGGGCATTGGAAGAATTGAAAAAATACCCCGAGCTGGAACGATTTGTGATCACTGGGGAAGAAGCAGTCAATTTATCAAATGAAGAAAGTGTCTTAGTGATGGTAGATTACCATAAGCCGTCGATGTCGATCTCGCAAGCGGTCTATGATGAATTTGACAAAATCGCAGTGATCGATCACCATCGTCGCGGGGATGAGTTTCCCGATAAGCCATTATTGACGTATATTGAATCTTCCGCGTCTTCAGCATCGGAACTGGTAGCAGAATTGATCCAGTATCGCGCTTCTCGCAGATCGCAAGTCCCTAAATTTATTACGACTTCTTTATTAGCGGGAATTTACGTGGATACGAAGAACTTCACGGTGCGAACCACTGGTCGGACCTTTGATATTGCTGGCTATTTGAAAAATCAAGGCGCAGATACGTCATTGGTTCAATACATGTTGAGTACGGATTTAGATTCCTATTTGATGATCAGTGAACTGGTTTCTCGCAGCCAGCATTTCCGAGAAGATATCGTGATTGCTGCAGCGGATGAAGATCGGGTGTACGATAGTGTCACCGTTGCAAAAGCGGCCGATACTCTGCTATCGATCAATGGGATCCATGCCGCGTTTGTCATTACGAAACAGCCAGGAGATTTGATCGGTATTAGTGCTAGAAGTACCGGAAAAGTCAATGTACAAACCTTGATGGAGGCATTAGGCGGCGGCGGACATTTTACCAACGCAGCCACGCAAATAAAAAACAGCAGCATTGGCGATGTAGAAAACCAGTTGCGAGCGGAATTAACGAAAAATGAACAATAACAAGGAGTGACCAAGATGAAAGTTATTTTCTTACAAGATGTCAAAGGCAAAGGCAAAAAAGGCGATATCAAGGAAGTCCCTAATGGCTACGCACAAAACTTCCTGATCAAAAACAACTTAGCCAAACCTGCCAACAATGAAAGCATGGCAGAATTAAAAGGCAAACAAAAAGCCAAAGAAAAACAAGATGCGGAAGTCTTAGCAGAAGCGAAAGAGTTAAAAGTACTTCTTGAAAAAGAAGAAACCGTCGTGAAGATCAATGCCAAAGCAGGGGAAGATGGCCGCTTGTTCGGTTCGATCCCATCAAAACAAATTGCCGATGCCTTGAACAAGCAATACAAAATTAAGATCGACAAACGCAAAATCGAATTGGATCAGCCGATTCGTGCATTAGGGTTTACGCAAGTACCTGTAAAATTGCACCCACAAGTAACAGCAACGATCAATGTTCATACCATTCAAGAATAAGCATTACTCCCAACAGTCACATGTTGGGGTTTTTTTCGGCAAACGTCCAAGCAATCTTGTACTTTGGATGGGAATCTTGTAGAATGAATGGACGAAGGAGCGAATGGCATGAATGAAGTTTGGCAAAATCAAGTTCCCCCACAAGATATTGAAGCGGAACAAGCGGTCCTAGGGGCAGTCTTTTTAGATGCCGATGCGATCATCGATGCAATGGAAGTAATCGCCCCAGAAGATTTTTATCGCCGCAGCCATCAAATAATTTTTCAAGCAATGATCCAGTTGAACGACCGTAGTGAATCGATCGACTTGATTACGTTGAAAGCAGAAATTGAAAAAAGCAACAGTCTTGAAGATGTTGGCGGCCTGACGTATCTGACTGAACTGAGTCAAGCTTCACCATCAGCAGCAAGTATTGCTTATTATGCGAAGATCGTTGACGACAAAGCCACGCTGCGCAATCTAATCCAAACAGCGAGCCGTATCGTAACCAAAGGCTTTGAACAAGATGAAGATGTACAATCGATCATTGATCAAGCAGAAAAAAGTATTTTAGAAGTATCCGAAAAGCGCAACAGCAATGGCTTCCAATCGATAGCGGAAGTCTTGAATCGGACGATCGAAACGATCGATCAGTTGGCGCAAAACAACGAAGAAATCACCGGATTACCTACGGGTTATGCGGCTTTAGACAAAATGACGGCGGGGCTGCAAAAAGAAGAGCTGATTATTCTCGCTGCCCGCCCCGCGGTAGGGAAAACCGCGTTTGCCTTGAATATCGCGCAAAATGTCGGAACGAAAACCGATCGTTCCGTAGCGATCTTTAGTCTGGAAATGGGGGCTGAATCATTGGTCAACCGGATGCTTTGTGCGGAAGGCTCGATTGAGGCCAGTCACTTGCGGACGGGGCAGCTCTCAGAAGAAGAATGGCGGAATTTGATCGTTGCCATGGGCAGTCTTTCTAACGCCAATATCTATATCGATGATACCCCCGGGATCAAGATCTCTGAGATCCGGGCGCGTTGTCGGAAACTGGCGCAAGAAAAAGGCAATCTCGGCTTGATTTTGATCGACTATTTGCAGCTGATTGAAGGAACGGGTCGCGAAAACCGCCAACAAGAAGTCTCTGAGATCTCTCGCCAATTAAAGAAACTGGCGAAGGAATTGAAAGTGCCGGTGATTGCACTGTCTCAGCTTTCTCGGGGTGTGGAACAACGACAAGACAAGCGTCCTGTTTTAAGTGATATTCGGGAATCAGGATCGATCGAGCAGGATGCCGATATCGTTGCTTTCTTGTACCGAGATGACTACTACCGCAGTGAAGGCGACGATGACGATGAACCAGAAGAACAACAAAACAACAATGTGATCGAAGTCATTATTGAAAAAAACCGGAGTGGTGCCCGGGGGACGGTCGAACTTCTATTCATCAAAGAATACAATAAATTCTCCTCGGTCTCGCCGCGAGAAGAGTTCGGGTAAGACACCAATTATTTGAAAAACAATGGCTCCTGCTGCCGTCTGCATTGCGCTGATGGTAGTAGGGCTTTTTTTATGTGTCGACTTTATTCGTTTTTACGTGTATAAATAATTATTCCAAAGAAAATAGTTCGTTTTTTACCCCTGAAAAATGAGAATTTAAAACGATTATTCGATTTTAGATTGAAAGAGCTTGCGAATCTTGTTACAATACTTAAGGAATGCACTAATTAAAGAAAGAGGTCATTATATGTCATCTGTAGTAGTAGTAGGTACACAATGGGGCGATGAAGGTAAAGGAAAGATTACGGACTTTTTGAGTGAAAACGCGGAAGTCATTGCACGTTATCAAGGTGGAGACAATGCCGGCCATACGATTAAATTTGACGGTGTGACCTATAAACTGCATTTGATTCCTTCAGGGATCTTTTATGCAGATAAAATCAGTGTCATTGGAAACGGGGTCGTTGTGAACCCGAAATCATTAGTTAAAGAATTAGCATACTTGAAAGAAAACAATATAATAACAGAAAACTTGAAGATCTCTGATCGTGCACATGTTATTTTACCTTACCATATCCATTTGGATCAGCTGCAAGAAGATGCCAAAGGTGACAACAAGATCGGTACGACAATCAAAGGGATCGGACCAGCCTATATGGATAAAGCAGCCAGAGTCGGCATTCGGATCGCTGATCTTTTAGACAAAGAAATTTTTGAAGAACGTCTGCGTATCAACTTAGAAGAAAAAAATCGTCAATTCGTGAAAATGTTTGATGCAGAGCCAATCGCCTTTGAAGATATTTTTGAAGAGTATTACGAATATGGCCAACAAATCAAAAAATATGTGACGGATACTTCGGTGATCCTTAACGATGCCTTAGATGAAGGCAGACGAGTTTTATTTGAAGGGGCACAAGGCGTGATGCTGGATATCGACCAAGGAACCTATCCTTTCGTAACGTCATCCAACCCCGTTGCTGGAGGTGTCACCATCGGTAGTGGTGTGGGCCCTTCAAAAATCAACAAAGTCGTTGGTGTCTGCAAAGCCTACACCTCTCGGGTAGGAGATGGTCCATTCCCAACGGAACTGTTTGATGAAACAGGTGAACAAATTCGTAAGATCGGTCGTGAATACGGGACAACGACAGGACGACCTCGTCGTGTGGGCTGGTTTGATACCGTCGTGATGCGCCATTCAAAACGGGTCTCAGGGATCACGAACCTATCCCTTAACTCGATCGATGTCTTGAGCGGTTTAGAAACCGTGAAAATCTGTACCGCTTATGAACTAGACGGCGAATTGATCTATCATTATCCAGCAAGCTTGAAAGAGTTGAACCGCTGCAAACCAGTCTACGAAGAACTTCCTGGCTGGTCTGAAGACATTACTGGCTGCAAAACATTGGCAGATCTGCCAGAAAATGCACGCAATTACGTTCACCGCATCTCTGAATTAGTCGGTGTCCGCATTTCGACCTTCTCGGTAGGGCCAGACCGCAGCCAAACCAACATCTTAGAAAGTGTTTGGGCGCAAATTTAACCTGACGCGAAAGCATCAGAACAAGACAAAGAACTTCTGTGTCAGAAGCGGTCAACGATAAGTTTGGCTGCTTTTGATGAGAATTTCTTCTGTCTTGTTCTTTTTTTGCTATAATAGGGGGTAACGAGAGGGGTGAAACCATGTTTCAAATCATGACAGATTCCTGCTGTGATTTACCAGCAGCAAGATTAGCGGAGCTAGATGTCGCCTATATTCCAATGCTGATTGAATTAGATGGCAAAGAATATATCGATGATATGGGCAAAGAATTTGATACGGAATGGTTTTTAGGAAAACTAAAAGAGCATGCGCAACCGACGACTTCTCAAATCAATGTCGGACGTTATATGGAATATTTTCGGCCATATGTCGAAGCGGGCACACCGATCCTTTATTTAGGTTTTTCTTCAGGAATGAGCGGCTCATTCCAAAGTGCCGTCCAAGCCGTAGCCTTACTAAAAGAAGAATACAACGAAGTCGCGATCACCTTGATCGATACGCGCTCTGCTAGTTTAGGCGAAGGCTTCTTAGTGGCTGAAGCAGCTCAACAAAAAGCCCAAGGGCGTTCGTTGCTGGAAGTCAGCCAATGGGTAGAAGAAAATAAACTGCGTTTAGATTCATGGGTCACCGTCGATGATTTAAAACAATTGGAACGCGGCGGCAGAATCTCTAAAACAGCCGCAGCGATCGGTGGATTGTTGAATGTGAAACCAATCATTACCGTAGATACCGCGGGAAAATTACGCAGTGTTGATCGAGTGCGGGGACGCAACAAAGCGATCCAAAAAATCGTGGATCAAACCATCGCCAATCTTCACGAATCAAAAACCAATACGGTTTATTTTGCCAATGCTGGCGATGCCGAAGCAGCGGAGAAAGTCATCAAGCGTTTGACCGAAAAAGTTCCTGACATTATTATTCATCATTATCCATTAGGTCCAACGATCTCCAGTCATACCGGCTACGGCTGCTTGGCGCTGTTTTCATTCGGCAAAGCCCGTTTAGAACAAGCGTAACCTGCCCAACATGCCCGAAGTATTAGACAAAATAAAAAGAACGCTCCAGTTGCCTGCCACCAAGGCTGCAACTGGAGCGTTCTTTTTTGTAGAAGCAGATTATTGATTCATTTCTGCTACGCGTTTTTGGACATCTTTATTTTCTAAGAATTCATCGTAGGTCGTTTCGGCACGATCCACCACGCCTTTGCTAGAGACCGCAATGATACGGTTCGCAAGGGTTTGAATAAATTGGTGGTCATGAGAAGCAAACAACAATGAGCCGGTGAAGGCCATCAAACCATCGTTTAATGCGGTGATCGATTCTAAGTCCAAGTGATTGGTTGGATCATCCAACACCAATACGTTGGCTTTTGAAAGCATCATTTTCGACAACATACAGCGAACTTTTTCGCCCCCGGAAAGAACGTTGACGGGTTTTAATACTTCATCACCAGAGAATAACATGCGACCTAGGAAGCTGCGCAAGAAGGTATTGTCGTCTTCTTCTTTGCTTGCGTATTGACGCAGCCAATCAACGATCGGGGTATCCGTATCGAATTCGCTGGTCGTATCTTTTGGCAAGTAGGCATGCTGCGTGGTGACGCCCCAACGAACACTACCTGTATCAGGAGTGATTTCCCCCATGATGACTTTGAATAGCGTCGTGGTGGTGATATCGCTATTGGCAACAAAAGCGACTTTGTCGTCTTTATTCAAGGTGAAAGAGATATTGTCTAAAATCTTTTTGCCGTCGATCGTCACACTGACATTGTCGACTTGCAGCAAGTCATTCCCGATTTCACGTTCTGGTTTAAAACCAACAAACGGATAACGGCGGGACGAAGGTTGAATATCATCAAGGGTGATTTTATCCAACATTTTTTTCCGAGACGTTGCTTGTTTGGATTTTGATGCATTGGCACTAAAGCGTGCGATAAAGTCTTGCAGTTCTTTGATCTGTTCTTCTTTTTTGGCATTTGATTGTGATTGTAATTTCGCCGCTAATTGGCTTGATTCCAACCAGAAATCATAGTTGCCGACAAACAATTTGATTTTGCCGAAGTCTAGATCGGCCATATGGGTACAAACTTTATTTAAGAAGTGGCGGTCATGGGAAACAACGATGACAGTGTTGTCAAAGTTGATTAGAAACTCTTCTAACCAGTTGATAGATTGGATATCCAATCCGTTGGTAGGCTCATCTAGGAGCAAGACGTCTGGCTTACCGAAAAGGGCTTGTGCGAGCAAGACTTTTACCCGTTGACCAGCAGTTAGATCTTTCATCAAGACATGATGCAATTCATCGGGAATGTTCAGGCCTTGCAAAAGAACGGCTGCTTCTGGCTCTGCTTCCCAACCATCAAGTTCCGCAAATTCGCCTTCTAGTTCGGCGGCACGAATCCCATCTTCATCAGAAAAGTCTTCCTTCATATAGATCGCGTCTTTTTCTTTCATCACTTCGTAGAGACGTTTATGGCCCATGATGACCGTTTCGATCACTGGAAACTCTTCGTAATCATAGTGGTTCTGTTTCAAGACAGCCATCCGTTCATCAGGACCTAAAGAAACGTTCCCGGTCGAAGGTTGGATCTCACCAGATAAAATTTTTAAAAAAGTTGATTTACCAGCACCATTTGCACCAATCAAACCATAACAATTACCAGGCGTAAACTTAATATTAACATCATCAAACAGTTTGCGGTCTGAAAAATGCAAACTTACATCACTTACTGTAATCAATTCTTTTCCTCACTTTATATAAATTGACATGGAGTCTCCTAGCATTATAGCGATGAATGTTGAAACTTTCAAGTAAAGCCGCGGATTTCGTCAGGAAAGGCATAGGCCTGGTGAAAGAAAAATTATGGCTGCTGCTGCCTTCCTAGTAGAACCTGACGGCTTCCTATGCTAGAGTATTGGTAGAATAGTTAGACAAAGGAGCAGACGAATGGTGGATTGGTTGGTTGGATTGTCGCCATGGCAGCAAGCGCTGGCGGGGACGATCTTTACGTATGGTATGACGGCGCTTGGGGCAGCGCTAGTCTTTTTCTTCAAAGAAATCAATAAAAATGTCCTGAACACGATGCTGGGGTTTGCCTCTGGCGTGATGATCGCCGCTAGTTTCTGGTCGTTATTAGATCCTGCGATCGCACGAGCCGAAGAAAATGGCGACATTCCGTGGCTGGTGGTCAGTATCGGGTTTGGTTTGGGCGGTTTGTTTCTTTATGCAGCAGATAAGACACTCCCACATATGCATTTTGGTCCGAATCATGAAACAGAAGGATTGCCTAGTCATTTGAAGCGAACGATCTTGCTGGTTTTTTCCATCACACTACATAATATCCCGGAAGGCTTGGCGGTAGGGGTAGCGTTTGGGGCGGCGGCTAGTGCTGATGATCCGCGAGCTGCGATCTTAGCAGCACTTTCGGTGGCAATCGGGATCGGGATCCAGAATTTTCCAGAAGGCGCAGCCGTTTCGATCCCCTTGCGCCAAGAAGGGTTAAGCCGAACCAAAGCCTTTATGTATGGGCAAGCATCTGGGATCGTTGAACCGATCGCGGGTGTGATCGGGGCTTTGTTGGTAACGAGTATGTCCGCTGTCTTGCCGTATGCGTTGGCTTTTGCAGCGGGTGCTATGATTTATGTGGTGGTGGAAGAATTGATTCCAGAAGCGCAGCAAACCTTGACGAGTCGCCGCCATTTTGCGGTTTTTGGCGTCATGTTAGGCTTTATCTTAATGATGGTTCTAGATGTCGCATTAGGCTGATGGATAGAAAAAACCACCTGACTGTTGGAAAGTCAGGTGGTTTTGGTTTTCCTGCAATTAACGATAATATTTTCTTGGTTTTTGGCGAATCGAGGTTAACCAGCGAACAATCAAAACGGCCAGCAGTAAAGGAATCCCGAAACGGAAGATCAATCCGATCAACCCACCAACAATGCCTAATACGACAGATAAAACAAGAGATGCTGCGATTAAAACTGCCACGACAGTAACGATTCTTCCTAATAAACTTTCTGTATTCATAGCGACTCCTCCTAGACTTTTTTTCTTATCCTTAGCATAGCAAGAAGGAAGAAGAAACACATCCAACTTAAGGCGGAATAATTGCTCCGCCGTGGGCCATAGGCTTTGTGATAAACTAAACATGAAGTATTCATGAAAGGAGGCGAAACGAATGAACGTAGAAATCCTCACGAGCCAAGTCATCACAGAAGGAGGGTGCAATGCCTGTTTGCCTTATGAACTCAATACCTTCACGCTGCAGCTGCCAGATGGTCGTAGTTTTTCGTTAGAAAACTTGGATGTTGCATCCTTGGTGATGCCCATCGCTCAAATCAATCAGTGGCAGACTCGCTTATTATTGGAAGAAGACGAAGGGCTGATCTATCGCAAAGGAACACAAGAAGTGATTTTTGTAGAAGGCAGCCGCCAGGATACGTTTTCCAGCAAAGGACAGACGATTGCTTGTCCGAAAAAGAGTTGTGAAGCAGACGTTTTTGCCACAACCAATCGGGTGCTGACAGAATTGTTTGGCATCGACCCGCTTTCCTTCGTTTTGCGGGCTGCACAAGCATAAGAAGACGCAAAAACAACCCCTTGCACGGGTGTACCGACCTCCAAAAGTTCGCTTTTGATCGAACTTTTTGGGGGACACTACAGCAGGGGGCTGTTTTTGCATATCGTTACTTACGGATCTGTCCTTCGCCATAAATAATGTATTTGGTGGAAGTCAGTGCTTCTAACCCCATTGGCCCACGGGCATGTAGTTTTTGCGTCGAGATGCCGATCTCGGCACCAAAGCCAAACATAAAGCCATCCGTGAAACGGGTCGAGGCATTGACGTAAACCGCCGCCGCATCAACTTCTTTCAAGAAGCGTTGGGAAGCGAAATAATCATCAGTGATGATCGCTTCGGAGTGCTTCGTATTGTAGCGATTGATGTGGGCAATGGCTTCTTCTAGCGAAGCCACCACTTTGATCGCTAAGATATAGTCTAAAAACTCGGTTGCCCAGTCCTCTTCAGTGGCAAGCTGTGCATTGTTTAAAAACGCCAATGCTTTTTCATCTCCTCGCAATTCGACTTGATTGGCAAATTGCTGTTCTACCATTGGCAAAAATTCCGCTGCCACTGCTTCATGGACGAGGATCGTTTCGATGGCATTGCAGACAGAAGGGCGTTGCGTTTTTGCATTCGTAACGATCGCCAGTGCCATCGGCAGCTGGGCGGCTTGATCGATGTAGATATGATTGTTGCCGGTGCCGGTTTCGATCACTGGTACTGTGGCGGTCTCTTTGACGCGACGAATCAAGCCGGCGCCCCCACGGGGGATCAAAACATCCAAGTAATCCGTCAGACGCATTAGTTCAGCCGCTGTTTCGTGGCTCGTGTCTTCGATAAACTGGATCGCATGGCGGGAGTGTCCATTGGCAGCTAATGCCTCTTGTAAAATAGTCACGAGGACTTGATTGGAGTGGAAGGCTTCTTTTCCACCACGCAAAATCACGGCATTTCCTGATTTGAAACACAGACTAGCGGCGTCAGTGGTGACATTAGGACGAGCTTCGTAGATGATGCCGATGACCCCTAAGGGCACCCGCTGTTGACCAATCAAAAGATCGTCAGCATTGCGCCACATTTTATCCACGGCACCGATTGGATCGGGCAATTGGGCGACTTCTCGGATGCCGTTAGCCATCTCTGTGATCCGTTGTTCTGTCAGCAACAGTCGATCCAGCATCGTTTGGCTGGTTCCTTTGGCTTTTGCGGCAGCTAGGTCTTGTTGATTAGCAGCTAAAATCGTCTCAGTAGCTTTTTCTAAAGCATCGGCCATCGCTACCAGTAGGTGATTTTTTTCACTGGCACTCAGTAAGCTTAATGTCTGGGCGCTTGCTTGAGCTTGTTGACCGATCGTTTGCAAGTTGCTCATTGCTCATCCTCCGTTCGTTGATAAAAGTGGGTGCCGACAGGTTCCCCTGCGAGCAAGTCAAAAATAATTTTCGGCTGCTTGCCGTTAGCGAGCAGCATGTGACTGTTCACGTCTAAGATGCGTTGGGCGGCTTTTAGTTTACTGGTCATACCGCCGGTTCCATAAGGACTGCCTTTTCCCGTAGCTTGTTCTAAAAGTTCCGGGGTGATTTCATTGATCTCGGAATACAAAACGGCATCAGGATCATTCAGCGGATTGGCGGAATAAAAGCCATCGATATCAGAAAGCATGATCAAAAGCTCGGCTTTCGTCAACTGAGCGACGATCGCTGACAACTGGTCATTGTCGCCAAATTTGGTGAGATGGTCCAATTCATCTACTGCCACCGTGTCGTTTTCATTAATGATCGGGATGATCCCCATCGTAAGTAGTTGCTCTAAGGTGTTGCTAACGTTTTGACGGCTTTGGGGAAATTCGATGATGTCTCTGGTCAGCAGAATTTGTGCAGTCTGCTGGCTATAGCTTTGAAAACGCTGGTTGTAGATCGTCATCAGTTCCGATTGGCCAACGGCGGCCACGGCTTGCTGCTGTGGAATCTCCACGGGTCGTTCTTTCAAATTTAACTTGTTCATGCCAACACCGATCGCTCCGGAAGAAACTAAGATGATTTCTTTGCCTTGGTTTTGCAAAGCTGCTAAGACAAAGGCTAATTCATCGATGCCAGCTAGATTGATGGCACCATTGGGATAAATCAACGAGCTGGTGCCGATTTTTACAACGATTCGGTTTTTGTTTGAAAGATCTGCGCGCATATGCCACCGCCTATTTTTTGATATTTTTTCTATTGTACTCGCAAACGGGCGTTTCGTCATGCTCTTTTTTCTTTTTGAGCTATTTTAAACGAAGAAATTGTAAAGACTTTTCGATAATTGTGTTTTCCATGAAGAAAATAGTTCTTCCTATGCTAAAATAGCTATATGTTTTATTATTGGAGGAACCCATGAAATTACGAGGATTTGAAATTATTACATCATATAAAGAAAAAAGCATCACCTTGCCTCAACGTGCCACCCATCATGCGGCTGGTTATGACTTTGAAGCCGCGGAAGAAATCGTGGTGCCAAGCATTTGGAAAGCGGGCGTGATCGATGGGGTCAAAGCGCTTTTTGCGAAAGAGACCGCAAAACAGTTGAAGCCAACCTTGATTCCCACTGGGATCAAAGTCTATATGGGGGAAGACGAGTATTTGCAGCTGACAAATCGTTCCAGCAATCCTTTGAAACGTTTCTTAGTCTTGACGAATGGTGTCGGCGTCATCGACAGCGATTACTATGACAATCCAGATAATGAAGGGCATATTATGTTCCAGTTTACTAATTTCGGCCCCACAGATGTCGTCATTAAAAAAGGCGAGCGGATCGGCCAAGGAATTTTCTTGCCGTTCTTAAAAGCTGATCAAGATACAACCACTGCCAGCCGAACCGGCGGCTTTGGCTCCTCGAATCAGTAAATCCTGCCTGGGGGTCTGTTTGATAGAAGTAGTGGAGGAGATCAATGGCAAAAAAAGCAAAAAGTCAATTTGTCTGTCAAAATTGCGGGTATAGTTCCCCTAAATATTTAGGAAAATGCCCCAATTGCGGCAGCTGGAATTCAATGGTAGAAGAAGTGATCCAAGAAACCGCTGATCGTCGTGTACGTACGACATTGACGGGGCAAAAGATGCAGCCGACGAAAATTGCCGATGTCGTACCGAAAAAAGAACCGCGGGTCCAAACGAAACTCGCTGAGTTGAATCGCGTCTTAGGCGGCGGCGTGGTCCCAGGTTCCTTAATTTTGATCGGTGGGGATCCCGGGATCGGAAAATCGACGCTGCTCTTGCAAGTTTCCCAGCAATTAGCAGCGATCGGCGGAACGGTCTTGTATGTGTCAGGAGAAGAAAGTGCCGAGCAGATCAAAATGCGGGCGCAGCGCTTAGGCGCCATCGACACGGAATTTTATCTCTATGGGGAAACGGACATGTCAGAGATCAGTAAAGCGATCGAAAACATCCGCCCAGATTATGTGATCATCGATTCGATCCAAACCATGACCCAACCGGATATCACCAGTGTGGCAGGCAGTGTCAGCCAAGTGCGAGAAACGACCGCAGAATTGCTGAAAATCGCTAAAACCAATGGCATCGCCATCTTTATCGTTGGCCACGTGACGAAGGAAGGCTCGATCGCAGGACCGCGGATGCTGGAGCACATGGTGGATACCGTCTTGTATTTCGAAGGCGAAAAGCACCACAGCTTTCGGATTTTGCGGGCCGTCAAAAACCGCTTTGGGTCCACCAATGAGATCGGGATTTTTGAAATGGAAGAAGGCGGGTTGAAAGAAGTCGCCAATCCGTCACAAGTCTTTTTGGAAGAACGCTTAGAAGGCGCAACCGGATCGGCGATCGTAGTGGCAATGGAAGGCAGTCGGCCAATCTTGGTGGAGATCCAAGCATTGGTCACGCCAACGATGTTCGGCAATGCCAAACGCACGACGACGGGGCTAGACTTCAACCGGGTCTCGCTGATCATGGCGGTTTTAGAAAAACGGGCAGGTTTGCTGCTGCAAAATCAAGATGCCTACTTAAAAGCAGCCGGCGGGGTCAAATTAAATGAACCCGCGATCGATCTAGCGATCGCTGTTAGTATCGCCTCCAGCTATAAAGAAAAAGGCACCAGCCCGACGGAGTGTTTTATCGGTGAAATTGGCTTGACGGGTGAGATTCGCCGAGTCAATGCGATCGAACAACGGGTCAAAGAGGTGCAGAAACTGGGCTTTACAAAAGTTTATTTGCCTAAAAACAATCTGACTGGTTGGCAGCCGCCAAAAGGCATCGAAGTCGAAGGCGTGTCTACCTTAGCCGAAACCTTACGGAAAGTCTTCCGTTAAAGTGGAGTCACTGCAAGAGCAAGGGGCAATCTCCCTTCCTCTTGCCCTGACGCTGCTGGTTCATTCATTGAACCAACCGACAGCCGCTGACTGGTGGAAGGAGTCAGTTTGGCAGCACGGATTTTTGAACAAAAGAAACCTACTGGAGTATGGAGGAACATGTATGCAGAAACGAGTCATTACCGCACTAATGGTACTTGCCGGTGCAAGTCTAGGGATCTCACTGATGCCCATCGCATGGCAAGCCATTGGGCAAACCCAAAATGAATGGCTGAATAATAACATCACTAATAGTTTGCTTGGAGCCCTTATTTTCTTTTTATTATCTTTACTATTAGCGAAATATATTGCAGCCGGTATTCGCAAAATTGAAGAAAAACTAAGTGAATTGAGCTTAACCTATCTCTTGTTTGGCGCAATTGGTTCGATCATCGGTCTGATGATCGGTGTGATCGTGTCGATTCCTTTTTACAATTGGGATATTCCTTTTATCAACGGGATCGCCCCAATCTTAGTGATGGTCCTGTTAGGGTATCTCGGTTTTCAGATCGGGACGACACGGATCGATGAATGGAAAAAAGTCTTTGCCCCGAAAAACAAAAAGGCAGAGCCTCAAGAGCAAGATGAACAGCAGATGCTAGAAAGAAAAATCGCGGACCATTTCCACAAATACAAAATTTTGGATACCAGCGTGATCATTGATGGCCGGATCTATGATATTGCCAAAACCGGCTTTTTGGAAGGCGTCCTGCTGATCCCGAATTTCGTTTTGTATGAATTGCAATACATCGCAGATTCTGGCGATAGTTTGAAACGGGTCCGGGGCCGTCGCGGCTTGGATATTTTGAATGCTTTGCAAAAAGAAGAAGGCATCGCAGTTGAGATGTACGAAGGCGATTTTGAAGACATTTCCGAAGTCGACAGCAAGCTGATCAAGTTAGCGAAATTGCTGGATGGTGTCGTTGTGACTAATGACTACAATTTAAACAAAGTTTCTGAATTTCAAAATGTGCCGGTCTTGAATATCAATGCGTTGGCCAATGCGGTCAAACCAGTGGTGATTCCAGGAGAAAGCATGCACGTCTTAGTAGTGAAAGCTGGCACGGAGCGGCAGCAAGGGGTCGCTTATCTAGATGACGGGACGATGGTCGTGGTGGAAGATGGCCAGCATTACATGAACGAACACATCGAAGTGATCGTCACCAGCGCCTTGCAAACGGCAGCTGGGCGGATGATTTTTGCCAAACCAGCCCATTCTGGTCGCGGCATCGACAACAAAGAAGGATCAAAATCAGAGAAATAATCCTCGGCAGCTGGCGTAAAATATGCCAGCTGCCTTTACTAATTGGGTTATTGATTGTACAATTCAACTTGAGGGTTCTGTTTTTTACGCGGGTCTTTCCCACTAAACTGAACAATAAGCCCCAAGCAGCTTGGCTGGCTTGGAAATCAGATGAAGGAAGAGGAAAACAATGACAAAAGTACGTGTACGTTACGCGCCAAGTCCAACAGGACATTTACACATCGGGAATGCTCGGACGGCTTTATTCAATTATTTGTTTGCTCGTCACAATGACGGTGAATTTATTATCCGAATCGAAGACACCGATCAAAAAAGAAACATTGAAGATGGTGAAAAAAGCCAGCTTGAAAACTTGCAATGGTTAGGGATGGATTGGGACGA
This sequence comes from Enterococcus sp. CR-Ec1, assembly GCF_002850555.1. Taxonomy (NCBI): domain Bacteria; kingdom Bacillati; phylum Bacillota; class Bacilli; order Lactobacillales; family Enterococcaceae; genus Enterococcus; species Enterococcus sp. CR-Ec1. The sequence continues at coordinate 25,799 of NZ_CP025223.1, forward strand.
ATCACCTGAAAATCCAGGGGAATATGGGCCGTATCGTCAATCAGAACGCGGCGATATCTACCAACCACTGGTCGATCAATTGCTCGCAAGTAATCGTGCGTATAAGTGTTATTGTACGGAAGAAGAGTTGGAAGCCGAACGCGAAGGCCAAAGAACGCGTGGCGAAATGCCTCATTATGCAGGGAAATGTGCCAACTTAACACCGGAAGAGCAAGCCGAAAAAGAAGCACAAGGCTTGAAACCAGTGATTCGTTTCCGTGTCTCTCGCAATACTGAATACAAATTCCATGACATGGTCAAAGGCGAGATCGTTTTTGAATCAGATAATGTCGGTGGCGATTTTGTCATCCAAAAACGTGATGGCATGCCGACCTACAACTTTGCAGTAGCAGTGGATGACCATCATATGAAAATCACCCATGTGTTGCGTGGAGATGACCACATCGCCAACACACCAAAACAGTTGATGATCTATGAAGCATTTGGCTGGCAAGCACCGGAATTCGGGCATATGACGTTGATCATCAATAGCGAAACTGGGAAAAAATTAAGCAAACGGGACGAATCGATTCTGCAATTCATCGAGCAATACCGTGAATTGGGTTATTTGCCAGATGCTATGTTCAACTTTATTGCACTTTTAGGCTGGTCACCAGTTGGGGAGGAAGAAATTTTCTCTCAAGAAGAATTGATCAAAATCTTTGATCCTGAACGGTTGAGCAAATCACCAGCTGCCTTCGATGCCAAGAAATTGGAATGGGTCAATAACCAATACATGAAACAAATGGATTTGGATGAATTGACGGCAATGTGCGTTCCTTACTTGGTAAAAGCTGGCCGCATCGAAGAAACATTGACCGAAGAAAAAGCTGCTTGGTTGAAAAAAATCGTATCCTTGTATCAACCACAAATGAGTTTTGCGGCTCAAATCGTCGATCTTTCGGAATTGTTCTTCGAAGAACATCCTGAATTAGATGATGCAGCCAAAGAAGTCTTGGCAGGGGAAACCGTACCGACGGTTTTAACAGCATTTAAAGAAAAATTGCTGGCGATGCCAGTCGTAGAAGCTGCAGCAGTCAAAGCAGCTATCAAGGAGATCCAAAAAGAAACAGGCATCAAAGGCAAGAATTTATTCATGCCGATCCGAGTGGCAGTCTCAGGCCAAACCCATGGACCAGAACTACCGGATACCGTTGAATTATTAGGGAAAGAAAAAGCCCTTGATCATTTGAATAACGTGTTATAAACACAGCGAATAGACGAAGTACTAGCCGATTTTTTTCAGAGAGGCCACGGAAGGTGAGAGTGGTCAAAAAAGGCTAGGAAATGCACCTAGGAGTGGCTTTGGCGCAAGTCAAAGACGAAGCAGCGGACGTTACCCGCTTGAAGGCAGTGCCGAACTGCGAACAAAAGTGGGACCACGCAAAAAAGCGTCTTTTGAATAAGGAAACTTATTTGAAAGACGCTTTTTTCGTATCAAGAAGTTTGGATAAAGCAGGTGAGAAGATGACTTGGTTCAAAAAAGCAATTGCGGCAACAAAAAAACACGATCCGTCGGTGCGATCAACGTTGGAGATCATCATCACGTATCCGGGATTCCATGCCTTATTTTGGCATCGTTGGGCGCACTTTTTGTTTCAGCATCGCTGGTATTTTTTGGCAAAACTGACGGCCCAGTTTTGGCGTTTCTTGACCGGGATCGAGATTCATCCTGGTGCCCAGATCGGTCAAGGGGTCTTTATCGATCATGGGATGGGGGTCGTGATTGGGGAAACGGCGATCATTGAAGATGATGTCGTCTTGTTTCACGGAGTCACCCTGGGGGGAACCGGCAAAGAGCGGGGCAAGCGTCATCCCACGGTTAAAACCGGTGCGTTTCTCTCAGCCCATGCGCAGATCTTAGGTCCTGTCACGATCGGTGAGCGTGCAAAGATCGGCGCCAATGCAGTGGTTTTGAAGGATATCCCCGCAGAAGCAACTGCTGTCGGCATCCCGGCAAAGATCGTTCGAATCAAAGGAAAGAAGGTTACCCACGATGATTAAAATCTATAATACGCTGACACGAGAAAAAGAAGTGTTTCAGCCATTGGAAGAAAAGAAAGTAAAAATGTATGTTTGCGGACCCACCGTCTATAACTATATCCATATCGGGAATGGCCGCAGTACTGTTTCATTTGATACCGTACGTCGTTATTTCGAATACCGCGGCTATACAGTGGACTATTTGATGAATTTTACCGATGTCGATGATAAAATCATTCGTGCAGCAAAAGAATTAGGTACGACGGCCCCAGAAGTGGCAGAGCGTTTTATCAACGCCTTCAATGAAGATACTGCAGCGCTGAATGTCAAACCTGCTACGATGAATCCTCGTGTGATGGATCATATTGAAGACATCATTGCCTTTATTGCTGCTCTTGTAGAAAAAGGCTATGCCTATCCAGTCAATGGCGATGTTTATTACCGTACCCGTAAATTTGCTCACTATGGGCAATTAAGCGACCAATCCATCGACGAGCTGGAAGTCGGCGCAAGCCAGCGAACCGGTGAAGAACAAAAAATCAAGGAAGATCCGTTGGATTTTGCTTTGTGGAAAGCGGCAAAAGGCGATGAGATCGCTTGGGAATCTCCTTGGGGAGCCGGCCGTCCCGGCTGGCATATCGAATGCTCGGTGATGGCGACCAAACACCTAGGCGAGACCATCGATATTCATGGAGGCGGACAAGACTTGACCTTCCCTCATCATGAAAATGAGATCGCCCAAAGCGAGGCAAAAACCGGCAAGACCTTTGCCAACTATTGGATGCATAATGGCTATGTGACGATCGGTGAAGACGAAGAAAAAATGAGTAAGTCGCTGGGCAACTTCGTCACGGTGCATGAGATGGTCAAAAAAGTTGATCCACAGGTGCTGCGTTTCTTTTTGGCAACGACTCAGTACCGCCGACCAATCAAATACAGCGAGACTACCTTGCATGAAGCACAAACCAATCTGCAAAAATTGCGTACGACCTATGAAAATGCCAAATTCCGCTTGAATAGCAGTCACTATCAAGCCAGCGATGAGGAAGTCAATGCACCGGTTCTGGAAGAATTTGAAGAACGTTTCATCAAAGAAATGGACGATGATTTCAACGCGGCTAATGGGATCACAGTGGTCTATGAATTGGCGAAGTGGCTGAACTTAGCTAGCGAAGACCCAGAAACAGACTTGGCTTTATTAACCGCTGGATTAGCCAAGTTCAGCGAATGGCTGACGATTTTCGGGATTTATTTTGTATCAGAAGAATTGCTAGATGAAGAAATCGAACAGCTGATCAATGAACGAATCGCCGCCCGCAAAGCCAAAGATTTTGCCCGCAGCGACCAAATCCGTGATGAGTTGAAAGAACAAGGGATCATCTTAGAAGATACCCCGCAAGGAACCCGATGGAGACGAGAAATATGAGAGATTATAAACAATTGAATGGTTTGGCATTGGCCTATGTGGGGGATGCGGTCTATGAAGTCTATATTCGCGATTATTTAGTCGCCCAAGGCCAAACCCGACCAAACCAACTGCACCATATGGCGACCCACTATGTATCTGCCAAGGCCCAAGCAGCGTTGATCCAAAAGATGTTGGATGAAGAGATCTTGACCGAAGAAGAACATGATTTTTATCGCCGCGGCCGTAATAGTAAAAGTCATACGGGTGCCAAAAATGCCGATGTCACGACGTATCGCATCGCTACTGGCTTTGAATCGCTGATCGGGTATTTGCACCTCACGCAGCAAAAAGAACGCTTAGACGAGCTGGTAGACTGGTGTATAAAGAAAGTAGGAGAAGAAGATGCGAGAAAAACCGCAAAGAAAGCGTCCAAATAAAAAAACAGCTGGCCAATCAGAAGCTAGAAAAGAAAATAGACCGGATCGCCGCAAAGAAGCCGAGGGAGAAGCCATCGAAGATAATTTTGTCTTTGGCTATCATGCGGTTGCTGAAGCCTTGAAAGAAGGGCGAGGCAACAAGCTGTTTCTTTCTGAAGAGGCAAGGGGAGAAAAGATCGATCGTCTGAAAGAAATGGCACGGGAACAGGCAGTTCCTGTCAAATGGGTGCCAAAACAAAAGCTGGATACGATGAGTGACCAAGGGGTCCATCAAGGCATGATCTTGGCGATCACCCCTTACCAGTATTTGACCTTGGATGAATTGTTGGCCCAAACGAAAGAACAGCCGCTGTATCTGATTTTAGATAATCTAGAAGATCCCCATAATTTCGGCTCCATCATGCGAACCGCTGATGCCAGCGGCGTAGACGGGATCATCATTCCGAAACACCGTGCGGTGGGGATCACGCCGATCGTGGTGAAAACATCGACCGGCGCAGTGGAACATATCCCTGTGGCTCGAGTGACCAACTTGACCCAAGCAGTCCAGCAGCTGAAAAAAGCTGGTTTTTGGATCTTCGGTACTGATATGAGCGGCAGTGATTACCGTACATGGAATGCCCAAGGGGCGGTCGGTTTGATCATCGGTAACGAAGGTCGCGGCATGGGGGAAGGTTTGAAAAAAGAAGTGGATCAAATGCTGACGATCCCAATGACCGGGCACGTGCAGAGCTTGAACGCCAGTGTGGCGGCAGGCTTGTTGATGTATCAGGCCTTTACTAGCCGAAATGGGGCATCCCAATGAAAACCCCTTTGCTGATCGTGGATGGCTACAATATGATTGGCGCTTGGCCGGAGCTGGTTCTTTTGAAAAATCAGGACCGTTTAGAAGATGCGAGAGAAGCTTTGCTGAACCGGCTATCGAATTATGCAAAATATGAAGGCTTGAGAATCATCGTTGTTTTTGATGCCCAACTGGTGCCTGGTGTGACACAAAGTTACACCAAATATCAGCTGGAAGTTATTTTTACCGAAGAAGGAGAGACCGCCGACAGCTACATTGAACGAATCGCTGGTGAGTTAAACAATCGATTGACGCAAGTCACCGTCGCTACCAGCGATTTAGCCGAACAGTGGGTGATCTTCTCTCAAGGTGCCTTACGAACTTCGGCACGGGAATTGTACAAAAGCGTGGAAAAAACGGAAAAAGACATCCACGAGCATCAAACCGATTTGCGGTTTGAAAATTTCCGGCGCAATTCCCCTTGGTCACCGGAACAATTAGCTGAACTTGAAAAGAAATTGCGCGACCTTAGTTAGGGACAAAGTTGGTCTGGTAAATTAGAATATGTCCCAGCCATTTATGATACGCTCCTTTTGTAGCAAATGAAGCAAAAACAAAAGGAGTGATATCGATGCGCAGGGAAGAAGGACAAGTATCACACCCTTCTGATAGATTTGAAGAGTTGTTCAGAAAATATCGACCGATCGTTGAGATTTTGCATAAAAAATATTATCTGCGGGATTATGACTTAGATGATTGGCTGCAAGAAGGCCGGATCGTTTTTAATAAGTGTCTAAAGACTTACGATCAGGACAAAGGAACGACGCTGGGTATCTTGTTTAAGCGATCCTTTGAAAACCGTATCTGCAGCTTGTTGCGGGCGCAGCATGCCCAAAAACGCAAAGCCCAAGTCGATGCCTGCTCGCTGGAAGAAAAGCTTTCACAAGAAGGCAATCGGTTTTTGACCGATCATAATCGCTGTGCGGAAACTGCAGAGACCTATTTGTTTGTTAATGAATCGTTGGTAGAGTATCCGAAAAGTTTATCGTCTTTAGAAAGAATGGTTATAATGAATTATTTAAAAGGATTAGAACTTGATCAGATTGCGGCTCAAGAAAAGCTGTCTTACGAAAAAATAAAAAGCGCTTTCAGCCGCGGTAGGACAAAATTGATAGCGCTTATCAAAGACGTTTAACAAAAATCTTATTGAAAGTAGAATTATTTTATGGTAAACTTGAAATTTTCTGCATTTCGTGGTATAATGATGCTCGAGGTGAATGCGATGCCAACAACTTTAGCTACAATCAAGAAAGATTTAGAAGGCCGTATCGGTAGTGAGATTATGCTAGTTGCTCAGACTGGACGTAAGCGTCAAACTGAACGTCGCGGCGTTTTGACAGAAACTTATCCTTCAGTTTTTGTTGTAGATTTGGATCCAAACGAGAATTCATTCGAGCGGGTTTCTTATAGTTATTCAGATATTTTAACCAGAACTGTTGAGATTGAATTTTTATCGGAAGCTGTTTGAAACAAAAAGAGTTGACACTTTGTTGACTCTTTTTTGGTTCAACAAGATAAGGAGTGATGGGATGGCGTTTTTTCTAAAAGAGTTAGGGGAAATGACTGGGGTGGAGTTTTATCAACTTGCCCGTTTGCGCACAGCAGTTTTTGTGGTGGAACAAGCGTGTGCGTATCAGGAGATCGATGTGATCGATGCACAGGCCAAACATTTATGGGCCCTTGATGAGGACGGGCAGGTCGTTTCATACGCCCGTATTTTCCAGCAGGAACAAACGGTGCATTTTGGTCGGGTCATTGTGGCACCGGCATACCGGGGGCAAAAAGAAGGCCATCGTCTGATCAAAGAAGTTTTGCATCGCATTGAGCAGTGTTATCCGGCTTTGCCTATTGAGATCGAAGCACAAGCCCACTTAGAAAAATTCTACGGCCAGTATGGCTTTAAAACCATTACACCGCCTTTTTATGAAGACGGGATCCTGCATGTCGGGATGAAAAAAGAAGCAAGCACAGCGACTCTCTAGAGAGGTTCGCCGTGCTTGCTTCTTTTAGCGCTATGATTGATGGATCGGATGAATCCGAATTGCTTCTTTTGTCCTTAATGACAAAGAGCCGGTTTCTTATCTGATCGTATCGTCCAATGATGTTGGACGTGGATCAACGGTGTTGGCAGTAGGCGTTTGCGCTTTTAAAAGATCACGAATCTCTTCTAAATAATCCTCTGCAGTGATTTCTGGTACTTCGTCTTCCTCAGGTTGTTGTTTCAGATTGCGTAATTTGTTCACTGCTTTGACAATCAAGAACAAGACAAATGCGGTAATCAAGAACGTAATAATGGCAGTGATGACGCGGCCAAAATCAAAGACTACATTTTTGGCGGGTTCAAAGACCAAGCCAGAAAAGGCATCGGCGTTACCGAAGAGTGATAAGATCCATGAAACCAATGGTGTCAGCAATCCTTCAACTAAACTAGTGACGATTGCGGTGAAGGCACTCCCGATCACGACCCCGATCGCCAAGTCAATGACGTTTCCTCGTAAAATAAATTCTTTAAATTCTTTAATCATCCTGTATCCTCCCTTCTAAATCTTACTGACAGTATAGCGAAAAATGCAAGATTTATAAAAAAAAACGCTCGCTGCAGCAGGTTTGATCAATGAGCCAAGGAGAAAGTTTGTCAGCTATGCTATAATTGAAGAGATAATTTTGCTTCTAGAAGGGGTGTCACATGTCTATTGAATTAAAAAAAGGTGTTCGGTTAACGGTGCTGCCGACCAAAAAGTATAAAACGATCCGTTTTTTCGTTCGGTTCACTGCACCATTGCAGGCCGAAATGACCGCCAAACGGACTTTATTGACTAGTTTATTAGAAACGACTAGTTTGGCTTATCCGACGCAGACCGCATTTAGCAGTCAACTGGCGGAGCTTTACGGTGCCAGCTTTGGAATGAATGTCAACAAACGGGGCAATCTGCATCAAATCAATGCAGCGATGTCCTTTGTCAACGGGAAGTATGTGTCAGATGAAGCAGTCTTGCCGCAAGCAGCCGCTTTTTTAGCAGAAGTTTTGTTCCATCCGAATGCCCACGAGGAGCAATTTGAGGAAAAGAACTTTACCATCGAAAAGCACAACTTGATCGCCTATATGAACAGCGTGGCAGAAGATAAGCAAGCATTGGCTTCTTTAGGGCTGCAAGAGTTGTATTTCGAAAACGATCAGAATCAGAAGTATCCGAGCTTTGGCCGTCCCCAAGACTTAGAAGCTGTGACCGCAAAAGAGCTTTACCAAACCTATCGCTCAATGATGGACAATGACCAAATCGATCTTTTTGTGATCGGCGATGTGGTTGAAGCAGAAGTCGCGGAGATTTTCCAGAACATGGCCTTTACCGATCGGCCAGACCAAGCAATACCGGTCTTTTATCAGCAAGCGGCGGAAAATATCATTCGCGAGAAAATCTTGCGGGAACCAATCATTCAAGCCAAATTGAACTTAGGCTATCATACTGGCGTGTATTATGACCAAGCCGAGCGGATCGCCTTTATGGTCTTCAACGGGTTGTTTGGCGGATTCCCTCATTCAAAACTGTTTATGAATGTCCGAGAGAAAGAAAGTTTGGCTTATTATGCTTCCAGCAGTATCGATACGTTTCGCGGGTACTTGTCGGTCCAAACAGGAATCGACGGCAAAAACCGCGACAAGGTCTTCAAATTGATCGAACAACAGCTGCAAAGCTTGCAGCGTGGCGAAGTCACAGCGGAAGAACTGGCACAAACAAAAGCGATGTTGAAAAACCAGTACTTGCTTTCGTTGGATAACCCACAAGCACTGATCGAAACAGCCTATCTGAATCAGTGGGTACCGAATACGAAAATGACGGAAGATGAATTTATGCAGAAATTGGCTCAAGTGACCGTAGCAGATGTCCAAGCATTGGCCAAAAACGTGTCCTTGCAAGCTGTATTCTTCCTGGATAAGGAGACGACCCATGAATAAAAAAGTCTATCAGCAAATCAATGAGACCCTTTATGAAGAAGTATTGCCAAACGGCTTGAAAGTTTATTTGCTGCCAAAAGCCGATTTCCATAAAACTTACGGACTTTTCAGTACGAACTATGGCTCTGTCGACAATCATTTCGGGTTTTCACCCGAAGCATTGCATCAAGTTCCAGATGGCATTGCCCATTTTCTAGAGCACAAACTGTTTGAAAAAGAAGACGGCGATGTCTTTCAAACCTTTGGTCAGCAGGGGGCTTCTGCCAATGCCTTTACCAGTTTCACGAAAACCAGCTACCTTTTTTCGGCAACCGATCAAATCAAGCTGAACCTTGAAACGTTGATCGATTTCGTTCAAGCCCCGTATTTCACAGAAGAAACCGTCGAAAAAGAAAAAGGGATCATTGGCCAAGAAATCCAAATGTATGATGACGATCCGAACTGGCAGCAGTTTTTCGGCATCATCAAAAATTTGTATCCGAAGCACCCCCTGCATATCGATATCGCTGGTACGGTGGAAAGCATTGCGCAGATCACCGCAGAAGACTTGTATCTTTGCTACAATACCTTCTATCACCCAAGCAACATGACACTTTTTGTGGTAGGCAACATCGATCCGGAAGAAACGATGGCGTGGATTCGGACCAATCAAGCGGCCAAGACCTTTCCAGAAACGCAAGCGATCATTCGCCAGTTTCCTGAAGAAACCTTTGCCGATATTCAAGCAGAATCAAGCCTTACCATGCCAGTGACACGTGCTAAAGGCGTGTTAGGGATCAAAGGGGACTTGAACAAACTGCCGGAATCAGGAAGAGAGCTCTTACGCTTCAAAAATGCGTTGAACCTTTTCTGCCAATTGGTTTTAGGCAATACTTCCGCCAATTATTTGCGTCTGTATGATCAAGGCATCATCGATGACACGTTTGGATTTGAAGTGAACTTGGATCGCGGCTTTTACTTTGCCGATTTCTCGGGGGATTCTGAAGAGCCAAAAGAAATGTTGGCAGAGATCGAAGCGATCTTAATGAATTTCCAGCACGACCCAGAGATTAATGAAGAAAACTTGACGTTATTGAAGAAGAAAATGCTAGGGAAATATTTCCAATCACTGAACTCATTGGAGTTTATTGCAAACCAGTTTACCCAAAGCTTATTCGGTGAAACGACGCTCTTTGATCTACCGGAGGTGATCCAATCGATCACTTTGGAAGATGTTCAGCAAGCGGCTCGTTCCTTTATCGATCCTAAAGCGTTTAGCCGTTTTTACATGTATCCAACGGAAAAAGCCTAAGCGAAGGCTGGTTTTGTCAAACAGCTGTCATTTAAGCGACACTGAATGATTCAAGGAGGAAGGCCCAACAGCTCAAGGGCTGCCCAACTCCTAGATCATTCAGTGTTTTCTTTTTGCGTCAAAGGGTGGTTTTTTCTTGCATTTTGATGCCAATTTGGCGAAAAGTATTAAAATTTGTTTGCGAGTTGTGGTTAGGCTATCCTCAGACTTTTTCTTTTATGGTATTCTTTAATTATTGAAGCAAAATCTTTTTTTGTTTTTTTGCAAAAAATCACGGAAAAAATGTTATATTTAGTAGACGGCGCGCCCAGATGGAAATCGGCGTGACGGAGTTTTTTTTATTGACTGATACAGGGAACCCCTGTTTTAAAATGATAGAGCAGCTTTGCTGACCTTACGACAAGCAGCGCAGCGATTTTAGGGCTTTTTTTAAAGATGAATAAAAGACTGGAGTAGATGATCGAGTGGCCAACGAAACAACGATTGGAGCAAAATTACGGCAAGCCCGTTTAGATAAGAACATTTCATTGATTGAATTACAACAAATGACAAAGATCCAAAAACGCTATTTAGAAGCAATTGAAGCGGAGCGTTTTGATCAATTGCCAGGCACTTTTTATGTCCGCGCGTTTATTCGCCAATATGCAGCAGCGGTTGGAGAAGACGGCGACAAATTGGTGGCCGTTTTTGATGGCAAAGATACGTTAGACGCCCCCTTACCAAAAAGACCGCAGCCTGAAACCGTCAGCGGCTCACGAAAAGCACAGCACGTAGAAGAAAAAAGCGGCTCATTTGTCGTCCGCTATTTGCCGATGATTCTATTAGGCCTGGTTGCCATTACGATCGTGAGTATCGTGGGCTACATGGCTTGGCAAGACCGTAATACAACACCGATGATCCAAGGGAGTTCTTCTCTCGTGGTAGAAAATTCGGCGTCTACAGCTTCCACCACGACAAGTACGGAAGAAACCAGTACTTCGAGTGAAGCGACGGAGTCCTCAAGTACGACGGAATCCAGCGAAGCGAAAATGACGATGACGGCTAGCGATTCCACGCAATCCTCGATCACGATCACGATGAAAGATGCGGAAAAACCTATTGAATTGGCATTTACTGGGCTAGATGCTTCTTGTTGGGTCGGTGTACAAGTTGACAATGCTTATGTGTACCAATACACTCTACAAGCAGGGGAAACGCAATCAATGACGCTGCCAGAAGGCGCCACGAATGCGACTTTGACCCTGGGAGCAAGCCAAAATATCTCCATCAAGGCCAATGGACAGGAAGTGGACTTTTCTGATCCGCAATTTGAATTGTTACAAAAGACGGTCCGTCTCGTGATTGAATACCAAGACGATGCGGCATAAATCTGACAAATGCGCCTTATTGAGGTATCATTAGCTAAAAAGTTATCTGTTGCACCCGACTGGTGAAAAGCAGAAGTAGTGGCATGATTTGCCGTTATTTCGTACAATAGTCGGCAGAGAGGAGTCTATTTCGTGAATTTACCCAATCAATTAACTGTATTACGAATCATTATGATCCCCATCTTTATTTTGGTCTTGGTTTTGCCGATCGATCTTGGCACGATGACCGTTGGTACGACACAATTAGAAAACACGCACCTTATTGCAGCGATCCTTTTTGCGGCAGCCAGCATTACGGACTGGCTAGATGGCAAGATCGCTCGTTCCAGAGGCCTTGTTACCAACTTCGGGAAGTTTGCTGACCCGTTAGCAGATAAAATGCTCGTCATGACGGCTTTTATCATGCTGGTCGAATTAAACAAAGCCCCAGGCTGGGTAGTTTCGATCATCGTTTGCCGTGAGTTGGCAGTGACAGGTTTACGCTTGTTGTTAGTGGAACAAAGCGGCGAAGTCATGGCTGCTGCGTGGCCGGGGAAAATCAAAACCGCGACACAAATGGTTGCGATCATTTTCTTGTTCTTGAACAACATTCCCTTTTCAATGATCGGTTTACCTGTCGATCAAATCATGTTGTATCTATGCTTGATCTTCACGATCTATTCCGGGGTCGATTATTTCATAAAAAATACGAATGTTTTTAAAGATTCTATGTAAAATTTCTAGATCTAGATAAAGAAGCGATAAAAACAAGGATACAAGTCACGAAAGTTCAGAAGTTTTCTGGACTTTTTTTGTCAATATGAAAGACTTTTACGTATCTGATAAATGAAGGAGTAAAAGAATGAAAGCAGAAATTATTGCAGTCGGGACCGAATTACTTTTAGGACAGGTGGTGAATACGAACGCGACCTTCTTGTCAGAAGAACTGGCAAGTCTAGGGATCGATGTTTTTTATCATAGTGTTGTCGGGGACAACCCCAATCGCTTAGAGGAATTGCTGACGATCGCCGACAAACGCAGCGACTTGATCGTGCTGTGCGGCGGCTTAGGGCCCACCGACGATGACTTGACGAAACAAGTCACTGCGCGCCATGTGGGACAGGAATTAGTGCGAGATGAACCAGGTTATCACCAATTGAAAGCCTTCTTTGAAAACAGTCAACGGAGGATGACGGAAAACAATTTGCGGCAGACCTTAGTCTTCAAAGACGGTGTGTCTTTGCCAAATCCCAATGGACTAGCGATCGGGATTTTTTATCAGACAGCCGCTACCAGTTATTTGCTGCTGCCAGGACCGCCAAGTGAACTGCAGGCGATGTTTCTTACCCACGCAAAACCACTTCTGTTAGAGCAGTTTCCCCAAGAAGAAGTCTTGCTTTCTCGCGTTTTGCGCTATTACGGGATCGGGGAATCGGCGTTGGTCACAGAATTGGCCGATTTGATCGAGAACCAAGTCAATCCCACCATCGCCCCTTATGCCAAACCCAATGAGGTCACATTGCGTCTGACGGTCAAAACCGCAGATGAGGCGCAAGGAATCAAACAATTGGATGCATTAGAAGAAACCGTCCAAGCACGGGTCGGTGCGTATTTCTATGGATATGGGGAACAAAATTCGCTGGCAGAAACAGTCGTCGATCTACTAATCGAGAAAAAGAAAACCGTCACCGCAGCGGAAAGTTTGACCGCTGGTTTGTTTCAAGCGACCTTAGGAGGGATTCCTGGCGTCTCTGAGGTGTTTCCCGGTGGGTTCGTGACATATTCTGCTGGAACAAAAAGCAAGCTCTTAGGCATCGATTCAGCGCTTTTAGAAAGCTATGGGACTGTTAGTCAGGAGTGTGCGGAAGCAATGGCCGTCTATGCCCGCAAACAAGCAGAGACCGATTATGCGGTGGCCTTCACCGGTGTTGCTGGTCCAGACGAACTAGAAGGCCAGCCCAAAGGCACTGTTTGGATCGCCTTAGCTTCTGACAAAGGCGTCTCAAGCCAGCTGTATCACTTCAACCGCGACCGCGCCTATATTCGGCATAGTGCTGTCATGGCAGGCTTAAATCAAATACGTAAGGAATTATTAAATTAATGCGAATGTTTGTTCGTTTTTTCTTGCAATTTCCCTTCAGAAGGACTATTATTATCTTATGAACGACACACGAAAGTGATGAATATAAGGAGGATTATCCGTTTGGCAGATGATCGTAAAGCAGCCTTAGATGCTGCACTAAAGAAGATTGAAAAGAACTATGGTAAAGGTGCCATCATGAAGCTTGGCGAAAAAGTTGATCAACAAATTTCAACGATCCCAAGTGGTTCATTGGCCTTGGATGTTGCATTAGGTGTAGGTGGTTACCCACGAGGACGGATCGTAGAAGTTTACGGCCCAGAAAGTTCTGGTAAAACGACAGTTGCTTTACATGCCATTGCGGAAGTCCAAAAAAATGGCGGTACAGCAGCATTTATCGATGCCGAACATGCGTTAGATCCTCAGTATGCGCAAAAATTAGGTGTAAATATCGATGATCTTTTGTTATCACAACCAGATACAGGGGAACAAGGATTAGAGATCGCTGACGCCTTAGTTTCAAGTGGTGCGGTTGATATCGTAGTTATTGACTCGGTAGCAGCTTTAGTCCCACGGGCGGAGATCGATGGTGAAATGGGTGATACCCACGTTGGTTTGCAAGCTCGTTTGATGTCACAAGCATTACGGAAACTTTCTGGTTCCATCAACAAAACGAAAACGATCGCGATCTTTATCAACCAAATTCGCGAAAAAGTTGGGATCATGTTTGGGAATCCAGAAACGACACCTGGTGGACGTGCGTTGAAATTCTATTCAACCATCCGTTTGGAAGTACGTCGTGCTGAGCAATTGAAATCCGGTACAGATATCATCGGGAACCGCACGAAGATCAAAGTAGTCAAAAACAAAGTAGCGCCACCATTTAAAGTAGCGGAAGTCGACATGATGTATGGTCTAGGTATTTCCCAAGAAGGTGAATTATTGGATATGGCCGTGGAACAAGACATCGTCGATAAAAGCGGTGCGTGGTATGCCTATAAAGGGGATCGTATCGGTCAAGGTCGTGAAAACGCCAAAAACTATATGCGTGAACACCAAGAAATGATGCTAGAAGTTTCTGCTCGCGTCCGCGATGCTTACGGGATTGGAACAGGAGAGACCGTAACCCTCGAGGAAGCGCAAGAAGAATTACCATTAGACGAATAAGTCTTGAAAAAGCCAAACAACCTCGTTGTTTGGCTTTTTTGTGGCTTTTTGCTAGATTCATCTATTGTTGAAAAAACATCCGTAAAAAGGAAGGGTTGCGAAAGTTTACTTTATTATTTAAAGTTGACACTCTTGTGTTCAAACATTAGAATAAACGTATGTGGATTTCCACATAAGAAGTAGCGAATTGATAATTTTGTTATCCTTTGTTAATCAAAATTACAAAATATTTAAAAAGATAGTATGGAGGTGGATTCATTGGAACTACTTTACATTCTCCTCGCTATCATCGGTTTAATTGTCGGTCTTGGATTAGGAGTTTATGTGACGAAATCTCGTCATGAGAAAGAAATCAACGGCGCCCAAAATTCTGCAGCTGGAATTATCGAAAGCGCTAAGAAAGAAGCAGAAACTCTTAAAAAAGAAGCATTGTTAGAAGCTAAGGAAGAAAATCAGAAGTATCGGTCAGAGATTGAAAGTGAGTTGAAAGAAAGCAAACTTGATTTAAAATCACAAGAAAATCGTTTACTCCAAAGAGAACAAGTACTTGATCGTAAGGACGATTCTTTGGAAAAACGAGAACGCTCACTTGAAGATAAAGAAGGCAGACTTAGTGAGAAACAACAATTAATTGACGAGCGAGAAAAAGAAGTAGAAAACTTAATCGATGGACAACAGAAAGAATTAGAGCGCATCGCCGCGCTGTCTAGAGATGAAGCAAAAGAGTTGATCATGAAATCAACGGAAGAGGAATTGAACCATGAATTAACGATCATGGTCAAAGAATCTGAACAGCGTGCGAAGGAAGAAGCAGATCGAAAAGCAAAAAATCTCTTGTCCCTAGCAATCCAACGTTGTGCCGCAGACCAAGTGTCTGAAACCACGGTATCGGTTGTATCATTACCAAATGATGAGATGAAAGGTCGAATCATCGGAAGAGAAGGTCGGAACATTCGGACCCTTGAAACCTTGACAGGGATCGATTTGATCATCGATGACACGCCAGAAGCAGTCGTCTTATCAGGATTTGATCCGATTCGCCGTGAAATTGCTCGTATGACCCTTGAAAAACTGATTCAAGACGGCCGGATCCATCCAGCTCGAATTGAAGAAATGGTCGAAAAATCTCGGAAAGAAATGGATGAGCATATTCGTGAATATGGGGAACAAGCAGCCTTTGAAGTCGGTGCTCACACCCTTCATCCAGACTTGATCAAGATTTTAGGTCGTTTGCGTTTCCGTACCAGCTACGGACAAAACGTCTTGAACCACTCGATCGAAGTCGCAAAACTAACCGGTGTTCTTGCCGCAGAATTAGGTGAAGATATCCAGTTAGCCAAACGTGCCGGACTCTTGCATGATATTGGGAAAGCCCTTGACCATGAAATCGAAGGCTCTCACGTTGAGATCGGGGCTGAGTTAGCTGCCAAATACAAAGAAAATGGTGTGGTGATCAATGCGATCGCTTCTCACCATGGAGATGTTGAAGCAACATCGGTTATCTCTGTTTTAGTTGCAGCCGCAGATGCCTTGTCAGCAGCCCGTCCAGGTGCCCGCAGCGAATCATTGGAAAATTATATTCGCCGCTTGCAAAACCTAGA
This sequence comes from Enterococcus sp. CR-Ec1, assembly GCF_002850555.1. NCBI lineage: Bacteria > Bacillati > Bacillota > Bacilli > Lactobacillales > Enterococcaceae > Enterococcus > Enterococcus sp. CR-Ec1. The sequence goes on from NZ_CP025223.1 coordinate 41,950, forward strand.
AAATATTGCCAACGGCTTCAAAGGTGTCGATTCCAGTTTTGCCGTCCAAGCCGGACGTGAAGTCCGTGTAATGGTCAAACCAGAAGAGATTTCTGATTTGGATGCTGTACGATTGGTTCGCGACATCCGCAAGAAGATCGAAGACGATTTGGATTACCCAGGTCATATCAAAGTAACCGTTATTCGCGAGACCCGCGCAACGGATTACGCCAAATAGCAAGCAAAAGCAGTATCCTCTCAGAGGGTACTGCTTTTTTTGTGTGGCTGACTGTTAATAAGGACGACTGAGTTGTTCAAAATCAACTGTGCTTTTCATCAGTCCCATAAATGATTGAGCCTTTTTTGTTCGTCGGCAGCCAAACGCCGGGAAAGCAAAAGGATGAATCGTTAGCGACAGAGGCGAAAAGAGGAAGGATCGATCCAGCATCATCTCGAGAGGGGGGGATTGAAAGATAAAACAGACCCAGACTTCTCGGTGAAGTCTGGGTCTGTTTTGTCTTTTTCACGTCTATACGTCCATCAAATCTTGCGTCGACGGGCAAAGTCCACAAAGCGGAATTTATCCAGTCGGTGGATCGATTCGGTGTATTCAAAACAGCGCGTGTCTTCTAGATACACGAGGCTGCGAACCGTAACGACATGCTGATCTTCAGGACGCAGATCCATTAGATCCCGCAATTCTTTGTTGACGGGGTCAACAGTGATTTCTTTTTGTGCATAAGCGATCTCAAGGCCAAGATCATTTTCAAAGTAATCAAAAATCGATACTTTCGCTCGGTTTTCTGGCAACTCTTCGATGATAGAAGCATCAAGGTAATCTTTATCCAAAATCACCACTTCTCCATCGATTCTCCGCTGACGGATCAGTTTCCATGCCTCAGAAGCGACAGGCCAACCAGTGGTCTCGTGCAGCTTTGGCGAAACGGCGATCTTACGGATCTCGACAACCTTTGTTTCACTAGGAATGCGTTGGGTATCTTGCAGCTCACGAAAACTCGTCAAGCCGGAAATCGGGAAATCAAAGCGATTCAAGTCTAAAACGATCGAACCTTTCCCTTGTTTCTTTTGGATATAACCAGCATCCCGCAATAAATTCAATGCCTTACGGACAGTCTCGCGGGAGACACCATAAGTTTTGATCAATTGGTTTTCGCTAGGCAGCAAAGAATGCGGAGGGTATTCGTTTGCTAGAATTTTTTGTTCTAAATCTAAAAATATCTCTTTGAACTTGTTCATCGGATTGCCCCCTCTTTGGCTATTATAGCGAGGCCAATTTGGAAATGCAATCGACTATTTCGCCAAAAGTTCGTCAATGTTTAGATCCGTCAATTTTTCAACGATCACATCTGCACCGTGTAGTTCTTCTCCTGAATAAACGCCTACCGCGTACATACCAGCAGCTTTGATGCCGTCGATCCCTGCTTGAGCATCTTCAAACCCAACTGCTTCTGCCGGTTCAATGCCTAGTGCTAGCGCTGCTTGGATAAAGATTTCTGGATCTGGTTTGCCTTTTTTCAAGGTTGCTGGGTCAACGATCGTATCAAAGTCTTGCATGACACCTAGTTTGTCCAAAATAAACGGCGCATTCTTGGATGCCGAAGCGATGGCACAAGGAATATTTTTTGCTTTGGCTTCATCAAGGAACGTCTTTACCCCCGGCAATAGATCATCAGGAGTCAAGCTTTGTAATAATTGTACATAGTGGGTATTTTTCTTCGTCGCTAAGGCTTCTTTTTCGACTTCTGTGTAGGCATCATTTTTGTTGCCTAGTGTTAAGATTCGCTCTAAAGAATCCATGCGGCTAATGCCTTTTAACTGCTCATTGAATTTCAAATCGATCTCGATCCCAATCTCCGCAGCTAATTCTTTCCATGCGATGTAGTGGTATTTAGCTGTATCCGTGATAACGCCGTCTAAATCAAAAACAAATCCTTTTTTCATGTGTAACACTCCTTTTAGTAAGTAATCGTTGCTTCTTTCTTTGCTTCTAGAGAAACTTGGTGCCCATTCACTAAGATCGTGACTGGCTGATCAGCGGTGATCGTCAATGTTTCATGTGTAACATTCAATGCAAAGCGGGTGCCGCGAACTTCTAGCTGAAAGGCTAAGCTGTCCCAAGCTTTTGGTAAGTTTGGTGTGATCTGCAGTTGCTCTTCTCGAATATCAATCCCAGCAAAAGTGGTTAACGGAATAAACAACGTAGCGGCCATGACACCGGCGTGAATGCCTTCTGCTGTAGTACCGCCTTGGATATCACGATAATCAGAAGAGAGGGCTTCTTGGTATAACGACCAAGCCAATTCCTGATCATCCACCATTGCCGCTAACTGAGCGTGAACGATCCGCGACAAAGTCGAGCCGTGGGAGGTGCGAGCCAAATAATAATGGAGATTTTTTTCAATATAGTCTGTTGGCAGTTGGTAAGAAAGATCCGCCAAAATTTGATTGACTTGCTCTTTTGAGAAATTATAGAAAATCATCAAACTATCGGCTTGTTTCGCGACTTTGTAGCTGTCAGCACTCTTGCCTTCAGCGTTTAGGATGCGATCCATCCGATAAATGTTGCCATATTTCTCTTTATAATGGGCCCAATCCAGATCTTCCAACTGGAAGTACCCTTCAAACTGTGCGATGATGCCTTCGTGATCGATCTCTAAGCCTATTTTGGTACGAATATCTGCCATAGCAGCAATATCCGCGGGGGTTAAAGCCGTTTTCTCCAATACTGCTTGGAAGCTCTCTGCTGATAGTTGTTGTTGGAGGTTCTCGATCTCTTCAAACAACCATACTACCATCATATTGGTATAGGCGTTGTTTTTCAAGCCGCCTTGTTCACTATTTGGGTAGCTTTCATGAAATTCATCTGGTCCCATGACTTTATCGATAAAGTAACGTTGAGCAGTATCATCCCAGGTGGCAGCACTTTGCCAGAAATGGGCGACTTCTAACATCAATTCTAATCCATATTGTTCCATAAAGGGACGGTCTTGTGTGTTGTGCCAATATTGCCAAATGTTATAAGCGATCGCTAAGGAGACGTGGCGCTGCAAGCGACTGTGGTCTTCTTTCCATTCGCCGCTGATAGGGTTCAAATGCAGTTCTTGGGATTGCTCACTGCCATCCAATCCTGATTGCCATGGGAACATGGCGCCTTGGTAACCGGCTTTTTGGGCGTCTTTTTTGGCAGCAGCTAAGCGGCGGTAGCGATACAGCAAAATTTCTTTGGCGGTGTCAGGAAAATGTAGAATGTAAAAGGGTAAGATAAACAGTTCATCCCAGAAAATATGACCGCGATAGGCTTCACCATGTAGGCCACGGGCAGTGATACTGGCATCTAAGGAATCCTGATAAGCATTCGGTGCTGCGGAGACCAGCAGATGATACGTATGCAGATTCAGCATTTTTTGTGACATCAAGTCACCAGTGACTTCGATGGCCGCTTTCGCCCATAATTCAGCCCATGCTTGTTTTGAGGCGGTATACATCGTCGCAAAATCAGGTAATGCTAAGGAAGAAAACGTAAATGCCGGTTGCGGATCCTCTTGCCGATAAGCGGCAGCAGTGACTGATTTTTCGACCCGATAAGTTTGTCCCTCCGTCACCTCAAGGGCTACTTGCTGACGGACGAGCTGGTCGTTTGTTTCAGCTTGTAGCTCAGCCAATGGCAGGTCCTGTGAAAACAGTTCAGAGGATTGGACAACGGTAATCTGTGATTGGTTAGTGGTGACCACTAAATGCGCTTTGTTTTGTTCAGCTGCTGTCTCTTTCACGGTCAAATGCTGGTTGGTTAAGCTACGGTAACGAGCGACGTTATAGTTATAGACCGATCCGTCGGCTTCACTGACGAAAGTAACGGTGCCGGAAAAGTTCAGCGGGGTAAACTGATAGACCAAGCTGTATTGGTGAACGTCTTGCATATTGGCGATTTTCTTCGTTTCGATTCGCAGACGCTTTTGTTTTTTTGTTTCAATTTCTGCCACTGATTGGAACAAGCCGGTCTTCAGATCTAATGTCCGTTTAAAGGAAAGAAGCTGATTGTTGGCGATGTCGATCACTTCATCATCGATCTTCACGTACATTTTTTGCAGATTCGGTGCATTGACGAAGTCTTCATTGCTGATGGTATGACCAGAAACATCAGATTCCACCGTATTGTAAAGACTTGCTAAATACAGCCCTGGATAGTTCGCTTCACAAATGGTCATCTCAGGCGTCGTGCCTCGCAGCCCTAGATAGCCGTTGCCGACGGTTAAAAGTGACTCCACCGAGTATTCATCTTTACCAGGGGTGTAGCCATAGTATTCGAGGTTCCAAGGAATTTCAGCACTTTTTTCTTCATACTGTTCTTTCGTAGTGCAAATAAAGGGACGATTCAATTTTTCTGTCAACCATTGGTCCAGTGAAAAAGTCCCTTCTTCATTCGTAAACACCAGCGATTCAGAGACGATCCCGCCACCTTCCATTTTCTGCAGCTGCGCGGTCAGTGCAGCAACTCGTTCACTGTCTGTCCCAGAAAACGGATAGGTCGTACCGGTTTGATCCGTTAACAGCCATTCTTCCTTAGACAATATAATCGTATTCACAATAGTTGTCCTCCTTTAAACTTGTCTATACATGCAAAATGATTATAACGTAAGTTGTAAGCTATTTCAATTTATCTCACCTGTTTTTTTATTCTTTTTTGTCGAGGGGACAGTAAATAAAGTTGTTGCCGATATTATTTTATAGCAATGAGTAATTTTAAAAATCGTTTATTTATCAAGGTTTTAATACGGTACCTTTTTTATTCACTTGTATTGTTTATGGAAAAAGTTGAAAAAGTTGGTTTGAAACGCTTGCATTCTTAAATGTATCCAGTTATGATTAGTGCGTAATTAAAACATATATATACAAGTGTATATGAAAGGGGTTTATCAATTATGGGGAAGTATCGTGATGATGCTGAGAAGCTGCTGGAGTACGTCGGCGGCAAAGAAAATATCGCTGCAGTAACACATTGTGCGACACGGATGCGTTTTGTTTTGAACGATCAGTCAAGGGCAGATGAGAAGGCAATCGAAGAGATTCCAAGTGTCAAAGGGATGTTTACGAATGCGGGACAATTCCAAGTCATTATTGGCAATGATGTCTCAACGTTTTACAATGACTTCAGCGCAGTCTCAGGAATTGAAGGCGTTTCGAAGGATGAAGGAAAAGCGATAGCGAAGAAAAACCAGAATCCGCTCCAACGGGCGATCGCTGTTTTGGCCGAGATCTTCACACCGATTATTCCAGCAATTATTGTAGGGGGACTTATTTTAGGGTTCCGAAATGTATTAGGTGAAATTGATTTTGGTAATGGGACGATCGTTTCAAATTCTGTTTTTTGGAATGGCGTCAACGATTTCTTATGGTTGCCGGGAGAAGCGATTTTCCACTTCCTACCAGTGGGAATCACCTGGAGTATCACGCGTAAGATGGGAACGACGCAAATCTTAGGGATCATTTTAGGGATCACATTGGTTTCTCCTCAGCTGCTGAATGCCTATGCGGTTGCAACGACGGCACCTGGCGATATTCCATTCTGGGATTTCGGGTTTGCCCAAATCGATAAGATCGGTTACCAAGCGCAAGTCATTCCTGCCATGTTAGCCGGATTTATGTTGGCGTATCTGGAGATCTTCTTTAGAAAATATATTCCAGAAGCTGTGTCAATGATTTTTGTGCCGCTATTCTCACTGTTGCCAACGATTTTTGCAGCCCACGTGATTTTAGGGCCGATCGGTTGGTGGTTAGGGGATATTATTTCAAACTTTGTAAATACAGGATTGACCTCTTCTGTTAGCTGGTTATTCAGTCTCCTCTTCGGGGCCTTTTATGCACCATTAGTAATCACCGGCTTGCATCATATGACCAATGCGATCGATATGCAGTTGATTTCTTCTTTCGGTACGACCAATCTATGGCCGATGATCGCTCTATCAAACATCGCGCAAGGTTCAGCTGTTTTAGCTGTGATCTTCTTGCACCGTGGGAACGAAAAAGAAGAGCAAGTTTCTATCCCAGCAACGATCTCTTGTTACTTAGGGGTTACAGAACCTGCTATGTTCGGGATCAACTTGAAATATGTCTATCCATTTGTAGCGGCAATGGTGGGTTCAGGTCTTGCAGGCATGTTCAATAATTTGATGGGCGTACGTGCCAATGCCATTGGTGTGGGTGGTCTGCCAGGGATTTTAGCGATCAACGGAACAGAAGGTGGCGGTTGGTTAGCCTTTGGTATCGCGATGCTGATTGCGATCGTGGTTCCTTTCATCTTGACGATCGTATTCCGCCGTCAAGGGATCTTTAATAAGATCGATCCAGCAACACCAGCAACGGACGCTGGGTATGCCACTGGGTTAGCAACAGCTGGTGCTGGAGCTAACGGAACTGCTGCATCGGTTGAACCAATGACTTCCACTGGAACTACTGCAACAGCGACAGAAGAAACCCTTTATGCCCCAGCTGATGGGAAAGTAGTTGCCATCACTGAAGTTTCTGATCCTGTCTTTTCTCAAAAAATGATGGGTGACGGCTTTGCTGTTCAGCCAACGAACGGAACGATTTATGCTCCTGTTGCAGGTACGATCTCTAGCATTTTTGAAACGAAACATGCAATCGGGATTTTAACGCCTGGTGGCGCGGAAGTTCTCGTCCACATGGGCTTAGATACTGTGGAATTAAAAGGTGCGCCATTTGAGGTCCTTGTTTCTGAAGGTGACACGGTCACACCAGAAACGAAGATTGCAGTGATGGATCTAGACGCAGTGACCGCAGCTGGCAAACAGACAGATGTTTTAACAGTCATCACGAATGCCGAAAAAGTGCGTCAGCTTTCATTGACGACCACAGGCACAGTGACAGCCAAAACAGCGGTTGGTTCAGCTGAATTAAACTAAAAAAATAATCCGTTTCCGAGAGCGCCCTTTGACTAAGAAAAGGGATCGGAAGCGGATTTTTTTATGGCTGCCCTCAAGGGAGAGCGGCTTTTTTCTTGGTTTTCAATGGGTAAAGCCGCAGTTAGCTGACGGCTTTTTTGTCGGTGCTTTTGCGAAAGTAGTTGATCGTTAATAGGAAAGTCAGTAAGACTAAGGCCCACAAAAAGAATAAGGCGATTTGAGAGCCGATGACCGTCCCTTGGGTGTAATCGGTCGCCGCATTTTGAGCCAAATTGATAATGGTCGCCACCACAGCCGTCGCCACTGCACCAGAAAATTGCTGCAGCGTATTAAAGATCGCATTACCGTCCGCGTACAACGCAGGAGTCAGCTTGTTTAAGCCGGTGGTCATCATATTGCTGTAGGCTAAGCCGATCCCGATCATGTAAAAGACATGTCCAGCAACTAGGCTCCAAATGAAAGGCGAACGCAAAACGAGGGCTAAGGCAAGCCAACCGATGGCAATCAACGTCAAACCAGACAGGATCGGTTTTTTCGGTCCAACTTTATCCAGCAACCGACCAGAGATCGGCGCAAGGATCGCCCCGATGGCCGCCCCAGGAAGCATAACTAATCCTGCAGTAAAGGCATCTTTTCCCAAGACGAGTTGGACAAAGTTCGGCAAGACAAAGGAAATGCCCAGTAAAAGGAACTGACAAACAAGAAAGCCAAACAGAAACAAACTGAAGCTGCGGTTTTTCAAAACAGCCAAACGAATCAAAGGGTTCGGGCCTTTTGAGCGTTGATAAAACAAGCCAGCACCAATGAAACCGAAAAGCAGCGGCAGTAGACTCGCTAAGGTGCCTACTTGATTCAAGAACAATAAGAAGCCGCTGAACATCAAGACGATTCCTAATACACTCAGTAAATCCAGGGAAGTGTCTTTTGCCCCAGCCGTTTTAGGGATCGAGTAAAGGCCGAGTACTAGGGAGATCAGCAAGACTGGGATCAAGAAAAGAAAGATTGCATTCCAAGACCAATGGGCGGTCAATAAGCCCCCATATGTCGGTCCGATCGCTGGAGCGATGGAAGTGGTCAAATTCCCTAAGCCGATTGCCGCTCCCCGTTTTTCAAAGGGGGAGTAAGTCAAAATGATGTGGAACATCAAAGGCAGTGCGATCCCTGTGCTGGCACCTTGGAAAAAGCGGCCAATCAGCAAAATGGCAAACGTCGGCGATAAAAAGTCGATCACCAAGCCAACAAGGAAAAAGGCGTTGGCAGCTAGAAACAAGGTTCTCAATGAGAAGCGTTTCAAAAGGTAGGTCGATATTGGGACAATGATGGAGATGACCAGTAAGTAAATGGTCGTCACCCATTGAACATCGGATGTTGAAAGCGTAAATTGATCGATCAATGTCGGAAACGTTACATTCATGGCTGTTTCAATCAGCACGCCTGCAAATGACATCAATCCGGTTGCGAGGATCGCCCCCACGAGTTTTTTGTTGTTTTCCATATTCTCACCTCTAAAAATTCGCAAAAAAAGAGACCGTTTCTATTCTCATAGAAACCGCCTCTCTCTCGACAAGCGAACCCGCTTGTTATCTGTACGATTTAATCTATCGCTATTCTACTGACTTCATAAGAAAGTGTCAAGAGAAGTGGTTAAAAAAATAGCAAAAAACTTTTTTGAAAGTTTTCAAACTTTTACTTACACGAAAAATTTTCTTCTGCTAGAATAGTCGAGTACGAAAAAGAGAAAGGAAGTTGTTACATGCCCATCAACAAAAAAGAAAGTTTGATCTATACGACACTTATGTGTATTTTCATGGTGTATTTTATGAGTGTTTACAACCTCATGTTCCAAGTCGGTGTTTCTGCATTGGCATTCCAATTGGCGTGGAATGAATTGCCATTAGCTCTTTGTGTCGCCTTTATTTTGGATTGGTTCATTGTTTCGGGTCCAGCAAAAGGTTTGGCATTTCGATTTTTGGACCATCAATCAGCTACTTGGAAAAAAATCGGTTTGATTTCTTCATTGATGATCGCCGGCATGGTGATCTGTATGTCACTCTTTGGTGCGTTGATGCATCCAAACCCTGATCACTCGGTGTTCGTCAATTGGCTAAGCAACATTGGGAAAAATGTGATTGTCGCATTGCCATTGCAATTGTTCATTGCAGGCCCAATCGTTCGCCGGGTGTTTCGCGCCTTGTTTCCTATTGGCACTGTGCAAGAACAGCCAGTACTAGGGGAATAATCGATCAGTAGAAAAAACGTACTGCAGACAGGCTCTACCAAGGTTAGCTAAAAATAGCTGGCTTGGCGATAACTGGACTTGCGGCACGCTTTTTTGCTTTTATAAACAACAAAAAAACCCATAGGATGGTATGGGTTTTTCTGGTTACCCTATGAAATAGGATACAGGATGTACCTATATAGTAATATGGTGAGGTCAAAAAGGAAAGTTCAATTTTTTCATCAATACATGAAATTGATGAAAATCACTTGTTTTTATGACGAAAAAAGCAACTTATAATTGTTTTTGCCGATTAGTCTGTGTAGAAACCAATCAGTTGATACCAACGACGATGCTCAATATGGTAGGCATCAGGTGAGTACCCTGACATTGAAAAACCGATAAAGGTGATGACCAGTCCGAGAATAATAAACAACAGACTGAGAAAAACGAAAAAGCGCTTATTGATTTTGATCATAGGACTGCCTTCTTTCGATAGTTTTGAACAAATGATTTTGGCCAAACGACAAGGGAGTGGGTAAGACGTGAAAAAGGTCGGCTCATACTATAAGTGGCGATCAGACAAAGAAGCCCTAAACCAAATAAGAAAATTCCCACGCCTAACTGACTTAAAAAGAGATAGAAACCATCCGCCATCAGCATGGGACTTAAGACAACGCTAGCAATCCCACCGATAAACGTAGTGACACCAATCATGCCAGTGGTGAAAGGCACACACCAGATGATTATTAAAAAGCTTAGGATCAGCAAAGCGGCACTTAACAATAAGCTGCCCCACAATGGAAAGCCTAGCACTAAGATTAAGAGCAAAAAGGGATGAAAGCGGCGGGGAATCTCTACCACGACCTCTTCTGTTTCTGTGACTGTTTGGATCAGTTCTTTTGGGGAGCCAAGGCGTGCCACGGCTTCTTCTTCAGTGTATCCTTCTTCCATCAAATCTTCGATCATCTCGTCATAATAGTTGATCAGCTGATGAATCTCGCTAGGTCTGACTTTTTCAGATAATTCTGCAGCCAATGCCTTGATAAAATCAACTCTGTTCATCTAGTGTTCCTCCTTTAATAAATCGCTGGATCAATGTCAATTGGGGCCAGTCGTTGGTTAAAAAATCGTCGATCCGCTGTTTGCCAAGTTTGGTCAAGCGGTAATATTTTCGGGTCCGTCCTTGATGACTCTTGTTGTAAGTCTCAACCGCTCGGCTGGCTTCTAAGCGCTTCAAGATAGGGTAGAGGGTGGATTCTGAGATTGGTAGTAAAGGAGAAATATTTTTGACTAATTCATAGCCATAAGAGTCCCCGTGCTGCAAATAGGCTAAAACACAAATTTCCAATAATCCTTTTTTTAATTGGGCATCCAAAGGCTCTCCTCCTGTTCATATCCATACTATACATTACATAGTATCATTTCACAAGTAGTATCAAAAAAATCAGTCTTAAGACTTAGCCGAGGAAAACAGGAAGGTTTTTAGAAAAATGGTCAAAAATATAAAACAAAATTAAGAAATTCGGCAGAAATTATATGTTAACGTTCTCTTTTTTGTTAAAGTAGAAGTATGCAGATTACTTTCAGTAAGAAAATTGGGTGTTGGTGGTGTTTCACTGGAAGAAAGCAAGTGAGAGTAGAGGAGCGTTAGCGAGAGCTGATCGCCTCAAGAAAGGAAGGGGTATTATGAGAAAAGCAACGATTACGAAAAAATATTTGATCAACTGTTTAAAAAAATATCTGGTGGAATATCTTTATCGGCCAATCACTGTCCGCGACATTGCTAAATATGCACGAACATCGACCCAACCAATCTATTTGAATTTTTCAAACATGCAAAATTATAAACAGGCAATGGTCGATGATGTCTTCCATGACATTCATGAAGCAAAAAAAGAGACGGTGATGACACTGGATCCTCTATACTGTTTTTGGCATGACTATTACGTGTTCGCCAGTCGCAATCGAGCCCTCTTTTTTGCATTATTTTTAAATGATATTGGTTGTGGTCCCTACATAAAAGAGTGTTCTTTTGCATATTTTCAAGAAGCAATCGCTGAATCAGCTGTTTTTCAATGTGAGCAAGAAAACGATCTGAGGAAATACCATGAAGAAGCCTTGATTTTTTTTAGCGGTTTGGTATTGCTGTTTATTCGTGAAGGGTGTACTGACGGCAACAAGGATTTTATAAAAGATACCATGGAGTATTGGGAACGAATGTTAAAGAAAGCAAAAGGCGTGACGCGAGACCAGGGTCGGCAAGGATTATTAGAGGTTGGTGCGTTTGCTGTAGAGGAATAGGTACTTGAAATCAAGCATTAAAATAAATATCTGAATATTTTGACACCAAAAAACCGTTAGTGATTAAACATTCTTCACTGACGGTTTTTTTGAGGAGGTAAGTCTTGCGGTATGAGTAGAACAATTGTGGTGTTTTCACCTTTTACTGATTGAATCGATAAGGAAGCTTGCGTGCCATAGTACAATGCTAGCCGCTGGCGTACATTGTTGATACCATAATGTTGATCAGAAGGTTCCTCCAGTTGTTTTAGCTGTTCAGGATCAATCCCGGGACCATTGTCTTGAATCTCAAACCGTAGCCATTGTCCTTCTTTGAGGCAGCGGATCGTCAATACCCCTCTGCGGTCATCTTCAATATGATCAAGCCCATGAAAGACGGCATTTTCGACAAACGGCTGCAAGAGCAGATGGATCATCGGATACTCATCGATATCTGAGTCAATTTCGAGGACTAAATCAAAGGAATGGTGATGCATTTTTTGCTGGATTTTAGCATAGGTGATTGTTAGATCGAGTTCTTTGGTGATGGATAGCCGGTTGGATCCTTGGTTTAGGCTGAGACGGTAGAATCGAGACAGCAGCTGAGCCATCTCACGGATCTCGTGATTGCCGTTTAGTGTGGCAGTATTGCTGATCAGTGCTAAGGAATTATAAAAGAAATGCGGATTGATCTGGGCTTGCAGAGCCCGCAATTCGTATTCTTTTTGTTTCAATTCGGCTTCATATACTTCATTGATCAGCTCAGCGATTTTATCTAGCATTTTTTGAAAATTGGTGTATAACTGTCCGACTTCATCTTTTGAAGAATATGTGTGCTGGATTTTGAATTGATCCATTGATAAAGAGGCCATTTGCTGGGTCAAAGAGTTGATCGGCTGTACCACGGTTTTAGCCAACCACCAGCTGGATAAAACCAATATCATTAATACAAAATCAAAGATAATAAGTGCCGCACCAACTAGATACAGTAAACTGCTGAAAAATGACTGTGCGGTTTTAACAAAAACGATTTGCCAATGATTATCCAGCAGTACAGGAGCCTCTTCAATAACTGCGTTTCCAACCAGCCACTGTTTTTGAGTACGTTGCTGCTTCGTCAAATAATCAATGCGGTAAAGCGTCTGCCCGGTCTCTGACTGAATGGTCAAATCATAAGGCTCCTCAGTGACTGCATCCAGATTCGTGAACAATGCTGCTCGATCGATGGTTAAAACGATGTAGTTTAAGGAATCTGCGGTATGGCCTTTTAAAAAAAGGTTGGTATAAAAAGAAAGTTCCTCCCGTTCTTTGTCAAAATACGTTCGAATCTCGGTCGAAGGTTTTTCTTTTAGAAAAGGCAGTGCTGTATCAGCCGTGATTTTTTTGACGTATTGCCCATGATCATAAAGATCGATCGTGGTGTATAGCGTGATGCCTTTAATATCTGCTTGCGGAAAACGAACACTGTGAAACAAAGGCACGATCGTATTTTGAAAGAGATTGTATTGATCAAAGTTTGAGAAGCGTTGACTAGAAAGCTCTTGCGTCAAGGCGGTATTGTTGGCTAAAAAGAGCAGGCTGTCCCGATAGGTGTGGATCTTGCTTTCTAACTGATAGCTGATACTTTTGAGATTATCGGAGTAAGCACTTTTTTCCTGCTGTTGGATAAAGGCTCGGATGATAGATACCCCGACAAAGGTCAAAACGATCAGAGGAACAATGCTTGAAAGAATTGAAATAAGGGCGATCTTTTTTTGAAAACGAAAATTTTTAAAACAATCGTGGACTTTTCTTAACAAGAGGGACCTCTCTTTCTATACGCATCCGGCGTCATTCCGACAATTTCTCGGAACGTTTTGCAAAAATAGGAATAATGATTAAAGCCAACTTGTTTGGAGATAGTTCGAATGCTGCAGTTCGAGTTCTTTAAACGCTTCTGAGCCTGTTTGATACGGTAAGACTTGATGTATTTGGTGATACCCATGCCTTCAGAAGTACTGAATAATTCGCTTAGGTAGTTAGGATTGATATTGACTTCCTTTGCTAACCGCTCCAAGCTCAACTCTTGGTGAAAATGAGCGAATATATAGGATTTTACTTGGCGCACATAGTCATTTGACTGGCTCCCGTTGATTTGAAGCAAGGCATCATGGATATAATGGAAGAGGGCATCAAAAATATCCGCAATTAGTTGCAGACTTGGCGCTTCCAGTATTTTTCCAATCTGATTAGCGCCACACTCCGCATCAAAAGTGATCGTGCACTGATCGATGATTGTTTGATAAAAGGTCGCAAAATAAAACTTGGCATTGGTTGGTTCCTCACGTCCATTTGTTTCAAAGCAGTCGAAAACTGTTTTCACAAGCGCGTGGGCTTTTTTACTTTCGTATTGATTCACATACGAAACGGTTTTTTCAAAAAGCGCTTTCTTGACGATGTAGTGATCTCCCGGAAGCAGCTGGCAGATTTTCCCTTTGTTTTGCTGATAAAAAGACCGCTGACTGGTTCTCAGTAAGTCATGATAGGTGCCATACACCCCTGAATGGTGGGGAACTGGTCCGCTGTCAAAAAGTGTTATTTTTTGCTGAAACTGTTCGGAAAAATAGGTAGTTAAGTTGTTTTTTCGCTCTTCGATTTCCCTTTTTGGCAAAGGTTCGTTAAAAAAGAGCAGTTGTGCTGGAGCTAAAAACAAACTGAACATTTCAGGAAATGCAGCAGATAGCGAAGGGACAAAATCCGGCGCATTCCAAGAATCCAGCGGCCAAGTAACGAGAAAAAAAGAGGGATGAGTCTTAAAAAAATCTTGTGCAATCGATTGCTCTTCCTTCGGCAGTGAATGCCAAGGATAGCCATAAAAAAGTTTACTCAAAATCTCTTTCAAGTAATGGGTTTGTGCGATTGTTTTTGTGTAAGCGCGCTGCTTTTGTTGATCAATAAAAAGAATGATTTTATTTATTTGTTCATAAAAATCATCAGGGTCGATTGGTTTTAAGAGGTAGTCAACCGCTTGTAACTGTATGGCTTTTTTTACATAATGAAAATCTTCAAAGCCGCTGATAAACATCACAGGAATTTCAGGAACTGCTTCTTTGATTCTCGCTACGAGGGCATGTCCATCCATAAAGGGCATCTTTACGTCGGTAATTATCAAGTCAAAGGGCTGTTCCTGAAAAAGTTGCCAGGCTTCGCGGCCATTTTTGGCTTCTTCGATCAGCCATTCTTTTTCATGCTGACTCAAGAAGTATTTGATCACTTCTCTTTGATCGTAGCTGTCATCAGCAAGCAGCAGTCGGTACATGGTTTTCGCCGTCCTTTCGTATAGAGAAAATTACGCAGTCGCTTCTTCTTTCTATAGTAAGCGATAAACAAAAAAAGCAACAGAGCGAATTTGTAAACGTTTTATTTTTCTGGAAATCGTGCTATGAATCTGAAAAAAGTGCTATATTTTCTGTGGAAGCGATTGCGTATAATAAGGATATCAAAAAAGTTTGAGGAGGAAAACAATGAAATTTAGGCGGGGGACAGCAATGTTAACAGCAGTTGCTTCAGCACTTATTATGACAGGATGCAGTTCAGAAGAAGCAAAGACCAATGAAAATGGGGATACCGTGATTACGATCGGACGCCAGACCGCACCGAACTCGAAACTGCCTGAGGGGGATTCTTACAGCAATAACGCATATACTCGATTGATTCAAGAACGCTTGGGCATCGAGCTGGAGAGTGCCTTTGAAGCCCATGGGGAAGACTATGATCGTCAAGTATCGCTAGCGATCGCTTCAGGGGAACTACCGGATACGATGATCGTCGGATCAAGAGATGAATTGGAAGAATTAGTTAACAATGATTTAGTGGAAGACTTGACCGAAGTATTTGAGGAGCATGCCGACGATTTTCTAAAAGACATCTATGATTCGTTTGATGGGATTCAGTTAGAAGCAGCCACGTTTGATGATCGCTTGATGGCGATCCCATCTACTAGCGATGACTTCGGGCCCAATCTTGTCTGGTTGCGCCAGGACTGGCTAGATGAGCTAGGTATTGAACTGGATAAAGATGGCAATCGCTCAATTACATTGGATGAGTTGAAGGAAACAGCGATTGCTTTTCAAGAAAATGATTTAGCCAATACCGGAAAAGCAGTTGGTTTGCCATTGGCCTTCTGGTTGTCTTCGCCAAATCATGGCGGCACGGCATATACCGGAACAGCCATCATGAATGCGTTTGGAGCCTACCCAAAATCGTATCTCCAAGATGAGAATGGGCAGATGTTTTATGGATCCAATACGCCAGAAATGAAAGAAGCACTAACGCTACTGAAGGACTGGCAAGATGAAGGGTTCATGGATCCGCAATTTGGTACCCGCACGTATGACGATATCCATGCCATGATGGTTAATGGAGAAACGGGCATCGCTTTTGGTCCTTGGCACATGCCTGACTGGGGCTTAGTACAAGCCAAACAAAATGATCCAAATGCTGAATTTGTTCCTTATGCCCTTGAAAATGCTAACGGCGATGGAGGGGTCAATGCCGTGGCTAACCGCGGCACTGGGCAATACATCGTGGTGCGCAAAGGTTTTTCTGAGCCGGAAAAAATCATGGAGATGATCAATCTGATTTATGGTGAAGTTGCCAACTCGGAAGATATTGAAACCGAGTTTCCGGAAATTTATGACTATGCGAAAGTGGATGTCGATGGGACGGTTCGTCCATGGAATGTTGTTTTCTTAAAAGCCTATAGTGAGATTGATGATGCAGTAGAAGCTTCCAAGGCGGCGGTTGGCGAAACATCTATCGAGGATATCTCCAACTTCTTCATCAAAGAAAACGCCGAAAAAATCAAGCAATATCTGGATAGCCCTGAAGAAACTGATCCGGTGGACTGGACCCGCTATGCCTCCCGCTATTTAGCCGTCAATAATGTGATGGGCGGTATCAGAGAGCAAGGACGCTTGAATGAAGTGAAACCACCGCGTTTTGATTCGATCAAAGCCAATGAACGAAACGGCGCACAAGTAGGGAAACTGGAGGAAGAGACCTTCATTAAGTTTATCACTGGAGAAGAACCCCTGGAAAACTTCGACAACTATGTTGAAACCTGGAATAGCCAGGGTGGGACAGCCATACTTGAAGAAATGCAAGAAGTAGTAGATCAGCGAGCAGATAATTAAGCGGCCACTCCAGCGGTTCTGACACTCGTCTTTCGAACAAAGAAAAGCAAGGTTGTATGCAGGAAAACCGACTGCAGGTGCCTTTTCTTTGTTCGAATTTTTTCATCAAGCGGCTGGTGAGGCAAAAAATTTATGGAGGAGTAAGTAAATGGAACTTTCTGTTGAAAAAGAAAGCAAAAAAGAAAAGAAAAAGTGGTTTTCTCGAGATCAGCTTTTCTTTCTAGGGATGATTTTACCAGGCATAATTTTTATTTTGATTTTTTCTTATGGTCCTATGTTTGGGTTGTTGATGGCATTTCAAGATTATGTGCCAGCGAAAGGTGTATTTGGTTCTGAATTTGTGGGATTCGAGCACTTTCGCTATTTGTTCAGTTTACCGGATATTTTCTTAGTAACTAAAAACACGATTTTCATCGCTTTCTGGAAAATTGTCTTTAATACGATCGTACCGATTCTTTTTGCGATTCTATTAAATGAAGTACGTGTAAAGTGGATGAAACGCTCCATTCAGACCATCGTATATTTGCCCCATTTTCTTTCATGGGTCATATTGGCTTCAGTAGTGGTCAATTTATTCAGTCTTGATGGAACGGTGAATCAGATTTTACAAAACTTTGGTGTAGAACCATTAAACTTTTTGGGTAGTAATCAGCTGTTTCCTCGTTTGCTGATCGGGACCGATGTTTGGAAAAGTTTTGGTTACAGTTCAATCGTGTACCTTGCTGCCATTACCTCGATTGATCCGGGATTATATGAAGCAGCAACGATGGATGGTGCTTCTTGGTCAAAAAAAGTCTGGCACGTAACCCTGCCGGGGATGATGCCTTTTATTTTGCTGATGACGATTTTGTCGCTGCCTAATATCTTGAATGCCGGCTTCGACCAAATTTATAACCTGTATTCTCCGGTTGTGTATCAAAGCGGCGATATTATCGATACCTATGTCTACCGAATCGGTCTGATCGGTAGAGACTATAGCTTAGGAACCGCCGTTGGTCTGGTCAAATCGGTGATCGGTCTATTCTTGATTTGGTCTTCCAACAAAATTGCGGAGAAGAAGACTGACAGAGTGATGTTTTAAGGAAAGGAAAAAAGAGATGAAAGAAAAATTTAGTATACGGCATGCAGTAATTTATTTGATCGTCATTGTTTTGGCTCTTTCTTGTTTAGTACCGATGTTGAATGTCGTGGCACTTTCTTTAAGCAGCAGCAGTGCGGTCGCTGCAAATGCTGTGGGGCTATGGCCAGTGGATCTGACCTTAGCGGCTTATGAGCGCATCATGAGCGATCAGCAGTTTTGGCGTTCTTTTGGTATTTCAGTCATTCGTGTGGTGATCTCTTTATTGCTGAATTTGGTGATGATCGTAACGATGGCTTACCCGCTATCTAAATCAAAAAAAGTATTTCGAACGAGAAAATTATTCATGAGTGTGATGGTTTTCGCTATGCTCTTCAGTGGCGGCATGATTCCAACGTATTTGGTCGTTCGCAATCTAGGATTATTGAATACGATTTGGTCCCTGATTTTACCTAGTGCAGTCCCTATCGGCAGTGTGATCTTGGTGATGAATTTCTTTCGGGGAATTCCCAAATCATTGGAAGAATCTGCTCGGATCGATGGGGCCAACCCACTGCAGATTTTGGGACGAATCTATATTCCAATGTCTTTGCCGTGTTTGGCAACCGTTTCTCTATTCAGTATTGTCGGTAGTTGGAATGATTTTTTTAGTGGACTGATCTATATGACCAAGACTGAAAACTATCCTTTAATGACCTATATCCAAACACTATCAGTCAACATTGCTGAAACAATGCAACAAGCCGGGAATTTGACTTCCGAGCAGCTACAAAGTCTACTAGCGGTCTCTGATCGAAACTTGAATGCAGCGAAGATCGTGGTGGCAGTGGTGCCGTTATTGATTATTTATCCGCTTCTACAAAAATATTTCGTTCAAGGAATCGTTGTCGGATCAGTAAAGGAGTAAACCCACATGATACACTTTTTTCATTCAGAAAACTTCTTCGCACGAATCGCTTGGAAATTCAGCCAGTTGCTCCTATTAAATGTACTACTCTTGTTTTTTAGTTTGCCGCTCTTCACGATCGGTGCAGCCATTACTGCGGGTTCTAAAGTGGCGACTGATCTGATAGAAGGAAAAGCACCGGCTGTTGTTCAGCAGTTTTGGTCGGTCTTTTGCCAAAGCTTTCGAAAGAGCACTCTTATCTGGCTCAGTCTACTTTTTTCTTTGTGGCTTTTGACTGCTGATTGGTTGTATTATTTCCAACTAAAAGGGACGCCTGATCTTTTTACCGTAGGCTTAGTAATTTGTACGTTCATGTGGCTTCAATTTTTCCAAGTTTCGTTTTTCTTACTCGCACGTTACGATAGCGGAATCAAAACGATCCTTTTGAACAGCATAAAAGTCGCCGCAAAGCACCCTTTTAAAATACTTAGTCTTCATATTCTGACTGCAGCCCCTATTGTCATCATGCTTCTTTCACCCTATGCGCTGGTTTTCAGCATGTACATTGCCTGCTTTTTTGGTCTTAGCTGTTTTTTGTATGCACGCTGTCAGTTATTGTTGGCAATTTTCAAGAAATATGAGAAGGTAGAAATAGCAGAAAAGTAACTGGCTTTTATAGTTAGAAACGTTGAATGGAGGAATTTTGATGGGACAAAACACGCAGTATGGAGAAAAAAAGATTGCGATCGATCGCAGGATCGGTTTTTTAGAAGAACATACGTATCACGGGAATGATCTTGGTGTGACTTTTCAAGGACAGCAAACCACGTTCAAATGCTGGTCACCAGAGGCAGAGGCCGTTTCAGTATTGCTTTATCAAAGCGGTGTTGCTGGGACTGACGATCGTCTGCTGACGCTGCCGATGGTTCAAGAAGACAACTGTTGGCAAGTCACGACGGAAGAAAACGTCAAGGAGCTGTTTTATACCTTTGAGTTTCAACGAGATGGGCAGAAAATAGAAGCGATGGATCTTTATGCCAAGGCAGTAGGGATCAACGGAAACCGCGGTGCGATCATTGATTTAAAGGAAACAGATCCTGAAGGTTGGCAGGAAAGTCACGGCGTCGGTCAGCAGTCGATCACAGATGCCTATATTTGGGAATTACATGTCGAAGATTTCAGTGGTGCCGAAAACAGCGGTATTTCACCAGAAAATAGCGGAAAATATTTAGCCTTCACTGAAAAAAAGACCCATCTGGTGGGAGATGAAAGTCAACCAACTGGCATGGCCTATTTAAAAGAGCTGGGGATCAATTATGTTCATCTGCTGCCGATCTTCGATTTTGACAATGATGAAACTTCGTCTGCCTACAACTGGGGCTATGATCCGAAAAATTACAATGTACCTGAAGGACGATACGCTTCTGATCCTAGTGATCCCAAGGCGCGGATTCGTGAATGCAAGCAAATGATCCAATCGCTGCACGAAGAAGCCATCGGCGTTGTGATGGATGTGGTCTTTAATCACACTGCGATCACGGAAGAATCATGGTTTAATTTGACGGTTCCTGATTATTACTACCGTCAAGATGATGCAGGGAATTTTGCGGACGGTTCTGCTTGCAGCAATGAAGTGGCTTCTGAACGGAAAATGATGCGTAAATTTATCATTGATTCAGTTTTATATTGGGCGCAAGAATACAAAATCGACGGCTTTCGTTTTGATTTGATGGGCTTGATCGATGTGGAAACCATGAACCAATTGCGTCAACGCCTAGATGATGCCGGCTTCAGCCATGTGATTTTATACGGCGAGCCATGGGATGCCGGCAGCAATCAAATTATTCAGCCGAATATCCCAGCAAATAAAAGTAATGTTTGGGCACTGTCAGAAGGCGTTGCGGTTTTTAGCAATGATTTAAGAGACAGTATCAAAGGCGATGTCTTTGAAGAAACAGACGGCGCGTTTATTCAAGGAATGAATGGTCAACCGCAAGTCAAGCAAACCTTTTATGCAGCAAATTTGGCAACGGCGATTCAAGGAAATACGAAAGTTGCCGCACAAGAAGGCGCCGAGCGCTGGGCAAAATCGCCCCGCCAAGTGATCGCCTATGCTTCAGTCCATGATAATTTGACCTTATGGGACAAGCTGGTGGCAACCATGCAGGCTTCAGTGAAGGAAAGAAATTATGAGTTTGATCCTGAGCTTTTAGCCCGCAATAAACTAGCAGCAGCCATTTTGTTTACTAGCCAAGGAGCAGTGCTGACTCAAGCTGGGGAAGAATTTGGCCGTACCAAAGAAGGCGATGAAAATTCCTTCCGTTCGCCACTGGCAGTCAATCAGCTGGATTGGTCACGTGCCAAAACCTTCAAAGAGTTGCGCGAGCTGTATCGGGGCTTGTGGGCATTGCGGCAGTCCTATGCACCATTGAGAGATGCCACGACCCAAACGGCTGAAAGCATGGTCTTTTATGAGACAAAGAATGAAAATCGCTTGGCGTATCAAGTACCCAATCGTGACAAACAGCATCCATGGCGTTCTTTATTCGTTATACTCAATAGCACGGAAGAAAGCTGGTCCTTTGACTTACCGACGGCAACAGAAAATGCTTCTTGGCACATCATTGCTGACCCCAAAGGAGCTGGGATCACTTCTCGCGGCGTAGCAGCGCCAAGAATAACCATCGACCCCTTGTCCTTCTGCATTTTGGCGGAACAAAGTAACTAATCAAAGTAGAAGCTAAAACAAACTAAAAATTTTAGTTTGTTTTAGCTTTTTTGGTAGTAAAAAAACAATTCTTTTGCTATACTTTTAACAGAATGAGAAGCAGAAAGCGGTGAGCAAATGAAAGTTGTGATCTCTGATATTGCCCGAAAAGCTGGCGTTTCCAGCGGAACTGTCTCTAATGCAATCAACAATCGTAAGGGGATCAGTGAACAAAAACGGCAAGCGATCTTGAAGATCGCTCGTGAGATGGGGTATTTTGATCAGCGAGAAATTAAAAAAACGGAAAGCCAAAAGATCAAATTTGTTGTAATGAACAAACAAGGAAATGTCGTAGGGGATACGCCTTTCTTTTCTGAATTGATCCGGGGGATCGAAATGGAATGCAGCGCGTTAGGCTATGAATTGGTCATTTCCCATATCACATTGGCGCCAGAGGAAGACCCGATCGAAAAGATCCGCCCAGAATTAGTAGATGGTTTGCTATTGTTAGGAACGGAATTGGAAAAACAAGATTTAGCAGTCTTCCGTCATTTGGAAGTACCCTTAGTGATTTTAGATACGATTTTTAATTCGCAGGACTTTGATTTTGTCGCCATCAATAATCGTGACAGCGCCTATGAGATCGTTGAAAAGATGATCGAAAAAGGCCACCGAGACATTGGCATCATCAACTCAACCTTTCAAATCAACAATTTCCGTGAACGCAAGCAAGGGTTTATTCAAGCGATCCAAGAGCATGATCTGATCCATTATGAAGAGACGGAAGCCTTAGTAGAACCCACCTTGGAGGGCTCATATCAAGACATGAAGGTCTATTTGGAATCCTTGCGTGCCGATCAGCGGCCGTTACCAAGCGCCTTTTTTGCGGTCAATGACAATATCGCCATCGGTGCAATGAAAGCCATTCGCGAAGTGTTCCCCGATCATCCGTTGGCCATCGTTGGGTTCGATGATATTCCTTTGGCGGAATTTTGCAACCCACCGCTGACCACCGTCAAAGTAGATAAAGTGTACCTTGGTCGCCAAGCCGTGCGACGCTTGATCGAGAAAATCACCAGTGAAGATGAAAACCATCTGAAAATGCTGGTCGCCACGACGATCGTCGAACGCGAAAGCATCAAGTAAGAAAAAAATAAGAAGAAGACAAAACGTTTAGCAAGCGTTTTGTCTTTTTTTAGTTACTAAACAAAAATATTTATCTAAAACTGTTGCAAAATATTTAGCTTATGCTATATTTAAGGTGTAAAAAGTAAGGGATTACATTTTGAGGAAGTGAATAGATGACACAGATCGGTCTCTTTTGTGCAACTGGGCTCTCCAGCGCACTGCTCGTCAAAGCGCTCAAAGAACAACTAGCGGATGATCAGCATTACCAAGTGAATTCCGCGCCTTTTTCAGAAATATTTATGGTGGGAAATGACTATGATTTTTTGATTTTAGCTCCTCAAACCCGCTTCAATCAAGCGAAAGTCGTAACAGCCTTTCCTAATAAAAAAATCGTTTTACTGACGGATAAGGAATTTCTGAGCAGAAATGTAGCACGAATCGTCGAAGAAATAAAAATTTAGCTAAATATACTAAAACGCAAAGGGTGGTTTTATGGATAAAGTAACAATCGGGTTCGCCCCGACTAGAAGAAATTTATTTAGTGCAGAAGCAGCCATTGAGTACGCCAATCTGACACGACAAAAAATGGACGAACTGGCCATTGATTATGTAGATATTTTAGATATCAACGAAGATGGCTTGCTATACGATGATGAAGGGGTTGAAAAAATCGCCGAAAAATTCAAAGCAGCAAAAATCGACGGTCTTTTTCTAGCCAATGAAAACTTTGGTACGGAATATGCCTGTGCTCGTCTAGCCAAAAAACTAGATGTCCCCGTCTTACTATGGGGACCCAAAGACGAGACACCAGCCGCCGATGGTTCACGTTTGCGGGATACGCAATGCGGTCTTTTCGCTATCGGGAAAGTCTTGCGCCGTTTCAAGGTACCTTTCACCTATGTCAAAAATTCTGATATTGATTCACCGGAATTTGCCCGCGGCTTGCAAGACTTTATCAAAGTCTGCAATGTCGTCAAGACCTTCAAACAAACACGAATCTTGCAAGTTGGCCCACGCCCCTTTGATTTTTGGACCGTGATCTGCAACGAAGGCGAACTATTGGAGCGTTTCAATATCTCGCTATCACCAGTACCGATCCAAGAAGTGGTGCAAGAAATCAAGAAAGTCAAAGAACAGCAGCCAGATAAATTGCAAGCAGTCATTGATTATTTCGAAACCAATACGGAAGTCCAAATTTCGGCGAAAGATTTGGAGATGGTGGCAGCCCTTAAAGTGGCCTTGCAAAACTTATGTGAAAGCTACGGCTGCAATGCAGGGGTCATCCAGTGTTGGACGGCTTTACAAGACGAAATCGGTATTTTACCGTATGCCTCCCTGTCGCTTTTACAAGAAGAAGGTCTGCCTTTTGTCTGTGAGACGGATGTTCATGGGGCGATCTCGGAACTGTTGGTCGAAGCCGCTTCGTTGGGGGAACACCGTGCGATCTTTGCGGATGTCAACTGCCGCCATCCAGAAAACGAGAATGGCGAATTGCTGCAGCACTTAGGGGTTTTTGCTTATTCCACCG
The DNA here is from genome assembly GCF_002850555.1 of Enterococcus sp. CR-Ec1. Taxonomy (NCBI): domain Bacteria; kingdom Bacillati; phylum Bacillota; class Bacilli; order Lactobacillales; family Enterococcaceae; genus Enterococcus; species Enterococcus sp. CR-Ec1. The sequence continues at coordinate 65,872 of NZ_CP025223.1, forward strand.
CGGAGACCAAACCCATTTTGCCGCAACGGCATTTTGTTTTTGACTATCCGGGATCAGTCGCTTTTCGGGCAATCAAAGACGAGTATACGTTGTGTCGCTTTGATGGAGACAACGGCGAGTATTCGTTGCTGATGGGCACCGGCAAAGGGATCGATGGACCATACAATCAAGGGACCTATCTCTATCTAGAATTTGCGAATTTGAATCGCTTGGAATTCAAACTCGTTGAAGGACCTTATATTCATCATGTTGCGGCGGTCAGAAAAAATGTGGTGCCGATCTTGTACGAAGCGTGCAAATATATCGGCGTGCAGCCAGATTTTTATGATCCGATCGAAGAAGACGTCAAAGCATACTTGAGAGGGGATCAATCATGGAAATAAACGAGCTGAAAATGAAGGCTTTAACGATTCGAAAATCCGTGTTAGAGCTGATCTATCAAGCAAAAACGGGTCATACTGGTTCGGATCTTTCTTGTACCGATATTTTAGTGGCCCTGTATTATCAGATAATGAATGTGGATGCGAAAGATCCCCAAAAGCAAGATCGTGACCAGTATATCCAAAGTAAAGGACATGCGGCAGAAGTACTATGGGCCGTTTTAGCGGACAAAGGTTTTTTGCCGAAAGAAGAATTAGCCACCTTTTCGCAATTTGGTTCACGACTGATCGGTCATCCAAACAATAAAGTAGCTGGGGTTGAGATGAATACTGGTTCGCTAGGTCACGGCTTACCCGTCGCAGTAGGGATCGCCTTGGCAGGCAAACTGGATCACCGCACGTATCAAACCTATACGTTGTTGGGAGATGGCGAATTAGCAGAAGGCTCGGTATGGGAAGGAGCCATGGCGGCTGCCAACTACCAGCTGGACAATTTGACCGCCATCATTGATCGCAACGGCTTGCAGATCACTGGAGCCTCGGAAGATGTGATGGCAGTGGAGCCGCTAGATGAAAAATGGCGTGCCTTTGGTTGGGATGTGCATATCGTTGATGGCAATGATATGGCTGCCTTGGTGGCTGCATTAGAAAAACCGCATCAGCCCAATCAACCGAAGCTGGTCATTGCTAAAACCATCAAAGGCAAAGGCTATTCTGCAGCCGAAAATCAAGCGCAATGGCATCATAAAGTGCCAACGGCAGAAGAGCTTGCACAAGCTATTGCCGAACTTGATCAGCAAATGGAGGTTTTGACTCATGGGAAAAAATAATATTGCCAATCGCCAAGCGATGTGCGACGTATTGATTGAAGAAGGAAAAAAGAATCCTGCGATCACGGTGTTGACCAGTGATTCTCGTGGTTCCGCTTCGTTAGCACCTTTTGCCAAGGAATTACCGACACAATTGGTGGAAGTAGGGATCGCAGAGCAAAACATCGTCAGTATTGCGGCCGGCTTAGCCCATATGGGCAAACGCCCTTTCGTTGCATCCCCTGCTTGTTTTCTCAGCATGCGCAGTATCGAGCAGATCAAAGTCGATGTCGCGTATTCGAATAAAAATGTCAAACTCGTAGGCATCAGCGGCGGTGTCAGCTATGGGGCATTAGGCATGAGTCATCATTCCTTGCAAGACATCGCAGTGGCACGAGCGATCCCTAATTTGCAAGTGCTGTTGCCAGCAGATCGCTTTGAAACGATCCAAATGTTTAAAGCCTTAGCGGCATCAAATGAACCAGCCTATATCCGTCTCGGTCGCAATCCTGTTGAAGATTGTTATGATTCTGCAGATTATCCTTTTGAGATCGGCAAAGCCATTGAGCTGAGAAGCGGTCAAGATGTCGCATTGCTCGCCACTGGCGAAACCGTGCGCCAAGCGTTGGATGCTGCTGAGCTATTGGAAAGACAAGGTATCACTGCTACCGTTTTAAATGTTCATTCCTTGAAGCCCTTTGATTCAGAAACGGTCAAACGAGTGGCGAAAGAAACAGGCACCGTGATCACTGTGGAAGAACACAGCCGATACAACGGCTTAGGAGCTGCCGTGGCGGAAACGCTGGCAGAAGAAACGGGCATTCGACAAAAAATCATTGCTTTTCCGGATGAAGCCTTGATTACTGGTTCTTCGTCAGAACTGTTTGCCCATTATGGCTTAGACGGTGGCTCCATAGCGAAAACAGCGGTTGCGTTTCTAGGAGCTTAAGATGGACAAGACCTATCAGCTTGTTTTAGATCAGAGTACATCCGGTACCAAGCTCTTACTGTTTCAAGAAGGGAAAATCCTGCAGCGTTACGATAAAAAACATCGCCAAATTTATCCAAAAGTCGGGTGGGTCGAACATGATCCCCTTGAGATTTGGCAAAATGTCCAAGAATTGCTGGCACAAGTGTTGCAAGAACAAGCGATCACTGCAGATCAAATCGTTTCCTTGTCATTGACCAATCAGCGAGAAACGATCGTTGCTTGGGATCGATTGACCGGCAATCCCCTGTACAATGCGATCGTGTGGCAATGCAACCGCAGCGCTACGATTTGTGAAGAATTGACGGCACAAGGCTGGGAAAAGACGATCAATCAAAAGACCGGTTTGCGTTTAGATCCGTATTTTTCCGGCACCAAAGTGAAATGGTTGGCCCAAGAATTATCAGCCATCAAAGAAAAGTCGGGGACTGGCGAATTGGCGATCGGTACGATGGACAGCTGGCTGTTGTGGAATTTAACGCAAGGGACAGTATTTGCGACAGAAGCCAGCAACGCTTGCCGAACATTGTTTTACAATATTGAAGAGGGCCGTTGGGATGCAGAACTCGTCAAACTTTTTGGCATCCATTTAGCAGACTTGCCAGCGATCAAACCTGCTGATACGGTTTTCGGTAGCTATCACGGAATCCCTATCAAAGGGATCTTAGCCGATTCACAAGCGGCATTATTTGGGGAAGGTTGTCAAAGCCTTGGGGATGTAAAAATCACGATGGGCACCGGTTGTTCGATCATGATGCAAGTGCAGCAGGAGCAGACGTTGCGGGATCGCCGCATTTTGACGACGGTCGGCTGGCAAACTAGCCAGGAAACAGCGTTTGCGCTAGAAGGCATCATCCGTTCCTGTGGTGACGCCATCAACTGGTTCAGTGAGCAAGTGGCTCCGCTGCCAGATGTAGCTGAGATCTGTCAAGAAGTGCTGACCAGTGACAGTCAAGAAGACATCTATTTTATCCCAGCATTGCAAGGAATGGGTGCCCCTTTTTGGGATAATACGATGACTGCCAGCTTTGTCGGCATGAAACGCACAACGACGACTCATGAGCTGTTGAAAGCCGTTTTAGAAAGCATCATTTTTCAAATCAAAGCAGTGATCGATGTGATGGAAGAAGTCGCTGAACGACTGATCAATCAGGTAATGATCGATGGCGGTGTTTCGAAAAACCGCGCCTTGATGAGCTTATTGGCGACTTTGATCAATAAACCCGTCATCGTCAGCGAAGTCGAAGAATTTTCAGCCATCGGCACAATGCTTGTTGCCAAACCAACCATGAATGAACCAGCTATTCAGCAAACCACGATCGTTCCGCAAGCCGAACAGGCCGTGATCCGTTTGAAATATGAAAAATGGAAACGGTTCATTGAGAAGTCAGCTGCTTTTAGTGAAGGATAAAGGAGGAACTATATGGAGATTCAACGAATTCAACTGAATCAAACGGCTTACGTGGATACCTATTTATTGCACCAATCCAAAGAGTACAATGTCGGCAAGAAACGACCGCTAGTGATCGTCTGTCCAGGCGGCGGCTACGCCTTTACCAGTGATCGAGAGGCGGAAGTCATTGCCTTGAAATTCAATAGTATCGGGCTAAATAGCGTTGTTTTATGGTACACCACCGGTGATCAGGTGAAAAACGTTCCCCACAATGCCTTGATGGAAGCCGCCCAAACCGTCAAAATCATTCATGAGCATGCTCACGAATGGTTGGTGGATGAGGAGCAAATCATCGTTTGCGGTTTTTCAGCAGGCGGACATCTAGCGTTGCAGCTAGCGACGCGCTGGCACGATGCTGAGCTGGCAGAAGCGTTGGGCGTCAGCAGTGACTTACTGAAAGTGAATTTGGCGATCGCTGGCTACCCATTGGTTTATCAAGAGCATGCTTTCCCAATCGATGAGCTAGGCTTTGCCGCTCGTCTAATCGAAACACCTTTAACTGCCAACGAGCGCTTTTTTGGGAGTAAACAACCGACGGAAGAAGCCATTCAATCCATGAACATTTTGCATCATGTCGATCAGTGGACACCTCCGATGTTTCTCTGGCATACGACGGAAGACGTCTTAGTCGATGTGGCGCACTCGTTGAAGTTGGCGGTCAAATTAAGAGAAGCAGAAATTCCATTCGAACTGCATATTTTTGAAAAAGGCGAACACGGACTGGCATTAGCGGATCGAACAACGGCACGCAAGTCAAGTCACCTCAATGCCCATGTCGCCAAATGGTTTGAGCTGTGCGAAGGCTGGCTCAGTAGTTATATTGATTAATAACCGCCAGTGCACAACTTGTGCCGATGAAAGGAGAGCTCCACCGTGAAAATCACCGTAAACCAAAACAAACGCACCTTATTGCGAGACGGACAGCATTTCTTTTATTTAGCCGATACTTGCTGGAGTGCTTTTACTAGTATTCAAGAAAATGACTGGATCACCTACTTAGACAAACGCAAAGAGCAGGGATTCAACACCCTTCAAATCAATGTGTTACCGCAATGGGATCGCAGCCGTGGTCAATTTGACTGCTTGCCGTTTCCCCTTGATGCGGGTGTCTTTGATTTTACGGTTTGGGAGGATGCCTATTTCGAACGGGCTCAGCGTCTTTGTAAAATTGCCGATGAAAAAGGCTTTAATTTAGCATTGGTTGTCTTGTGGTCAAACTATGTCGCTGGCACTTGGGCTAGCCAGTTGGACAAAGAACGCAACGTGTTGCCGGAGGATTGCCGCCAGGCCTACTATCAAAAAGTGATTAAGACGTTTGATGCCTTCCATCCGATCTACTTTATTGGTGGCGATACGGACTTCCCAACACAGCCAACCATCGATACGTATCTAGAAGCCTTTGTTTTCTTTGAAAAGCATTCGCCCAATACCTTGAAAACGATTCATATCAAGGGACGTTTTGAAGAAATCCCTGAACCTATCGTCGAACATTTGGACTTATTTTTATACCAATCAGGTCATAACAGCGCCTTTTTGAATATGCCTTATTATTTGGCAGAGCGTTTTTATCAACGAGAACCGCAACTGCCGATCATCAACTCAGAACCTTGCTATGAACAAATGGGCTATGCCCGTCACGTATACGGTCGATTTGGTCAAAAAGATGTCCGCAAAGCAGCATGGCAATCATTGTTAGCCGGCGGCTCGGCTGGGATCACGTACGGTGCCCACGGCATCTGGAGTTGGCAAACCCCGACGGCAACCTTTGCGGAAGAAATCGGGGAAGCGTTTGATCGTCCGATGATTTGGCCAGAAGCTTTGTCTTTTCCTGGGGCAGATGATTATGGCTTTATCAAGCAATTATTTGAATTATTAAATATTCAGGAGCTTGTGCCTTGCCAAGAGCGCTTGATCGATGCAGATGAACAGATTCGTATGGCAGCTATCGCAGGAAGGAAGGATGCCTTGCTTTACTTGCCAAGCAATACAACAGTTCGCCTGCAAGGAGATCTTTCTACAGCGACCGTCACATTGATCGATTTGAACACCAATCGTTTCTTGAAACCAAAACTGACAGTTACTGATGGTATCACTGTTTTCCATCCCCACAATTGTCACGAAGATGTATTGTTCGTCATCCAAATAAAGGAGTGAAAAGAAAATGGATAAATATATGGATAAGGTATTAGTATTTGCAGATAAAATCTCCAACAATCGGTATTTAAAGGCAATTTCAAACGGGTTGATGGCGACGCTGCCGATCAACATTATTGGCTCGATCGCCTTGTTGTTAGCAGTTTTGCCGATTCAAGGGTGGACAGATTTTATCAACTCGATCAATATTGGCGGTTATTTTTCCGTCGGTTACAGTATGACCGTTGGGGTTATCTCAGTGTACGCTTCCTTTCTTGTCGGTCACCGTTTAGCGACAGAATTTAAGCAGTCGGCAGTCCCTGCCGGCATCGTTTCGTTGTTTGCCTTTTTGATGATGACGCCAATGGTCACCTTGGAGGAAACAACGACCCTCGACATGAGCAAACTCGGCGCTCAAGGCTTGTTTACCGCTATGATCTGCGGCTTAGTTTTTGCTCGTTTGTACTGCTTTATTTTAGAAAAAAATATCGCCATCAAAATGCCAGCAGGCGTGCCGCAATTTGTGACGGATACCTTCGCCGGTTTGATTCCAGCAATTATTTCTGGGTTTACCGCGATCGTCATTAGCTGGGCATTCAGTTTTACTTCTTATGGCTCATTTTCAGATTTCATCTATCAAATCTTGGCAATGCCGCTGCAAAGCTTGTCTTCTAGTGTCGGTTCGTTGCTATTTATTGTACTGATCCAAATGGTGCTATGGTTCTTCGGTATCCATGGTTCGTTGGTGGTGGGTAGCTTTGTCACCGCTTTGTACTTACCAATGGATGTAGAAAATATGGATGCTTTAGCTAGCGGTGTTGCTCGTTCCGAGCTGCCAAATATTTTGAGCAAGTCGTTTTATGATTTGTTTGCTGGTATTGGTGGGGCTGGGGGAACATTGTCATTGATTATCGTTATTTTGCTGTTGGCGAAATCAAAACAATCACGGACAGTCGCTAACCTAAGTGCCGTTCCTGGATTGTTCACCATTAATGAGCCGGTGATTTTTGGCTTACCGCTGATTTTGAATCCAATCATGGCGATTCCGTTCATATTAACACCATTGGTTCAAGTGCTTGTGGCGTACCTAGCGATCTGGAGTGGGATCGTTCCACGACTTAGTGGCGTACAAGTTCCCTTTGGCACACCGATTTTTCTAAATGGGTTTCTAGCTGGAGGCTGGCAGGTCGCAGTTCTACAAGTCGTTTGCGTTTTGGCAGGCTGCTTGCTGTACATTCCTTTTGTTAAAGTCTTAGATAAAGGAAAATTAAAAACCGAAGCAGAAGCTGCGCAAGCGGAGGGTCACCCACAAACTGAAAGTATCGATGCAACGGGGGAAACGGTTTAAAAGAAACCGATTTTATGATGACAAGCCAACGAGTTAGTGCTATAGTTAAAGAAAGAAAACCCACGTGGATTGTTACTGACTCGATCAGGCAAGACCTAAATAAGAAAGCGCTATTCTCGTTTTAGCAGCGGCTCTTATTTAGGTTTTTTGTTTTTTATCGGAGATTTTTCAGTAACCAGCTAGGTAGGTTTATCAAAAGAAAACAAAAGGAGAACGAGCAAATGGCAAAATTTCCAGAAAATTTCTTATGGGGCGGCGCGACCGCAGCGAATCAATTAGAAGGGGCGTTCGATCGCGATGGCAAAGGATTGTCAGTGGCGGATGCAATGCCTGGCGGCAAACAGCGTTTAGCGATTTTAGGTAGTGATACGTTTGATTGGACGATCGATGAGGACAAATACACTTATCCAAATCATCGCGGGATCGACCATTATGACCGTTTCAAAGAAGACATTGCGTTGTTTGCAGAGATGGGCTTCAAGAGCTATCGTTTTTCTATCGCTTGGACACGTATCTTTCCAAAAGGCGATGAAACGACACCAAACGAAGCTGGGCTAGCATTTTACGATGCGCTGATCGATGAATGTTTGAAATACGGGATCGAGCCAGTGGTTACGATCTCCCACTATGAAATGCCTTTGCATTTAGCCAAAGAATACGGTGGCTGGAAAAATCGAGCATTGATCGATTTCTATGAGCGTTTTGCAAAAGTCGTCTTGGAACGGTTCCACAGCAAAGTCAAATACTGGATGACCTTCAATGAGATCAACTCTGCTTTCCATTTCTCTGCATTGAGTCAAGGAATGGTCAACAGCACGGGTGCCAGCGACTTTACAAACGTGATCCAAGCGTGGCACAACCAATTTGTTGCCAGCAGTAAAGCAGTCAAAATCGGCCATGAATTAAACCCAGAGTTACAGATCGGTTGTATGATCATTTATGCAACGACTTACAGCATTGATGCGAACCCAGTCAACCAAGTGGCGACGATGATCCATAATCAAGCCTTCAACTACTACTGTGCCGACGTGCAGGTACGTGGAAAATACCCATCCTTTACGGATCGTTTGTACAAAGAACACGGCGTCAATAAAGAGGATCTTGAGATTACCGAAGAAGACTTAGCCTTGATTGCTGAACATACTGTTGACTATGTTGGCTTCAGCTACTACATGTCTTCTGCCGTGGATATCACCACAGAAGAAGCCGATGAAGTGCAAGGAAACTTGTTAGGCGGCGTCCGCAATCCATTCTTAGAAGCAAGTGAATGGGGCTGGCAAATCGACCCAGAAGGGCTGCGCATCGCGTTGAATGAATTGTATGATCGTTATCAAAAACCGTTGTTTATCGTGGAAAACGGCTTAGGAGCCATTGATACCTTTAACGAAGAAGGTAAGATCGAAGATGACTATCGTATCGATTACTTGCGCCGCCACATTGAAGCAATGGGGGAAGCGATTGCTGATGGCGTAGACTTGATCGGCTACACGCCATGGGGCTGTATCGACCTTGTCAGTGCTTCAACAGGCGAAATGAGCAAACGCTATGGCTTTATCTATGTTGACTTTGATGACGAAGGCAACGGCACGATGGATCGTTCCAAGAAAAAATCCTTCGATTGGTACAAACAAGTTATTGCAACAAACGGAGAAGAGTTGGCCTAAGTGTTTCGTTAGACTCACGGATGACGCAGGATCCGTTATAAAAGAAAACCGATCAACGGTGCTCCTATACTGGCGCATCGTTGATCGGTTTTTTGTGATATTTGGGTTTAACGGGTATGTTCATAGCTGTCTCGTAACAAAGATTGGAGTTGTTTTTCTGATACAGAGCCATCTAGTAATGCGGTGAGCCAATGGTTTTTATTCATGTGATAAGCGGGTAAATAGCCGTGACTTTGATTGATGATCGAAACCATTTCGGGCGCTGCTTTGACATCTAAAATCTCGATCATTCCCGTTCCTTCCAGGCCTAATTTCTGCTTTTCTACAGTCATCAGCAAGCCAAACCATTTGCCGCTTTTACGGTGCCGCAAGACTTGGTACTCGGGAAACTTTGCAAATGGATGGTCGATCTGAACATCATTGAAGGTCTGAGCGAATGCGATCAGACGGTTTTTAAGATCCATGGGTATCCCTGCCTTTTTATTCATTCAACTCCAGTATACTGTATTTTTGCCAATATTTCGCTGGAAAAGGAGATTGGGCTCTTTGGTTTAATGAGCCGTATCACCTGCTGCATCGATAGTAATAAATAAGGCAAAGTAGCAGGCGGTTTATTTTCTCAATTTGACACTCAGCTTTCGGCATTACTTGTCATTACATTCGATTACAATATAATGTTCTTACAGAGTAATTACAAAAACTGAGAGAGGAGTGCAGCGATGATTACGAAAACAAGGGAATTCCATTATGTTGACGGTGCCCAAAGACTTTGGTATTCCCAATGGTGTGGAAGTAGAAGCAAAGCTAGTAGAAAATGGAATCTTGTATGAATTTATTGAACCGGTAAAACCATTCGATGATTTCAGTGAAGATATCTTGACTGATATTATTAATGAGGGATACGAACACGAAGATATTTTATCCGAGTTTAAAGCGCGTAAGAGTAAGCTGATTTCTTCATTTAAGACAATTGCAAAGGATACTGCTACCGACGGGAAAGCAATGACCAAAGAGGAGTTGGCAACTGAAATTGGCTTATGAGGGGATTCCATCTAGACAAGTAGTAGTGAATTATTTAAAAAAGTTGAAGGAGAAACCGCTGAAACAAAAGTTTCTTCATGTCATTTATGATGAAATAGCTGTCGAACCGTATAGCGGCGATCAAAAAACAGGCGATTTAGCTGAAATCTGGTCGAAGGGTTTTAAGTATGCAGGGACAACCTATCGTATTGCTTATGATGTGATCGATGACCAAGTGATTCCAGTCTTGTTATGTGGCACCCATGAAAATTTTTATGAATAGTTAAAGCAGTTAATGAAATAACTGGGGACCTGAATCGAAGAGTTGCGCGTAGGCGGACTCTTTTTTTGATTTCTATTAAAAAGTACAATAAGTGAAAGGTTCTAAGAAATGGATGCCTATGCTAAGATAGAAGAAACCGGCAGCGTAAATAAGCAAGTGAGGTGGTCGCTATGAAAACGACAAGTCAAGTATACATTCGTTTAAATGAACATCTATTTAAATGCAAAAAATACGATTTGAATTTTTTGATAACAAAACTTTTAATTGAGCGAATCGATGAATTTCCTGCGATCTATATTGAAGAAATCGCCTATGCTGCACAGACGACCCCTGCCAGTATCACTAAATTTTGTAAGAAACTTGGTTATGCTAGTTTTAAAGAAATGCGTAATGACCTCACGATTTATTTTGAACAAGAATACCATTTAGCAAATACGATGTTTGAAGGGATGCTAGCGAATCTCGATACAAAGAGTAAAGTATCTGAAATGGTTGACCAATTTTTAGCCCGAGAGTACATGGTCCAAAAACAGATTTTTGACCAATTTGATCAACACCAATGCACACGGATCGCAGAAGAAATGAAACGAAAAAAACGAGTGGCGATCTTGGGTAACAGCTATTCTTTTTCGGTTGTTAATCTCCTGCGGGAACTGCTTAGTCAAATGGGCTATATCGTTTTTGAAGTAAACCGTAATGCGGAAGATCAGCTGATTGATCAAGTATTGCGGGAAACAGATATTTGTTTTGTGATCAATCTAACCGGCAGCTGGATCGATAAAAAGGCCTATTTGCTTGAAAAAACGGCCTGTCAGAAAGTTTTATTGACGTTCAGCGAGCAAGCCGCTCAAAGTAATCTCTTTGAAGAGCGTGTCTTGTTTAAAGAGGTCGTTCCATTGATGTCATCGAATTATTACTCGCAAAAAGTGCTTCATCTATGGATGATTTTTATGATTATGAATATGAGAAAAGAGTAAACGTAAAAAGCTATTTTCCATTTTTGGAAAATAGCTTTTATTGTTTCCTTATGAGAAAGCGCTTATATTCAAGTTAAGATATATCTTAAAAAATTTAGGAGGATTTACTGATGGATAAATTAATGCAATTTATTGAAACCAAAGTGATGCCGCCAATGATGAAACTTTCTAATCAACGTCACTTGAGTGCTGTTCGCGATGGATTGATCGCAACGATTCCAATCACAGTGATCGGATCGATCTTTTTATTGATACCGTACATTCCATGGCCTCAATCCTATGTATCGTTTATGGGCAATCATCCCGACTTAGTGGCAAAACTGATCATTCCCTTCAATATGAGTATGGGACTGCTTTCGATCTATGCAGCTTTTGGCATCGGCGCACGATTAGCGCAAAGCTACCAACTGGATAGTTTGGCAGGGGGCGTTTCTGCAATTTTTACCTTTTTTACTACATTGACCTTCACTTCTTTAGATGAAGGAACGTTTATCTCTACGCAATATCTTGGAGGAGAAGGCATGTTCGCCAGTATTTTGACCGCTATATTAGCAGTCGAGTGCATGCGCCTTTGTAAAAAATACAATATCGGGTTTAAACTGCCAGAGCAAGTCCCTACGAATGTCAGCAGCAGTTTTGAAGTGATTATTCCCGTGTTTTTTTCAATGACGATCGTTTGGATCATTGTTCACTTGATCGGCTTTGACATCAATGCCCTGATTGCAAGTTTGATCACACCCTTATTAAGTGTTTCTTCCAACTCGTTAGCAGCACCCTTGGTCTATGTAGGATTGACTTGTATCATGTGGCTATTCGGGATTCATCCGCAAATATTAGCGACGGTGATGTTGCCGATCTGGCTAGTCAATTCTGAAGCAAATATGGCAGCAGCACAAGCCGGACAAGCGATTCCTAATCTGGGGGTACAGCCGTTTATCTTTACTTTCTTATGGATCGGCGGTGGCGGAGGAACCTTAGCACTTTGCGCAATGATGTGTTTCTCCAAATCAAAATTTTTAAAACAACTTGGTCGTCTCAGCTTTATTCCTGGGGTCTTCAACATCAATGAGCCGTTGTTGTTTGGGTTGCCGATCGTTTTGAATCCAGCACTGGCGATTCCCTTTGTCGTGGCACCAATCGTGACCACTTTCGTGACTTATTTCGCGTTTGTGTCCAATCTTGTTCCCGGAATGGCGTATCCATTAGCGGCTGTGTGGACGGTTCCGAGTATTTTTTCAGCAGTGATCGCAACAGCCAGCATTCGCGGTGCTGTCTTAGTAGTGGTGAATTTCTTGATTTATTTGGGTATTTATTATCCTTTCTTCAAGGCCTACGAGCGCAAATTAGTGCTTGAAGAAGGTCAAACCGAAGCATAAGTCTATGAGATGAGCAATCAAATTTTGAGAAGAGGAGCAATGACATGAAGAAAAATAAGAATCAATTTCCTGCCGATTTTTATTGGGGAGGTGCAGTTGCCGCAAATCAATTAGAAGGGGCCTATCTTGAAGGGGGAAAAGGCTGGAGCGTGGCAGACATCAATCGCTTTCGTAATGATATCGATATAAAAAAGAAAAGCAACAAAGAAATAACGACGGCAGACGTTGAATTTGCTTTAAATGATCAAGAAGGGCGTTACCCCAAACGGGATGGGATCGATTTTTACCATACATTTCGTGAGGATCTGGCACTCTTAGCCGAAACAGGCATGAATTCGTTTCGAACATCTATTAGCTGGGCGAGAATTTTTCCAAAGGGAGACGAACAAACGCCCAACGAAGAAGGGTTGCGCTTTTATGACGAATTGATCGATTGTATCCTTGAAAACGGTATGGAACCCTTGATCACCTTGTCTCATTATGAAATGCCGATCCATTTAGCGATGGCTTATGATGGCTGGTCAAATCGTAAACTGATTGATTTCTTTGTTCATTTTGCGCAAGTCGTATTCAAGCGATACCAAGGAAAAGTCAAATATTGGATCTTAGTCAATCAAATGAACTTGATTACCCATGAATCATTTAACCACCTTGGTATTCCCGCTGACCGAGTCGACAATCTGAAGCAAGCTAAGTACCAAGGGGTTCACAATGAATTGGTAGCATGTGCGAGAGCGATCAAAGTAGGGAAAGAAATTGATCCTTCTTTTCAAATTGGGATGATGTCTTATTATGGCAATGTTTATCCAGCTACTTGTAAACCGTTGGATGTTCTGAGTGCTCTCAAAAATAATCAAATGGAATATTATTATTCAGATGTACTTGCGCGGGGAACTTATCCGAATTATGCCTATCGCTTTTTTGAAGAAAACGGCATCGAGATTCAATTTGGGGAAAACGATGAAGCGGACTTCAAGCATACGGTCGATTTTGTTTCTTTCTCCTATTACTACACGCGGATCATTCATAGTGAAAACTACGGGAAAGAAGACGCAGCTTCGCCTAACCCTTATTTAGAAGCCAATGACTGGGGCTGGGCGATTGATCCAATTGGGTTACGGATTGCTTTGAATGAGTATTATGATCGGTACCAATTGCCGATCATGATCACAGAAAATGGTATGGGTTTTTATGAGACATTGAATGAAGAAGGAACGATCGATGATACGTATCGCATTGATTTTCTGAAACAGCACATTGAACAAATGAAAGAAGCAATCTATGATGGCGTAGAACTGATCGGCTACTATCCTTGGGGACCGATCGATCTTGTTAGCTGCTCCTCATCAGAAATGAGCAAGCGGTATGGGTTCATTTACGTGGATCTAGATGATTGGGGCAATGGTTCAGGAAAACGGTACAAAAAAGCCAGCTTTGACTGGTATAAGAAAGTGACGGCTTCTAACGGAGAAGTCCTCGATTAAAAAAAGCGGCAACGACGAAGCAGAAGCTTGATCGTTGCCGCTTTTTCTATAAGAGAGTCAGAAAAGGGAGCCGGCGTCATTAGCGTAACCGTTTCTGATAAAGCATTCGTGCCAAGAACCAGCTCACGACTACGATACCGCCGCACCAGCTAAAGGCACTGATCAAGGTGGTATCTTTCAAGTTTAACAAAAGCCCTCGCAAAGAATGGATGATCGGCGACATTGGTTGGTATTCAGCAAAAATAGCTAACGGGCGAGGCATGGTTTCCGTAGGGACGAAACCAGAGCTTAAGTAGGGCAACAGGGTGATCAAGACAGTAAACAAGGTAGCTGTCTCGGGGCTTTTGGCGATGAGACCAACCAGAACTGAGACCCAAGTAAAAGCGAAGGTGAAGCAAAAGATCAATAGGAAGGCGAGCCCCCAGCCAGCAACTGTGGCTTGAGGGCGAAAACCGATGACCATGGCAACGATCAATACGACCAAGGTACTGATCAAGCTCCGAAGGGTCGCGGCGAAGACATGGCCGTTTAAAAAGGCTGAGTTAGAAATATTCAAGGTCATCAGCCGTTCCACCATGCCGGATTTCAAATCTTCCGTCACCGTTACCCCAACGGAGGAAGCACTTTGGGCGATACATTGGACGAGGACACCGGGAACGACAAAATCGACATAAGAAGTATCGCCGACGTTCATAGCTCCACCAAAAACATAGACGAAGAGGATCATTAAAATCGCTGGGGTCAAAATTCCACTTAGCAGAGTCTCCATACTGCGAATCGATAGCAAGAGATTGCGCTTGAATAAGGTGTTGGTTTCTATAATTGCTTTCATTGGTTTCCTCCTTGGACAAGTGTTAGAAAAATATCCTCTAAAGAAGCATTCTTTTGATTAAAACTGGTGATGGTGATCGGTAGTTGATTGAGTTCCTGCAACAGCGTGAAGGAATGCTGGAAGTCTTGACTGACGGGAAATGCCAGAGAGAGACTGGACTCATTGACTTGCAGCGGAAAATCAGACAGATGCTGACGCACGGTTTGCAAGTGTTCTTTTGTCAATACGCTGATTTCCATCGTTTGCGAAGGGTGCAGTGCTTTGACTTCTGTTGGTGTTCCTTGCAAGATGATTTTCCCTTCATGCAAAATGGCGACTTGGTCTGCTAAAAATTCAGCTTCTTCTAGGTATTGGGTCGTCAGGAAAATCGTTCGTCCTTGAGCGGCGATTTCTTTGATCATGTGCCATGTGGCTAAGCGGTTTTGCGGGTCTAACCCGGTCGTCGGTTCATCTAAAAAGAGCAGGTCAGGTTCGCCGATAAAACTCATGGCGATGTCTAAGCGCCGTCGCATGCCACCAGAATAATTTTTGACGAGTCTGTTGCTGGCATCCACCAAATCAAAACGCTCTAACAACTGTTGGACGATCAACTGTTTGTTTTTGACATGGCGCAAGGCAGCAATCATCAGCAAGTTTTCTCGTCCGGTTAGTTCTTGATCGACGGCGGAAAATTGCCCCGTCAGACTGATTTTTTCGCGAATCGCTGCTGGATCTTTAGTCAAGTCGATCCCGGCGATCAGCGCGGTTCCTTGATCAAAAGGCAGGATAGTGGACAAAATTTTGACTAAAGTGGTTTTTCCAGCGCCGTTTGATCCTAGTAAGACAAATACTTCGCCAGGAGTGACGTCAAAAGTGACCTCTTTCAAAACGGTTTTGTCTTTGAAACTTTTTTGTAAATGTTTCACGTGAAGCATTTTCTTTTTTACATGGGTATCCATAGCTTTTCCCTCGTTTCTATAAGATAATTCAACTATAAAGGCTCTTCGGGAAAAGCAACTGCTTATTTCAATATATTGAAAAAGAAGGTGAAAAAATGAACAATTATGGTGCGACAGTGAAAGAGCTTCGCAAAAGCAAAGGCTTACTATTGAAGGAATTAGTGGACGAACAATTGTCGATGTCTTTGTTATCGCAATTTGAAAATGGCAAAACGACGATTTCCTGCGAACGATTTCATCGTTTGCTAGATAAACTAGAAGTGAGTTTTGCCGAATTTCAACTGCTGCATACGGGGGAGCATCATTCGGAGGCTCAAAAGCTAATGGTCGACTATGTCCGTTCGATGGGGATCGAATCTATTGATGAAGTACCTAAACTAAAAAAGAAATATCAAAAGCTGACCGCCTACTTTCAACGACATTACTCCTTGGAGCTGGACCACTTCTTACAACTGATCCGTTTTGACTACTTGATGAAAGAGGAGCTTTTTAAAGGGGTGCCCATCCAGGAGGCGTACCCGAAACACAATTATTGTTTGGACTCTGCGAAACATTACTTGCTGAATACCGATACATGGGGTGTTTATGAGCTGCGGCTATTTGCCCGCGTAGCAGTTTCGATGGAGCCAGCTTTGCTTTGGCGCTGTTTGACGATCGCCATCAAAAAGAGTCAGCGCTTTGCAAAAATCCCCGGCAACAAAGATATTCTATACAACACGTTTGAGACGGTGTTTTCCGTCTTTGCTGTTTTTGATGAGGTGGATTATGCGGAAAAGACCTTTCATTTATGGCGAGATCATGTTTATGAAAAAGAACACATTGAGCAAGCGATCTTTATGCCGTTTTTTGAAGGCTGGACATGTCTATTAAAACAAAACAAGCCAAAAGCGGCGGACTTAATGCAACAAACGTTAGATCAATTGGAAAGATTAGGGATGAAGACCACGTTTTCCATGTATCAATCATTAAGCACGTTTGTTTTAAAGGAGGATTTCCCGGGAATTTTATTGAGTGATCCTTTGCTTTCTGAGGGAACTCGTTACGGGTGGGAAGAGCCCTAAAAAGCTATATTCCGCTGATGAAAGCGCCTTATGTTTAAGAATCGGAGAGGAAGTGATTAAAAATCAGTAAATGCAAGCAATTTGCTTCTTTTTTACTGATTAGAGGAGTATATTCGAAGTTGGAATTTTTCTTTCTTTAGAATTATTTTAATGCACTTTTTTATGAAATAGGAGGATGTAGGATGGATATTGTGACACTAGCGCGAATCCAGTTTGCGATGACGACGATTTTTCACTTTTTCTTTGTACCGTTTTCGATCGGAACTGGTGTCGTCGTTGCAATTATGGAGACACTTTATGTGATCAAAAAAGATGAAAAATATCGCCGGATGACGAAGTTTTGGGGAAATATTTTTCTATTAAGTTTTGCTGTCGGGGTCGTGACAGGGATCATTCAAGAATTTCAATTTGGGATGAACTGGTCAGACTATTCTCGTTTTGTCGGGGATATTTTTGGTGCGCCCTTGGCTTTGGAGGCTTTGTTGGCGTTCTTCTTAGAATCGACGTTCTTAGGACTGTGGATCTTTACATGGGATCGGGTCAGTCCGAAGCTGCACGCCACCTTTTTCTGGTTGGTGACGCTTGGTTCGATGCTATCGGCGTTTTGGATCTTAGCTGCCAATAGTTTTATGCAGCATCCAGTGGGGTATACCTTGAACAATGGCCGGGCAGAAATGACTGACTTCGGTGCTTTATTGGCAAATCCACAAGTGTGGTATGAGTTTTTACACGTGATCACCGCAGCCATCACGATGGGCGGAATCATTGTTGCTGGTTTATCAGCCTTTCGTCTATTGAAGAAAGACAAAGACATTGACCGCGATTTCTTCAAAAAATCAATGCGGATCGGTTTTGCGGTGGCATTGTTCGGTTCATTCACCGTCTTGCTAGCCGGGGATGAACAAATGAAATACTTGGTTGAAGAACAACCAATGAAATTTGCCGCAATGGAAGGAACTTATGAAGATACCGGGAGTCCTGCGGCTTGGACTGTCGTTGCTTGGGCGAATGAAGCGGAACATCACCAAGTCTTCGGTATTTCGATTCCATATATGTTGAGTATCTTAGCCTTCAATGAACCCTTCGGCTCAATCGATGGGATGGATACGGTCAATCAGCAATTGATTGAAACCTACGGCGACCGTAATTACTACCCGCCGGTCAACACACTCTTTTGGAGCTTCCGGATCATGGCTGGTTTTGGTGCCTTGATGCTGTTGGTTTCTGGTCTGGGGTTGTATTTTACGCGTAAGAAGAAACCGTGGCTCTTTGAAAAGCGCTGGCTGCTTTGGGTAGTGGCGATCACTTTGTTCACCCCATTTATTGCCAATACAGCTGGTTGGCTGATCACGGAGTTAGGACGTTACCCGTGGACGGTTTACGGCTTGTTTACGATCGAAGATAGTGTGTCACCAAACGTTTCCGTGACCTCTCTCTTGATCTCAAATATTGTTTACTTCCTCTTATTCTCTGGCTTAGGCGGAACAATGGTCTATCTTGTGAAACGGGAAATGGATCATGGACCTGAAAAAGAAGCCTTTGGTGAAATCAGCCAAGGAGACAACCAAGATGGGTACGAAGACCCATTTGATAAGGAGGCGTTTGAAGGATGACCGGTCTGCAATTACTATGGTTCACGTTGATTGGGCTTTTATTTTCCGGATTCTTCTTCTTAGAAGGGTTTGACTTTGGCGTGGGGATGTCTGTGCAGACATTGGCTCACAATGAAGAGGAAAAAGACCAGATCGTTAAAACGATCGGGCCTGTCTGGGATGGCAATGAAGTGTGGCTATTGACCGCCGGCGGAGCGATGTTCGCCTCGTTTCCATACTGGTATGCTTCTTTGTTCAGCGGGTTTTATTTGATTTTGCTGTTGATCTTAGTTGGGTTGATCATTCGTGGTGTCTCCTTTGAGTTTCGAGCGAACTTCCCGAAAGAGCACAAAAACATTTGGAACTGGACGTTGACGATCGGCAGTACGATCGTACCGTTTTTCTTCGGTCTGATGTTTGTCAGCATGATCCAAGGAATGCCTTTGGGTGAAGATGGCAACATGACCGCAACCTTTACGGATTACGTCAATCCCTTTTCAATCGTTGGCGGGATCGCGTTGACCTTGTTGTGCTACTTGCACGGATTAAACTATATCGCTTTGAAAACGGAAGGTCCGATTCGGGCACGGGCACGCAACTATGCAAGTATTTTTTATGGCATCCTATATGCAGGCTTAATCGTCTTTGCTGTGATGCTTTACTTCCAAACGGATTTCTTTGAGAATCATTTTGCGACAACGCTTGGTTTGTTGCTGGTGATCGTTGTACTGACACTGATTGCAAATATCGGCGTCTTTAAAGGCAAAGAAATGATGGCTTTCATTGCGAGCGGCTTGACGTTGATCGCTTTGGTGGCATTGATCTTCACAGGGTTATTCCCAAGAGTCTTGATCAGTTCGATCGATTCAAGCTATGACCTGTTGATCGCTGATGCGTCTTCAAGCCGCTACACATTGAAGATCATGAGTTATCTTTCACTGACGATCTTGCCTTTCGTCTTGGCCTATACGGCTTGGAGTTACTATATCTTCCGTAAGCGGATCAGTCATACGGAGGCGTTGGAGGGGTATAAATGATTGATAAACAAATCATGAAGCTCCCAGGAATGAAACAACTTTTAGGGCTGCTTGCGGGACTTTCGTTCCTGCAGGCGCTCTTCATTATTGGGCAGGCGTATGGATTGGCACGTGCCATCACTGGCTTATGGGAAGGACGACCATTAGAGGAACAGTGGGGCTGGATTCTGCTGTTCTTTTGTTCGTTTATCGCCCGGCAAGCCGTTATCTATTTCCGTTCCAAAAGACTCGATGATTACAGTTACCAGCAAGCCGCCGATCTGCGGGATCAATTATTGGAGAAATTGTTTCGGGTCGGTCCTCAGATCGCACAACAACAAGGGACGGGAAATGTAACAACGATGGTCTTGGAAGGGATCAACCAAGTCGAAAACTACTTGAAATTGATTCTTGCCAAAATCATGAATATGTCGATCATTCCTTGGGTCATTTTGGCACTCGTTTTTTATCTGGATTGGGAATCCGGCTTGGTCTTGCTGTTGGTGTTCCCCTTGATCATCATTTTTATGATCATCTTGGGCTATGCCGCGCAAAGCAAAGCGGAAAAACAATACCGAACGTTTCAATTACTGTCCAATCATTTCATCGACTCCCTGCGAGGGATCGACACGCTGAAATTGTTTGGGGTCAGTAAAAAATATGGCAAAAGTATCTTTGCTTCCAGCGAACGGTTTCGCAAAGCGACGATGGCTTCATTAAAAGTCGGTATTTTATCGACCTTCGCCTTAGACTTTTTCACGACCTTATCGATTGCCGTCGTGGCAGTCTTGCTAGGCTTGCGGCTGATCAATGAAGGAATCTTGCTGTTTCCAGCGTTAACCATCTTGATTTTAGCACCAGAATACTTCTTGCCGATCCGCGACTTTTCCAGTGATTACCATGCAACCTTAGACGGAAAAAATGCGATGACTGCGGTGACGGAGATCTTGCATCAGCCCGAAGCCCAAGTACCGGCAGTAACGGTGCCTCGTTGGCAGGAAGACGCCCAGTTAACGATCGATCAGCTGGCGTTTTCCTACGAGGAAAAAGCGGCTTTGACGGATATCAACTTGAACGTGACTGGCTTCAAAAAGATCGGGATCATCGGTTTGAGCGGTTCTGGCAAGTCTACCTTGATCAATACCTTGAGTGGCTTTCTCGTGCCAGACAGTGGCGAGATCACTCTCGGAGGGGCGAAGACCACGGCCTTTCGCCAAGCAAGCTGGCAAGAACAGCTGATCTATATTCCGCAAAATCCTTATATCTATCGGTTGACCTTGCAGGAAAATGTCGCGTTTTATCAGCCGACAGCTACCAAAGAAGCCGTACTGAAGGCCATTGAAGTGGCAGGCTTGACTGAGCTTTTGGCGGAGCTGCCGCAAGGGTTGGACACGATGTTAGGAGAAGGGGAACGGCATCTAAGTGGCGGACAAGCCCAACGGATCGCTCTAGCCCGTGCCTTTTTAGACCAGCAACGAAAGATTCTTTTGTTTGATGAACCAACGGCTCATTTGGATATTGAAACTGAAGTTGCCTTAAAGGAACGGATGCTGCCGCTGATGGAAAACCGTTTAGTCTTTTTTGCAACCCATCGCTTGCACTGGATGGAAGAAATGGATGAAATCATCGTGATGGATCAAGGAAGAATCGTGGAACAAGGCACCTTGACACAACTGCAGCAAAAGCAAGGTGCTTTTACAGAACTAGTCAATGGAATGAGGAGGGAACAGCTTGAATAAAATCGGCTTATTGCGCTCATTGAAAACCGATACCTGGGTCAAGCCTTTCTTGTCAAAATACAAAAACGTTTTGGCGTTGGCCTTATTCCTAGGCTTCTTGACCTTTTTCTGTGGCGGTGCACTGATGTTTAATTCGGGGTACCTGATCAGCCGCTCGGCATCGATCCCAGAAAACATTCTATTGGTTTACATCCCCATCGTACTGACCCGAGCGTTTGGGATCGGCCGTCCAGTCTTTCGCTATTTGGAACGGTTGACCAGTCATAGCTGGGTCTTGCGCATGACCTCTAATTTACGTTTGAAATTGTACAACGTAGTAGAAAAAGATGCGATCTTCTTTAAGCAAGCGCATCGCACGGGGGATATCTTGGGCTTATTGGCAGAAGATATCAACCATATTCAAAACCTGTATTTGCGGACGATCTTTCCTACCGTGATCGCTTGGATCTTGTATGCGTTCTTGATCATTGGACTCGGCTATTTTTCTTGGTGGTTTGCTTTGGTGATGCTGCTGCTATTAGGAACCATCGTCTTTGTCTTGCCACTTTGGTCGGTGATCATCAACGGCGCGCGGCAAGAAAAGCAAAAACATATGAAAAACAACTTGTATACGACACTGACGGATAATGTATTAGGGGTTTCTGATTGGGTCTTCTCTCAAAGAGGGAGCGAGTACGTGGCTGCCCATAAGGAACTGGAAACGCAGTTGCGGGCGGTGGATGAACAGATGCTGTCCTTTGATCGCCGGCGTGATTTTCTTTTACAAAGCATCTTTGGGGTGATCGCTGTCGCATTGCTGCTTTGGACCAGCATTCGCTTTCCAGGTAACCACGGAGGAGCAGCCAACTGGATCGCTGCCTTTGTCCTGTGTGTCTTTCCTTTAGTTGATGCATTTGCGCCATTACCGTCAGCTGCTCAAGAAACCAATCGCTACAAAGACTCCATCGATCGCTTCAATGCATTGCCAGAAGAAAATCGCCAAGAGGTCTCCATGGAGCAACCGTTAGTACCTGAAGTGACGGGCCTCGTGTCGATCACAGTCAAGGACTTGCATTTTCAGTATCCTGAAGGCAAAGAAGTGCTTTATGGGCTGGATCTAACGATTCCTGCACATCAAAAACTAGCGATCCTTGGCCGCAGCGGTTCTGGGAAAAGTACATTTGCCTCCTTGTTGCGAGGCGATCTGCAACCGACGCAAGGGGCGATCACCTTAAATGACGTGCCAGTGACGGCATTGAGTGAGTCAATCAGTGACTTGATCGGTGTCATCAATCAAAGTCCCTATCTTTTCCATACGACCGTCTTGAATAATATTCGGCTAGGCAATGAGTCGGCTTCGGAAGAAGAAGTCTGGCGCGTACTGGAGCAAGTCGGGTTGAAAGAAATGGTGGCAGCTTTGCCTAATGGTTTGGCGACGATGGTGGATGAAGCCGGCTTGCGTTTTTCTGGTGGAGAACGGCATCGTTTGGCATTGGCGCGAATCTTGCTAAAAGACACCCCAATCATCTTATTGGATGAGCCAACCGTCGGCTTAGACCCAATCACGGAGCAAGGCGTACTTGAAACCTTTTTCCAAGTGCTGGAGAACAAAACGATCATTTGGATCACCCACCACTTGCAAGGAATTTCGATGATGGATCGTGTGCTTTTTATTGAAGATGGTCAGTTGACCATGAGCGGAACACCTGCCGAATTGGCCGCAGAAAATAAACATTTTCAACACTTATTGGCCATTGACCAAGGACGACGATAAAAAAGAGCGTCCATCAATCAGTGATGGACGCTTTTCTTATCATTGCTCTATGGCTCAGTAATTGCGCTGCAAGAGCAGTTCAGTTAATGAACGAATTTTGGCCTTGCTAGGTGCTTCTGGCAGCAGATCGATGTCGTCTAAGGCTTTTTGCGTGTAGGTGACCGCGAAAGCGCGCGCTTTTTCGACACCGCCGTAACGGACGACAAGATCCGCAACTTCTTGGGCTTCTGCCAAGGAGAGTGCTGCTTTTTTATTCAAATAAGGAGCGAATGCTGCAGGTGCCTGTTCTTTGGCAAATAGCAGCGGCAAGGTATAGACCCCTTGCGCCAAATCTTCTAGAATCGGTTTTTTCAAGGTGCCACTATCAGAGGTGTAGTCGAGAATATCGTCGAATACTTGAAAGGCGATCCCGATGTTGCGCCCGATCTCACCAGCTCGTTCTTGGTTTTCTGTGTCGAGGCCGCCAAAATGAGCGCCTTCGAGACAAGCGAGCCAAAACAGTTCAGCGGTTTTGCCGTTGATGCTTTGTAGATAGTCGTCAATCGATTCATGGATGTTGTAGCGAGTGTGCATTTGATCAAGCTCACCTAAAAGGAGTCGTTTCATGGCTTGTGCGTTGGTTTTTAAAAACGGGGAGCCATTCATACTTTCGATCAAAAGCTCAAAAAATTGGGTGAACAGAAGATCACCCGTGTAGACCGCGATATCCTTGCCATATTTGGCTTGAACAGTGACTTGACTGCGCCGCAGCGGCGAATCGTCAATAATGTCGTCATGGATCAAAGTGGCCATGTGTAAAATTTCTAGAGAAGCAGCAATTTTTGTTAATTGGTCGGTTTTTTTATGATGGGGATCGCCTAAGTCAGCAAACAAAAAAAAGAGCGCTGGCCGCAGCATTTTTCCACCTGAATAAGTAAAGTCGATCAAAACATCTTGTATCTCTTTGTTACGAACAGTAACGTGTTCTTCAATGATGGAACATACGGTTTTCAATCGTTGTTCGATCGTCGGATAATCGATCCAAAAGTCAAACATAGTATAACCCTTTCTAACAGTCATTCAGCCCTTATTCTAGCGTAAAGGGGCGTGATTGACTAGTTTAATGCACTCACTAAAGGAGGTGAAGTTGTGACGCTACCTGTATTTTTAGAACTTGTCGAATTTAAAGCAAAAACCGCCAGTATTTTGCCATTTTTTATTGGTGTCTGCTACAGCTGGTACAATTATCAAACGATTCATCTTGGCTATGTCTTGTTGTATTTCATTGCCATGCTGATCTTCAATATGGCGGTGGATATTTTAGATAACTACAACGATTACCATCATGCCACAGAAGGGCATGATTACAAAGAAAAAACCAATATCATTGGTCGGGAACAGTTGTCTGTCAAATTGGTTTTTTGGTTGATGGTCTCCATGATCATCGTTTCCGCCGCCATGGGAATCGCCTTGGCAATGGTAGTTGGTTGGCCGCTCTTTTGGATGGGGCTGTATTGTTACCTAGTCGGGATCTTTTATTCCTCTGGTCCACGGCCGCTTTCTAGTTTGCCTTTAGGCGAGTTCTTTTCCGGCTTTACGATGGGCTTTATGATCTCGTTGATCTGTGTCTACCTTAATGCCTATCAAACCTTTGAATGGAATATTGCCACGATTGGCAGTATTTTCTTGATCTCATTACCCAACACATTATGGATCGCCAACTTGATGCTGGCAAACAACATTTGTGATCTGGAAGAGGATGAAAAAAATGAGCGCTATACGCTGGTGCATTACCTTGGTAAAGCCCGTGCGTTGAAATTATTTATCACAATGAACGTCTTGGCGTTTGTTGCGATCATTGCCTCAGTTGCCCTCAACATTGCGCCTTGGTCACTGGTTCTGACCTTTTTCGCGGCGCCCTTTGTCTGGCAACAGACAAAACGATTTATGCAAAAACAAATCAAAAGAGAGACCTTCATTTGTGCCGTTCGGATCCTTGCGGTCGGAGCATGCGTACAAGTGCTGAGTTTTGCGATTGGTTTGATTTTATAATTTTTACAGCAAAGAAAGGAAGTAAGGAAACATGAAGGAAGTTGTCATTTTAGGAGCAGGGTATGCTGGATTGCGAGCATTGCACGTACTGCAAGGAGCAAAAGAAGCGTTTCACATCACATTGATCGACAAAAACGATTATCATTATGAGGCAACCGATCTTCATGAAGTTGCGGCTGGTACGCAACCAAGAGACCGTATTTGCTATCCCATCAATGATGTCGTTCGTCCCCAAAAGACGAGCTTTGTTCAAAAGGAAGTGGCGTCGATCGATCGTAACCAGCAAGTGATCGTTTTTAAAGATCAATCCACGTGCACGTATGATTATTTGATCGTGGCATTAGGCTTTGAATCAGAATCATTCGGGATCCCTGGTGTCGAGGAGCATGCGTTGGAAATGGTGGATGTCGACTCCGCAGAAAACATCTATCATCATTTGTTGAAACAAATGAAGGCATACAAAGAAACACAAAATCCTGACTACCTAAAAATCGTTGTCTGCGGTGCTGGTTTTACCGGAATCGAATTGCTAGGTTCATTGGTGGAAAACCGTAAAACCTTTGCGAAAGCAGCAGGCGTCAAGCCAGAAGACATCAAACTGTATTGTGTCGAAGCAGTGACTCGTTTATTACCGATGTTTGATGAAAAACTATCGGATTATGGGATCAAAAATCTCGTTAAATGGGGCGTGAACTTCCTGACTGGTAAACCCATCAAATCAATCAAATCGGGTGTCGTTGTCTATCAAGATGATGCCGATACAGGAGCAACAGCTGAATTATCAGCCAAAACCATCGTTTGGACCACAGGCGTCAGCGGCAGCCATGTGATGGCTGAATCAGACTTTTCTGCTCGTCGTGGTCGTGTGATGGTCAATCAAGACCTAACAGACCCTGATCATAGTAACGTCTATGTTGTCGGTGATGTTTCAGCAGTCATGGACCCAGCGACCAATCGCCCGTATCCAACAACGGCTCAAATCGCTTTGAAGATGGGGCAGCATGCGGGTAAAAATATCTTACGTCAAATGAACGGGGAAAAACCAACAGATTTCCACTTTGAATCATTAGGTTCAGTGGCGTCGATCGGCAATACCCATGCCTTTGGCTTAGTAGGGAAAATGGGCATCAAAGGCTATCCCGCTTCCGTGGTGAAAAAAGCCATTATGGACCGTTCCTTGTACCAAACCGGTGGGGTCAAAGAAGTATTGGCGAAAGGCCGCTTCGACTTTTATCATTGAGCAATAGAGACAGCAGACTGCGAGGGTGACCTCGCAGTTTTTTTTCAAAAAAAGCAGTGGCGGCATCCCGCAGACTACTTTTTTCTCCCAGAAACTGCTATGATAGCCAAAAGAAGAGGACAAAGGAGCAAGGACAATGGCAGAAGGTCAACGAGTGTTACAGGGAATGGGAACGGTGATCACGATTTGGGTGCAGCATGAAACCCCAGAAGTGATCTTAGAGGAAGCAGCGAAAAGAGCCGCGGCCTTTGAACAGCGTTTTAGTGCCAATGACCCTACGTCGGAGTTGATGCAGATCAATCAGCAGGCAGGACAAGGAGCGATCGCCGCCACACCGGAATTGGTTGAATTGATCGCACTAGGGAAAACCCATAGCTTGCCAAAAGATAGCTACTTAAATATTGCCATCGGTCCTTTAGTGCAGGAATGGCGAATCGGGTTTCAAGATGCCCATCTACCAACGCCTGAGAAAATCGCTGAACTGCTGCCAAAGACTGATCCCGCCAAGATCGTTTTGGATGAAACGCTGCAGACCGTTGGGTTAGCTGCCGGCATGAAGCTTGATCTAGGGGCCGTTGCGAAAGGGTATTTTGCTGATTTGTTGATGGCGTATTTCAAGCAGGTCGGTGTCACAGCAGCTTTGATCGATCTTGGGGGCAATGTGGTGACTTACGGCGATGCCCCGAGCCATGCTGATGGCTATTGGCGGATCGGGATCCAAAATCCTTTCTTGCCAAGAGGGAATTTTGTCGCCGCGTTGAAGGTACACAATCAGTCAGTCGTTACATCAGGGATCTATGAACGAACCTATCAGGTAGCGGGCAAGACCTATCATCATATCTTTGATCGAGAAACGGGCTATCCGTTAGAGTCAGCCATTGCCAGTGTCACGATTCTATCCGACAAATCGGTTGATGGAGAGATTTGGACGACCCGCTTATTCGGCAAAGAGCCACCAGCCATCTTGCAGGAGCTGGCGCCGTTAGAAGGGATCACTGGATTAGTCATTACCAAACAAGGTGAATTGATCTATCCGCAAGAATTAGCACGTTTGATCGAAACGCCAACAGCAGAATGAAAACAAGCAGCGACTACCTAGGAATATAGGTGATCGCTGCTTGTTTTTTTTGTAAAAAAAGAAAGTTAGACGTGGTGCAAAAAGGCCTCGATCAAGGCGGCTTCGCTGTTTGACAATGCCCGTTCGGCTTGGTGGGCAATAAAATAGGTGAGGGACAAGAGTTCCTCTGGCATTGGATAAAGATTAAAAGGGGTCGCGGTCGCTGCTTGTAGCACGCTTTCTGGTACGATCGCAATCCCAAGGTTGTTTTCTGCCAATGCCGCTGCTGTATAAATATTGCTGCTTTCTATGAGAACCGTCGCCTCTACTTTGTATTTTTGCAGCAATTGATCGATTTGGCGCCGAATCGCCGAGCCGCTGGCGGTCAAAATCAATGGACTTTGCAGCAAGTCTTTGACGGCCAATGAATCAGGCGCTAAATACCGCTTCTCTGGTTGATACAGGGAAGAACAAGGCGGAATGATCGCTAGATACCGTTCTTGATTGGTACTGTGGACCGTTAGATTCGGTGCGATCGTCTCAGGATTTTGTCCGATAAAAAAGTCCAGCTGCCCATTCAGCAGGCGTTTTTCATTGTGCTTCGGCAGGTCTTCCCGCAAGAAAAAGTGCACGTTGGGATAGTGTTCATAATACGCAGGCAAAAAGAGCGGCAGCAGGTAAGAACCAAGGCTTGGCAAGATGCCTAAGCGCAAAGAACGCTTCTCGGTCGCGGTATACCAAGACAGCCGACTTTTCAATTTGGCAGATTCTGTTTCCAAGGTTTCTAGATATTGATAATAGATTTTACCAGCTTCCGTCAGTTGAAAATGTCCCGGCTGCCGATTGATGATGGGGGTCCCTAGCTCTTGCTCGGCTCGTTTCACGGTTTGCGTCAAGTAAGGCTGTGAAATGTAGAGATCTTTGGCGGCTTTGGTGTAGTTGCTATGCTTTAACAAGGTATCGAGGTATTGCAGCATCAGATGGGAATCTTTAAGTGCCATCGCGTTGTCCTCCTGGTCATTTTTCTCATTATAACAAATTTGTTATCGATGGATAATTAAATAAATATTTCACAAATAAAGAATTCAGCCGTACACTTAATGGGTACTTGGGGAAGATTTTTTTGTTTAGGAAGAAGCCTTTCATCTCAGTAGGTCATAAAAAACAACTTGAGAAACGATTGAAAAAAGAAATCAAAGCCAATGGTCAAAAACTTTTTATTTTTTGTTAAATGTTAAATTATTCACAATTAGGAGAGATGATAATGAAATTGATTGGAATCGTAGGAACCAACTCGACGCGTTCGACCAACCGTCGCTTACTGCAATTTATTCAAAGCCATTTTAGTGACCAAGCGGAGATCGAACTTTGCGAAATCAGTGATCTGCCGGCATTTAATGAACCAGAAGATCGGACGGCACCAGCGGCAGTCCAAGCCTTGTCAGAGAAGATCGAAGCAGCAGATGGGGTAATCATCAGTACACCAGAATACGACCACTCGATCCCAGCGGTGTTAAAAAGCATGATCGAATGGCTTTCTTATACGACGCGGCCTTTGATCGATAAACCAGTGATGATCACGGGTGCTTCTCTTGGTGCATTAGGTTCATCGAGAGCCCAAGCCCACTTGCGTCAGATCTTAGATGCGCCTGAAGTAAAAGCCCGAATCATGCCGAGTGCGGAATTTTTGTTAGGGCATTCCATGCAAGCCTTCGATGAACAAGGAAACTTGATCGATAACGAAAAAGTTGCCGAACTAGAAGACTGTTTCAATGAATTTGTCTTGTTCGTCGAAATCACGAACCGTCTGGTCAGTGAATATTCAACGGCTAAAGAACGAGCAAAGAAATTTTCGTGGGAACAAGCATAAGAAAGAGAGGAACTAGTCATGAAATTTGTCGGCCTAATCGGAACGAACGCCAAAAAATCGACCAATCGCCAATTAGTAGCGTTTATGCAGCGAGAATTTGCTGCCCTAGCAGAAATTGAACTGCTGGAAATCAAGGATGTTCCAATGTTCAATGAAACACAAGATCAAACCAATAGCGAAGTGATCCAACGGTTAAATAGCAAGATTTTAGCAGCCGATGGAGTGATTATCGCAACACCAGAGCATAACCATTCGATTCCTTCCGCATTGAAAAGCGTCTTGGAATGGCTCTCCTTCAATCTCCATCCCTTTGATGGCAAACCAGTGATGATCGTCGGCGCATCCTACGATGTGCAAGGCTCCTCCCGAGCACAGCTTCATTTGCGCCAAATCCTTGACGCTCCAGGTGTCAATGCGACAGTCATGCCAGGAAATGAGTTCTTGCTGGGGCGTGCGCATCAAGCCTTTGATGAACAAGGCAATTTAAAAGATCAACGAACGATCGACTTTTTGGAAAGCTGTTTCCGCAAGTTCGTTCGGTTTACGGAAGTCGCTAATTTGTTGAACGTACCAGAAGAAGTCGTTTATGAGCCTGGTGAATACACCGTCACAGCACCAGGACATAACGGGGATCTACCAATGGTCGTCAAATTGAGCGAAGAACGGATCGAAGCCATCGATATCGATACGTCTGGTGAATCAGAAGGGATCGCTGATGTCGTTTTCGTACGGATTCCTCAAGAGATTATTGAAGGGCAAACCTTAAATGTCGATGCGATCTCTGGTGCTTCGGTTACTAGTAACGGTGTCGTCGATGGGGTAGCAAAAGCCGTGAAAATGGCTGGTGCGAACCCAGATGTCTTGCGCAAACGTCCAAAAGCCGCCAGTGCTTTACAAACAGAAGATGAAACGTATACTACCGATGTCGTTGTCGTAGGTGGCGGTGGCGCAGGTCTGAGTGCAGCTGCCAGTGTGCTGCAAGCCAATAAAGACGTGATCTTAGTAGAAAAATTCCCAGCGATCGGCGGCAATACCGTACGTACTGGCGGACCGATGAATGCTGCGGATCCAAAATGGCAAAACGGCTTCTCCGCATTGCCTGGCGAACGCAGTGCTTTAGAAGAAGTGCTGACGATCGATGAACAAGACATCGATGCAGAATACTTGCCAGACTTCAAAGCTTTGAAGGCACAAATCACTGCGTATCTTTCAGAAACGACGCCAGAAAAAGAATACTTGTTTGATTCTGCTTTGTGGCATCGAATCCAAACTTATCTAGGCGGAAAACGAAAAGATTTGAATGGGCAACCGATCTATGGGAAGTACGAGCTAGTGAAAATCTTGACGGATCAAGCATTGGCCTCAGTGAAATGGTTAGAAGAAATCGGCGTAGAATTTGATATGAACAATGTCGATATGCCAGTAGGAGCGAAATGGCGCCGTGGGCATAAACCAGTCAAAAACGAAGGGTATGCCTTTGTATCGGCTTTGCATCAATTCGTGAAAGAACATGGCGGAACGATCTTAACCGATACGCCTGTCAAAGAATTATTGATCGAAGATGGTAAGGTTACTGGAATCATCGGGGAAGGCCGTAACGGTCAAAAAATCACAATCCATGCCAAAGCAGTGATTTTGGCTTCCGGCGGGTTCGGAGCGAACACCAAAATGTTGAAACAATACAATACCTATTGGACAGAGATCGAAGACGATATCAAAACGTCAAATTCACCAGCGATCACTGGTGACGGGATCAAACTAGGGGAAAGTGCTGGCGCGGACCTTGTTGGCATGGGCTTTTCACAAATGATGCCCGTATCTGATCCGAACACAGGGGCTTTATTCAGTGGGCTGCAAGTGCCGCCAGCTAACTTTGTGATGGTCAATCAAAAGGGTGAGCGCTTTGTCAATGAATACGAAAGTCGCGATGTATTGACCCAAGCGGCGATCGATAATGGCGGATTGTTCTATTTGATCGCGGATGAAGAGATCAAGAAAACCGCTTATAACACGAGCCAAGAAAAAATCGATAAGCAAGTAGCTGCTGGTACGCTGTTCCGCAGTGAGACCTTGGCTGGCCTGGCAGAGCAGATCAATGTTGATCCAGCCGTCTTAGAGGCGACCGTTGCGAAATACAACAGCTATGTGGATGCTGGGAAAGACCCAGAGTTTGGCAAAGATGTTTTCGACTTGAAAGTGGAAAAAGCGCCTTTCTATGCCACACCAAGAAAACCAGCGGTTCACCACACGATGGGAGGATTGAAGATCGATCCGCAAACCCATGTGTTGACGAAGGAAGATCAAATCATTGAAGGACTGTATGCAGCAGGAGAAGTTGCTGGGGGGATCCATGCCGGCAATCGCTTAGGCGGCAATTCGTTGACAGACATCTTTACTTTTGGCCGGATTGCTGGAAAGACAGCAGTCGCAGAACATCTCGAATAAAAAGCCTTGCGCGTTGTGACTTGTCACGCGCGCTAGCTTTTGAAAAAACATGTGAATAAAGTAACATGCTTAAAATAAAGGAGAGAAAAAATGGAAACAAAAATCAATCGCTGGCTGATTCTGATCGCTTCGACCGCAGTGTTGCTGTGTACGGGCGCTGTATACGCCTTTAGTGTCTTTGCAGGACCTCTTAGTCAATTAAAAGGTTGGTCCATGGAAGAGATCATGCTAGCCTTTACCATCAATGCCGCAGTTGGCCCGATTACCATGATTTTGGGTGGTTTGCTGACAGACCGAGGAGCCGCTAGATGGGTCATCGCTGGTGGAGGCGTGTTGTTCGGAGCAGGTTTCTTCCTGACGGGTTTGGTCAACTCACCCGCTATGCTGTACCTGACTTATGGAGTCTTTGCTGGTTTAGGGCAAGGCTTTGCCTATTCGGCTTGTTTAAGCAATACGATTCGGTTATTCCCGGATAAACGGGGACTGGCTTCGGGCTTGATCACAGCAGGTATGGGTGGGGCAGCGATTATTGCCGCACCGATTGCGAATCGTTTGATCGAATCACAAGATGTCTTAGCGGCGTTTCGGATTTTAGGAATTGCCTATATCGTGATCGTCTTGGTGGCTAGTCTATTTATTCGTAAAGCACCAGAAAATTACCGTCCAGCAGGTTGGCAACCAGCGGATCAAGGAAAAAATGGTCCTCAAATCAATCTAAATTGGTTGGACATGCTGAAGACACCAACTTTTTACTTGATTATTGTTATGTTAGGGGTAGGGGCTTTCTCAGGTTTGATGATTGCTTCCAACGCCTCAGTGATCGGGCAAAGTATGTTTGGTTTGACGGCCGCTGCCGCTGCCTTTTATGTCAGCTTGTACTCATTGAGCAACTGTTTTGGTCGTGTCCTTTGGGGCACCGTTTCTGATAAAATTGGTCGGACGAATACGTTGATGATCATCTATGGCGTGGTGGCATTGTCCTTATTCTTATTGACGCTTGGTCAAACAACTGTGATCTTCACTGTCGGGATCATCGGTTTAGGACTGTGCTTCGGGGGCGTGATGGGGGTTTTCCCATCGATCGTTATGGAAAATTACGGACCGATCAATCAAGGGGTCAACTATGGAATCGTCTTTATTGGTTATTCTACGGCGGCATTCTTTGGCCCCAGAGTGGCAGCAGCAATCGCAGAAAGTAACCAAGGAGATTATACAAAAGCCTTCTATACGGCAATTTTCTTAGCAGTTTTTGGACTTGTTCTCAACATAGGCTATGCGATGCTAAAAAAAGCCAAAAAGCCCGCACCTGTTATTAAATAACAATTCACCAAAAGTAGTCTTTTTGATAAAGGCTGCTTTTTTTGTGCTAAAACAACTCTTTTTTCTTTTTTTAGAACAGAGTATTGGCTGATGAAGCAAAAGAGAAAACTGTTTCATAGCAAGAATTTATCTCGTTGATTTCACTGTTTTTTCATCTTAACCCCCCATTTTTTAATAAATCGTGTTACAATAAAAAAAGGCTAATACGACGGAGGGATTAAATGACAATTCGTAAAGAACGACGCCGCTTAGAAAAGCGCTTGAAGCGCACGCAATATACCCAAAAAAGTATTACGATGGCTACTACTTTAGTAGCGGGATCAACGTTTATCCCGACCTTAGGGCATGCGGCTGAAACGGCAACGACAGAAACCAGCAATGACCTTAAGGTCGTTGAACAAACAACAAACACTACACCAGAAACCGACAGCACGCCGGTTGAGGAAACGACAGAATCGACGACAGCACCTGTTGTGACCGAAGAAACTTCGGAAATAACGGAGGAGTCAGGAGCTGAAGCAGTTACTGAGGGATCAGAAACAGCGACGACAGAAAGCACAACAGTCGCTAGTGATGAAGTCTTAGAAGCAGATGAAGTACCATCAGCCCTTTCTGATTTGACTAGTCGGGCATTATTTTCACGGGCAACGATCGATCCGGCTGCCTTTATCACTCAGATTTGCGGCTATGCAACGGAAGTGGCGGCAGCAAACGATCTGTATGCTTCTGTTATGATGGCACAAGCGATTTTGGAATCAGGTTGGGGCGCCTCGACTTTGACGACCACGGCCAACAATATGTTTGGGATCAAAGGCAGCTACAACGGCCAATACGTGACGATGGATACCTATGAAGATGATGGTTCTGGCAATTATTATTTGATCAGCGCTAAGTTTCGGAAATACCCATCATTAAAAGAGTCTTTTGAAGACAATGCATATGTGTTGCGCAACACGAGTTTTTCTAGCGGCAACTACTATTACAGCGGTGCATGGAAAAGCAATACGACCTCTTACACGCAAGCAACCGCTTGGCTACAAGGGCGGTATGCAACCGATACTTCTTATGCCAGCAAATTAAACAATTTGATCAGTACGTATAATTTAACGCAATATGATACTGGCAGCTCAAACACAGGTGGCGGCAATAGCAATGAAACGATCGTCAGTGATGAAACAGCGATCAATCAGCAGATGAAAACCACGTCATCTATGAATATTCGTTCCGATGCTTCCACCAGTGCCTCTATTACTGGTTCGTTAGCAGCTAATACGACGTTTACGGCAACGGCGACCAAAACCGGCACCAGCGTCAATGGCAACACCACGTGGTATAAGATTTCTGGCAAAGGTTGGGTCAGCGGCGCGTATTTGACGAAGGTTTCGACCGACTCTTCAAACAACAATAGCGGATCAGGCAACACCGGTTCTGACAATGGCAATTCCGGTACGACGATCAACAAGCAAATGAAGACGACGGAAGCGATGAATATTCGTTCTAGCGCGTCCACTAGCGGATCAGTGGTAGGGTCACTTAGCAAAGGCACGACCTTTACTGCCACTTCCATGAAAACCGGCACATCAGTCAATGGCAACAAAAATTGGTATTATGTCTCTGGCAAAGGTTGGGTCAGCGGTGCCTACCTTACTGAAGTGACCAACAATAATGCTTCTGAAGCGGAAAAAGAAGACAATGGTTCAAGTATCAATCAACAAATGAAAACGACGGCCGCATTGAATGTCCGCTCCGATGCTTCTACCAGCAGCCGTGTCGTGACAACGCTTGGTCAAGGGGTGACCGTTACCGTGACAGCGAAAAAGAACGGCACTTCAGTGGAAGGCAATAAAACGTGGTACTACGTTTCTGGCAAAGGTTGGGTCAGTGGTGCCTACTTGACAACAACCAGCAGCTCTTCCAATAATAACGGTTCAACAACCACAAATCAGCAAATGAAAACCACCGAGATTTTAAATGTTCGTTCCGATGCTTCTACCAGCAGTAGTATTACTGGTTCTTTAAGTAAAGGAGCAACCGTCACGGTTACCGCAACAAAAACCGGGACGACCGTCAATGGCACGAACAAATGGTATTATGTTT
Source organism: Enterococcus sp. CR-Ec1 (assembly GCF_002850555.1). Classification (NCBI taxonomy): domain Bacteria; kingdom Bacillati; phylum Bacillota; class Bacilli; order Lactobacillales; family Enterococcaceae; genus Enterococcus; species Enterococcus sp. CR-Ec1. The sequence goes on from NZ_CP025223.1 coordinate 100,778, forward strand.
CTGGCAAAGGCTGGGTCAGTGGTGCCTACTTGACGTCTGCTAGCAGTGGGTCTTCTAATACGAATACCAGCAGCAGTTCAACGAAGACGCACACGGTGAAATCAGGGGACAGCTTATGGTCACTGGCACAAAAATATAATACCAGCATCAGCCAACTCGCATCATGGAACAACATCAACAGCAGCTATACGATCTTTGTCGGTCAAAAACTGATCGTTTCCAAGTAACAAGCAAAAAAACCGCGTGCAAGCCATTGGCTCACGCGGTTTTTTTATGATGGATCCGCTTCTTCCGGAGCAGCTAGTTTTTTTTTCAAGAAACCGCTTGTTTTCCGTAAGCGCAATCAAACTATTTGGTCAATCATAGAACCCTGCGTTAGAATGAAAGAAGCAATAGAAATTGCTAGTTTTAAAGGAATTGCTTCAGAACCAGAACGATCGAAGCGTACACAAAATAAGGAGGATTTCACATGCACAACAGAAACCTAACGATTATTGGCAGTTACGACACTCGAACAGAAGTATTACCGGTTATTGAGCAATTGACAAACGAAGGCTATGGCAAAGAGGATATCGTGCTGTTTGCGAATCAAACAGTCATCGATCAATTTGGGTTAGAATCCATCGACGATGTGGAAGTGGAGCAGGCAGCTAGTGAGGATGAAGATCGTTCGCTTTGGGAAAAAATCAAAGATGCTTTTTCTTTCGGCGATTCCGATCATAGGCATGATGAGCATGATCCGTTATATGGTTATCGTGATGACCTTGAACGAGACAAACTCGTTGTCGGTGTCTACGATTATCAGCCGATGGACAAAATAACCGATCGTGATGCAGATACTGGTCCGATCATCGATCAACCGTTACCAGGCGAAACAGCAATGCCAGATGAGTCCGTCCATCCAACGCCCCGCATGGGAGACAGCGATATTGAAGCACCGATCCATGACCCCAACCATCTGCGTAACTTATAAATAGAAGGGGTTAAACAATAAAGGAATCATTAAAGCCAGAGGAACAAGCATCCGTCGCACCTGCCAACCCTTAGTGAAGGGATGGGCCCGCAGGTGATCGGCAGTTGTCCTCGGGCTTTTTTTGTGCAACGGACAATTATGTCTTTGTCATTTTTGAAAATAAAACTTAATTTGTTGACGATTGCTTTTTTTTGTATAATATAAGAATGAGATAGAGCGTTGTCGGAAGAGCCAACCACATTTTTGGGGAAAGGATGGGGAGTGCGATGAAATTCAAGTTCAATATGCAGTCGGCATTAGTCAGTTGTTTTGTTGCGGTTTTTTTGAGTGTGGCGATCAATCAAGACGCCAATGCCTTTGTGGCTGCGCCCTTTGTACGAGATTCTTCCAGTAGTTCCTCCGAGCCACCTTACCAGACAGCAAGCAGCAGTATCGAAGAAACCTCTGATTCCAGTCAGATTTTTTATGAAGCCAGTGTTAGTTCTTACACATCGTCTTCAACGACTAGTCGCTCGATCGAAGCGTCGACAAATGAAGGCACGTCTGTTTCCGTAAGTGAAGCAGAGACAGATCCTAGCGTCAGCACTTCTGCAAGTAGCGAAAGCAGTTCGAGTACCGCTCCGAGTGGCGGATCAACCACCACCAGCGATACTTCTAGCAGTAGCGCTAGCAGCAGTTCTTCAAGCTCTTCCAGTACGAGTTCGACCAGTACTACAACAAGCAGCTCCAGCAGTGAAACGACTGAGCCGTCTTCAGAAACCTCCAATAGCGACGACGAAGCCGCGGAAGATACGAGTGAAAATGTTGATCTAACAGTCGAAGGGGCTCACTGAGCCTGACTGTAAAAATCAATCTCATCTAAAGGGACCATTTCAGCTAGGCCTTGTGCCTAGCTTTTTTATTTGCTTATGTTCAGAGCCACGAACACACCAAGTGCACGAAGGATGCGCGATTCCTCACTCTGAGACTTCAAAAAGTAGCAAAGAGGAAGGTTTTTTGGAGGATTGCTGGAACAGAAAAGAGCTGTCTTACGTTTTTATTCACTGCCTCCATAAAAAAAGCTGCACTTGCAAGCATATCATAAAGTGATTCTGAGTAGTTTCGCTATAATAAGTGCGAGGAGGGGTGTTATGGGAAAGTATTTTAAGCACTTCGAAAAAATGATTAGTGTGATTGTTGATATTATGTTAGGACTGTTGGTTCTGTTGGTTTTGGTGGTGATGGCGGAAGCGATCTACAAAATCGTTGTCCATGTGATCCCACTGCATGAAGTTAGCGATCTTTCCTTATTGATCGAAGAGATCGCGACATTGTTTATTTTACTGGAAATTATTTTGATGTTATTGCGTTACGTAAAAGAAGGTCACCATATTCCGGTGCGTTACTTGATTTTGATCAGTATTACAGCAATTTTAAGAGAGCTACTTTTGGCACAAGGAAAAGGGTTAGAAACGCTCTTTTTGGCCTTAGCGATCTTGGTCTTGATCATTGTGCTGCAGGCGTTGGAAAAACTCAAAGCCTTTCATAGTTCTAAAGGACTGTAAAAAAAATCATCCGATTGTTTGACGAATGACTCGTCAAGGGATCGGATGATTTTTTAATTCTTCAAAAAGCACTCGGCTTTCTTGCTGCAGCCGCTTGCCGATATCTGTTTGCCCTACCGTTGTTCTTTCCGTTTGCCGCACGACGATTTTTTTCTGAGTGACGATGTCACGTCGCTGCTGGATGGCTTGCTGGCGATCTGTAAAGGGTTGATGGGCTGCTAAGGTCATGCCGAAGGAATTTGACAACAGCGTGTAACCAGCAATGCCTGTGACGGATTGATAGGAGCGAGAGAGTCCGCCATCGATCACCAATAAACGACCATTTGCCTTGATGGGCGTCTCACCTTTACGCACTTTGACAGGGGTGTGGCCATTGATGATGTGGCCTGTCGGCGGCAGACCGAAGGCAGCTAGGACACGGCAGCAGAAGTCTTCGTTTTCCCTTAAAGAATAATAGGCATTTTTTTGTTCCGTATGGGTGTTGCGATCTGCTATAAAGTAGCGCTCAAAGGTTTTCATGGCTTTTTTGCCGAAGAGGGAAGAGCCTTCGCCGCACCAAAGATACCAGATCATATCGGTGGCAAGGTCTATTTGCTTTTCTGGTTGGGCAAAGCTTTCCTGCAAACATTGCTGAAAAAAGTCCATCAACGCTTTGCCTGCTAAGGGCTGCTGCTGGAAAGTAAAGGCCAGGAAATCGCCGTTTTCCTGACAAGGCAGGCAGCCGTGATACAGCAGGTTGTCGTTGAAGCGCTGGTACAATGTGCCATGCTCAACTAAAAAGCGCATATGCGCAGCTAAGCGGGGCGAGCGTTGAAATTGGCTCAGCAAATCTTGCAATACTTCATGTTCTTCGGCTGTCAAACGGTAAGGATCATCGGGATCTACTAGTTGAAAACAGCCGTTGATCAAAGGATAGGTCTGGTCTAGCTGGATTTGTTGCCGATCTTGAGACAAGCGATGCAATAAGCAGCGCTCTGCCATCGCAAATGCCGGTCGCCGCTGGATCACGGCTGCTTCGACTTTGAATTGGATGATGGCAAATGCCTGCTGCAAAAGCATGGCGGCTTTTTTTTGCTGGCTTGATAAAGGGTCCACTGTTTTTTGCGGATAAAAGCCGGCATTTTCTGTGTAATATTTTTGGCTAAAAGCCAGTGCTTTTGATAGATCGATCCCATAACCATCTTGTAATAATGCCAAATTGCCGTAGCGAGCAGCGATGCGGATCGTATTGGCCAAACAGGGCAGCGAGCCGCAAAAGCTACCGATCCACAAGATATCATGGTTGCCTAGCTGAATATCCAGTGAAGGCAAAGTCATCAAGCGATCGACGATTTTGTCTGGCGCCGGTCCTCGATCATAGATATCGCCTAAGACATGGAGATGGTCCACTACGAAACGCTGAATCAAGTACGCCAGTTCTTGGCAAAAAAGCGGGGCTGCCTCTAATTCAATGATCTTATCAAAAATCGCCTGATAGTAAGCTTCTTTATTGAAGTCGGCATCATATTGGTACAACAGTTCTTCTAAGATGTAAGCAAAAGAAGTCGGCAATGCTTTGCGTACCTTGGAGCGTGTGTATTTACTGGAAGTAAAGCGGGCAACTTTCACTAGCTGTGCCATCTTCAAGCGCCAATCGGCAGGGGTCCAGGCCTGTTCTTGTAATAGCTCCTCTGGATAATAAATGACAAAACAGAGTTCGGTCTGTTCTTCTTTCGTCAAGACACCGGTAAACAAAGTCTCGACTTTTTCTCGAATACTGCCAGAACCATTCCGCAAAATATGGTCAAAGGCATCGTATTCGCCATGCAGATCGCTGACAAAATGCTCGGTAGCTTTCGGCAGCTGCTGGATGGCTTCCAAGTTGATGATCTCGGTCAGGTTTGCCAAGGTGTCTTTATTGAACATGGGCCTGTTCTTTGGCTTGTTCTTCAATCAGCATCGCGCTTTCTTCAATGGAGCGTTTGCTGACATCGATCACCGGAATGTTCAGCTTTTTGAACCATTCATTCGCGTAGGCTAATTCTGCTTCGATTCGTTCACAATTGGTGTAATGGGTTTCTTCTTTCAAGCCCAATGAATGCATCCGGGACCGCCGGATTTCCGTAAGGGATTCTGGATTCGTAGTCAAACCGACCATTTTCCGTGGGTCTACTTGGTGCACTTCGGCTGGCAAAGCGACTTCAGGAATCAAAGGCAGATTCGCCACTTTGTAGCCGCGATTTGCCATGTATAGGCTCAATGGGGTCTTTGAGGTTCGCGAAACCCCTAATAGGACAAAGTCAGCATCGAGAAATCCCCGTGGGTCTTTGCCGTCGTCGTATTTCACCGCAAATTCCATCGCGGCCACCCGGCTGAAATATGCTTGGTTCAAGCGATGCAAGGCACCAGGCTCTTGGACGGCTTCTACACCGAATGTTTTTTCCAGCATCGTGGTCAAGGGCGACATAAAGTCGACATGCTGCAAGCCAGTCCGTTTGGCAAAGGCATCAACAAAAGCGACTAATTCTTTATTGACTAAGGTGGTAACGACGATCGATTTGTCTAGCAAGGCATCTTTGAGGATCTCGCCTAAGCTCTCTTCATCATTAGTAAAGGGAAAGAGCTGGATATCTGAAAGGTCGATCGTGGGAAACTGCGCGGAAACGGCGGCGATCAGCTTTTGTGCCGTTTCGCCTACGGAATCTGAAATCAAATATATTCGAACGTTCTTCATTGTTTTTGCCCCCTAAAAGTGTGTGTTGTCGCTGTCATTGCCTGCTTGAATAAAGTAATTCATCAGCCGCGTCTTCGTGATTTTGCCGATGACTTTTTTTGGTTCCTGTGGATCGACCACTGGCAAGGTATCGACTTCATGTCGTCCTAACAACGTACCAGCCGTCAAGATCGTTTCTTCCGGTGTGATGGTCACGATGTTTGGCATGCGAGTCATGATCATCGCTACGGGTGTTTTTTCCGGTGCGGCATTGCTGATCGCAAAGCGCAGCAGATCTTTGCGGGAGAGTACCCCAATCAGTTCGTCTTGGTCATTTTTGACATAGAGGGAACCGACATCGTACATAAACAAAGTCGTGACTGCTTCATAAACGGAGACCGTTTGTGAGATCAGCAACGGTGGGATCATGACTTCTGCAACTTTGGTATGGTAGAGTTTTTCGAAAAGCAAAGGCTCAACGGTTTGTCCTGTATAGAAATAGCCGACTTTCGGTCGGGCGTCTAATAAACCGGTCATGGTCAAAATCGATAAGTCATTCCGCAAGGTTGCGCGGCTCAAACCCAACTGCTTCGCAATGGTCTCCCCACTGATCGGCTGATGCTCTTTGACGATCTCAATGATTTTCATTTGTCTTTGGCTTAATTCCAATGTGTCACCTTCTTTCTTTTATGTGCTATGCTATTGATTATATGATTTTCCGAATGAAAAGGCAATCCTTCTCTTTTAAAAAGGATAAATCCCTTAAAAGTTTTCTTTTTTTGGCTTGACGATTAAATGTGTCATACTATATACTGCTAATTAATCGAAATAGTATACAACATTTAAAAGGAGGAACATGATGGAAAAAGCAGTCGTATGGTTTTCAGAAGGCACGAAAGAGCAAAAAGCATTATTAGGCGGGAAAGGGGCAAATCTTGCGGAGATGACCAATTTGGGTTTGCCTGTTCCTCAAGGATTTATCGTCCCGGCCACCATTTGCCTGACCTATTTAGAAGAACAGGTTCTTCCTGAGGCGATCATCAAGCAAGTCAAAGCTGCCATCGAAGAATTGGCAGTCCGCAGGAACAAAACATTTGGCGGACTGCAGTCGCCGTTATTGGTTTCTGTCCGCAGTGGTGCCAAGTTTTCCATGCCAGGGATGATGGATACGATTTTAAATCTTGGGTTGAATGATGAAACCGTCCAAGGATTGGCTCAGCAGACGGGGGACCCCGTCTTTGCTTATGATTGTTACCGCCGTTTGATCCAGATGTATGGGGATGTGGTGAAAGGTGTAGCAAAAGAACACTTTGAAGCCTATTTGACAGATTATAAGAAACGGCAGAATTATGTGTCAGACCAAATGATGACCGGCAATGACTGGCAAATGATCTGCCGCGTGTTTCAAAGTATTTATATGGAACATACCCAAGAAGCGTTTCCCCAAGACCCGTTTCAGCAATTATTGGCAGCCATCACGGCAGTTTTTCGCTCATGGAACAACCCACGGGCTAAGACCTACCGTTCCCTCCATCGGATCCCTGACGATCTAGGGACTGCCGTAACGATTCAAGAAATGGTTTTTGGCAACAGCGGGATAAATAGTGGGACGGGTGTCGCCTTCACCCGCAATCCAGCAACCGGGGAACCGGGACTTTTCGGCGAATTTCTAGTGTGTGCTCAAGGGGAAGATGTGGTTGCTGGCATTCGTACACCACAACCGATCCAAGCGTTGGCGCAACAACATCCTGTGATTTATCAGGAACTAAAGCAACTGGCTGAGGGGTTGGAGGATCACTATCAAGACATGCAAGACATTGAATTTACCATCGATGACGGCCAGTTGTTTGTCTTGCAAACAAGAAACGGCAAACGAACCGCCGCTGCGGCAGCGCAAATTGCAACGGATATGGTCGCAGAAGGTCGGATCACCATCAGGCAAGCCTTAGACCGAATCACACCAGAAATGATCGATCAATTGTTGCACCCGTTATTTGCCCCCGAAGCCTTGCAGCAAGCCGAAGCTTTTGCGCAGGGCTTGCCGGCTAGTCCAGGGGCAGCTTCAGGACATGTCTATTTCACTGCAGAGGCGGCGGAAAAAGCCAGCCGCACAGGAGAAAAAGTCCTGCTGCTGCGGCAGGAAACCTCACCTGAAGATATTGAAGGCATGGTGGTGAGTGAAGCGATCATTACCGCTCGTGGGGGGATGACTTCTCATGCGGCGGTGGTCGCCCGTGGTCTGGGGGTCTGCTGTGTGGTAGGGTGCGAGGCATTAAGTGTCGATGCATTTTTGAAACAGGCCCGCTGCGGCGAGCTGCTGATTGAAGAAGGTGACGTACTTTCCGTAGACGGCAGCACTGGCAAACTGTATCAAGGGCAGCTGCCTATGACCAGTGTACAGGAGCGGGTTTTGCTGGATCAGCTTTTGACGTGGGCACAAGCCCAGGCAGATCTAAAGGTTTACGCAAATGCGGAAACGAAAAATGACATTGAGGCTGCGCTGGCCTTTGGTGCAGCGGGCATCGGCTTAGCACGGACGGAGCATATGTTTTTTGGGGAAGCGCGTTTGTGGAAAATGCGGGAAGTCATCTTGGCAGAAACGAAGGCGGAACGATTGGCGGCTTTGGCTGAGATCAAGGCTTATCAAAAAGCCGATTTCCAAGAAATGCTGCAGGCCGCGCAAGGAAAGAAATGCACGATTCGTTTATTAGATCCACCACTCCATGAATTCTTGCCCCATGAGCATGAACGCCTTGAGATGGCCCGCCGCAGTAAAAAATCATTGGCAGTGATCGAGCGGCGAATTGACGAACTGCAAGAGGTCAATCCTATGATGGGGCATCGCGGCAGCCGTTTAGGACTCAGCTATCCAGAAATTTATGAAATGCAAACAGCGGCGATTTGTGAAGCGGCTGTGGAGTTGCAGCAGCAAGGAGTCGAGGTAGAGGCGGCGATCTTATTGCCCCTGATCAGTTTGCCCGCAGAGCTGCAGGTGTTGAAAGAGACTTTGACACAGGTGATCGCTCAAGCAGAAGCAACCCTTCAGCAACCGTTGCACATCGAGATCGGGATGATGATCGAGACGCCTAGAGCGTGCTTGATTGCTGGGGAGTGTGCTGAAGAGGCGGCGTTCTTTAGTTTTGGTACCAATGACTTGACCCAAATGACCTTTGGCTTTTCGCGGGATGATGCCGGCAGCTTTATTCAAGCCTATTTGCAGTCGGGGATCTTACAAGAAGATCCTTACCAGCACTTAGATCAGGTAGGTGTTGGCGCGTTGATGCGTCAAGCGATCGCCGGCGTAAGAGATCGTCAGCCAGAGCACTCGATCGGTGTTTGTGGCGAAGTCGGCAGCGATCCCTATTCTATTGCGTTTTTGCGAGAGATCGGCATCGACTATGTTTCTTGTTCCCCATACCGGATCCCTGCTGCTTGGTTAGCGATCGCCCAATCAGCCCCCATTATCGAAGAGGCGTCAGTGAGCACCCGCTAAAATAGGAGAAAAAAATACACCGCAGTCCACTAGCAAGGTTCACTTGCTTGGTGGATTACGGTGTGTACGTACAGTTTTGTCCTTACAGGGGCTGATCCGTTTTTTGGATCGCAGGTTTGCGTCCTTTTAAATACCAAGTGATCCCAATGACATGGGCGAGGTAGATGGCAGCGAGGACGAAACGTACCAGCAGATTAGGGATCAGCAGTGCAGGAATTGCAAAGACTATCAGCATCATGGCAAACATCCGGAGCATTCCTTTGGTGCTCAGCTGTTTTTGTACGAGTGGTTTTTCAATGTATTTTTGATAATTTTCTGATTGAACCAAGCGTTGATAATAGGTATCGGAACTCCGCAGCCAGAAATAAGCCGTCAGCAAGTAAAAGACGGTTGTAGGTAAGAAAGGCAAGAAGATTCCTAAAGTGCCTAAACCGAATGTCAGTGATCCACAAAGAAAAAACAGTGTTTTTTTCAAAAGTAACCCTCCTTATTTGGGTGTTTCGTATCTTACCCTCAGTATAACGGAGGAGGGGCTGCTTGAACATGCGTTTTGTGCTTTTCCCCGTTTTTTAGCGGCAATAAGAGTTTTTCTTCCCCTTACTCCTGCTTTTTTGATAGACTAGAAACAACACAAAGGGGGAAGCAGCATGGAAACGATTGAATTGAATACCGGCATTCAGATTCCAGTGATCGGCAGCGGGACGAATACATTTGGGAAAGAAAACCGAGAATACCAAGGTGCGATCAATGATGATACGACAGAGCTATTGACTGCCATCAAGCTTGGGTATCGGCATTTTGATACGGCGATTTCTTACCGCAACGAAGCCGTGGTTGGCAAAGCCATCAAGGAAAGCGGGATTGACCGCAGCGAATTTTTCCTGACTTCTAAGATTCCTGGCAAACCAGAGCATACGCAAGATGCAGCTGCCGTGAAAGCGTCTGTCGAAGCGAGTTTAGCAGCCTTGCAGACGGAATCGATCGATCTTTATTTGATCCATCATCCGTGGGACAACTTGGCAGAGATCGCCGCTGTCTGGGCGGTTCTTGAGGCTTATGTCGATAAAGGAGTCTTAAAAGCAATCGGGGTGTCCAATTTCCAAGAAGAAGAACTCAGCTATTTATTGGCAAACAGTCGGATCAAACCAGCGGTCAATCAGATCGAATCGCATCCAGGCAAGTGGAATGATGCGATCATCTCGTATTCCTTAGACAATCAGGTAGTTCCAGAAGCCTGGGGTCCGCTTTCCCGGATTTCGGAAGCGGCACGGGAAACCTTGACCCAAATCGGGGAAGCGCATCAAAAAACCTGGAGCCAAGTGGTCTTGCGTTACCAAATCGAGCGTGGGGTGATCGTGATTCCGAAATCCCATTCAGAAAAACATCAAGCCGAAAATTTAGCGCTCTTTGATTTCGCTTTGACGGCGGAAGAAAAAGCCGTCATCAAAGAATTATAGGCAATAGAAGCGGTCCTATTAAAGGGACCCTACAGCCAGTGCGGAAACTTCCGTACTGGCTATTTTTATGCAGTCGCAACGCTCCTTGATGACTGAGGAGCTTTTCTATTCGTTACAACAGCAACTGTAAGCCTTAGCAAAAAAGAAAATGCGCTTGCAGCCGTTTCTGACAATGAATCCTCTTAAATATTCAAAGAAATGACCGATTATCCTTACTAAGGGTCGTCTACGGACGAGTCTTCAGTGGATCGTGTGAAATTGGAAATGAAGGAGTGGCACAGTTGTGAAAAAAAGAAAAAAGACGATAGGAATTTATGTGATGATCACCTTGATGCTGGTTGCGGGGATCCCGATCATTGTCATGCTGACAAGTTCCTATTTAACCACCAAGAACTTATTGATTGAACGAAATGATTTGAACAAAGAAAGTGCCGTCAATTTGATCTTGGCGGAAGAAAAGAGTTTGCGCCGATCGACGGAAAGCAAATTGAAATCAATGGCTGAACTGCCAGCGATGAAAACAGAATTCAGCATGGGACGTATCCGTTCAGATCTTTCTTTAGCGATTGCTGGGAGCAACAGCTTCTTAGCAGTAACTTTTGGGACAGAAGATGATGAGTATGTGACCTTCAATCCCTTACCGGATGATTACAAGCCTACAATTCGGCCGTGGTACAAAGGGGCCGTGAAAGCCGAAGGAGAAGTGTATTGGACAGCACCTTATTTAGATACGGTGTCGAATCAATTTGTGACGTCGGCTTCGATCCGGGTCAAAAATTCCCATAATCAAGTGGGGGTTTTAAGCGTCGATGTTTCCTATGAAAGCATTCAAAACATCTTGTCTTCCTTTACCGTAGGGCGGACTGGGAATGTCACCTTAGTTTCAGAATCTGGGGTCATCGTGACCTCGAAAAATACCAAGCAAATCGGTAAGAATATCAAAGAAGAAGAAGTGTTCCAAAAAATCAAAGACGCCAAAGATCCGACAGGTATGGTTGGCTTAGGCGACTCGAATAAAGTCAATGATGTGTTGTATGACAAGTCTGCTGATTCCAATGTTTGGGCGTACTCCGAAGTCAAAGCTAGTGATCTAGACAAAGAGTTAGGGGCGTTAGTCCGCACCACGATTATCGTTACGATCTTGATGCTGCTCTTTGTAGGACTGGTTTCGTATGCCGCGATCAAAGTAGTCGCAGCGATCATCGATTGCTTCAATCGCTACTTTAGAAAAGTCGGTGAAGGCAAACTAGAGAAGATGAGCAAAACCAAACGAGCCAAAGGCGAAAAATGGACATGGGATCAACTGGCACGCCGAGTTGTATATCCAGACAAAGCAGGCAATGAGATCCAGCAAATGGCGGACAATTACAATGTGATGATCGAAGGCACGGGTGCATTGATCCAAAAAGTACAAAAAGAAAGCAACGGTGTCGCAGGAATGTCGGATTCTTTATTAGAATTGTCAAAACAAACCAATATTGCGACAGAAGAAGTCTCTCAAACCATTACGGGGATAGCTGAAGTGACCGGTGCTCAAGCCCAAGAAACAGAATACAGCGTGTCACAAATGCAAAACCTCTCGCAGGTCGTGAAAGAATTACGAGAAAATGTTGGCGGCATGAGCAGCAAGTCGCAAGAATCTACGAAGATCAATCAAGAAAACTTAACGATCATGGATCAAGTCGATGACAGCTGGCGACAAGAGTTGGCACAGATGGAGCGCTTGATGTCGAACATGACGGGAATGAATGATAGTATCCAAAATATCAACTCGATCATTGGGGTCATCAACGATATTTCTTACCAAACCAACTTGCTAGCCTTGAATGCATCGATCGAAGCCGCAAGTGCTGGCGAGTCTGGCAAAGGCTTTGCCGTCGTGGCTGCTGAGATCCGTAAATTGGCGGAACAAAGCAAAGCTTCTACCAAAGAAATCGAAGCGATCATTGAAGAAATTCGTGAGCAGTCTAGTCAAATGGTCAAACAAACGTCGGCGTCTGTCAAAGGCGGCGTTCGCCAAACCAACTTGATCAAAGAAGCGATCTCATCTTCAAAAGAAGTTTTCCAACGCAGCAGCTATATGATCGAAGGCATCCATCATATTGAAGCAGCCAGTGCCCGTATCGAAAATATTCAAAACAGTGTACTGGAAAACTTAGAAAACATTTCCGCATCAACGGAAGAAAATGCCGCTGGCACACAAGAAGTTTCCGCAAATGCAGAAGAAGTCTTGGCAACCATGGATGAATTTACCAACCATGTGGCAGACCTCAGAGACATTGCAGAAGAGTTGAAGCGATTGACCAATCGTTTTGAAGTGGAGAAATAAATCAAGCAAAAAAATCACTCATCAGCTATTCGCAAGAATGGCTGATGAGTGATTTTTGTTTGTTGAGGAGGAGACTACAAAAAAGCCAAGACGAATGTTGCTCATCTTGGCTTTTCATAATGATATTTATAAAACCTTATTACGGGCTATTGTGTCGTTTCGGTCCGCTGGATGATCATCTCCACGCGGCGGTTTTCCGAGCGGCCTTGTGGGGTGTTGTTATCGGCTTTCGGTTCGGTATCGGCAAAGGCTTGGATGGCAGCATTTTTTTCTAAAACGGCGCCTTTGCTGATGAAGTATTCCATAACGGTAATCGCACGAGCGGAACTAAGATCCCAGTTAGATTGGTAGCGGCCATTGCCTTTTTCCGGTACGTTATCGGTATGCCCGGCGATCACGATTTTGTTGGCTTTTAGTTTTTTCAGTGAGTCCGATAGTAGATCCAGTGACTGACGAGTGGTGTCCGTGATCTCGGCGCTACCAGAGGCAAACAAGATGCTGCTGGCTAGCGTGATATGCAAGCCATCGGATTCCAAGCGGACTTCTGTCTGGTCTTTTAAGCCAGAAGCGGCGAGTTCTTGTGACAGCTGGTCGCTGATTTTTTCTAGCTGCTGATTTTCCAGTTGGGTCCGGACCGCTGCTTCTTGCGCTTGTGCTTCGGCAGAAGTGGCGGCTTTTTTTCGCGGCGTGGTCTCGCCCATATCGATCACTGACCCGATGACGGAGGCGTTGCTGTGGTGGCTGGAAAGGATGGTGCCGAATTCGCTTCGGATTTCTTGAAACTTCTCATCATCGACTTTCGCCATGGCAAACATGACGATGAATAAGGCCAGCAGCAAGGTCAACATATCCGAGTAAGGCAAAAGCCACGCTTCGTCTACATGTTCTTCATGTTTCTTTTTTCGCTTCATGTCGCTTCACCCTTTATAATTGTTCTTGCCGTTTTTTCGGATCGATCAAGCTGTATAATTTTTTCTCAATACTTTTCGGCGATTGTCCGGCTTGGATCGCTAAGACCCCTTCAACGATGATCGACATCATTTGGACTTCTTGCTCCGATTTCAAAGTTAATCGTGAGCTAAAAGGAATGAACAGCACATAACCGAAGAAAATACCATAAAGGGTCGCCACAAAAGCCGCCGAGATCATATGACCCAGTGCTTCTACATCCTCTAAATTGCCTAGCGCCCCTATCAGCCCGATCACGGCTCCTAACACCCCTAAGGTCGGGGAACTCGTGCCGGCGGTTTTAAAAATAGCCGAGCCGATGCGATGCCGTTCTTCGATCCCATAGATCTCATTTTCCATGATTTCTTGGATCTGTTCGGCAGCGATGCCATCCACCACCATTTCCAAGCCCTTTTTTAAAAAAGGATCTTCTAAGTTTTGGATAGCACCTTCAAGAGATAGTAGGCCATCGCGCCGAGCTTGGTTAGCTAATTCAACGATGGTATTGATGGTTGTTTTTAAGTCGTATTCTTTATTTTTCAGCAGAACGCCGAAGATCTTCGGGATTTTTTTGATATCACTGCTGGGAAATGAATTGATAACGGCTGCGATCACACCGACGAAAATGATAATCGCGGCTGCCGGATTGATCAAAACGGCCACATTGGCACCTTTTACAATCATCCCAACCACCACAGATATCAATCCTAAAATAATACCGATTAGCAAGAAAAAATCCATTTGTTGCGTCCTCCTAAATTCTATTTCCAGGTTTTAAACCCTCATTTATTTTATCGGTGAATTAAAATCATTCTTAATAGCAAAAAAAAATAATCCAAAAAATAACTAAAATAAATTTTCTGTTTCTCCTTTTTTTGTTCTTTTTTTGACAAGTTTCGTCAAATTGTTGAAATGGTACAGCTTGCAATTTTTGTGAATATTTATAGATGGTACCGTTTTTTTTCGTGAAGCGTTTCTCAGGGTTTGTCATGTCAACAGGCACAAATGAAAATTTTTTAATCAATTTTTCGAATAATACTTGTTTTTTTATCAAAAAACTGATTTTGATCAAAAGGCATAGATATGCTTGTAAAACGCTTTATATCGATCGTTTGCTTTTTATAACTGGGGACGAAATTGCGATGAAACAGTGTTTAACAAATAACATAACACGTCTGTAACTTAAATGTCATATCCGTAAAGTTGCAAAAATCAAATTGTAAAATAAAAATAATTCTACTATAATGACATCACGTCTTCTTGTTTTTTTAATCTATAACAAAAAAATAAATAAATATATTTGTTTCTGTTCCATCGATGAAAAAAACGTTTGGTACAGAAGGTGGAAGGAGCAATTATTGTTGGATACCTATGATTTATTAAAAACAGCTATGAACGTTTCTGCACAACGCGCAGAATTGATTTCGTCTAATATCGCTAATGTCAACACGGATGGGTACAAAGCAAAACGCATCGTGTTTGAAAGCGAATTAAAGCAGGCACTCGCTTCGTCAGGGACCGACGCTGTAACAGAAGCGTCAGTTTCTCAAGTAAAACCGAAAATCACTGAAAATGCAACTACCAGTATCAAAGACAACGGCAATAACGTGGATCTTGAGGTAGAGATGTTGGATCAAGCAGCCAATGGGTTGTATTACAGTGCATTGACCGCACAAGTCAACGGACGCTTGCAAATGATGAACCTTGTCTTGAGTAATTGATAGAAAGCGCAGGAAAAACAAATGGGTATATTTAACGGACTAACGATCAACGCGAGCGGTCTAGCATTGGAACGGTTAAAACTAGATACGATCTCCAGCAATATCGCAAATGTAAATACAAATCAAACACAAACAACCGCGGCTTATCAAAAAAAGAGTATTCTTTTTTCAGAAAATTTAAAAAATAGTCGTGAAGGAACACCGGCTACATACGGTGTCAAAGTGACGGGGATCGCTGCCGATGAGACGGAAAAACTGACCTATGATCCTACCAATCCCGCTGCCAACGCTGAGGGATATGTCGGTCAATCAAATGTGGATATTGCCGATGAAATGGTGGCAATGTTGCAAGCGGTTCGAACGTACGAAGCCAATGTTTCTGCTTCAGAAATGAATAAAACAATCTTGAAAAAAGCATTAGAAATATCAAAGGGGTAACGAGAAAATGGATGGACTTTTAACGACAGGATTAACAGACTACCAAAACGTTTTGCGGACACTAGGCACGGGGGCTGCTTCAAACGAGACTAGTGTTGTGGGCACCAAGGAAAACCAGTTTTCTTCCTACTTGACCAATGCGGTCGATCAGTTGAATCAAAAAACGGCGGTCATGGATCAAGATACTGTCAATTTGATCACCGGCGATGAAAGCGATCTAGGCAATGTGATGATTCGCATGACGGAGGCGCAATTGGCGCTACAAACAGCCGTTCAAGTACGAAACAAGTGTTTAGAAGCTTACAATGACGTGAAAAATATGCAGTTTTAGCAGTGGGTGAGGGAATAAGAATAAATGATGGATAAAGTGAAAGAATGGACAGAACAACTCAAAGACCGTTGGCAAATGCAAAGCTCTTTAAAGAAAATGATCGTTGTTCTTTCCGTTATCAGCGTTCTCGGAATCACAGCAGCTGTTTATTATTTAAATACGCGAATTGAATACGGTATCTTGTTTACGGATCTAAGCGATGCCGATGCGGGAACGATCAGCAAGGATTTGGATGAACAGCAGATCGCCTACAAATTAGCCGACAATGGGACGACTATTTTGATCGATAAGGACCAAGTCGATGAATACCGCATCAATCTTGCCGTGGACAATAAGTTACCAAATACCAGTACAGGCTTTGAATTATTTGATGATGCCAACATGATGACAACGGATGAAGACCGCAAAATCATGTATCAGCGGGCAGTAACGGGCGAACTACAGCGAGCAATCGAGTCGATCGATGCGGTCAAATCCGCCAAAGTTTTACTCGTGATGCCAGAAGAAAGTGTCTTTTCTTCGGAGGAAAGTGCGCCGACGGCCTCTATCGTGTTGTCCTTGAAAAATCAGCAAATCTCAGACGAGTCCGTGCAAGGGATCGTTACCTTGACTTCCGGCGCAGTGGAAAAGCTGAAGCCTGAAAATGTAAAAGTCGTTGATAGCGCGGGCAATACGTTGACTAGAACCGAAGATGAAGCCAGTCAATTAAGTGGCTTAAACAATAAATACATTGCCATCAAAGATTCCTATGAAAAAACGCTAGAAGAAAAAGTAGCGAAGTTGCTGACACCGATCTATGGTGCAGACAAATTCCAAGTGTCGATCAATTTAGACTTGAATTTTGATTCGATCGAGCGGAAGAAAGTCACTTATGATGACCCAGAGATCAAGAGTGAAACAGTGCAGGCTGCTGGTTCGCAAGGGACCGTCCAAGAAGCCCAAACAGGGACTGTGGATGACAATGTCTCCAATGTGACGGGCACGGACGGAGAGGGGAACAATTCCTACAGTCGCTCCGTTGAAAATGAATTGGATACCGAGACCACTACGACCATTACGGCTCCTGGCATGATCGAACGAATGACCAGCTCAATCGTGATCAATGCGAACCTTTCGCAAGCGGATCAAGCAGAATTGCAGCAGTTGATTGCTAGCGCCGTCGGCTATGACAATGATCGTGGCGATCAAATTGCGATCCAAGGGTTTGACTTTGCCCAAGCAGAGGTTGATCCAGCCGCTGATCCTCAAGGGAATGAACAGATTGCAGCTGCCAAAGGTTATGTCAAGTATGCCATCATCGGCGGTATCGTGTTGACCTTGTTCTTGGTGATCTTAATGATCGTTGGCGTGATCCGACGCCGACGCAAAGAAGACGAGTTGGAAGTGGATGTGACGGATGAAATGGTCACTTTTGCACAACCATCCGCTGCTAGCATCGGAGCGAGTAACCCGGTTGCACAAGAAGTCGTTTTTGGCGGTGTCGGTAACCGGTCTGCTGAAACGAAACCAGCGGTGCCAGAAGCATCCACACAAGAAGCCACAGCAGAACATACAGGAGAACCAACATTGGATCAAACGGCTAGAAATTATGCCGAAAGCAATCCTGAAGTAGCGGCGGAATTGATCAAAGCTTGGATGAAAGAAAAATAAGGGGGCAGCCATGGATACAATAGACGGGGTAAAAAAAGCAGCGATTCTTCTGATTTCTCTAGGATCAGATACCTCTGCAAAGATCATGAAGCTGCTGCCAGAATCATTTATACAAAAAGTGAGCTATGAGATCGCCAACATCGACTTTGTCAGTCCCGAAGAGCGGGATCAAGTGTTGGAGGAATTTTCTCATACCGCAACGGCCCGCAAATATGTCTTAGACGGCGGGATCGATTATGCCAAAAATTTGCTGAACCAAGCATTAGGCCCTCAAAAAGCCAAAGAAGTCATTGACGTATTGACTCAGATTCAGCTGCGGGAACGGCCCTTTAATATCGCTCGCAAAGCCGATGTTCAACAGTTGACCAATCTGTTGATCGGCGAACATCCACAAACGGTAGCGTTGATTTTGTGCTACATGCAGCCGGACAAAGCGGCCAGCGTCTTGTCACAGTTTCCCGATCATTTGCAAGTGGAGATCGCTGAACGGATCGGGACGATCTCCAGTACGTCGCCTTTGGTGATCGAACGGATTGAAAAAGTGATCGAGAACAAATTCTCGAATTACATTGAGAACGATACGGAAAATGTCGGTGGTGTGCATACACTGGTAGAAATCTTGAACTCAGTCAGCCGCAGTACTGAAAAGAACATTTTGAACGACTTGGAAAAGCGGCAACCGGAACTATCCAACGAAGTGAAATCAAGCTTGTTTACTTTCGAGGATATCGTGACCCTCGATCGCTTGGATGTTCAAAAAGTCTTGCGAGATGTTCAAAACGATGTCTTAGTCTTAGCGCTTAAAGGCACGACCGACGACATCAAGAACTTTATTTTCTCCAACCTCTCATCACGGGCGGTGGAAAATCTGCAAGAAGAAATTCAATTTATGGGTCCTACCCGCTTGTCTGCTGTAGAAGAAGCCCAACAAAGTGTGGTGGCTGTGATTCGACGGCTAGATGAAACCGGTGAGATCTACATCGGAAGGGGCGACCAAGATGCAGTGGTCAAATAGCAGTTTATTGAAGCAGCAGGCGGTCAAAACGACTGAAGCTGCTCGCAGTATTTTGACGGATACGACCATCAAAGCGCCGATTGAGAAACCGAGCTTAGACCCAGAACTGCAAGCGGCTAGACGTGCACGCCAGTTGGAGCAGGAACGGCATCTGCAGCAAATGGAAGCCTTGAAACAGCAAATCTTGACCGATGCACAAGCGCAAGCGGCGCAAATTCTAGCAGAAGCGAGAACGGAAGGCTTTCAAGCAGGACAAGCAGACGGCTTTCAACAAGGCTATCAAGAAGGACTCAATGCCAGCAAAGAAGCCGCGCAAGCATTGATGACACAAGCCCAAGCCAATGTCGCTGAAGCCGTTTCTGAAATCAACACCTTTCGCTCAGAGAAAAAGCAAGAAATGATCGCTTACGGCACGGCAATCGCCGAAGCCTTGATCAATCAACGTTTTACAGACGAGCAAGCAGGCTTCCTGCCTTTTGTGGAGTCTGTGCTATGGCAATTTGAACAACCCGATCAATTTGTGACTATTCGCAGCCAAGAGCAGCATCTTGCAGGGTTGCGAGAATTGTTGGAAACCAAAAAACAGACGATCAGCGGGTTTCGCTATTTACTCATGGCAGATGACGGCTTGGCGGAACACGATTTTTGTATCGAATCTGAAAATGCCTTGGTGGTTTTTGAACTGAGGGAAGAAATCGCTCGCTTTTTGAGCCAATTTTTAGAAAGCAGTGTGAAGGAATGACGTTTGAATTACCGATCACAGCGCTGCGCAAAACAGCGCAAGCACAGCCGTTCTTTACCACTTACGGCAAAGTCAGCGAAGTCGTAGGTCTGCTGATCAAAGTCGAAGGGTTGTCGGTTTTCATAGGAGAAATCTGTGAAGTCGCACTGCAAAACAAGACACATACAGCTTTAGCCGAAGTCGTGGGCTTTGTGAAAAAAACCGTGCTCCTGATGCCCCTTGATCAGCTAGAAGGCATCGGACCGGGCTGTTTAGTGCGGCCAACTGGCAAATCGTTGACGGTAAAAATCGATGATACGCTGCTAGGGCACACCTTAGATGGACTAGGGCGACCGTTAGATATGGCGCTGGATCTGGAAACTGCGTCAGAATATCCAGTTAGTCAAGATTCTCCTGACCCCTTTCGTCGTCAAAAAATCGCTGAGATCATGCCGACAGGTGTCCGGGCGATCGATGGTCTCTTGACCGTCGGCCTTGGCCAACGGATCGGCATTTTTGCTGGCAGCGGGGTCGGTAAGAGTACCTTATTGGGGATGCTGGCTCGTTATTGCGAAGCAGATGTCATCGTGATCGGCTTGATCGGCGAGCGAGGACGAGAAGTCAAAGAATTTATTGAAAATGATCTAGGCCCAGAAGGCTACCGCAAGTCGGTCGTTGTCTGTGCTACCTCCGATATGCCACCCCTTGTACGACTAAAAGGGGCTCATGTGGCAACGGCGATCGCTGAGTATTACCGCGATCAAGGCAAGAAAGTCGTATTGATGATGGATTCGGTGACCCGTTTTGCGATGGCGCAGCGGGAGATCGGTTTATCAACAGGTGAACCACCGACGACCAAAGGCTATACCCCTTCTGTGTTTACAGCTTTACCGAAGTTGTTAGAGCGCAGTGGGATGTCTGACAAAGGCTCGATCACTGCCTTTTATACCGTCTTGGTAGAAGGGGATGACATGAATGAACCGATCGCTGATGCGGTGCGGGGGATTCTTGACGGTCATATTCTGTTGTCACGGAAAATCGCCGCTCAAAATCATTATCCTGCCATCGATATTCAAAACAGCCTCAGCCGTTTGATGAAGACCCTCGTTTCTGAGGAACAGCATGAACATGCGGGGGAACTAAAAGAAAACATGGCCGTTTATGCAGAGGCCAAGGATTTGATCGATATCGGTGCTTACAAAAGCGGCAGTAATGCGTTGACCGACCAAGCGATCGCGTTGCATCACCCCATCCTACGGTTTTTACAGCAAAAAGTGGATGAGCGGATCCCATTTGAACAAACGATTTTTGAATTGGCGCATTTGTTCAGTGAAGAAGCGCTGATCGAGCGCCAGCGTTCGACCATGTAAAACAGATCATAAAGGAGCAACCATGCAAGCATTTCACTTTTCCTTAGAAAAAGTATTGGATCACCGAAAAACCATTGAGCAAGAAGCCAAACGAGCGTACGCCCAAAAACAGCAATTGTTGATTCAGCAAGAACAGCACCTGAACACGCTGGCACAGGAAAAAGCCCAGCTTTTTGATGTCAATGAAATGACCATTGGGCGGATGCAAGTGCAGCAACGCTATTTGCTTGCGTTGAATGCCACCATCGATGAGGTTCAGAACAAAATGTTTCACGTGAAGCAAGAATTGGCAGAGTCTTTATCGGTAGTGGTAGAAGCGCAGCAGGAACGCAAGATCGTGGAAAAACTGCGAGAAAAACAATTTGCTGAATACACCTATGAACAGCAATTGGAAGAGCAAAAACAATTGGATGAGTTCGGCAATCGCGCCTTATTTTCTTAAAGAACTAATGTTTTAGTGATGAGATGACCTTGGTTTTAAAGCATCAGCTGAGAGGAGGTGAACAATGAAAGAGCTCACAACAAGTGCCGCAACCGCTGTACCTGTCGGTAGCAAATCAAAAAAGATGGAGGCGTCACCAGAGGTCTTCAGTTTGATGATGCGACAGCTGACAGTTCAAGCAGGCAGCAACCTGCCAGCCCCTATCGAAACATCAGGGATGACGGAGCAAATCGCCGCCGCACCAGAAATGGGTACGGCCAGCAGTATGGAACATCTGCCGCAGGAGTCAGAAATCACTTCAGCAGCTGAACAATCTGCAACGACGCAAGCACCAGAAATGAGCCAGATCAGCCAGACACCTTTTGCAGGCTTGGTTCAGGAAGCGGCACAGGCATCAATGGTAACGACGGAGCAGAACCAAACAAGCGCCACAGCAGCTTTAGCACCAATAGACGTAGCCACCACAGTCATCGACCCCTCCGAGTCTACGCTTGAAGGTCTGGATTTGATGACAAATGATAGAAGTGAAGCCGCAGCACCAACGCTTGAAACGCCTTTGCCAGAAGACTTAGTAGGCGAAGAGCAGTCCACGGCAAAAGGGATCGCGACTTTCAAGGAAATCGATTCAGTAACAAAAGCCGCGATTGCGCAGACGACAGAAGCACAGCTGAAACAGTCCACCGAAGGGACCGCTCAATTGGGCCAAACGGGACCATTGGATCAAGTGTCGCCAGTGACCCACCAAGCGACGGATACGACTAGCACCTTGCAAAGCACGAAGGAAACAGTCGCCAAAAATACGGAAGCTGTTTCTGCACAAGCCATTGCTTTTTCGGCAGTAACCGACAATGAAATGGCGACACCAGCACTGCAACTGCTTGATGTTTCTCCCCTTTTGAGCAAGCAAGGACTAGCGCCAACAAAAGCGAGTATGGAGCAAGCGGCTCTGCCCTTAGCAAAAGCGACTGCCCAACTCGTCCAAACGAGCAGCACGTCAAGCGAGAAAAAAATCACGTTGCAATTCGTTCCCGAGAAATTAGGCACGATCCAGCTTTCTCTAGAAACGAATGCCCAAGGCAGCCGCTTAGAACTGACCGTTCAGCAGCCGCAAGCCAAAGAATTATTGCTGTCCATCAAGCATGAGCTAGAGCAAGTTTTGCAAAAGCAAGAGCAGCCGATCCTAGCAATCAAAGAACCTACGTTAGCTTCTGTCCAGCAGGCTGGTCCGCTGTCAAATCAATCCTTTGCCGGCAGTATGATGGCAAGTGACAGTCAGTTAAACCAACAGCGTTTTTTACAGGCTCAAAAAGGACAAAGCAAAAAGCCATTTCATCAAAGCAATACGGTTGAAGAAGAGCAGCAATTAGCACCGATCGATCATGCGATCAGTATTTTAGTGTAAAGGAGGAGACCTATGGCAGATGAAATTACAGCAGCTGCGGCCGGTATTGCCAATACATCGGCATTAACGCAAACAAAAAAATCTTCAGATATCTCCATGGATGATTTTTTGAAGATCTTAGCAGCATCTATGAGCAACCCATCGATGGGAGGCAGCGATTCTTCTGGTGGTGGTAGCACCGACTATATCTCGCAACTGGTTCAATTTACGACCTTAGAGAGCTTGAATGAATTGAGCGAAACGTTGACGACCTCGGTGATTTTACAGCAACAGCAGCAAGCTTTTAGCTTGATCAATAAACAAGTCACTCTGATGGACGGCACAGAAACATTGTCAGGAACCATCGAAAAGGTCCGCTTTGCCAATGGCTACGCCACGATCGTCGTAAATGGCAAAGAATACAGTATGAGTGCGATCCAAGAGATTGGCGGCGAAGCAAAATGAGTTTGACGATTCAACAGGGGCTGCAAAAAGTTGCCGGGGAGCCTTATCAAAATCCCCGCAAAGCCGTGGACAAACAAGCCTTCTCTTCAATGCTTGAACAAAAACAAAACGACATCAAAGTCTCGCACCATGCGCAAAAGCGTTTGACCGCAAGGGAATTGACCTTACAAGACGATGATTACCAATCCCTTTCAACGGCGCTTAGCGAGCTAGCGGAAAAAGGCAGCAAAGAATCACTGCTTGTTTACAAAGATATGGGCTTGATCGCCGATGTCCATTCACGAACCATCATTACGGCGATGGGGATGAATGAGCTTCACACCGTCACCAATATTGACAGCGCCACATTTATCAAATAGCAGCTGGACTGAAAAGGGGCTGCAAGTATTTTCTGAATGACAGAGGAAAATACGCCAACCATAAGGAGGAAAATAAGCATGTTACGATCATTATATTCAGGTGTCAGTGGAATGAAAAATCTTCAAACGAAAATGGACGTGGTTTCAAATAATATCGCCAACGTCAATACGGTCGGGTTCAAATCAAGTAGAGTCCTTTTCCAAGACATGATGAGCCAAACGATGTCTAACGCAACTGCACCAGGCAACGGCTTAGGCGGGATCAATGCAACGCAGATCGGTTTAGGGGTTCAGACGGGCTCCATCGATACCATCAATACAGTCGGTGCCCCGCAATCGACTGGTCGCAGCATGGATTTTTATATCAGCGGACAAGGCTACTTTATGGTACAAGGACCAGGAGCAAATGGCGAAACCTATTACACACGAGATGGCGCATTTGTTCGCGACAGCAACGGAACCTTGACCAATAGTGATGGGATGCAAGTCTTAGGTCGTTCAGTCAATGGCGGTCAACCAGTTGTCTATGATGACAACTTTGATGAAAACACGGCATTGAGCGGACAAGGTGCGGTATCTCCCTTGTCGATCCCAAGCACACTGACCGTCAATGGGGAAACCTTGACCTATAACTCCATGGCAATCGATGCCAATGGCTTAGTGTTGGCAAAATACGGCAATCAAACCTTTGTGATGGGAAAAGTCGGTGTCGCAACCTTCAATAACCCAGAAGGCTTAGAAAAAGTCGGCGGCAACAACTATATCCAAACCAGCAACTCAGGAAATGCGATCGTTGCAGGCCCCGGCAATAATGGAGCGGGAACGCTGCAAGCAGGTGCCTTGGAAATGTCGAATGTCGATCTTTCGACAGAATTTACCGAAATGATCATTGCGAGCCGTGCCTATCAAGCAAATTCAAGAAGTATTACGACTTCTGATGAAATGCTGCAAGAATTATTGAATCTAAAACGTTAAGAACGTGACGCTTCATCGTTGAGAGGAGTTTGACCATGATTCTAGTGACCGCATTGAATGGCAAGCCATTCTATTTAAATCCAACATTGATTTATCGGATCGAAGAAATGCCGGATACATTGATCACACTGACAGACGGCAAAACCTTAGTGGTGACGGAAGCTGCGCAAGAAGTTGCGCAGCGGGTGATCGAGTATCATACGGTGATCCATTCGAACCAAGTGAAAACGTAAGGGTGGGAAAGATGGCAAAAGAAGAAAAAGTACCAAAAGCAGAAAAAGAGAAAAAAGGCTTGAACATGGTTGTTTTACTGCCGATCCTCTTGATCGTGGTAGTCGGCGGCAGTATCGGCGGAACCTTAGTGACGAATCACTTTTTGACGGGGGAAAAAACAGCAGCTGCTGAAACAGCAAAAGACAGCAGCAAAATCTCCTCAGACGAAGCGATCGTGGCATTGGATGAATTTTTAGTCAATCTGGCAAAAGAAGACAACCAAGAGCAGCAATACATGAAGGTCAATTTATCGATTTTAGTGGCGGATGAGGAAAAAAGCGCGGAAGCCACGAAAAATGTGGCTGTCATTCGTGACAGCGTCGTAAACTTATTGCGCCAACAAAAGGCCAGCGGTATTTTGAGCTCCGCCGAAAGTGTACCGAATTTAAAAAAAGCATTGAAAGAAACAATTAATCAGGAATACGGATCAGAAATCGCCAAGGATGTTTATGTGACGGATTTAGTGATCCAATAGAAAGAGGCATGTTGATGGAAACATTTTTATCGCTGGTCAAAATGATTGGGTTTTTGCTGCTTATTCTTTATTTGATCAACATTAGTTTGAAATATTTGAATCGTTACACGAACCAGCACAATCATCAGTTGCGTATTTTGCAAAAAATCGCCGTCAGCAAGTCGTCTTCGATCGGGATCGTCCAAATCATGGACAAATGTTACGTCATGAGCTTTTCTGAACAGCAAAATCAGATCATCAAAGAGTTGACGCAAGAAGAAACGGCCGCTTTTTTACAGCAAAGCCTAGAAAGCACCCAAGTGCAAGCTGGCAAAGATTTTTCTGAATGGCTAAACAAAGCCAAGGCGGAAATTGCTGGAAAACGAGGCAAGCAAAAATGAAGATCAAAGGCAGAGATATCAAGATCATGGCTGCGGTCCTTTTCAGCAGTCTGATGCTTCCGCAGACGGCATTTGCGCTAGACACGGAAGACGTCAGTTCCACCATCAACAATTTATTGTCGAATGGGAATGGCTCAAGTGATACGATCAATACTTTCTTGTTGCTGACGCTGCTTTCCCTTTTACCAGTCTTGCTGATCATGATGACTTCTTTTACTCGTATCATCATGGTTTTGTCCTTTGTGCGCAGTTCGTTAGGTACACAGCAAAACCCGCCCAATCAAGTGTTGATCGGGTTGGCCTTATTCTTGACATTTTTTATTATGAAACCTGTGTATACCGACGTCTACCAGCAAGCGATTGAACCGTTTGATCGACAAGAGATCAGCCAAGCCGAAGCCTTTGACCGCTCAGAAAAACGGATCAAGGCCTTTATGATGGTACAGACACGGGAAAAAGACATTGCCTTGTTTGCGGAAGCTGATGGGGAGACCGAAAAGTATCATTCTTCTGACGATGTTCCTCTGACCGTTATGGTACCGGCGTTTATTATCAGTGAGTTACGAACGGCTTTCAGTATCGGCTTTTTGATTTTTATCCCCTTTTTGATCATTGATCTGGTCGTCTCTAGTATCTTGATGTCGATGGGGATGATGATGCTGTCGCCGATCATGATCTCACTGCCCTTCAAGATCTTACTTTTTGTTTTAGTGGATGGCTGGTATCTGATCGTGGAGTCGCTGATCAAGAGCTTTCAATAGCCGCTAAGAAAGGAGCCAAGAGGAAATGACAGTAGAAATGGTACTTGATGTGCTAAGGGAAGCCTTTCTTCGAATTTTAGCGATATCTGGCCCTGCCTTATTGGTCGGCATGCTCGTTGGATTGGTGATCAGTATTTTTCAAGCCACTACCCAAATCCAAGAACAAACGTTGAGCTTTGTGCCGAAACTATTAGCGATTTTTTTGACCTTGATCTTGGCAGGGAATTTTATGCTGAATCTCTTGTTGAATTTTACCAAAATGATTTTCAAGATGATTGCGGCAATGTAAGGAGGAAACCTGATGGCGCCGATTCAAGCGACGGTGTTGATTTTTTGTCGAATATTGGCGTTTGTTGTCCTTTGTCCGATCTTCTCACAGCAAAATTTTCCGTCACTGGCAAAAATCGTGATCGGCATGGCGTTGACGGTCCTATGTCTGCCGACGGCACCTGCAATTCCCGAGCTTTCCCTCTTTATGCTGACGGTTTTCGTCATCAAAGAAGTACTGTTTGGGATGGCGATGGGCTATTTGAGCCAGCTGGTCTTTACCGGTGTGGAAATTGCGGGCCAATTGATCGACTTTCAAGTAGGCTTTTCGATGGCGCAAGCCTATGATCCGACGTTGCAAATCGCCTCTTCCCAGTATGGCAAAACGTACTATTGGCTGACGATCGCTGTGTTTTTTGGTCTTGATCTGCATCATCGACTGATCACAGCACTGCTGTTGTCTTTTCGGATCGTGCCCTTAGGCTCTGTGGTGATCCAAGGCACGACGGTTGAAGGCATCGTCAAACTTTTCAGCCAAATGATGGTAATGGCAGTCAATCTTGCGGCACCAATGATCATTGCGCTGCTGTTGGTGGACCTCGTGCTAGGTGTGATCTCTCGTTCGATCCCCCAGATCAATATTTTGATGATGAGTCTCTCGATGAAAACTGCCATCAGTTTTGTGGTGTTTCTCTTGCTATTACCCAATGTCCTTTCGTACTTAGGCAAACACTTGCCAGATACGGTCCGCTACTTGCAGGAGTTTATCGAGTCCTTTCAATAAAGTAACAGGCAGCCAGCAGGAGGTGAGAAGATGGCAGAAAAAGATGGCAAAACCGAGCTACCCAGTGCCAAGCGGCTGCGGGATGCCCGCAAACGCGGGGAGGTACCTAAGACCCAGGAATTAGCAGCTGCTGTTTCGCTGCTGGTCTTCTCATTTTTGATCCTGTCTTTATGGCAGTTTTTCGCCGCTTCTTTTTTGCCTTATTTTTCCCAAAGTTTGGCGCAGCTGGCTGATTATCAAACCAGTTTGGCGGATCTGCCAAAACTGGGGGTGCAGAGTATCTTGCTGCTGCTTTTGTTGTGTGCGCCCGTCTTTCTGGTTGCGCTCGGAGTCGGGCTTATCACGAATTATGCCCAAGTCGGTCTGTTGTTTTCCGGCAAGGCCATCAAACCAGATTTTAAAAAGCTGAACCCCATCAGCGGGATCAAGCAGCAATTCAGTTTGCGCTCGTTGATGAATTTAGGCAAAACATTGGCGAAATTCGGCGTGATCGTCTACTTGTGCTATCAACAATTTTTAGCCGCCGTCCCTGTTTTACTGGGTTTGAGTGAAGTGGGGTTGGAAAAAACGATCCTGTTCATGCTGCTGCGGGCCAAAGAATTGTTTTTACAGATTTCGATTTTCTTGATCATTTTAGCCGTAGTCGACTACGGCTACCAGCGCTATAGCCATCGTAAGAACTTGATGATGAGCAAGCAGGAAGTCAAAGAAGAGTTCAAGCAAATGGAAGGTGATCCGCAAGTCAAAGCACAGCGCAAAGCGAAGTACCGTGCGATGATCCAAAATGCCATCGCCAACGTCAAAGAAGCGACGGTTTTGATCACCAATCCGACCCACTTCGCCATTGCGATTCGTTACGATGCCAGCAGTGAAGGGGTGCCTCGGGTCTTGGCCAAAGGGGCAGATCAGCTGGCGCAGCGGATGAAAGCAGAAGCCCTGAAAGAAAATATCCCACAGATCGAAAACCGTGAAGTGGCACGGGCCCTTTATCGTCAAGTAGAACCCGGGGATCTGATCCCTGTTGAAATGTATGAAGCCATTGCCGAAATCATCGCTTTGGTCTATCAGTTAGAAGAAAGCCAACGCGGCAAGATTTAAGGAAACAGGAGGAACAAAAATGAATGAGGCTGCCTCAAAACCGAAAAAAGGCATTGGTCTGGCGGATATCTTAATCTCGGTGATCGTCCTAGCTATTATTGGTTTGATTATTATTCCATTACCGAGTGCATTATTAGATATTTTGATCATTATCAATTTGACGATTGCGATCAACATTTTACTGATCACCCTGTTTACCAAATCAGTGTTGGAATTCACTACGTTTCCAACCTTGCTGCTGATCACAACGATGTTTCGTTTAGGTTTGAACCTATCTTCCACTCGTTTGATCTTGACCCAAGGAAATGGCGGACACGTGATCGATGCCTTTGCCAATGTCGTTGCCGGCAGCAATTATATCGTGGGGATCATTTTGTTCGTGATCATCATGGTCGTTCAGCTAGTCGTCGTGACCAATGGTGCAGGGCGTGTCTCAGAGGTGACTGCTCGATTCACATTGGATGCGATGCCCGGCAAGCAAATGGCGATCGATTCCGACCTAAATGCCGGTTTGATCACAGAAGCGGATGCCCGCAAACGACGAAAAGATCTGCAGCGAGAAGCTGATTTCTTTGGTTCGATGGATGGTGCCAGCAAGTTTGTCAAAGGAGATGCGATCGCAGGGATCTTGATCACTGTCATCAATTTAGTTGGTGGGGCGATCATTTTCTCCATGGGCGGACAAATGACCGTCATGGAAGCCTTCGCCCAATTCGGGAAACTGGCGATCGGGGATGGCTTGGTCAGCTCGATTCCCTCTTTACTGATTTCGATTGCTTCTGGGGTGATCGTGACTCGTTCCGATAACGATAGTTCCTTTGGTTTGGATATTGCGGCAGATGTGATGCGTAATCCCCAACTGTTTCGGATCGTGGGGGCGATTCTCTTCGTTTTAGCCTTAGTTCCCGGGTTTCCTTTTGTGCCTTTTGTGTTGATTGGCTTAGGCCTTTTCGCAGCCAGCTTTCTGGTGACGCAAAAAGAAGAAAAGCAGCGAGTGGAACAAAAACAATGGGAACAAAAACTGGCACTGGAACGCAAAAAAGAAGCACAGGAAGAAGACGATTCCGTGGCTTCCTTCCAAGTGGAACCAATCTCAGTGGAAATCGGTTATGGTTTGATCCCTATCGTGGATAGTTCGATCGACAACAGCTTGATGAACCGCATCGTGGCGATCCGTAAACAGAGTGCCAGAGAATTAGGGATCTTAGTCAGTCCCGTTCGTATTCGCGACAATCTCTATTTGGATGCCAATGATTACGTGATCAAGATCCGCGGCAACGAAGTCGGCCGCGGCGATATTTACCCGAACAAAGTCATGGTGATCAGCCCGAATGAAGAGCCATTTCCTTTTCAAGGAATCACAACAAAAGAACCAGCCTTTCATCTGGATGCTATGTGGATCGATGAATCCGATAAGGAGATGGCGGATCTGCAAGGGTTTACGATTATCGAGCCGTTGACCGTGATCGCAACACACTTAAAAGAAATCATCTATGCCCATGCACCAGAGCTGTTAGGTCGCCAAGAAGTCAAGAAATTATTGGAGGGCATCAAAGAGCAGTACAATGTCGTGATCGATGAATTGATCCCCGATATTTTGCGGCTCGGCGAGGTCCAAAAAGTTTTACAAAATTTATTGGATGAACAAATTCCCATCAATGACTTAGCAACGATCTTAGAAACCTTAGCCGATTACGGCGTTGTCACGAAAGACGTAGAAGTTTTGACAGAATATGTTCGCCAAGCACTGAAACGGACGATCGCTGCCAAGTATGCCAATGAGAACCACGAGCTGCAAGTGGCGGTGATCCAGCCGAAACTAGAAGAAATCATCGCTCAAAGTATCCAAAAAACCGCAACTGGCTCGTACCCGGTCTTAAAACCAGATACCGTGACCAAGCTGTTGGATTCCATCAGTGGGATCCAACATGCGGCGATCGCTCAAAATATCAATTTCGTGATTCTGGCATCGCCTAAGATCCGGTTAGCATTCAAAAAAATGATCGTTTTTAATTTTCCAGATATCGCCGTTCTTTCTCTGAATGAGATTCCCAATGAAATTGCGATCGAAACGGTGGGCAGTATTGACATTTAAGCAGAATTTTCTTAGGAAGGGGCATCGCCGATGTATGAAGTCGATCGAGAAGCGGAGATCATCAAGTATCTGCCGCTAGTGGAACGGGTGGTTCAGCGCCTGTCTATCAAAACCGCCGATTATGAATCAGGCGATCTCTACAATATTGGGGTGATTGGGCTGATGGATGCCTTGCGGAAATTCGATCCCTCAAAAAAAGTTCCTTTTGAAAGCTATGCAGCGATTCGTATCAAAGGGGCAATTATTGATGAAGTACGCAAGCACGCCAAAATCTCCCGATACAAAATGGCGGCAGTCAATCAGTTTTATCAAGCACGGCAAGAGTTGGAGCAAAGCCTCAAAAGAGAAGCGACCGACACCGAGATCTGCAAACAGCTGGGAATCAACCAAAGTCAATTAGCGGATATTTATGAGAGTCTGCACTACTTAGCCAGCGTCTCTTTGGAAGATACCTTGTTTGCTTACCAAGAAGAAGGCATGACCTTAAAAGATATGGTTCGAGATCCTGCCGAAAATGTCGAAGAGACCTTGGTCGCCGAAGAAAAACGCACCGCTTTGGTGGCGTGCATCAAAAAATTAGGGGAACGGGAACAATTGATTTTAAGTTTGTACTATACCGAGGAACTGACGTTAAAAGAAATCGCTGAAATCTTAGAAGTCTCGATTCCACGAGTTTCACAAATTCACGGCAAAACGATTGCCAAATTGCGCACATTGATTGAGGAGGAACTGGCATGATTCGAGGATTGGATGTCTTATCACGGAACATTTCATTATTACAAAAGCGACAAGAGACGACGAGCGGCAATATTGCCAATGTCAATACAACAGGGTATCAAGCAAAAACCTTGTTCCAGTCGGCGCTAGATGAAGTGGCGCTGCATAATTACCAAAGCGGGCCCAATGCGGATACTCGTCGCGATATCGGTGGGTTGCCTTTAGGGACCCAATTGGCAGGCAGTACGATCAGTCAAGACCAAGGCGCTGTCAAACAGACGGGACAAGCCAGTGATTTTGCACTGCTTTCCGAAGGCTACTTTGTCGTTCAAAACAATGCGGGGCAGCGGTTGTATACGAGAAATGGCGACTTTACCGTCAATCAGCAGAATCAATACGTAACACAAGAAGGCTATCTTGTCTTAGGTGCCAATGGACAAGCAGTCAGCGCCTTGGGACCAGCGAACTTTCAGATCCAAACATTTCCCCCAGAAGCATTGACTACAGCTGGTCAAAACTATGTGACTAGCAACGCAGCAGGAACCACGGTGAATGCACCCGTGATCCAGCAAGGTGCCTTAGAACAAGCCAATGTAGCGGTTGCCGATGAAATGGTGGCGATGATCCAGACTTCTCGCGAATTTGAAGCCAATCAGAAAGCCTTGAGTTCAACGAATCAGACATTGCAAAAAGCGGTCAACGAATTAGGAAAGATTTGAGGATGAGTCAATGAATATCAGTGGATTATTAGGAATCAGCCGTTCTGGGTTGAATCATTTGCAGACAAACTTAGACACGACAGCCAACAACATCGCCAACGTCAATACCAATGGCTACCAAGCACAAACGACCCATTTTCAAGCATTGATGGAAAATGCCATCGGTGCAGAAGAAACGCTGTTTAATGGCAACGCCGCCCAATATGGTGCGTCAATGGGGGCGAAGGCAACCACGACCACCAGTTTTGCCCAAGGCAATCTGGCGGGCACTGCTCAGCCATTAGATCTCGCGATCCAAGGCAATGGCTTTTTCGGGGTTCGGGACCAAACCGGTCAATTGCTGCTAAGTCGAGCAGGCAATTTTCATTTAAGTGAGAACAAGCAATTAGTCAATAGTGAAGGGTACCCTGTGGCAATGACCACAAACGTACCGACCGCGCAGTGGCCAGATGCGCAGCAAATCGCAATAGATGCCAGCGGTCAGTTGACGACGGAAGAAAATGGTCAGACTCGCGTGTTGGGACAGCTGACCCTTTATCAGCCGACGAATACAGAAAACATCACGTCAGTGGGCAACCAACTGTACCGTGCCGGTGATCAAGCGTTGCTTACTTCGCAAACCAATCCGGCAGCCTTTGGCAGCGTGTTGCAAGGACAGTTAGAACAGTCGACGGTGGATCTAGCGACTTCCATGACAGACTTGTTAACGACCCAGCGTGCGTATGGATTGAATACGAAAGCCATGCAGACAGCTGATGAGATGTGGTCCGTGATCAATCGTTTTACAGATTAGAGGAGAAAGAACATGATTCGCTTAACCAAGGTCAGTAAAAAATTCAGCAATGGTACGTTGGCATTGGCCGATATTTCTGTTGCGATCCCTCAAGGAGAATTTATCTATGTGGTGGGTCCCAGTGGTGCCGGCAAATCGACATTATTCAAATTGCTCTTGAAAGAAGAAGAGCTTTCGGCTGGTTCTATCCAAGTCGGCAATGTCTTGTTGGAACAACTCAAAGACCGTCATCTCTATATGATTCGACGACAAGTCGGTATCGTCGGACAAGAAGACCTTTTGCTTCCTTATCTGACGGTTGCCAAAAACGTTGACTATGCGCTGCAAGTACTAGGCACTCCCCGTAAGCTGCGTCAGGAAAAAACCGCCAAAGCACTGCAACTGGTGGGTATGTTTCCTCAAAAGGATCACTATCCTGAAGAGCTTTCCGTGGGACAGCGCAAAAAAGTAGCGATCGCGCGGGCGATCGTCACAGAGCCAGCAGTCTTGATCGCCGATGAGCCCACCGCCAATCTGGATGCGAAATCAGCCGTTGAAGTCATGAAACTACTCTTGCGGATCAATCAAGTCGGTGCCACGATCCTCTTGGCGACCCACGACAGTACGATGGTCAATACGGTCCGTAATCGGGTGGTCGAGCTGCAAAACGGTCGCTTGGTTCGTGATGAATACCAAGGCGGCTATACGCGCTTTGCTGATCCAAAAGATACATATGTCTGGTGAAGATGCTTAACTTTTCTAGCAAAAGATCCGATTAAAGAACTAGAAGATTGTTTTCATAATCGGATAAAGAAGGAGTGATCCAACGATTATCAAGTGAAGAGCGAATCTTGATAAACAGCACGACTGATCATTTTGCATAGGAAAGGATACTGTTATGAAGAAGAAGGTACAAGCTATCATCAAAAAAATCCGCTTGGCGGCGTTGATTCCGCTAGGGTTTACCCTGATCGTATTATTAGGATGCTATTTCTTCGTGATCCGCACCCACGGAGACGGACAAGCAGCAAAAAGTTTCTTTATTTTTTCAGTAATCGTACTGCTGCTAGAAATCGCAGTGTTAGTAGGAATGACCTATTTGGTAAAAAAAGAGACCCACTCGGGCATGGATACGTTATTGACAGAACTAGAAGCAGTCGGTTCTGGCGATCTGTCGCATATCGATGAGATCGGCAGCAGCGACCAGACCTCTCTTTTTGGGCAAGTTCAAAATCGATTTCAAGGGGTTTTAAACACCTTCAAAGCGGTGATCGTTGGCATGCACGAAGAAAGCAGCCGAATGGAAAAAATGGTAGGCGGCCTAACGACAACCTCAAAAAATGCCAAAAATTCAATTGAAAATGTGCGTCAGACGATGAATGCCATCGCAGATGCCACTAGTTCACAAGCCTCCGAAGCGGAACAAACCTCCTTTGATATGGACGAGCTAGCCTTAAGTATCGAAGAGATCCACAAAGAGATCGAATTGATGAACGGCTATGTCGGTCAATCCCAAAGCAGCAATGTCCACAATTCAGAAATGATGTTTCATGTGTTTGAAAGCTGGGAGATCGAACGGCAAAACCAAGCAGAATTAGTAGAAAGCATGAACGACATGAACGAAGATGTCCAAAGCATCGGTAAGATCGTTCAGCTGATCAATGACATTTCTGATCAGACCAACTTACTGGCATTGAATGCATCCATTGAAGCAGCTCGAGCTGGAGAAGCGGGCCGAGGGTTTGCCATCGTTGCGGAAGAAGTCCGCAGCTTGGCGGAACAAAGCAGTCAATCAACGAAAAGCATTCGTTCGATCATTGAAACGATCCGCAAAAAATCGGAAAAAGTGGTCTCTGCAGTGACGGATTCCTTTGAAAGCGGCGAAAAACAAACCAACAATATCAACAAAGCGATCGAGTCAGCCAATGAGATCTCTGATATTGTCGAAAAATTGGTTTCAAGTATTCAAGCCGTGGAAGCCCATATTACCGGGATCGTTGAGAAAAAAGACATGGTTCAAGTTTCCGTCAGCAACATTTCGGCTGCTGTTTCGGAAACCTCTGCCGGCACCCAAGAAGTAACGGCAAACTTAGAAGACTTCTACTTAGTCATCGAAGACTTTGAACGGAATGTGCAAGAGATCGAAACGATCGCCACTATCCTTAAATTCCAAGTGGATAGTTTCAAATTCTAAAAAGGAGCAGTGACGCCAATGGAACAATACGTTGTATTTAAAAGTCATCAACAACTCTTTGCCTTGCGTATCGACTATGTGGTACGGGTCATTGAGGCTGATTCTTTTACACAGCTGCCGGAAGTGGCGGATTTCGTGTTGGGGATCCAGCCTTTTGAAGAGGCAATGGTTCCGATCATTGACATCCGCAAAAAGCTGTTTGATGAATTTACGCCGGAAACTGGGCAAAATGTGGTCTTGTTGTGTCACTGGCAAGAGCAAGCGATCGGCCTTTACGTGGAAGAGATCGTAGGCATTTTACCGCTAGTTGAAAGTCCCAGCAATGCGGAATTAAATACGTCAGGACTCAAGCAAAACTATATCGAAGCCTTTTTGGAAAAAGACGATGAACTTGTGCTGGCATTGGAACTGCCATTTCTCTTCAGCTATGAACAAGCCGCTGAGATGACGGCTGAGTTAGACGCCTATCAGACAGAGGAATTGGCAGCCGCCAATGACGATGACAATGATGACCGTGAATGAGGAACTGCATGTGGGGATCTCGGAGTATAAGATCGCCCAAGCGCCGACGCGTTTGATCACGGTGGGTTTAGGTTCTTGCATCGGCACGATCATTTACGATGAAGCCAGTCATATCGGGGGCTTGAGTCATATTATGCTGCCAGATAGTCAGCCTTTTTTGCACAAGCGGGAAATCAAGCCCGAGAAGTTTGCGGATTTGGCATTGCCGGCGATGGTGGCTGAGCTGGAACAAAAGATCCGTCGGCCTCGCTTTCAAGCGAAAATCGTTGGCGGCGCCAATATGTTTCAGTTCCAGACGCTTAACGCTGCCAGCAATATTGGTCAGCGCAATATTGAAGCCGTCGAGGAAGTCTTGGCTCGGCTAAACATTCCGATCGTGGCTAAACATGTTGGCGGCAGTGCTGGTCGAACGATGATCGTGGATCTTCAGGATTTCAAGACCATGGTTCGGCAAGTCAAACAAGAAATCGTTTATTTGTAAAAGGAGTACAGGAATATGAAAAAAGTAATGATCGTCGATGATTCGGCATTCATGCGGAAAGTAGTGACAGATTTATTGAATCAGCTGCCTGATATCGAGGTGACCGTCGCTGCCCGCAATGGCAAACAAGCATTGGACTATCTGACCAAAGAAGCGATCGATTTGGTAGTAATGGATGTGGAGATGCCTGTGATGAACGGATTAGAGACCTTGCGGAGGATGAAACAGCAATCAGCCATTCCCGTCATCATGCTTAGTTCATTAACCAATCAAGAAACCACGATTGAGGCATTGGCGCTAGGCGCCCGAGATTTTGTCGAAAAACCGGTCAGTCTATCGATGATCGAAAAAGAATGGATCGCTGAATTTCATCAAAAAATTTTGGCGATGGATCATGAAACCGGCACGGTTCAAACCCTGATGCCAACGATTGCCCAACCCACTAAGCTGACGCAAAACAGCTTGCCGGTATCACTTGATGCGCTAGTCATTGGTGCTTCAACAGGCGGACCGCGTGCCTTGCTGGGGATAATCCGCCGTGTGCCTGCGCGTTTGCGTTGTCCCATTTTGATTGTTCAGCATATGCCTGCGGGATTTACGGCTTCCTTTGCAAAGCGCTTAGACACAGAGACAACCGTCCGAGTACAAGAAGCAGTCGATGGCATGCGGATCGAAAATCAAGTGTATCTTTGTCCAGGGGATTACCACATGACGGTCAAACAAGGGCACTTGCAACTGGACCAGCGAGAAAAACGACATGGGACGCGGCCAACCGTCGATTATCTTTTTTCCTCAGCAGCTGACTACTATGGCCCGCAACTAGCGGCGGTGGTTTTGACGGGGATGGGAAAAGACGGCACCGCTGGCTTACGACAGATTCAAGCGGCTGGGGGCTATACGATCGTTCAAGACAAAGAAACGTGTACAGTCTTTGGGATGCCGCGGTATGCCATTGAACAAGGAGTCGTGGATGAAGTCCTGCCGTTGCAGGGCATTGAAGCAAAAATTGCACAGATGGTTAGGTGAAGAAGATGGAAGAAGAATTTGCCTTATTTAATGCGTGGGTGGATCGCCGATTAGGGATTCCCTTAGCCGCATACAAAGAAAATCAAATGCAGCGCCGCATTCTTACGATCATGGAAAACAGCGGGGCAAAGACGTTGAGGGAATACCAGCAATTGATCGAAGGCGATGAAGGGGTGCGGGCGGCTTTTTTAGCCCATATCACCATTAACGTAACGGAATTTTATCGCAACAAAGAACTGTTTGACGCCTTTGAAC
Source organism: Enterococcus sp. CR-Ec1 (assembly GCF_002850555.1). Classification (NCBI taxonomy): domain Bacteria; kingdom Bacillati; phylum Bacillota; class Bacilli; order Lactobacillales; family Enterococcaceae; genus Enterococcus; species Enterococcus sp. CR-Ec1. The sequence continues at coordinate 137,901 of NZ_CP025223.1, forward strand.
GCGTCTTGAAAACCATTGTTCTCCCGAAAACCACTCTGCCCAAAATTTGGAGTGCCGCATGTTCGATTGGGGCAGAGCCCTATACGATCGCGATGCTGCTAGAAAAAAACCAAATTGCCGCAGCCAATGTCTTGGCTACCGATATCGATACGCAAATTTTGGCAAAAGCCAAGCAAGGACTCTATCGAGACCACGAATTGCGGAATGTCTCAGCGGCAGAACGTACCCGTTTTTTTGATGCAAAAGAAAAGAACCAGTTTCAGATCAAACCAGAAATCAAACGGCGGGTTCATTTTAAGCAACACGATCTTTTGAAAGACCCGTACAATGGGCCTTTTGATGTGATCGTTTGCCGTAATGTGACGATTTATTTCAAAAGTGATGCTCGGGATGCCGTCTATCAAAAATTCAGCGATGCATTGGTGCCAGGGGGCATTTTGTTTACGGGAGCGACAGAAACGATCAATTTTGCGGAACAATTCGGTCTCAAGAAAATCGATTCGTTTATCTATCAAAAAGTATAATTTTGTAAAGGAGGGACCCATTTGGATGACAATAGTGTCTATCGTACCCTTTTCTTTGAAGAAACAGACGATCATTTAGCGCAGTTGAATGATCATGTCTTGCAATTGGAAAACGATCCAAAAGATAGCGCCTTGCTGAATGATATTTTCCGTTCTGCCCATACCCTTAAAGGGATGGCGGCAACGATGGGCTATGACGTCATGACGCAGCTGACCCATAAAATGGAAAATATTTTTGAGTTATTTAAAACAGGGACCTTGCAAGTGACCCAGCAATCGATCTCATTGATTTTCAAATGTCTAGATCGTCTGTCAGAACTTGTGGAGGATCTGCGGGAAGAACGTGACCTGCAGCCAGCTCAAATTGCCGATTTATTGGCCGAACTTGACCAAACAGAACATTCTGGCGGCCTACCAACCGAGACAGAAGCAAGTCAAAAACCCACCGCAGTGGGCGCATTAACCCCACAGCTTCAACAGATCGATCCTTCTGATCTGTATGTGATCGAGCAAGCGGCTGGAGATGGCTATCAAGCGGTCCAAATTGCTGTTCGCTTAGATGCCCAATCCATGTTAAAAGGCGCTCGTGCCTTCTTGATCATGGAAAAGCTGGGCCAAGCAGGGGATGTTCTCTATACAGAACCAGATGCCCAAACACTCGAAGAAGGCACCTTTGAATCAGATTTTTCACTGCTGTATTTGACGCAGCAAACACTGGCTGATGTCGAGCAAAACATCGCCAGCAATAGTGAGATCGAAGCCTTCGTGGTGGCACCGTTTGATCCTTCAGCTGCTGTGTTGGAGGAGACAGAAGAGCTGCTTCAACCAGTGCCGACCCCAGAGTCAGAGACTTCTGCTCTTCAGCAAGCGACAACAGAAACGAAAGAAAAATCGCCGGCGCCCGCGCATCATGCGTCCGCCCAAAATCAATCGATCCGAGTCGACTTGAATCGCTTAGATTCATTCTTGGATCTCGTGTCCGAATTGGTGGTCTATCGCAATCAATTAGAAGATGTCAGTGAGCGGGAAAACATCGAAGCAGTCAAAGACCCCTTAGAGCAAGTTTCACGATTGACCTCTGAGCTGCAAGATTTGGTCTTACGGATCCGCATGCAGCAAGTCAATGTCGTCTTTAGTCGCTTTCCGCGAATGGTTCGGGACTTATCCAATGAACTGCAAAAGGAAATGGAACTTGTCATTTTTGGGGAAGAAACGGAATTGGATAAAACAGTGGTTTCTGAGTTGAGTGAACCTCTGGTCCATCTATTGCGTAATTCTGTCGATCACGGCATCGAAGCACCCGATGTTCGGGAAAAACTGGGCAAACCGCGCAAGGGCACGATTCGCTTGGCGGCCTACCAAGAAGGCAATCGCGTGATCATTACTTTAGAGGATGATGGCAAAGGCCTTGATCCGCAAGTAATCAAAGCAAGTGCTGAAAAGAAAGGCTTAGCAACGGAAGGTCTTTCCGATGAAGCGTTGCAGCAGCTGATTTTCCATCCTGGTTTTTCAACGGCGCAAGAAGTGACTAACATTTCTGGGCGCGGTGTCGGGATGGATGCCGTGCAATCGAAGATCACCCAACTAGGGGGCACGATCGAAATGAAGAGCCAGCCAAATAAAGGCACGCAGTTTGTGATCAAATTGCCATTGACTCTGTCGATCATTCAAGCGTTGATGGTTCGCGTCGGAGCAGAAACCTTTGCGATTCCACTAAATCTCGTCGAACGCGTGGTGATGGTCAAAGAAGAAGAGATCATCCAGACGGTCTCGGATGAGGTCTATCGTTTTCAAGAGGAGTTGATTCCCTTGGTTCGGACCGATCAACTCTTAGCGATCGAAGGCGATCCATCTGAGAAAAAATTCGCCATCATCGTCAACAATGACCAGCAATTTCACGGCATTTTGGCAGATGAGCTGATCGGCCAGCAAGAAATCGTCATCAAGAAAATCGATCCATTGCTGCAAAAGCTGAATCGCTATCAAGGGGCAACGATTATGGGCAACGGCTCGATCGCATTGATCCTAGACATTCATGCCATCTGTCAGGAAAAAAAGGATGACCGCCTATGAGTTATACAGCGCTGCAAATCGATGGCCTAAAAGAACTGATCAATATCGGCGGTGGTCACGCTGCGACTAGTTTATCAAAGCTCGTCCAACAACCGATCGATATGCGGGTACCGGAAGTCGAGATTCTAGCGTATGAGGACCTGTATCAGCAGATCATGGCGGAAGACAAAGAAGTTCATGTGGTGATGAGCCAGATCGAAGGGGCGTTTCGAGGGATCTTCTTGTTTGTCTTAACGGATGAATCCGCCGCAAAATTGCGTCAGTTGATGATCCAAGAAATCGATCCGTCTGAAGAATTGAAGCAATCGGTCATCAACGAGTTGACTAACATTCTTACCAATTCTTTTTTGATCGCGATCGGCCAACTATTGGAAACTCAGCTGAGTGCGTCTTTACCAAGCGCCAGCTATGATTTCTTTGGCGCAGCGATCAGCTCCATCTATCTGGCGATGGCCCAGTATGATGAGCAGGTGATGGTGATTCGTAATGAGTTCGTCTACGCCAAAGAAACATTAGAGGCATCGTTATTTTTGATTCCAGAAATCGGTGTACTAGAAAACATATTTGATTCATTAGGAATTTGAAAGGGGCAAATACAATGTCAAAAAAAGTATTGATCGTGGATGATGCGGTATTTATGCGCATGAAATTAAAGGATATTTTAGAAAAAAACGGCTATGAAGTCGTGGGGGAAGCCCAAAATGGCCAAGAGGCTTTTGAAAAATACCAAGCAACGACACCAGACTTAGTGACTATGGATATCACGATGCCAGAAGTGGATGGCTTAGAGGCATTAAAAATGATCCGCACGTTTGATGCGCAGGCCAAAGTCGTAATGTGCAGTGCCATGGGACAACAAGGAATGGTGATGGATGCGATTCGCGCCGGTGCGGTGGACTTTATCGTGAAGCCCTTTGACACGGACCGCGTAATCACTGCCATCGACAAAGCCTTTGCCTAATGCCTAGGAGGATAGCGACATGCAGATGATTCTTTTCAAAATGGCTCAGCAGTACTATTTGATCTCGGCGGACTCGGTGGACGAGGTCATTGATGCCCCTTCTTTTACGAAGGTGCCCTTAGCACCAGAGTGGGTGGAAGGGTTGATCAATCTGCGGGGGTCTGTCGTAACGGTGATTCGTTTGGCAAAATTGATTCCCATCATGGAACCAGCCTACGAAAAAAACATATTGATCATGAAGAAGCAAGAGGAGACCAAAGGGGTCCTCGTAGAAGAAGTAATTGAAGTTCTTGATATCACCGAAGACGATATCCAACTAAGCAATCAAGAGACAGAACATGCCGTTGGGGTCGTGACGATCGGTGAAAAAGTAGCCAGTGTGATTCAAATCGATCACATGATTTTTTAAAAAAATGGGGGATTAGTGTGGATCAGGTATTGACGCAGCAAGAGATTGATTTATTGTTGAATGCGATGAGCAGCGGAGAGATCGATCAAGAAATTATTGAGATAGAAGACAAACAAGCCAAAGTGAAAGCCTACGATTTTCGCCGACCAACAAAGCTGTCGAAAGAATACGTCAATACCCTGCACATGATCTTCGAGGATTTCTCGAAGATGAGCAGCAGCATGCTTTCTACCCAACTGCGGACCAATGTTTCTTTGCAGTTGGCAGCTATCGAACAAGTCAGTTATGACGAATTTATCCATTCGATACCAAAATTTACTTTGTTGGGGCTCTTTCATTCGCAGCCTTTGAGCGGGATCCAAATGATCGAGATGAACCCACAACTGTGTATGATGTTGGTGGAGTTGTTGTGCGGCGGATTGGATGTTTATCAAAACAAGCCGATCGAAATGGATTTTAGCGAGAAAAAAAGTTTTACTGATATTGAAACAGCGATCTTGGAAGAAGTAGTAGCACAATTTGTACGGGTCTACCAAAATGTTTGGAAGGACATCGTTGCCTTGGATTCGGTTTTGGATGGAATCGATACGAATCCGCAATTGATGCAAAACATGTCGCCCAACGAACCCGTCGTGTTAGTGACCTTTACTATCAAAATTTTTGAAGTGAAACATTTTATCAATCTATGTATCCCCTATGTCTTCTTTGAAGGGATCATTGATAAATTAAGTTTCCGCAATTGGTTTGATAGCAATCAGCCAGTCAACCAAGACGATAGCCGCGAGTTGCAAAAAAGTTTGAATGGGGTCGGATTGAATCTAGAAGTTCTGCTGGGCCATGCTCAAATGAGTCTTTCTGAGTTTCTCCACTTAGAAGAAGGCGATGTCATCAAACTAGACAAAAAAATTACTGAACCATTAGAGACCTTCATCGATGGAAAACCTTACTTCCGAGCAAAACCTGGGAAGCAAGAGGACCATTTAGCCATTGAATTATTAGACAAGTTAGAAGAGGAGCAAGAACTATGAGTGAACGTTTATCCCAAGCAGAAATCGATGCATTGTTGAATCAAAGTGCCCCAGCCCAGCCGCAAGGATTAGAAGAGCAAGTCAAAGTCGACATTATCGGCGAAGTTGGCAATATCTCCATGTCGCAAGCGGCGACGACGTTGTCGTCCATTCTTGATCGTCGGGTCAGCATCACGACTCCCCGGGTGTCTAAAATCAAATTTGGTGAGATCTTAAACGACCTCGTTGCACCAAAAGTAGCAACGACAGTTGAATTTAAAGAAGGCCTTTTAGGCAGTAATTTGATGCTGTTAGAAGTCAAAGATGCCATCGTGATCGCTGATTTGATGATGGGGGGAACCGGTGAAACCAGCAACACCCAATTCACGGAATTAGAGCTAAGTGCTGTGGCAGAAGCCATGAACCAAATGATTGGGACTGCCTCGACTTCGATGGCGACGATGATCAGCCGTAAAGTGGATATCTTACCGCCGATCGTCAAACTATGGGAGACACCAGAAAACATTGAGTATAGCGGGATCGAGGCAGAGGAAGAGATTTATTGTATCTCATTTTCTTTGCGCGTCGAAGGTCTGATCGAAAGCAAAATCATGCAGATCTTTACGGATCCGGTGGTTAACGATATCGCCAGTGCGATGCTGTCCGATGAAGCGACTGTCGTTACTCGAGAAACACCAACACCGCAGCCAACGGCACCCGTTGCTGCGCCTACCCCTGAACCGGCGGCTACATCAAAACCCGTTGAAGTCAGCAAACCGGCGTTTCAAACATTGGCCTCTAGCGGGGTGAGCGATGGGGATAATTTGGACTTGATTCTTGATGTGCCACTGGATCTAAGTGTCGTGTTAGGCCGCAGCAAAAAAACCATTAAGGACATTTTATCTTTCAATACAGGGTCCGTCATCGAACTGGAAAAACTGACGGATGAACCGCTAGAGATTTTGTTGAACGGCAAACTGATCGCCACTGGGGAAGTCGTGGTCATCAATGAAAACTTCGGCGTACGGATCACCAACATTCTTTCGCAAAAACAACGCATCCACAATTTGCATTAATTTGAAGAAATCGCAAAAAGTTAAACATATGGGTTTAACTTTTTTGTGATTTGACCGATAGTAGAGGGTAGAAGAATGAGAACGGAGGAGAACCTATGAAAATCGAAAGAGGTTACGCAGAATACAGCGACAAGGCTATCAAATGTGAAGCGGTCAAACAAGAAAAGCCAACTGCTGCTCAGACAGAAAAAACCGTCGATGTTCAATTGTCCGAAACAGCTCAAGCCATTCAAAAGAGTGCCAATCAAACAGCCAGTCGCAGTGAACGAGTGGCAGAATTGAAACGAGCAATCAAAGAAGGCACCTACCAAATATCTGCCGAAACAATCGCCGATAAAATGCTGCAGCAAGATGAAAAGCAGGTCGACTAGATGACAGAACGGGAATTTGAGCGTCAGCTACAGCAGTTCTTGCGGTTGCTGCAAAAAGAAAAGACCTGCTTGATCAAAAATCAAGCAGAAAAATTACCAGAACTCGTCGAGAAAAAAACCGCCTTCGTACCCGTTTTTTCCACGTATGAAGGAACTCTTTCAGTGGCGATCAAAGAACTCATCCGCCAGATCCAAGTGCAGCAAGCCGAGAATCTCCTGCTGACGGAACAAGCCATTAGTTTCCAAACCGTTTTGATGGATGCAGTCAAAGAAAATATCAAGACACCGGCAAATACGTATTCGAAATACCAAGAAAAACAAGCAGTCTCAACAGCGATCATCGATCAAAAAATGTAAGGAGTACTACTATGACAGGACTATTCGGTTCATTAGGCACCGCAACCCGGGGCATGACCGCCAATCAAGCAGCGTTGCAAACCAGCAGCCACAACATTGCAAATACCAATACAGACGGCTACTCAAGACAACGAGTCAACTTGCAAGCCGAAGCGTCTTACCATCTAGCGGGTGTCGGCAGCATCGGTATGGGTGTGAAAGTCGGCAGTGTCGAACGGATCGTCGATGATTTTGTCATTGGACAAGTACGCAATGCCAATTCTACCTATACATATTATGAACAAAAAGCAGACATATTAGGACAGCTGGAAAGTTTAATGAATGAGCCTTCCGACAACGGACTGTCCAAACAGCTGGCAACGATGTTTGATTCTTGGACCGCATTAGCCAACAATCCTGAACTGGATACGTCTAAGACCCTTGTGCTGGAAAACAGCAGTACGTTTGCCGATACCATCAACCAAATGGGCAAACAAATGACGCAGCTGCAAAGCGACACGCTGGATACCATCGAAAAATCCGCGCTGGACTTCAATGAGAAGGTCAAGCAGCTGCAATCCTTGAATGAACAAATCTATGGGTTGACGACAAGTGGTGAAACACCCAATGATCTCTTAGATCGTCGAGACAGTCTGTTGAAAGATCTCTCGGGTCTAGCAGGGATCGAAACCAAGACCGATCAATATGGCCGTGGGTTTGTATCTATGAGCGGACAGACGATTTTAAGTGCGGAGGAACGCAATACCCTTAGTGTGGTGGTGGGACAAAGCGACACAGGCGCCTTAGTTTCCAAAGACGGCAACGCCTTGAATCCTGCCGAAACCATCACGGGGTCTTATCCAGCTGGAACCGTCTTGTTGACGAAAACCACCGACAATGGCGACACCGCCTATACAGAATTGCCGATCAAAGAAGGGGCGATCGGTGGCCTGCAAGCATCATCTAGTGAAATCGGCAGTCGCTTGACGGAATTGAACAACTTTACGACGACGATCGCGCAAGCCATGAACATGGTCTTTACCGGCGGCGCTTCTCGTACAAGCGGACTATTTGAGATCGGCCAAGATGATACCGGCACAGCGACGACGATTCGGGTCAGCCAAGCACTGTTAGATAACCCAAGTCTGGTGACCGGCGGAACGAGCAATGCAGCAGGAGATGGTTCAAGAGCTGCTGCAATGGCCAAACTCAGCAGTGCCAAATTGGATTTCCCGTTGTCAGAAAAGACGATCGCTTCTTTTGATTCTGAGACATTGACGTTTGCTAATGCAGCATCCGGCATGAGTGTCAGCAGTTATTTTAACAGCATCGTCACCAAAAACGGGATCTCAAAACAGCAAGCCGACAATACGGTCAGTGCCCAATTGTCGCTGCTGAATCAACTAGAATACAAAAATCAATCGGTGTCCGGTGTTTCATTAAATGAAGAAATGTCAGATGTGATTCGTTTCCAACAAGGATTTCAGGCCAATGCCCGCATATTATCGGTCGTTTCTGAAATGTTAGACACATTGATCAATCGAACAGGAGTGTAGAACATGCGTATTTCCAATTCAATCACCTACAATGATTTTTTACGAAATCTAGGAACCAACGCCTCCAAAGTCCAATCCACGTTGAATCAGCTATCGAGCTTGAAAGAAGTCAGCAAGTCCTCGGATAATCCACTGCTGGTTTCAAAAATCATGGATCTCAATGTGTCGTTAAATCAAAACAAAACCTACAATAATACGATCAAAGACAGTATTTCTTGGACAAAAGCCCAAGATTCTGCTTTAGAAAGCGTCAGTACCTCGATGCTGCGGATTCGCTCATTGGTTCAATCTTCTGCCAATGCGACAGCCGGCAGTGAGGAATTAGGCGCAAATCGTTCAGAGATCGAGCAAGAGATCGCAGGTATCGTTGAATCATTAAATACCAACTTTGATGGCCGCTATTTATTTAGCGGAACGAATACGACGACGGCGCCTTTTGAGATCGTCAAAGAAAATGACGCCATCGTCGGTATCAAATACAATGGCACCAGTGAAGACTTGCCCCGAGAAATCGCAAACGGGGTCTCGGTGGATCTGTTAGCCAGCGGTGATCGACTGATGAACGAGACGGGCACCGCTACGGATCCCCAAAATTTAAGCACCTACTTCAATGATTTATTGTCTGCGTTGCGCAGTGATGATAAAGATGCCTTAGGGGGCGAGCTTTTAACTGCTCATGACCAGCATGCCACCAATGTAGTGAATGTACGGGCGCAGATCGGCACCCTCTACAATCGCTTGGAGGCGGCAGCTGATCGAAATGAGACGGAAAAGCTGAACTTGACCGAAACACTGTCCAACAAACAAGACGTCGATATTGCGGAAAAGTATATGGAATATCAAAATCAAATGACTGCCTACCGCTCAACATTAGCAATGGGAACAAAGATCATGCAGATGTCCATTCTAGATTATTTAAATTAACCCAAAAAACTTTTGTTCTTTGACGGGAGCAAAAGTTTTTTATTTTTTTTAGAAAAAAGGCTTAACCCTGAACGGTTTCTTCCGATAAATAGTAGCAGAGGGAAACCTTAGCGAATAAAAATTAGGAGGAACTACACATGAGAATCAATACAAACGTTTCAGCATTGAATACTTACTCACGCCTAACGGCAGCAAATGCTTCTAAAAGCAATTCTTTGTCTAAATTATCTTCAGGCTTACGCATCAACAAAGCTGGGGACGACGCAGCTGGCTTAGCAATTTCTGAAAAAATGAAAGGCCAAATCGGCGGTTTGTCACAAGCAAAAAGCAATGCACAAGATGGTATCTCATTGATCCAAACAGCAGAAGGTGCATTAAATGAAACCCACAGCATCTTAGGCCGTATGCGTGACCTTGCGGTTCAAAGTTCAAACGGTACGTTAAGTGATGACGACCGCAGTGCGATCAACAAAGAATACACCGCATTGTCTGATGAAATCGATCGTATCAGCAATACCACTGAATTCAATACAAAAAGCTTGTTAACTGGTGAAGGCGATGATGCGAAATCATTCACTTTCCAAATCGGTGCCAACGCAAACCAAACAATGGGCGTTTCAATCAACAACATGAGCTCATCTGCATTGAAAGTAAAAGGCTTAGATTTAACACAAGCCATTGACACAAGCGATGCCAAAGCTGTTGCTGCAGCAAAAGATAAAGCAGTAGCGACTGCCTTCAAAGCAGATGCTACAACAAAATATGCAGCGGACGGCACAGTTGATGCGGCAGCTGGTAAAACAGTTGCTGAATTACAAACAGCCATCGATACAGCTGCGGATGATACAGCAAAAGCAACAGCTCAAAAAACATACGATGATGCTTTAGCAACATTTACCGCTTCTGATGAAGGCAAAGCAGCAGCGGCAACTGTCAGCGTTGAAAACAACCCAATCACGAAAATCGATGAAGCGATCAAAGCAGTTTCTGCACAACGTGCGGATCTTGGTGCGGCGCAAAACCGTCTAGAACACACAATCAACAACTTAGGTACAACACAAGAAAACCTATCTGAAGCAAACTCACGTATCCGTGACGTTGATATGGCCCAAGAAATGATGAGCTTTACGAAGAGCAACATCCTTTCTCAAGCAGCAACTTCAATGTTGGCACAAGCAAACTCAATGCCTAACAGCGTATTGAGCTTGTTACAAGGATAATTTTTGATCAAGTGAACCACTGACACAAGGACTGCCTAGGGGAAGCGCAGTTCTTGTGTTTTACATAGCAGCACAAAAACGCTTAGAAATGAGGAAGCTCTGATGGATATTCAGCCAATGTCAGGAATACACCCGATCGAAGCCGTTGCGTCGGTCGCTAAAGCACGTCCGATCGAATCCCTAGATCCAGAGACCGCCAACCTTCAGCCGCAACACCAAGAGGGGAAAATGGCGGAGAAAAAGGAACGGACAGTGGTCACTGAACCGCCGATCCACTATTTTTCAGTAGCCGATCAGCACAAGATCGCAGCCTCCGTGGAGGAAGTGAATCAGCGACTACTTGGCAAAGATATGAAATTGGCTTATGAAGTACATGAGCGCACAGGGCGTACGATGGTGCGTTTAGTGGATATGCAGACCAACGAAGTGATCAAAGAGATCCCACCAGCCAACATGCTAGATGTGATTGGAAAAATATGGGATGACATGGGCATTGCGGTCGATCGAAAGGGATGAAACTATGGCAAGTGTAACCAGCAGTTCAGGAATCAGTACAACGCTAGGGAGTTATTCTGGCGTGACTTCAGAAGATATTGAAAAATTATTGGCGGCAGATGCGATCAATAAGACCCGTGCTGAGAATAAAATCACGTCGCTTAAAGCACAAAAAACGGCATGGAGTGATATCAGCACTCGCTTGACTAACTTTTTGTCAAAAGTCGATGCGTTACAAAAAGATGATGCTTATCAAACAAAAAAAGCGACGACCACCAATAGTAGTATCGCTTCAATTGCAGGAACAACGGAAGCCCCAGAAGGCACCTATGATCTAAAAGTCAACCAACTAGCAACAGCCACGAAGGTGACGGGGAGTCAAGTAGCTCAAAGTAGCAAAACGGCCCTAAATGTCAGTGGTCAGCTGTCATTGACCAGTTCGGAAGTCGATGAAGATGGCAAACCGATCACCGCTTCGATCGAGATCACTGCCGAAGACAGCTTAAAAGATGTGGCAGCTAAGATCAATGGCCAAAGCAAGACGACCTTCGTTGCAGCGAGCATCGTGGATAACCGTTTGATTTTAACGAATACGAAAATGGGCGACAAAAACTTCTTGATCGACGGCAATGCCGCCGAAGGATTAGGGATCGGTTCAACTGCGGCTACGACGCAAGGCCAACCGGCTATTTTTGAACTAGACGGCATGGAGATCACCCGCGACAGCAATAGTGTGACGGATGTTATCGATGGTGTCACTCTGACGTTAGCGAAAAAAAGCGAGGAGCATGTGACGCTTTCTTTAGCCAATGATACTTCGAAAGTCGTTGATGCAGTACAAGGATTAGTGGATCAATACAATAGCTTGATGAGTTTTATCGGCGATAATTTGACCGTGGGAGATCCTAGTAGTGAAAACAACAAGACGGGGACCTTGGTGGGAGACAGTGCGTTGACCCGTCTACAGACTCAATTGCGAAATTTGATCACCATTCCAGCCGTCAGCGGATCAAAGCTGACTGCTAATAAGCTAGGCATCTCCACCGTCGATAATGATGGTACATTGGGACTGGATACGACCAAGTTAAAAGAAGCCCTAGCGGAAGATCCCGCTGCTGTGAAGTCCTTCTTTTATGCAAGTACGAAAACCAAAGAAGCCGATGGCACTGCGAGTACGAAAGAGACCGGCTATACATTAGCGCTAAAAGAATTAGCCAACAGCTATGTCGTCAATACTTCAGCCAATAAAGGGATCATTGCCACCAAATCTGCGACCTATGACAGTACCATCAAGGATTTGAACAAACAGATTACACGGTTTGATGCTATTTTAGCAATGAAAAAAGAGCGTTACATCACAATGTTTACCAAATTAGACTCCGTGATGATGGAGGCTGAAAATCAGCTGAGTTACCTAAGCAATCAGTTTGCCAATACGTCAAACTAGGCAGGATAGCCGATTAAAGCAGTCACTTTTTCATTCGCATAAGAAACCCTCGTCAACAAGAAAGGAAACAACCTATGGAGCCACACGTATCATTAGATGAACGTTTGAATCAGATTTTAACTGGTTTTGCCCAATGGCGCGGCGACAGCGAAGAAGCCAGTCGTTTGATGGCAGCCAATGCAGCGGTCATAGCAGCCATGCAAGCAGAAGAACAGAGCCATAGTCCACAAACCAGTGCATTGGCGCAACAAGTGATCCAAGCGTATCAAGCGTTCCTAGACCAGGTCAAAGCCCAGCAGCAAGAGATCAAACAAGAATTGGGGCGTTTGAACCGCAAAAACAATCTTGTCAAAACGTATTTGCAGCAAGAAGACAGTGCCGCCTTCGTCGAATTTGATTTATAGTGAGGAAAAAAAGATGAATTATCAAAAAATGCAAAACAACTATCTGCAGAACCAAGTAATGAGTGCCTCCCCCAACAAACTGATTGAAATGCTGTTGCAAGCAGCCATCAAAAACATCAAATTAGCAGTGATCGCATTGGAAAAAGAAGAGTTGAGCCAAGCCCATCAGCAATTTGTCAAGGCGCAGAATATTTTATTGGAATTACGGGTCTCTTTAGACCGTGAGCAAGGCGGCGCTATTGCTGAAGATCTCGATCAGCTGTATGGCTATATGTACGATCAGCTAGTCAGTGCCAATGTCCAAAAAGAGGCAGCCCCTGCAGAAACGGTCGTCCCGCTTTTAAGCGAACTACTGGAAAGCTGGCAAACGATCACCCAATAAATTTGAGAAAAAGTAAAGAAACGACCACCTAAAACCTAGAAAAGTTTAGTAATTGGTTAAATTTTTACCATGTATCCCTTTTCACTAAGCTTTCTTTTTCCCCTCCTCGTCCCTATCTGGTACTCTTTTTATGAGCGTACCGAAAAGGTGCAAGGAGGTTTTTTTTTGAAACAAAAAATAGTACAAAAGCCGCTTTTCTGGCAAGTGGTGATTCTGATTGCAATGAGTGGTGTTTTTTTATTACCGCAGATCTTAGGCCAAGGCATGATTTTGGGCTCTGATGTGGTCTTTCACTTCAATCGTTTTTATGAGACCAGCCAGCAGATCAAAGAGGGCAATTTTCAATATTTTCTTTCTATCTACGGGTTTCAGCAATCTGCTCGTATCGTCAATGCATTATACGGTCCCTTTTTTGCCTATTTCCAAGGTCTGCTGGTCTTGCTGAGTCCTTCGTGGTTTTCCTACCAACTGCTCGCCAATGGGCTGCTCTATCTGCTAGCAGGGTTTTCGATGTTTGGCTTATTAAAGAAACTACGAGTCAATGGCTGGCTGTCAGTGGGGATGAGCATCCTGTTTATGGCGACCTATTCTGTCCAGTATTGGATTGAGCGGCAGGGCTTTTCTGCTTGGGGAGCAGCCGTGTTACCGCTGTGTCTGATTCCACTGATCGCACTAGGGGAACATAAACGGTTGCGGCCTTTTGCGGTAGGGGTTTCCGTGGCGGTCTTATTTCAAATCCATGTGTTTTCAAGCATCTTGTTAGTGCTCTTATATGTGCCCTTTTTCTTACGCGCCTTTTTTGTTGGAACTTCCGGCGAAGAAAAACGACAATTGGTGCTGCGCTTAGCAGGAGCGATCGGGATTTTCTTGCTGCTGACCGCCAATATTTGGTTAGGGATGTTGGATCTCTATACGAGTAACACGTTGATCGCGCCTTTTGTGAATCGCAACATGCAGAACAATACCATTACTGGAACCAGCAGCTATTGGTGGACGACTCCGTACCTGCTGCCAATCTTATGTGCCTTGTTCTTTTGCGGTGCGATTCGTGTATGGCCTCGTCTATCCGGCGGCTTCAAATTAATGACAGCAGCTGCAGCGGTCTTTTTCGTTTTATCATCGAACGCTATTCCTTGGCAATGGCTAGGCAGTCTGGACAATGGTGTGATCAATTTACTACAATTCCCTTTTCGGTTCTTTGTTCCTGCCACGATTTTGATCTTAGTCGGTTTGTGCCTGCTGGTTCCTTATTATCGGGGCAAGCCATTGGCAAATCCGCGTTGGTTCGTCCTCGTTTTAGTTTTGAGTGTTGGTCAAATCCTGATCCAAAACACGGTCAAAATGCAGGACTGGCACTCCGATGAAGCGGCAGTTTCACTGCGAAACCACACCTATCTCTCGGCGGAATCTGAAGCGCAATTGAAGGAAGCCTATTTTAGTAAAGACAAGTCCTTAGCATTAGCGCTGTATCAACGTTCTACCCCAGATTATCTGCCCCTCTATCAAGAGACCAAGAAGAACAAGTACAATTTGTACGGGGAAGAAATCATTGAAAAAAATGATACCGTGGCAAAAACCGTAGAAAACGGGAAACTTACTTTACGTTGGCAAGGTGATCAAGAGGCGTGGAAGGCGTTACCGATCATCAATTACCGCTATACTGAATTGACCCTCAATCAGCAGCCACTAACTGAGAAAGATGTCTCTTTGAGTGCCATTGGTGCCGTTTCTGTCCAACAGCAAGCAGGGGAGAATGTCTTAGTCGTTGACTATGACGCACCTTGGTTTTTCGACGGAGCTTTATGGCTGACGATCATTTCTTGGATCGCTTTACTCATCGGCTTTATCAGCTGGAAAACAAGACAGCTGTATCGTCGTCGTAAGGTCGTACAAGCTTTATTGAAAGAATCTGAATAAAATGAATCAGAAAAGAACTTCAGCGAGAGGGCTGAAGTTCTTTTTTTGTTGATCAGCAACAGTGTACCTATTTTTTTCCGAGAGAAACAATAATCGTTGCGTGCGCAACGATTATTCCTTATAATAGATAAGACACTTTGAAGAACTAAGAAAGGCAGGAGTGCTCATGGAAGCCATTATCCGCTCAATCAATCATATTGCCCGTCTCGCCACCCTTTATCGGGAAAAAGAACTGAAAAAATTTGGTTTAGGTGGGATGCATCATACCTATATCTTAAACATTTGCCGTCAACCGGGGATCAGTCAAGAAGCCTTAGCCAAGAAGATTTTTGTTAATAAAAGCAATGTTGCCCGTCAACTAGCGATCTTAGAAGAACGAGGATTTGTCACTAGAACCAGCAGTCCCACCGACAAACGACAATTACTGGTTTATCCAACCGAAAAAGCACTTGTTGTCCAACCAAAGATCCAACAGCTGCTTCAAAGCTGGAATGAACAAGTCGTAGCAGGTTTTTCTGCTGCCCAACAGCAGCAGTTGATCGCTGATCTGGAAATCGTCAAAGAAAATTCCCAACGGCTTTTAGCGAAAGTTGAGGCGATGGAATGAATCTTTTGACTCAATATTTAAAACCCTATATCGGCCGCATTTCCCTTGGCGTCAGCATCAAATTCTTCGGGTCATTGATGGACTTGCTATTGCCTTGGATTTTGGCGTATATCATTGATTCTGTGATTCCCACGAAGCAAGTATCAGCGATTTTTGCTTGGGGCGGGGCGATGGTGGTCTGCTCCATCATCGCAGTTGTCACCAATATCATCGCCAATCGGATGGCCTCTAGTGTTGCTCGCGATACCACCGGTAGTATTCGCCATGATTTATTTGAAAAAGTTTCCTATCTGTCGATTCCGCAAGTCGAAGAAGTCGGGATTCCTTCCTTGGTGTCTCGCTTGACGACAGACACTTACAACATCCATCAAACGGTAGGGATGATCCAGCGGATGGGGATTCGTGCCCCGATTCTGTTATTAGGGGGAATCATGATCACTGCTACATTAGATCCCGTTTTGACACTGGTTTTAGTAGGCGTCTTGCCCTTCACTTTAGTGGCGGCAGTCACGATCTCAAAACGGGGGATCCCCTTGTTTGCCTCATTGCAAAAGCAAGTGGATGTGTTGGTGCGGACTGTCCGAGAAAATGTAACTGGGGCTCGGGTGATCAAGGCCTTGTCTAAAGCAGATTACGAGAAAAAGCGCTTTGACCACGTCAATCAAGACGTAGTAGCTGCGGAAACCACTGCTAATCGAACCATGGCTGCGACACCACCTCTGATGGACCTCTTTTTGAATATCGGGTTGACATTGGTGATCGTCGTCAGTGCCTTTCGCGTCAATCAAGGGTTGACCCAACCAGGGGTCATCATTGCCTTTTTGACCTATTTTACGATCATTTTGAATGCCATGCTCAGTATCACTCGCATCTTTGTAATCGTGTCGAAGGGGCTGGCTTCTGCCGATCGGATCCAATCCGTCTTGCGCCTCCCGCAAAATATGCAAGTCATTGAGGCACCTGTCAAAGAAGAGTCGGCGCATATCGTTTTTGAAAAAGTTTCCTTCACTTATCCTAACGGTACCCGGGTGCTGAAAGACATCGATTTCTCCTTGCAGCCGGGAGAAACCTTAGGGATCATCGGTGCGACTGGTAGCGGAAAATCAACGATCGTCAAATTACTGCTGCGGCTCTATGACCCAACGAAGGGTATGATCCGCATCGCTGGTCGCGACATTCGCTCCATTGATCCGACGGAGTTGCATCAGTTATTCGGTGTCGTCTTACAAAAAGACGTGCTTTTTGCGGAAACGATTGAAGAAAATATCGCCTTTGGCCGGCGGTTTTCCAAAGAGCAGATCGAAGAAGCGGCGGCTCGCGCCCAAGCCAAGGAGTTTATCAATCAACTGCCCAAGCGCTTAGCTCATCCACTGCATGCCAAAGGCAGCAATTTAAGCGGCGGTCAAAAGCAGCGGGTCTTGTTATCGCGGGCATTGGCGGGGGGTCCAGAGATTTTGATTTTGGATGATTCTGCCAGTGCGCTGGATTATCGAACCGACGCTCAGTTGCGCAAGGTCCTGAAACAGCAGTTTCAACAGACGACGACGGTCTTGATCGCGCAGCGGATCAGCTCGATCCAGCATGCCGACAAAATTTTGGTACTGGAAAATGGTCAAATGAACGGTTTTGGCAGTCACCAAGAATTACTAGCAGAAAATGCGATCTACCAAGCCATTTATCAAGGTCAGACAGGAGGTGCCGACGATGCCGAAGAAAAAAACGGAAAAACCCAAGGATAGCAAGAAAACACTCCGGCGTTTGTGGGGCTATCTCTACGAGTACAAAGGACTCCTGTTGGCAGCCGCTATTTTAATGATGGTCAGCAACATCTTCGCCTTGGTGGGCCCGTTGCTTTCCGGGTACGCCATTGATGCTATTCAACCGGGTCCCGGCAAGGTCATTTTTGAACGAGTCTTCTTTTATTGTGGGCTGATGCTCCTGTTTTATCTTGCGTCTTCCCTTCTTAGTTATCTGATTTCGCTCATGATGATCCGCTTGAGTCAGCGGGTGGTGGCAGCGATGCGTAAGGCGATTTTTGATAAAATCACCGAACTGCCGGTGGGGTATTTTGACCGGGTCGCCACTGGGGATATCATCAGCCGCATCAGTTATGACGTCGATACCATCAATACGTCATTGGCCAGCGATGCCATTCAAGTCCTCAGCAGTCTTGTGACGATCATTGGTTCGTTTGTGATGATGGTTTTGATTTCGCCGCTGCTGGTGCTGATTTTTGTCGTAACGGTTCCCGCTTCGATCTTTTTGACCCGCTTTTTGATGAGCAAATTTCAACCATTGTTTCGCCGTCGTTCTCGCAAATTAGGCGAACTGAACGGCTTTGTGGAAGAGATTATTTCTGGTCAGCAAACGATCAAGCTGTATAACCAAGAAGAAGCGATCATCAGCCGTTTTGACGAAAAAAACCAAGAAGCGGTGGATGCCTATTACAATGCCGAGTACTACGGCAGTATGACTGGTCCTTCCATCAACTTTATCAACAATCTGTCATTGTCCTTGATCAGTATGTTTGGCGCCTTGCTGTTTTTGTTCGGTCATCTGACATTAGGGAATGTTTCTTCCTTTGTTCTTTACTCCAGAAAATTCTCAGGACCAATCAATGAGTTAGCCAACATCTTCAGCGATTTGCAATCGGCATTGGCGGCGGCAGAACGGATCTTCCGTTTGCTGGATGAAGAACCGGAAGTTTCTGATGTTCCTGGAGCCTACGAATACCACGAGGTGTCTGGTGAGGTCGCCTTTGACCATGTGACCTTCGGCTATCAAGCACAGCAGCCCATCATCAAAGACCTTTCGCTGCAAGTACCAGCTGGCAGCTTGGTCGCGATCGTCGGACCAACCGGAGCCGGGAAAACCACCATCGTGAACCTCTTGATGCGGTTTTATGACCCTGACCAAGGAGCGATTCGGTTAGACGGCAAAAATATCCGCCAAGCGACACGCCGCAGCTTACGGCAAAGCTATGCGATGGTGCTGCAAGACACGTGGCTGTTCACGGGAACGATTTTTGAAAATTTGGCCTACGGCAAGGCGAATGCGACGATGGCAGAAGTCCAAGCTGCTGCACAAGCCGCCCATATCCATGACTTTATTATGAGCCTGCCAAAAGGCTATGATACTTTGATTTCTGAAGACGGGACCGGTATTTCACAAGGGCAAAAACAACTATTGACGATTGCGCGAGCAATGCTGTTAGATGCCGATCTGCTGATTCTTGATGAAGCCACATCAAATGTCGACACGCAAACGGAGCTGCTGATCCAAGCAGCGATGACCAAATTGATGAAAGGCAAAACCTCCTTTGTGATCGCCCATCGCTTGTCCACGATTCGACATGCCGACACGATCCTCGTGGTGGAACAGGGCAATATCGTAGAGCAAGGGACCCACGAAGAGTTAGTAGCCAAAGAGGGGCGTTATGCCTCACTCTATCAGGCACAATTTGACGCATGATCCATAGCTAGTCCGCATCCGTACAAGGAGTAACCCACTGCTTGCACGGATGTTTTTTGCGTGCCATCGGCTTTCTTGGCACAGGTAAAAAATCTTCTTATGACAAATCAGGCAATTATCGGTATACTTAAGAAAGGGGTATCATCAAACAGAAAGAAGGGAAACAATTGGATCATAAACAACTAAAAGAATTCCCCAACGATTTCTTATGGGGTTCAGCATCAGCAGCCTATCAAGTAGAGGGCGCATGGCAAGAAGACGGCAAAGGCGCTTCAGTTTGGGACGATTTTGTCCGCATTCCAGGCAAAACCTTTAAAGCAACGAACGGAGATGTCGCGGTCGACCATTACCACCGCTTCAAAGAAGATGTTGCCTTGATGAAAGAACAAGGATTGAAAACCTATCGTTTTTCCATTGCATGGACACGGATTTTTCCAGAAGGACGAGGAGAAGTCAATCAAGCAGGGTTAGACTTTTATTTAGCATTGATCGATGAGCTGATTAAAGCAGGGATCGAACCAATGGTGACCTTGTACCATTGGGATCTGCCACGTACGTTGCAAGAAGAATATGGCGGCTGGGAATCTCGCAATATCATTGAAGATTTCACCAACTATGCGGCCGTATTATTTGAAGCCTTTCGCGGCAAAGTTCACTATTGGGTCAGCTTGAATGAACAAAATATCTTTACTTCTTTAGGCTATCTTTTAGCTGCCCATCCACCAGGAGTGACCGATCCTAAACGGATGTATGAAGTCAATCATATCGCTAATTTGGCAAATGCGTCGGTGATCAACAAGTTCCATGAGATGAAAATCCCAGGGAAAATCGGACCAAGTTTCGCCTATTCACCAAACTACCCAATCAACAGCGACCCGAAAAATATTTTGGCAGCTGAAAATGCCGAAGACTTGATGGCGCACTATTGGTTAGATGTCTATCTTTGGGGCGAATACCCGATTGCCGCAATGAATTACTTGAACGAGCAAGGGATCGCGCCTACGATCGAACCAGGAGACATGGACTTGCTGCGTTCAGCAAAACCAGATTTCTTAGGGATCAACTATTACCAAACAGCAACGAATGCCTACAATCCATTAGATGGTGTCGGTGCCGGTAAAATGAACACCACTGGAAAAAAAGGTAGCTCCGAAGAAACCGGGACACCAGGAATGTTCAAAAAAGCTGAAAATCCATTTGTGGAACGGACGAATTGGGATTGGGAGATCGATCCTCAAGGGCTGCGGATCGCTTTACGCCGAATCACTAGCCGTTATCGGGTGCCTGTGATCATTACGGAAAACGGACTTGGTGAATACGATAAACTAACAGACGATCACCAAATCCATGACCAATACCGCATCGATTATTTAGCAGGGCATGTCCATGCCATCAAAGAAGCGATCAGCGACGGCGCGGAAGTTCTTGGCTATTGCACCTGGTCCTTCACTGATTTGCTAAGCTGGTTGAACGGCTACCAAAAACGCTATGGCTTTGTCTACGTCGACCAAGATGAAACCCAAGAAGGGTCACTGGCACGCTACAAGAAAGACAGCTTCTACTGGTATCAAGAGCTGATCAAAACCAACGGGCAAGAGTGCTAGCCTCCTAAAGCCAATACCTGAATAAGCGAAACGACCCCTGCAACGGCAGTGATCGTTTCTTAGAAAAAAGTACGTTCCACCTGTAGCGACCGCCCAAAGGTAGACCAAAAGTCTCGCTTTTTGGGCCGCTTCAAAGGAGAACGTCCTTTTTTTGAGTGTTATCGTTGACAAGTGTAAACGACAATTGTAAAGTAGAAGGAGATTACAACTGTAAACATAAAAGGTGAATGGGTTTGCATAGCAAGCAAGGAGGAAGGAAACAATGATCGAAAAGAATTATGGGGTAAAAGGGATGACCTGTGCGTCTTGTTCCCAGACAGTCGAAAAAACAGTCAGCAAGCTGGCGGGGGTCGACCAAGCAGCTGTCAATTTGGCTACTGAAAAATTACATATTCGTTATGATGAGCAGCAGCTCACCGAAGAAACACTCGCTGAGGCCATCAAAGCAGCGGGCTATCAACTGATCGGCTCTCAAAGACAAGAGACCTTTGCCATCTCGGGCATGACCTGTGCGTCTTGTGCCCAAACAGTAGAAAAAGCTGTCCAAAAATTAGCGGGTGTGGAGCAAGCCTCCGTCAATCTGGCGACAGAAAAACTGACGGTCAGCTATCAACAAGACCAAGTGTCCGCCGCGAAGATCGCAGCTGCCGTGAAAGAGGCGGGCTATGACGCACAGCTGCCGACCGCTTCTGCCGACAAGGCGGATTCAAAACAGGCAGAGGTTCGTGCTTTATGGCAACGGTTTTGGCTTTCGGCGCTCTTTACGATCCCCTTGTTCTATTTGACGATGGGGGAAATGATCGGTTTGCCGATCCCTGGCTTTTTAGATCCAATGGCCTATCCAGTCAATTTCGTTACCACTCAATTGATTTTAGTCTTACCGGTGATGGTCCTCGGTCGCGCCTTTTACATTGCTGGTTTCAAAGCGCTTTGGAAAGGCCATCCTAACATGGATTCCCTCGTCGCATTGGGAACCAGTGCTGCCTTCTTTTATAGTATTTATGGGACCGTGATGGTCTACCTGGGCACGACCCACTATGCGATGCACTTGTACTATGAAACGGCCGCCGTTATTTTGGCATTAGTGACCTTAGGAAAATACCTTGAGTCGGTCTCAAAGGGCAAAACCTCCGAAGCCATCAAGAAGTTGTTGGATCTCGCACCGAAAAAAGCCCGCGTGCTTCGCGGCAGCGGGCATCAAGCCGAAGAAGTCGAAGTGGGTATTGAAGAAGTCGCAGCCGGCGATATCTTAGTCGTACGACCTGGTGAAAAGATTCCTGTGGATGGGATCGTTACCCAAGGACGCTCTGCCATCGATGAATCAATGATCACCGGAGAAAGCTTACCTATCGAAAAACAAGTCGGTGATCGGGTGATCGGCGCTAGTATCAACAAAAATGGCTCGTTTCAATACGAAGCCACCAATGTGGGAGAAGATTCAACGTTAGCGCAAATCATTCAGTTAGTAGAAAATGCCCAAGGCTCCAAAGCGCCAATTGCCCGCATGGCAGATAAAGTTTCGGGTGTGTTTGTCCCGATTGTCATGGTCTTGGCGGTTTTTGCAGGACTTGCCTGGTTTTTCTTAGGACAAGAAACCTGGATCTTCTCATTGACCATTACGATCTCTGTATTAGTGATTGCTTGTCCGTGTGCCTTAGGATTAGCGACACCGACCGCCATCATGGTGGGTGCGGGCAAAGGGGCAGAAAATGGCGTCTTGATCAAAAGCGGCGATGCGTTAGAAACAGCTAGAAACGTGACGACGATCGTCTTTGATAAAACCGGCACGATCACAGAAGGCAAACCAGTCGTAACCGATCTCCTGCCTGCCGGCAACCACACGCCGACGGAATTGCTGCAGCTGGCGGCTTCTGTTGAAAAAGGCTCAGAACATCCATTAGGCGAAGCCATTGTGATCGAAGCCCGCACGCAAGCCCTCGCCCTGCAAGAAGTTGACGGGTTTGAAGCGATTCCGGGGCATGGGATTCAAGGCACGATTGCTGGCAGTCCAGTCCTATTAGGCAACCAGAAATGGCTGGAAAAACAAAACGTTGCCATCGATGGCCTGATCGAGCAAGCCCAACAATTGGCTCACGAAGGGAAAACACCGATGTATGTTGCCAAAGACGGCGAAGCGATCGGGATCATCGCTGTGGCAGATACTATCAAAGAAAGCAGTCGAAAAGCTATTGAACGGTTGCATCAAATGGGCTTGTACGTAGCAATGATCACTGGCGACAATGCTCGGACAGCCCAAGCCATCGCCAAACAAGTCGGTATCGATGAAGTAATCAGTGACGTCTTGCCAGAAGATAAAGCCGCCAAAGTAGCCGGCCTGCAAGCCAAAGGCCAAAAGGTTGCGATGGTAGGTGACGGGATCAATGATGCGCCGGCGTTAGCCCAAGCTGATGTAGGGATCGCGATCGGCTCTGGTACCGATGTCGCCATCGAATCGGCAGACATCGTACTGATGCGCAGCGATCTGATGGACGTCCCATCAGCGATCGAGTTAAGTCGGGCAACCATCAAAAACATCAAAGAAAATCTTTTCTGGGCTTTTGCTTATAACGTCTTAGGCATTCCTGTCGCAATGGGTGTGTTGCATCTTTTCGGCGGCCCCTTGCTCAATCCAATGATCGCCGGGGCGGCCATGAGCTTCAGCTCGGTATCCGTTTTATTAAATGCCTTGCGGCTGAAACGATTCCAACCCTCAGCAAAAAAATAAACGAAGCAACGAATGCAACAACAAAAAGACCTGCCCACGGTTTCTGATGGAAGAAAACCGTGGATAGGTCTTTTTAGTGCTGGACATCTAAATAAGAGTAGGCCCGCACGTCATACCGGTTGCGACTACGGGAAAATTCGATGGGTGAGCCATTTTTCTGATAGACGATCTGTTCAATCTCTAAGACCGGATCATCGGCTTTACAGTCCAAATACTGTTGATCGTACGCGGTACTTTTATCAGCGGCGATGGTGCGGTAGGCCCCAGCAAACTGGACCCCTAGTTCCTCTTTGACATAACGATAGATAGAACTTTCTAAATGGCCACGAGTTAAATTGGGCACCAAATGGACCGGCATATAGGTATATTCTAAAATAAACGGCTGGTCTTCAAGAATCCGCAAGCGGACAATACTATAGATCGGCTGTTCTTCCGTCAACATCAACTTTTCTTGGATCGTTTGGTCAGGAAATTCGACTTGAAAATCGATGACCTGACTGACTAGCTTGCGGCCAGCTTTGCCCATTTCTGTTGACAAGCCTTCATAGACCGTTAAAGCAGTGGTGTCTTTTTTTAAGAATGGGTGGTTCAATATTTTTGTTCCAGCGCCCCGCTGAGAATAAACCAGTCCTTCCATGGCTAAAATACCGATGGCTTTTTTGACGGTCATCCGGCTGACTCCGAATTCTTCGACTAAATCAGTTTGATTCGGCAGTAAGCTGTCAGGCGGATACGTTTTGTTTTTGATACGTGTGCGTAAAATATTGGCAATTTCTTGGTATTTTGGCATCTGATCACCTCGCAAGAAGTATAGCTGAAAAAAGCGGTTTCGACAATCAAACCTTGGTTTTTTTATAAAAAGAACGGCTGACTGAAAAAATTCAGCCAGCCGTTGCGCTTAATCGATCGATGGTTCTGCTTGACGATCTAAAACACGTAAGAATGGATACCAGATTAAGCCGACGATCACCACGTCAATGACTTGCAGCAAACCACCTAACCAAGAGTTGGTTGCTAAGACACCACTGAATACCACTGGAACGGTCCAAGGAACAGAAACACCAGTTGGTGCAGGAACAAGTCCAGCCGCCATCACTAAGTAGTTGAAGGTCGTTACCACAAGAGGTGCCACGACCCAAGGAATCAGGATCGTCGCATTCAAGACGATCGGCATACCGAAGATTGCTGGTTCGTTGACGTTAAAGATCCCTGGTGCTAAAGCCAAACGACCAACATCGCGGTATTGTTTTTTCTTCAATACAAAAGCCATCAAGATAACAACGGCTAACGTCATACCAGAACCGCCTAATCCAACGGTGAAGGTTTCCATAAATGGTTTTGTGACGATATGCGGCAGTGCATCCCCATTTTGATACGCTTCTAAGTTGTCTAACATTAATGTATTCCAAATCGGGTCCATCACAGAGTTGACGATGATTTGACCATGTAGACCGAAGAACCAAAGGAATTGGACAAAGAACAAAGCCAATAGAGTTGCTGGCAAGCTGCTGCCTAGTCCAGTCAATGGTTTTTGGATCAATTCATAAACCAAGTCATGCAAGTTGGCATTGAAGACACCCGTCATGATGGCATTGATCACTAAAAATACCGTTAAGGTGATAATTGCTGGAATCAAAGCGGCAAAAGATTTAGAAACTGCTGGTGGCACCCCATCAGGCATTTTGATCTGCCAGCCGCGTTTTGTGATGCGGCAATAGATTTCAGCTGCTAAAAATGCTGCGATCATCCCGATAAACATCCCTTTTGCGCCAAGACGATCAAGAGACAGCACGCCGGAGATCGTTTCGCCAGATTCAGTAGTCATAAAGAAAGGAGTTAAGATCAAAAAGCTGGCAAAAGAAACGGCGCCGCCAAAAATCCCTTCCACATCATATGATTTTGATAAATAATAGCCGATACCGAAAGTAACGAAAACAGTCATGATACTCATTGTTGCATTTTGCCCATTGCCAAACAGCGTTCCTAATGTTCCTTTAGTGGCATCACTGAAGAAGGGCAGGTTGTTTAAAACGACCACGATCGATCCAAACATAGTGATTGGGAACGAAAGCATAAATGCGTCCCGCAAGACGGTCAGATAGCGATTTTGTCCTAAGGCATTCGCCAAGGGCAAAATCTTTTCAGATAACTTGTCCATAAAACCATTCATTATTAGTTCACTCCTTAAATTTCTTTTTGCAATCGATTACATTGATAATGTATCATGTTTTATTTTAAATGTCTATACATTTATTTTAAAAAAGATTGATTTTCGTAACTGCTTCCTTTATGATTAGGGCAGCAAAGAAAAAATGAGGAGTGAATGAAGATGGATTATCAATTTCCAGCAGGCTTTTGGTGGGGGTCAGCCGCTAGTGGCCCACAAACAGAAGGTGTATTTGAAGGCGATGGCAAAGGGGCAAGCATCTGGGATTACTGGTATCAGCAAGAACCAGAGAAATTTTTCAATGGGGTAGGTCCTGAAAAAACCTCGCAAGTCTACACACGCTATCAAGAAGATATTCAACTCATGAAAGAAACCGGCCATACGACGTTTCGGACGTCGATCCAATGGAGTCGTCTCTTCCCGCAAGGCAAAGGAGAAGTCAATCAAAAAGCCGTTGATTTTTACAATGCCTACATTGATGAGTTGATCGCCAACGGGATCGAACCTTTCATGAATTTATACCACTTCGATATGCCAATGGCGCTGCAAGAAAAAGGCGGCTGGTTGAACCGAGAGACCGTGGATGCCTATGTCGCGTTTGCGCAAACCTGCTTTACGTTATTTGGTGATCGTGTCAAGAAATGGTTCACTCATAATGAACCGATCGTCCCTGTTGAAGGCGGCTATCTTTACCAATTCCATTATCCGAATGAGATCAACATGAAACATGCAGTCCAAGTTGGGTTCCACGAAACGTTGGCGAGTGCTAAAGCCATCAAAGTCTACCATGAGATGAACCTTGGTGGGGAGATCGGCATTATTTTGAATTTGACGCCAAGCTATCCAAGAGATGAGAACGATCCAGAGGATGTCAAAGCAGCGCAAATCGCAGATGCCTTCTTTAATCGCTCTTTCTTAGACCCTGCGGTCAAAGGCACGTTCCCAGAAGAATTAGTGACCATCGTCAAGGAATTAGATATGGTACCAGCGATGGAAGCTGATGATTTACAAACAATTCGCGAAAATACGATCGACTTGTTGGGGATCAATTATTACCAACCTCGTCGTATCATGAAGAAAGAATCACCGATCGATCAAGCGAAAAGTCCAATGCCAGATGATTACTTTGATAACTATGATATGCCGAACAAGAAAATGAACCCGTATCGTGGATGGGAAATCTATGAAAAAGGGATCTATGATATTTTGACAAACACGCGAGAAAACTATGGCAATATCAAGTGCTACATTTCTGAAAATGGCATGGGTGTCGAAGGAGAAGAACGTTTCGTCAATGCTGATGGCGTGATCGAAGATGATTACCGCATCGAGTTTGTCTCTGACCACTTAAAGTATGTCCACCAAGCGATCCAAGAAGGAACCAATTGTGTTGGCTACCATATGTGGACCTGCATGGACAACTGGTCCTGGACCAATGCTTACAAGAACCGCTACGGATTTATCTCCGTTGACTTAGCAAATGATGCTAAACGAACAGTGAAAAAATCAGGTCGTTGGTTTAAAGAAGTTTCAGATAATAACGGCTTTTAATAACAATGAAAAAAGCAATGCTGTAGGGATCAGCATTGCTTTTTTTGTGTAAAATCGCGGATTTTTCTGTCTTGTTCCGAAGGGAATTCTCTATTAAAAAACCACCTGTTTTTGCAAATGATAAGCTGGGTTAAACAAAAGCACAGTTTTGATAAAGAAAAGACTAGACATGGAAACGTTCTCGTGGTATTCTTTAGTAGAAATCGGTTTCATTATTTTGTTTAGGGTTTGAAAGGAGAAAAAACAATGGATAAATTTATTGGATTTATGGAGAAGCACTTTATTCCGATCGCTTCTAAAATAGGCTCTCAAAGACATCTAGTGGCCATTCGTGACGGATTTATCGTAACGATGCCGTTGATGATCTTAGGCTCTTTTGGGGTATTGATCAACAACTTACCAATTCCTGCCTATATTGATTTTATGAATGGCATTTTTGGTGAAGGGACATGGCAAGCCTTTGGGAACAACTTGTCAGCAGGTACTTTTTCAATACTTGGTCTGTTAATCGCTTTCACAGTAGCGTATAATTTAGCTAAAAGCTACAATCAAGACGCATTAGGTGCTGGGGCGATCTCAGTTGCAAGTTTCTTCGCATTAGGTGCAATGGCGACAGGCCCAGATGGTTTGTTAACAGCTGCCGGACTTGGTTCTCAAGGATTATTTTTAGCATTAATCGTATCGATCATTTCTACTGAGATCTTCCGTCGTCTAGCTGGCAACCCACGCTTAGTCATCAACATGCCTGATGGAGTACCACCAGCAGTATCACGTTCATTTGCTGCGTTATTCCCAGCAATGATCACCGTATCGATCTTTGCTTTGTTTACAGCAATTTTCCAAGCATTTGGTGTGACAAGTATCGTATTGTCCTTCTATGAATTGGTGCAACAACCATTCATGGGCTTGGCAAACTCTTACCCAGCTGCTTTGCTATTAGGTTTTATCTCTGCATTCTTATGGTTCTTTGGTTTGCATGGTGCCAACATCATCGACCCGTTCATGCAAACGATCAATGTGCCAGCGATCGAAGCAAACGCACGAGCATTAGAAGCAGGAACAGATTTGCCTTATATCGTCAACAAACCATTCTTTGATTCTTTCGTGAACATTGGCGGAACAGGCGCGACACTAGGTCTTCTGATTGCGATCTTTTTAGTTGCTCGTCATCATAAAGCGTATATGACTGTCGCAAAACTATCCGTTGCACCAGGTGTGTTCATGATCAATGAACCAGTGATGTTTGGGTTACCCGTTGTCTTGAACCCAATCTTGTTCATCCCATATGTGTTGACACCACTTGTTTTAGTCACGACTGCTTATTTTGCAACTGCAACTGGCTTAGTTCCTGCAAGTACCGTCATCGCACCATGGACGACGCCACCAATCATCGGCGGTATTTTGTCGACACAAAGTATTGCTGGCGGAATCTTGGCAGCTGTTAACTTGATCTTGTCGATCGTTATCTACTTGCCGTTCGTGAAAATGGCGCAAATTCAAGAAACACGCCGTTTAAAAAATGCGTAATGTCTGATCGAGTTGATTAGAAACAAGCGCCAAACGTAATAGACCTTATCCGGCCGCGATCAGAGTGCAATACCCCTTATCACACTGCTTCATTGGAAGGTGCAGTGGTGTGATGACACTCTTTTCGTTTGGCCGGTTCTTTTCTCGTTTTTCAATCAATACAACACACGTTTTGGAGGTGGCAAAATGCCCAAATATATGGAGATCGCAGATGTTCTGCGTAAAAGAATCAAGGACGGAACTTATCCGAAAGACAGTCTTTTACCTTATCAAACAGAGTTAGTGGAAGAGTTTGGCGTCAGCCGAATGACGATTAAAAATGCGGTGAATATCCTGATTATGGAAGGCTTGCTGCTGACAAAGCGCGGCTTAGGGACCAAAGTTTTGAATCATTCCTTTTGGGGCAAAGATACCTCATCGGTGACAGAATACAAAGGCCTGAGCTATCAGATGAAACAAGAAAAACGGACGTTGACTAGCCAAGTCATCACCTTTGAAGTCTGTTTTCCTACAACAAGAATTCAAGAGATGCTTCAGATCACTGCCGAACAACCAATCTACCATGTGATCCGTTTGCGGATCTTAGAAGGCAATCCATACATACTCGAGCATTCCTATATGCCGTTGGATCTGGTCAGCGGTTTGACGAAAGAGATCTTGGAAGAATCCGTCTATGACTATCTGTTGCAAGATTTAGGCTACAAATTTGCTGGTGCTTATCGGACTTTTCAGGCTGCCAAAAGTGATGAATACGATCAAACCTATTTAGCGTGCCAAGTAGATGATCCGGTATTGGAATTAGAACAGATCATCTATTTAGAATCGGGACGTCCAGTGGACTATTCCTGCAGCCGCAATCGGTATGATGTTCGTGGCTATTCCATGTTAGACATGAAGCCTGATCTGTTACAGCACCGCAAAAAGTAACGGCTTACAAAATGCTTCTTCAATGAAAAAACGCTTCATAGCTACTGTTGGCTATGAAGCGTTTTTGTTTTGATTTAAGAAGTGGGTTGATTTTGATCGCCTAGTTTGGCTAAGATAGTTTCCGCAACGGCTTTGGGAATACCAGCTTGCTGGATCTCTTCCACCGAAGCTGCTTGAATGTTCTTTAACGACTTGAAGGTTTTCATCAGCTGTTGCTTGCGTTTTGGTCCTAAGCCAGGAATTTCATCCAGCTTGGAAGAAAAGCTGTTTTTACTGCGCAGTTGGCGATGGAAGGTGATCGCAAAACGATGGACCTCATCTTGGATTCGTTGCAGCAAAAAGAATTCCACAGAATTGCGTTCCAGTTGGATCGGATCTAAAAATTCCCCGAAAATCAACTCGCTGGTTTTGTGTTTGTTGTTCTTCACTAAACCTGCAACCGGAATATCTAAACCTAGCTGGTTATGCAGCACTTCTTGGGCAGCACCGACTTGGGCTTTCCCGCCATCGATGATGATCAGATCAGGAAAAGGCAGGTTTTCTTTTAGGACACGAGAGTATCGGCGGTAGATGACTTCTTGCATAGAGCCATAATCATCGCCGCCTTGTGCGGTACGAATCTTATATTTCCGATAATCATCTTTAAACGGCTTCCCGTCGACAAAAACCACCATTGCAGAAACCGGATCGGTTCCCATGATGTGGGAGTTATCGAAGGCTTCAATCCGATAAGGTGTCGGGATCCCCATGGCATCGCCTAGACGATCCACAGCACCGATCGTCCGTTCTTCAGTACGCTCGATCAACGCAAATTTTTGGGCCAAGGCAATGCGGGCATTTTTATTGGCCAAATCGACCAATTTCTTTTTGTCGCCTCGTTGGGGCTGCAGGACTTTGGTTTCCAACAGCGCTTCTAATGGGGCAGCATCGACATTTTGCGGAACAAAGACTTCTTTGGGAATGAAGTGTTCATTCTTTTGGTAAAACTGGCCGACGAAGGTCAAGAAATCTTCATCCGCTTCATTGTAGAAAGGAAACAAAGAGACTTCTCGTTCGATCAGCTTTCCTTGACGGATAAAGAATACTTGGACACACATCCAGCCTTTGTCGACACTGTAGCCAAAGACATCACGGTCCATCAGGTCGGTCAGGGTCATTTTTTGTCGCGTCATGACGGTATCGATCGCTTGGATCTGATCCCGCAGCTCAGCCGCTCGCTCAAACTCTAATGTTTCAATGGCTTCGCCCATCTTCTCTTTCAGATCTTTCAAAATATCGACGTGACCGCCGTGGAAAAAGTGTTTGACTTGATCCACGATCTTTTGATAATCCTTGGGGTCTACATTATTGACATAAGGACAGACGCATTGACCCAAATGATAATAAAGACAAGGCCGCTTTTGAGAAGGACCGCATTTTCGTAAAGGAAAGAGGCGATCTAGCACCCGTTTGGTTTCATTGGCTGCTCGTGCATCAGGATAAGGGCCAAAATATAAAGCCCCGTCTTTTAAAACTTTACGAGTGATGATCAAACGCGGATAGCGCTCTTTGGTCACTTTAATAAAAGGATACGACTTGTCGTCCTTTAACATGATATTGTATTTTGGTTTGTTTTTTTGAATCAAATTGATTTCCAGCAATAAAGCTTCCGTATTTGATTCGGTAACGACGTACTCAAAATCATTGATTTCTTGAACGAGCCGTTCGGTTTTCGTATCGTGGCTGCCGGTAAAATACGAACGGACACGATTTTTTAAAATTTTGGCTTTCCCAACATAGATGATTTTGTTATTTTTATCTTTCATTAAATAACAACCAGGTTGATCAGGAAGCAGCGCTAATTTGTTCTTGATTTGTTCGTTCATTTCAAGATCCTTTCTTACTGGTTTGCTTCACGAACTGCATAAGTAGTCAAAGGGCGGTCTAAGTTTCCCTCAAAAAGGGGAACGTTAGAGCCCATAGCCAGTACTCCTCATTTTAGCACAAATTTCTTAAGAAACAATCAATCGGACCAGATCGGCAGTGAGGAAGCGTAATCGTAAGAAAAGGTTAAGAAATCCCACGAGGCGGTGGTTCCCCCAAAAAAATCAGTTTGTTATTATACGCTTGCCACCTGTGAGGGATCGTTTTGCGACCACTCCTGAATGAAGGTCCGCAATCCCTCGATGGCTGGTTCTGTGACTACTTTGCGCTGGATTAAGTAAAATTGGCGCTCAAAGTTTTTATCCAGCAGTTGATAGCCAATGCCGTGGGCGGCTCGCTTGGAAAGGATCGAACAGCCGAAGCCTTGTTTCAGCAAAGCGACAATCAATTCATTGCTGGCGATCTCGATGATCGGTCCTTGAATGTTCTGTTCCTCCAGATAGCGCTTAGTGTAATAGTAGACACCAGAACTCGCTTCTCGGACGAGCCAAGGACCGGTTTGGGGATCGCCAGCTAAGACGAGCTGATCTTTCAAAATCGGAAAACGCAAAATACTCGGTGCGGATAAGGGTTTTTCAATGATCCCTAAATCCAGTTGATGTTGTTCAAGCGCTGTTAAGACTTCAGCGGAGTTCATCATCGATACCCGAAAACGCACCGTGGGAAAGGCGTTGTATAAAGCAATCATCAAGTTAGGCATCAAGGCCATCGCATAGGTATGAGAGATTCCTAGGGCACAGTGGCTTTGGTGCTGCGTGTTGGTATGGATCTCGCTGGTGATCGTCGACCACTCATCCAATAAATTCAGTGCCTTTTCGTAAAGGTACTCTGCTTGGGGTGTGGCGATCACGTTTTTGCGACCATTGCGTAAAAAGAGCGGTGTATCCAGGTCTTGTTCCAACTGCTTGATTTGAGCAGAAACCGTGGGCTGCGAAATAAATAGCAATTCGGCAGCTTTCGAAAAATTTTTCGTTTCATAGACCATCTTAAAAGTCTCCAATAATTTTAACATTGCAATCCCTTCCATTAGAAAATTCAATCATAACTATTATACCAATAAATCCTACTGATCGGTCAATCTGTGTATAATGGATGTTATATGAAAGGATGAAAGCAATGAAGCAACGACAAACAGCTTTGATACTTCCCGGTTTGTTCCTGTCCTTTTCGGTAGCCGTCATCGCCCGAATCATGGCTTTGGCTGTGCCAAAATTAGGGGGAGCAACCCTTGCTATTTTATTAGGAATCATTTTAGGAAATACACTGTTCAAGCAAGAACGCTATCAAGTCGGGACGAAGGTTGCGGAAAGTCGTCTCCTAGAATATTCGGTAGTTTTGCTGGGCTTTACCGTCACTTTCCAGACTATCAGTGAAATGGGTCTTCGGGGCTTTCTCTTTATTTTGCTGATGATGAGCTTGGTCATTACCGCTGCTTATTTGATAGGGAAAAAAATGGGCTTTAATCAAAAGATGAGCCTGATGATGGCAGGCGGCAATGCTGTCTGTGGGTCCTCTGCGATTGCGGCGATCGCACCAGCCATTGATGCCGATGATGAAGAAAAAGGGCAGATCATCACCTTGGTCAATCTTTTAGGAACGGTGATGATGCTGACGCTGCCGTTTTTAGGCTTGGCCTTATACGGCGATGATCTATTGCAAAAAAGTGCCTTACTTGGCGGCACACTGCAATCCGTCGGGCAAGTCGTGGCGGGGGCTAGTTTGATTGATGCCGACACCGTCAAATACGCGATGCTCTTTAAAATCGCGCGCATCATCATGTTGGCAGTCGTCGTCATTGTTTTTGAACGAATGACGACAAAGACCCCCACCAAAACCAAAGGCAAAGGTAAGCTACGGCTGCCAATCCCTTGGTATGTGTTGGGCTTCTTGACCATCTGTATCTTGAACAGCTTCTTGCCGCTGCCTAGCTGGTTGAATGAGGGGGCTCATTTTATCAGTACGTGGTTTGAAACAACGGCGTTGGCAGCCATCGGTTTGCGCCTGGATTTCCGCAAGTTTTTAAAAGAAGGACCGCGCTTTTTATTCTATGGTCTTTCCGTTGGAGCCGTCCAAACCGTGGGTGCTGTTGCGTTGATTTGGTTGCTGCGGCTCTGATTCACACGAGGCACATCCCATAAAGCACGTTTGAAGCGTACGATTGTTTAACGAAAAAAGCCACGACGGTTGATCGAAGGGCACGCTTTGCTGTTTCTGTTGGAAGAGGCAGCAAGGCGTGGCTTTTCAGATCAACTGTCGGGCTTTTTTTAGCGACAAAGATGGTTAGACGGGGACTTGGATGACTTGAACACCTTGTTGCTCAATCAAGTCGATGACTTTGGGATCAGAATAATGGTCGGTAATCAGCAGATCGATAGCCGCAATTGCGCCAATCGTAAAATTGGATTGCTTACCGATTTTGCGATAATCCGCGATAACGATCAACTTGCCAGAATTTTCGATGATTTTCGCATTGACTTTGGCTTCGTGGATCACTGAAGTGGAAATGCCGGTCTGTAAATCTAACCCACTACAACCAATGATCGTAACATCAGAACGAACATGAGAAAACGACTCCACGGCGATATCCCCTGACAAGGCCGCTTTAGGATAGCGTATTTCGCCGCCACTTAAAACGATCGTTGATTTTGGATGGTGTTCCATTTGGATCACACTTGTATTGTTCGTCAACAAACTGATTCGTTTGTCTGTGAGATGGCGCAACGTTTGAGCGGCGCTAGTACTCGTATTGACGAAAAGGGTATCGCCATCTTTTACTTGGCGAGCCGCTTCTTTGGCCAGTCGATCTTTGATGTACTCGATCGAGTCGGTGGGATGCGCTTCATCTTCATAAGCTTCACAGTATTCGATTTTTCCGTGGGTTTGTTTGATCTGACCCATCTCACTCAGTACGGTACAGTCTCTGCGGATCGTCATCTCTGATACTCCCAACTGATGACTGAGGGTCTTCACATCAGAAAAACCAGATGTTTTTATCAGATCGATCAATTGTTTTCTCCTTTGCCTCACTTCTTCATTGGAACGTTTCACGATACTTCCTCCTTACATGCGCTTTATTCTATTCTTGTCTTTCATCGTTTATCCAGATTGCGATTGCCTTTGCATAGCAAAAACCTTCTCGCCTCCTTCTCGCAAGTTCAAGTGATGATCCCACACCACTTGTTGAGAAGCAACGATGTGTTTGTTGTTTCTTCTTTCGAACTCATTTTAACATATCCCCTATACATTACCATATATATTAAATAATCACATTTATTTATGGGTTAATTAACATATAATAAGCTAAATTAACATAAAATTAGATTGAAAGCGTTTTTCTATATGTTAGAATCAAAGTGTAAATAAGCAAGGGAGGAATAAGAATGGCACATGTAAATGATGTTTCGAAAGAGAGTTGGCTTTTAAATACGTTTCCAGAATGGGGGACCTATTTGAACGAAGAGATTGAAAATGAGCTTGTGAAAGAAGGCACAGTTTCCATGTGGTGGCTAGGCTGTACGGGTATTTGGCTGAAGAGTGCGGAAGGAACCAATATTTTATGCGACCTTTGGTGTGGCACTGGCAAGCGCAGTCATGGGAATGGGCAAATGAAAAAAGGCCATCAAATGATGCGAATGAGTGGTGTACAAGAAATGCAGCCTAACCTACGGACTCAGCCCTTTGTGATCGATCCATTTGCAATCAAAGGAGTGGATGCGTTAGTGGTGACCCACATCCATTCCGATCATTTAGACATCAATACCGCAGCCGCAGTCCATCAAAATTGTCCAGAAGCAAAATTCGTCGGTCCCCATGAAGTCGTTGCAACTTGGTTGAAATGGGGAATACCAGAAGAAAAAACCATCGTGGTCAAACCGGGGGATGAAGTGACCATTGGGCAGGTGAAAATCGTCGCTTTAGAAGCATTCGATCGAACCGCTCTGATTACTTGTGAAGATCCGGATACCAGCTTGAAAGGAAAAATGCCACAGGACATGGATCGTATCGCAGTCAATTACTTGTTTGAGACTTCCGGTGGGGCGATTTATCATGCAGGAGATTCTCATTATTCGAATGTATTTGCTAAACATGGGAATCAGTACAAGATCGATGTTTGCTTAGGTGCATATGGCGAAAACCCGCGAGGCATCACCGACAAAGTTACATCAGTCGATATGTTGCGGATGGCCGAATCCCTCAATGCCAAAGTGGTGATTCCCGTACATTATGATATCTGGTCCAATTTTATGGCTGATCCAAAAGAGATCACCGAGATTTGGAAGTTTAAAAAAGATCGTTTGAACTATGAGTTTAAACCGTATATTTGGCAAGTTGGCGGCAAATTCACCTACCCAACGAATAAAGATGATCTTGAATTTAATTTCTATCGTGGCTTCAAAGATGTTTTTTCGGTCGACAATGATACGCCATTCCCTTCTTTCTTATAAAAGAAGGGGGGATGCTGCAAAAGCCAAATTTGAAAGGAGCAAACGTAATGCTGCGTTATTTTTATGAAAATGAGTTGGTTGCAATCAACCATGAACAGCCCGAAGACTGGGAAGCTGCTATCTGGGCGAGTGGCGAAGGATTAAAGCAAAAGGCGTTGATTACGGATCAGTACATTGAAGATGTCATTCGGGATGTCCATCAATACGGTCCTTATATTGTGATCATTCCCAAAGTAGCCATGCCCCATTCTTCAGCAGAAAGCAAAGGCGTCTTAGGAACAGGGATCGGGCTGACGATTTTTCCAGCGCCCGTCTCGTTTCAGGAAGATAATCCGGACAAGGAGGCGCAGTTGTTCTTTATGCTCGCTGCCAAAAACGCTGAAGCACATATGAACAATATCGCTGGTTTATCAGAGATGTTGATGGAAGAGGGGCTGGTAGAAGATCTATTAGGTGTAAAAACGATGGCAGATTTTGAAATGGTGATGGAGAAATATGACCAAAAAGAAAGCAGGGATTAGATGGAAGTGGTAGGAGATTTCTTATTGAGATGCTGGGATTACTTTGCTCAGAATATTTTGATGCAGCCAGCTTTTTTGATCGGTTTTATTGTACTGATTGGTTACTTACTATTGAAACGGCCGTTTGTTGAATGTGTCGCAGGTTTCTTAAAAGCCACCGTTGGTTACTTGATTTTGACGATTGGCTCTGGTGGATTGGTCAATAATTTCCGTCCGA
Organism: Enterococcus sp. CR-Ec1; assembly: GCF_002850555.1. NCBI lineage: Bacteria > Bacillati > Bacillota > Bacilli > Lactobacillales > Enterococcaceae > Enterococcus > Enterococcus sp. CR-Ec1. Next base: position 174,688 of record NZ_CP025223.1, read on the forward strand.
TCCTGGTGGGGCTTAAGGAGCGTTTTGAATTAGATGCGATGGTCACTGACCCGTATTTTGGTCAAAATGCGATCACCGCCGGCATTGAAGAACGATTTGGACGCACCTTTGGTGACACGATGCTCTTATTATTGATTGCCTTTGTTTTTAATATCTTACTCGTTCGCTTCAAAAAATATACGAAGCTGCGGGCCGTCTTCACTACTGGAAATGTGCAAGTACAGCAAGCCGCAACGGCCTTTTGGCTGCTGCTATTTTGTTTTCCAGACTTGGGTCGGATCGAAGTCTTACTTGTCATGGGCTTGATCTTAGGCTGCTATTGGGCGGTTGGTTCCAATTTGACCGTGGGCATCTGTCAAGATTTGACGGAAGGTGCTGGTTTTGCGATTGCCCATCAACAGATGTTTGGTGTTTATTTCTTTGCGAGACTTGCGGAACGGTTCAAAAAGAACAAATCCAACCGGAAATTAGAAGATGTCGAACTACCGGGTTTTTTATCGGTCTTCAATGAAAATATGGTATCGACTTCGATCCTGATGCTCTTTTTCTTCGGTATCATTTTAGTGACACTTGGACAAGATTATTTAATAACAGCAGGATTTATGGCAGAAGGACAAAGTTTCTTATTTTATATTTTACAAACATCACTGATGTTTGCCGTCTACTTAGCAATTCTTCAATTAGGTGTGCGCACCTTCGTTTCCGAATTGACCGAGTCATTTCAAGGAATCTCAAATACGATTTTACCAGGTGCTGTTCCGGGGATCGATATCGCCGCAACCTTTGCCTTTGGTTCACCAAATGCTGTGACGGTGGGCTTTTTATTCGGTGCATTAGGACAATTTTTAATGATTGCTTTACTGATTTTGTTCCGGTCACCAACGATCGTGATTGCCGGGTTTATCCCACTGTTCTTTGATAATGCAGCGATTGCCGTTTTTGCCAACAACCGTGGAGGTATCAAGGCGGCTTGTCTTTTCCCATTCTTATCAGGCATCATTCAGATCGGTGGTTCGGCCTTGATCGCTACTTGGGTAGGATTGTCCCAATATGGCGGCTATCTTGGTATGTTCGACTGGGCGACCGTCTGGCCATTCTTTACAGTATTGATGAAATTCTTAGGCATCATTGGTGTGGTTCTTGTGGTGGTGATCTTATTAGTGATTCCGCAATTGCAGTACCGCAGAGATCCAGAAGGATATTTCTTGATCGTAGATGATTACGATGCGTATGTAGAAAAACAAAAATAATGAATTCTTAGGAGGAAAAAAAGATGAGAGTATTAGTATCTTGTGCAAATGGATCAGGAACAAGTTTGATGATGATGCGGAGTGTTGAAAAAGCTTTGAAGTCTGAAGGGATCACGATCACCTCTATCCACCACTGCGCGATTTCTGAAGGCAAAAGCACCGCCAAGAATTACGATGTGGTCTTTACGCCAATGAACTTTGTCAATATGTTCGATAAAGCAAAAGAAAAGGGCGTAACAGTAATCGGGGTCAGAAATGTGATGTCTCCAAAAGAAATCATTGAGCGGGTCAGAGAAGCGGGTCTTTCAAAGGAGTAGTCAGCGTAACAGGATGTGGCAAAACAAAAAGGTTGGTCAAACAAAAGAGAGGGGAATTTCATGAGCATACCAAAACTACAGATTGCTTGCGATCACTCCGATTTAGCTAGTGCACTGGCAGATATCAAAAAAGTCGGCGATGTGGTTGATATTATTGAAGCAGGGACTATTTTATTGTTGCAAGAAGGAGAACAGGTATTACGCTGTTTCCGAGCAATGTATCCGGAGAAGTTGATCGTAGCAGACACAAAATGTGCCGATGCCGGTGGGACGGTCGCCAAAAACTGCCAGCAAGCTGGCGCGGATTATATGACCGTGATTTGTGCAGCAACGATCCCAACAATGAAGGCAGCAGCAAAAGAAATTGCTGAGATCCAAGTAGAATTATATGGTGACTGGACCTACCAGCAAGCACAGCAGTGGCTAGATGCCGGCATCTCACAAGCCATCTATCATCAAAGTCGTGACGCATTGTTAGCTGGTGAAACATGGGGAGAAAAAGATTTAACGAAAGTCCGTAAATTGATCGATATGGGGTTTCGAGTGTCCGTCACGGGAGGATTGAGCGTCGAGACGTTGGCTCTGTTTGTCGGCATTGATGTGTATACCTTTATCACAGGACGAGGCATCACTGCCGCTGACGATCCGCAACAAGCAGCAGTTGATTTCAAGCAAGAGATTTTACGGATTTGGGGGTAGTTTTCTATGAGTTTGATCGGTCTATATGAAAAAGCAACACCCAAAGCCCTTTCTTGGCCGGAACGATTGCAGTTTGTCAAAGACCGAGGTTTCGACTTCATTGAAATGTCCATCGATGAATCCGATGAACGCTTGGCACGCCTAGAATGGAACCAAGCACAGCGCAAAGAGATCGTCGAGGCAATCTATGCCTCGGGGATCAAAATCTTGTCTTTATGTCTCAGTGGACATCGGCGGTTTCCCTTTGGTTCGATCGATGAAAAAAAGCGCAAGCACGCGATGCATCTGATGGAAAAAGCCATTGACCTGGCTTCAGATTTGGGTATTCGCTGCATCCAATTAGCCGGATACGATGTGTACTATGAGGAAAAAAGTCTTTGTAGCCGAGAATGGTTCATTGCCAATCTAAAAGAAGCGGTCGCTAGGGCGTCTGAAAAGGGTGTCGTTTTGTCACTAGAGATCATGGATGATCCGTTTCTAAATTCTATCTCAAAGTATTTACGGATCAAGGAGCAGATCCCTTCGCCCTATCTACAAGTCTATCCAGATGTCGGGAACCTATCGGCCTGGCCAGAAAATGATGTCGGTTATGAATTAGAAAAAGGCATTTGCGAGATAACCCAGATTCATTTGAAAGATACATTGGCGGTTTCAGATAAGTTTCGAGGAAAATTTAAAGAAGTACCGTTTGGCACTGGGTGTGTTGATTTTGATGGCTGCTTACGCACGCTGAAGCGGTTGAATTACAACGGTTCTTTTGTCATCGAGATGTGGAGTGAGACGAGCGCTGACCCGATTGCGGAAATCGAACAAGCCAAAGCATTTTTATTACCAAAACTAAAGGAGGTCGGTTACCTTGATCAATCAGCTTCAATTGATGAAAGAGCGAGTCTATCAAGCCAATAAGAGACTGCCTGAGGAAGGACTAGTAAAGCTAACTTGGGGAAATGTCAGTGAGATCGATCGAGATTTAGGGATCATCGTCATTAAACCCAGCGGTGTTGATTATCAGACGATGACGGTTGACTCAATGGTGGTTTGCGACTTAGCGGGAATGCCGAAAGAGGCGAAGGCGTTGAAGCCTTCCTCGGATATCAAAACCCATGCGCTATTGTATAAGCACTTCGAAGGCGTCAAGGCGATCGTCCATACGCATTCGACAAATGCGGTAAAATGGGCGCAAGCACAGCGAGACATTCCTGCATATGGAACGACGCATGCGGATACTTTTTATGGTAGTGTCCCTTGTACACGACCATTACGGGCCTCTGAGGTAACGGCAGACTACGAAAAAGAAACCGGCAAAGTCATTGTCGAGACGTTTGAAAAGCGGGGATTAGATCCGCTTGCATGCCCAGCTGTCCTCACAGCGGGACACGGTCCCTTTACTTGGGGGCAATCTGCGGAACAAGCGGTCAGCAATAGTATTGTTTTAGAAGAGGTTGCAGAAATGGCACTAGGTACCGAAGCTTTGACCTTGGATCGAACACCGATCGCTGATTATTTGCTGGATAAACATTATTTCCGCAAGCATGGCGAACATGCTTATTATGGACAAGGATAACGGAAAAGCAGCCATTCCTAGCGATCAAGGAATGGCTGCTTTTCTATTCGTTTTCTTCAACGAGTGTTTTCACATAAAAGCGATCCATCGTGGTATGCTGTGCCGCCAATAGTGGCTGGGACAATGCGCGATAGCCGGCTTTTTGATAGACATGCAAGGCAGCTTCTAAAGAATGATGGGATTCTAAATAGAGTTGCCGATAGCCTAGTTCAAAAGCTTTGGCCTCGATCTTCGCCAGCAGGGGATAGCTGAGGCGCTGCCCTTTGGCGGCATCACTGAGATAAAATTTTTGCAGCTCGGCGATTTGCCCTTCTGAATCATAAGTGGCAAGACCACCGCCGCCTAAAAGGATACCCGATTCATCGGTGACGACAAAATAATGGCGGCTAGCAGGATCTGCTGCATAAAATTCACTTAAGTGGTCTAACTCGGGATCAAAATAGGCAGTTCCTGGAACCGCCAACTGGTGGTCGGTCAAGCTTTTGCGAATGATAGCAGCTAATGGCGCATCATCTTGAGATTGGATCGGACGAAATATCGGCTTCATGCAGTTCCTCCTTAACGTAAAAGTAAATGAATAGCTATAGTGTACCACAGCATCGGGGGAGTGTTTAGTGATGATAAGAAAAGCATCCTCGCAATGGCGCACCTCTTTAATAAGAAAACCGCCCCCTCGTTGCCAGGCTCCTAATGTAAAAAGGAGGATGGCGAAACGAGGGGGCGGTTTTTGTGTTAGTCATGGAAGCAGTAATTAGAGCGTTTCACCATTAGAGGCGATTACTTGCTGGTACCACGCAAAGGAATCTTTTTTCAAACGATTCAAGGTTCCTTTGCCGGTATTGTCTTTGTCGACATAGATCATGCCATAGCGTTTCTCCATTTCGCCGCTGCCGAAGCTGACGATATCAATGATCCCCCAAGGCGTATAACCTAATAGCGGTACACCATCTTCAACCACCGCTTTTTCCATCTGTTCGATATGCTCTTTCAGGTAAGTGATGCGGTAGTCATCATGGACTTGCTGTTCATTGGTTAATTGATCGTAAGCACCAAAGCCATTTTCTACGATAAATAGCGGCAAGTCATAGCGTTGATAGATCGTATTTAACACATAGCGCAACCCGACTGGATCGATAGGCCAGCCCCAATCAGAAGCACTGATATAAGGATTACTCACGATTTTTGCTCCCGGGATATCCTCAGTTGGTGTGCCAGCCACTTCATCAAGGGTTGAGATCGTTCCTGACATGTAATAGCTGAACCCAATATAATCAACGGTTCCCGCTTTTAATAGCGCTTGTTCCTCGGGCGTGATCTCAATCGTGATGCCTTTTTTTGCCCAATATTTTTGCACATAGGTTGGGATCTTGCCTCGTACGTGGACGTCGCTGTAAAAATAGCGCCGTTCATTGGCTTTGACGGATGCCATCAAATCAGCTGGCGCACAAGAGTAGGGGTAGACCGGGACATAGGCCATCATACAACCAATCTGAAACTCTGGATTGATTTTTTTGCCTTCGATCACGGCTGCCGCACTGGCAATCAACTCATTGACGCCCGCTTGAAAGACGAGTGCTTCTTTTTGGCTGTCATCCTCGATGATCATGGCAGAATTGGTCCAAACGTGCAACGGCTCTTGCCCATCTGCTTGATTATTGATCTCATTGAAAGTCATCCAATACGTCACTTTGTCACGATACCGTTGAAAAACAGTCTTAGCGAATTTGACAAAGAGGGGAATCACTTCTTTGTTAGCAAACCCACCAAATTCTTCATAGAGGGCATAAGGCATTTCAAAGTGAGACAAAGTGATGACGGGTTCGATGCCATTTGCCTGCAATTCGTCGAAAAGATCATCGTAGTATTGGAGACCGGCTTCATTTGGTTCTTCTTCTGTTCCAGTTGGATAGATCCGGCTCCAAGAAATCGATGTCCGTAGACATTTCAAGCCCAGTTCTTTGAATAACTGGATATCTTCTTTGTAACGGTGATAAAAGTCAATGGCTTCATGGTTCGGGTAATATTCCCCTTCAATGACTCCTTTGGTGATTTTACGGGGAATACCGTTGCCACCGGCCGTCATGACATCGGCGGTACTCATTCCACGGCCAGCAACATTCCAAGCGCCTTCCGCTTGATGGGCAGCGATCGCGCCGCCCCATAAAAAATCTTTCGGCATTTTTGCGGACATAAATTTCATTCCTCCTCGACTCATTCGTTTGCTTATAATTCTACTTTCTGGGAACGGTTAGAGGCGATCACGAAAGGCAAATAGATCAAGACCGAAATCGCAAGACAAACGACACCGACAACCGCAGCGATCGCATTTCCTCCAGTTCCTAAAAAGAGATTAATGATTCCTGGGGTCGTCCATGGTACCCCAATCGCTGGGGTCGGCATGATCGGCCAGACAACAGTGACAAAATAACCCACCAAAATATTGACCATTGGTGTCAAAATAAACGGAATGATCATGATTGGATTCAAGACGATCGGTAGACCGAAGATCATCGGTTCATTGATTTGGAAAATTCCTGGAACTAAGGACATCTTAGCGATCTCACGTTGTTCTGGACGTTTTGAAGCGATGAAGATCGCAATGATCAAGCCCAATGTCATACCAGTTCCGCCCATATTTGCGAACATATCATTTAAAACGCCCCAGGTTTCTTTGTAAGGAACGTCCCACAAGGAGCCGCCCTGGTTGATAAAGTCTAGGTTAGCTAGATCTTGTTCGGTAAAAATCGCTGAACGAACCGCATTCAATGTGTTTGGTCCATGGATCCCAATCGCAAACAACGTGGTTTGCAAAAATGCCAAGATCAAGACACCGACGACATTGCCCCCCAGATCCCGCAATGGACTTTGGATCCCGTTGTAAATCAGTTCATTGATGCCTTCCGGTGCAATCATTAAAACTAAGAAATTGATCAAAGCAGTGACTGCCACGATGATCACGATCGGAATCATGCCAGAAAAGGAACGGGAAACAGCTGGTGGTACCATTTCAGGCATTTTGATCTGCAATCGTTTGACCTTGAAAAGCTTCGGTAAGAATTCACCGACCAAACAAGCCACGATCATAGCTACGAACAACCCTTGGGCGCCTAAATATTGTGTAGAGATCACATTGACATCATCTACTGCAAACGAGGTCGGGTACAAGATCATAAAGGCAGCGACACTTGTCAAACCAACTAGCGTAGCATCTGCTTGGAAATGCTTGGCTAAAAGTTGGGCAACAAGAAACGCAATGAATAAACTCATGATGTTGATGGTCCCGTTCGCCACGGAAGCTAGAACTTGCTGGGCGCTTTCCAGATTAGGAAAAAGCCGATTCAGTTGAAATAATTGCACGATGAAACTTTCATTGGAAAATAAAATATTGTTGACCAAAATAACGAGAGAAGAAGCGATGGTCAGTGGGAAAATCAGCATGAATGCATCCCGGATCGCTGCTACGTGGCGTTGATTGTTCAACTTTGTTGCGATTGGTACCAACGAGCGGTCTAACAGGTCATTGAATTTTTGCATAATAATAACACCTTTCCTTAATTGATGCCATCATTATAGCGAATGAAAGCGGCTAAAAGTAAGCGGATACGGATTCCGTACATATCTCTCAAGAAATGAAAAAAATTCCGCATCCGGAACACAGTGTTACAAAAAAAGATGGTTCAGTAAACTGAACCATCAAGGGTTGGAACGATAATCTTGTAAATAGCCGATCAGTGTTTCTAAAATCGCTACTGAAGGCAATTGACTAGTCAAATCAAGAAAGATGTCTTTGCGTTCCTCTTTGATCGCATACTCGATCGAATAATCGCACAGGCGTGCCAACGTACTTTCCCGATTAGGGGTAATGCAGTATTTCTGCACGATCGCTTGATTGTCTAAACCGGTAATGACTTCGATCAGTTCTTTGGTTTCACCAGAGACACTCAGAAAAACCAAAACATTTTTTTGATCTTTTCGCAAAAAGCTTTTGATTGGGTAGGTCAGCTCATCAATGCTGATACTAAAGTAACCGAGACTGGCTAGCTTGCGGGCAACGTATTGCGCGATCGCACCGGATGCCCCCATCCCCATAAATAAGATCAAATCGGCATCCCGCATCGCTTCGGCAAGTTTTCGTATTTGGTATTCCGCATCAGGGTGGAAGATCTGCATATTCAAGCCTTTGATGCGCGCTTCTAAACCTAAGTGTTCAGGATGCGCGTCAAAATGGGCTTTTTCTAAATGATTTTTGATATAGAAGCGAAATTCTGGAAACGACTGAAAGCCGACTTTTTGAATAAAACGAAAGACCGAAGTCGAAGAGACATGAGCATCATCGGCAATGTCGCGCACACGCATATACGGGATCTTTTCTAAGTGATTGACGATAAAACGGTAGATTTCTTGTTCTACCGCAGAGAGCTTGTTCAAGTTTAATTGTTCAAAAAGCGCCATGCTGGTTCCTCGCTGTCCTAGATAATCAATTTACACCAGTATAGCATATCCGAACTTTTAACGGTGCAGCTGTTGGTGGATCTGATAGACTGCGCCGATCAAGCCGGCATCGTTTTTTAGCTTCGCTGGACGAACAGGCGCGATGGTTTGTCCGCGCAAATAATTGATCGCTTCATGCCGTGTTTCCGTGATCGTCAAGCGAGCCTGCAGGCGTTCCCAGAAATAAGGATTGGCACTGATGCCGCCGCCGATCAATACCAATTCTGGGTCAAAACAGCTAATCAAATTGATCAACCCTACAGACAGATCCGTCAGAAATTGGTCCGTCAGCTTCAACGCCAATGCTTCGCCTTGCTGCGCGCGGTCAAAAATCTCTTTGGCGTCTTGGGTGGGTTCAAAGCCAGGAACTGCTGCGCCAGATAAATTGTAGAGGCGAATCAAGCCGCCCACGACGGCAGTTTTTTTATTGATGGAACTTTCCTCGATATTGCCTTCTTCTGGCAGCTGATCGATCACCATCCAACCAAATTCACCAGCCATGCCATGAGCACCTCGGTAGACTTGATTATTGATTACGATCCCACCGCCTACACCAGTGCCTAGGACAAGACACAAATAGTTGGCTACCTCTTGCGCATTCCCGATCCATTTTTCAGCAATCGCTGCTGCATTGGCATCATTTTCCACCGCCACCGGCAATCCTGTACGCGCTTCCAAGACTGCTTTAAAATTTTCACCATATAACGATTTGATTGCTCCAGCCGTTAACATAAACCCGTCTTTTTGAACGATCCCTGGGGCACTGATCCCAATGCCATCAATCGTGTGGCGGCTCTGGGCATCTTCGATGATCGTGAGTAGATCCTGATAAAACTGGGCTGGCTCATAGCTAGTAGGGATCGCTGATTTTTCAAGGATCGCTCCGGTTTCATCTAAAACCCCATATTTAATACTTGTTCCGCCAATATCAAATCCTACGTACATTCTTCTTCCTCACCTTCTAAAACATTGTTGCCTTAAGTGTACCATCTGGCAGGAGGAATTTTTTTCTTTTTTCAGCTATTTTTTGCCTGCCGTTTCCGCTGCATCCAAATAAAACAAAATGTCACTTTTGCCTTCCTGATTGGTTCCTTTGTACACCTCCGTATCCAGGCCTCCGATACGAAAGCCTGCTCGCAAGTAAAACAGACAGGCAGAAGGATTGTTGTCCTGCGCTTGTGTATAGATGCCGCGATAGTCTTTGGCAAGGGCCGCTTTCAGTGCATGTTGGATCAACAGTTGACCGATTCCTTGCTTGCGGTAGTCTGTGTTGACCTTTAAGTCATATAGGTACAGATAATTGAAAAAAGCGTCTTGAACGATCGCTAAGCCGATGCATTTTCCATCATCATAAGCACCGATAAACAGACTGTTTCGGCTCATTTCATCATAGCAATAATTTTCATCTGGGAAACGCATCGTCTGAATGTCTTCAGGTGCAAATTTACAGATTGTGTACTGCCAGTTGCCCTCATTATAAGACGGCAGCATTTTCCCCCATAAGGAGAAGGGTTCGTTTTTCAAGCGGATATCAGCTTGGTGTTCTTGATCGATCAGTTTGATTTCTAGCATGGGACACCTCGATTTTCTATAGTTTTCAATCATGAGTATTTAAAAGTAAGTTGTTGCAGTTTAGTTTACTACAAAGAATGAAAAATCACGATACTTATTAAACAGTCTGGTCTTCCTGTGAGAAGGGACGTTTTTGTAGGAGTAACTTAGTTGTTTGCCTATACATTTAGGTGGAAAAAGCAGAAAATATTCCATTGATACCTTAGTTACAATGACCGACGGAAAAATACGTCTTAAGTTTGATTATATTTATCGCTTGTTTTTTTATACTGAAGGCAGATAGAAAAAACGGAGGACAATCACTTGAAAAAAGCAATTAGTATGATCCTGCTCGTGTTAACGATCGGGACCGTCACATTGGTTACATGGTCTTATTTTACGAAAGATGATTCCAGCGAACTGGTTCAGCTGGTGGATCGTTTCAATCCTTTCGTACCGGAGAAAAAGGTTTATGTCAAAACATCCGATGAGTATGGCGTGCCGCAAGAACATGATGCCTATGAATATACGCAAGAAGGAATCAATGAAGATGGACAAAAAATAAAAATCACGTTTTGGGCACCACAAAAATTAAAAGAAAATGCCTACCTAGAGCTTGATGCAAAGGGCAAACATGTGGAGTCGTATCAAGAGGTGACCGAGCAAGATCTCCCTGACGCTATCAAAGACGAGTTGGTTACGACCCATTGATCATCGAGCCTGCTTGAAGAAACGGACAGAAAGTCATTTCCCACATGTTGGGAGATGGCTTTTTTTAGTACCTTCACCTAAAGAAAAGTTCGCCAAGATTTGATTTGGGTGAAAAAGATTAGAGGATGATAGAATTTTCAGAAAAAATAGATAATTTTTTCAATTCTTAGTTGCAATAGCAGAAACGTCTGGTATTCTCTATGAGGTAGTTAAAAAAAATCATTCATATAATTAAAAATAGCAACAGTGAGAGAATCACTGTGTATGAAGGATCAACGGTTTTCGAGGAGGAACGTATGACAGAAAAAAATCAATTAAAAAAACAGATGAAAACCAGGCACATCACTATGTTGGCACTAGGTGGCGCAATCGGTGCCGGCCTATTCAAAGGCAGTGGGGAAGCGATCCAGTTAGCGGGGCCTGCGGTCTTGCTAGCGTTTATTTTTTGTGGGCTGATCTTATTTGTCGTCATGACAGGACTGGGACAGTTGGTTTTATCTGACCAAAAACAACATGGCCTTTCGGGCTTAGTCCAGCCGTATCTTGGCTTGCATACAGCTGATTTCATTGATTGGATCTACTGGTCAATGTGGATGATCAACATCATCGCCGAAGCAGTTGCTGCCGCAAGCTTTTTGCAGCTGTGGTTTCCCAATATTCCAGCTTGGATCTTTGTTTTGATTTTGGCACTACTCACGACCATCATCAATTTGTTTTCGGTCCGCTTGTTTGCAGAAACGGAATACTGGCTTTCGTGGGCCAAAATCAGTGTGGTGATTGTGCTGATCTTGGTGGGTCTCTATCTGGTTGCCACGCAAGTCTTTGATCTGGGCTTTTTACCGACGATGAGACAAATGACAGACTATGGTGGTTTTGCCCCTCACGGTCTCAAAGGATTTATCAATTCTTTATTGGTCGTAATCTATTCTTATGGCGGTTCTGAGTTAGTAGCCATCACGATTAGTGAAGCAGAAAATCCAAAAAAAGCGATCCCTCAAGCAATCAAAGGAGTAATGACTCGGATTGCCGCTTTTTACATCATTCCCATGTTTCTTTTACTGATCATTTATCCGTGGAATCAATTAGCAGATCCAAATGTCAGTCCCTTTGTAATGGTGTTTCAAAAAATCCATGTGCCTTTTGCTTCCGACATCGTTAATTTAGTGATCATTTTGGCCTTGTTTTCCTCCATCAATTCTGGGGTCTATGCTTCTTCAAGAACGTTGTTTTTCCGGTTAAGCAACAATGGCCAGAAAAAAAGCCGCTTCACGATGCTGAATAAAAACAGCGTGCCCCAACGAGCGATCATGTTTTGCAGCGGTACTTTATATCTTGGAGTCGTTCTTTCTTACTTTTTAGGCGACAAACTCTTCAATTATCTGGCAGGCTCCCTGTCGTATACTGTATTACTGATTTGGTTGTTGATCAGTGTGGCGGCGTTTGTTTTGGTACGCAAGCAGAAGAAAATGGGCTATACGATTTTTTTGGGTGGGGCGATCCTTGCGTTGCTTTTGCTGTTTGCCGGAATCTTGATCACTAACCCATTAGCGGTTACAGGTTTCACCGCATTGCTGTATACGATCATTTTTCTTAGTTTTTATTGGAACCATCGAAAAATAGGGGACACCAGTGGAAAAAGTTGAAGAACCCTCCCTTAAGGCATAAACTGATGGAGAAGGAACAGCCCGCTTGGCTATTTTTTCGCTTCTCAGGAACATGGCTAAAAATAAAGTAAAGGAGAATACGAAAATGGTTAATTTTTGGACATTGATTTTCGGCACCCTCAGCTGGGTTGTGGTGGAAAGTCTGCTTTACAACCCGATGCATAAGTGGGGCAAGTTTTGGGCGAAAGAATCAGGAATGGCAGAGAAGATGGACGGTCAGCAGATGACGACCGGTGACATGCTCTTTACCTTTGGCGGCACGATTGTTGGTGGGATTCTCTTATCGGCAGCGACCTATCAAGTCGTCTATTGGTTTGCCACATTCGATCATGATGGTTGGCTGATGACCTCCTTGCAAGTCGCTTGCTTATTGTGGCTAGGGGTGTATGGGGTCGCCACCTTCGTGATGGCTGTTTACTCGGGACAGTCCCGTAAATTAGTTGGGCTGCACCTTGTGAATGGGTTTCTAGGAGTGATCGTTTTAGGGCTTGTTGTCGGACTAATTGGACAATAGGCAGCGATCATATCCCAGCGAGAACGTTCAAAGATCTCAACGAATCAATCCTAAAGAAAGCCGATCTTGTCTCGACAAGGTTGGTTTTTTTGCGCGTGAAATTAATCTCACTATAAAAAAAAGCTATAAAAGCAAATTGTTTATGCTATACTGAAAATAACTAAATTTGACAGGAAACACAAACCCACGGGTTTGCGAAAAATCATGAAAGAAGGAAACTTAGGGAAAACGAGGAGGGGAAAAATGAAAACGAAAAGCAAGTTAGGTAGAAGAATGTTTGCTACCGTTTGTTTGGCGGTGCTATTTTTTTTGGCAAGCTGCAGCCGCGCAGGGGTTGACTCTGCAGCTGCAAATCAAGTATTGACCAATAGCAACAGTCATCAACAATATGCTTTGTATCTATTTGAAGATGGAAGGATCACTGTCAATAAAACGCTGAGTTTTTTGGTCGATCCGAATCAGGAACCTGCGGACTTGGTAGAAGAACAAGAGGCGCAATTAGTGCAGATCAACGAAACACTGCAAGCAGAGTTTCCCAAAAGCAAAGCACTGACTGCGGCAGACATCGGCACTATGCACACCTTTGAAGTGACAAATGCCCAAGTGATCATTGATCAAGAGAAAAAGGAAGTGCGCATGACTGGCGATGATTTTGAGAAAGTATTCAAAATGGTGGACAACAATGACAAGCGTCTGATCGATGATGAACAAAACGAGTACGAGTTTTCTTACGATGAGAAATAGCAAGTGATAAAAAAGCAGCTGCCTCCGACGAGACAACCACTTTAGACTGCAGACAAACCTTAGACAAAAATGAGGTTTGTTTTTTTTCGTTGCAAAATATTAGTGACTATTACGGAAAACATTTTGCGCAAGGAGTAAGTCCGCGACTTTGCGCTTCTGCTAAAGTGGCAGGCGTGTAGGTACCGTTGCCGCATTTTCTCGTATGATATTTCGAACCTGTTGGTGTAACGAGGACCGACGTTTGGGCTTGATTGCTAGCAGCGACTGGCTGACTTTGTTCTGGCACAGCGGCGGCTGCCTGCCGTTCTTCCTCCGCCTTGGCTTGAGCGGCTGCTTGTTCGTTGGCAGCGATCGTTTGCGCCACTGTTTTTGTTCGAGCAGCTAATTCCTCATCGGGGGTCTTGAGACGAGCGACAGCATCTTCTGCACGAGCAAGGGTATCTTTTGTCGGCTCCGCCTCTGCCGCTTCCACCGCTTGGACAGCTTCTGCAACGAGTGCTTCTGCTTCTTTCTCAGAAATCTTAGTTTCTACAGTGGATAACCGACTTTCAAACGTTTCCTTGTTCAACACTGCTTGTGCGACCAATTCTTTTGCCTGATCGAAATCCTTGCGCTCAAGAGAAGCTTCAGCGGTATCAAGGGCTTTGCCGATGGCAAGGTGTTCTTCAACTACAGCTAGCCGGGTAGCAAAATTTTCGTAGGTTTTACTTAAAGCATGAATCAGCGTCACGGCTTCGTCATAATTCTTTTGGTTTGGCTGGGTTTCGGCAAGCGCCAGTGCCGTCTCAGCTTTTTCCAGTGCTGCTTGTTCTTGTCTTTCAGCTTGTAAATTCGCTAGAAATGCGCGAGAAGGTTTGACGGTGACGACTTCTTCTTTGGCGCTTCCACCCATTGAGGCTTGGAGAGTAAATTCCTGTTCCTCTTCATCTTCAAGTTGCACGGTGTAAGAAAATGTTTCGTCCGCCAGCGAAACCTCCACCCCGTTGATCGTCAGTTGCGCTTCTGGGTTGGTTTGACCCGTAATCGCCGCTTCGCCTTGTTCGTTGGTAACCAGTTCTGCTTCATCTACGTGAAGCTCCGGTGTTGCTGCTGGAGTCATTAGTGCTCCGCCAATCAATAAGAGAAAACCACCCATAAAAATAACGATTTTGTTGCGAAGCGACTTTTTCTTGATCAAACTAAGAACAAAAAAGATTCCGCTTACAACCATTGTCAAAAAACCAACAACAAAAATAAATATCCCCATACTTTTTTTCCATTTCCTTTCTTGTGAATAATTTAATTATAACATTTTTCCTAACTTATCCGCCATTAATAACCGGCTAGCAAGGGTTGCTGAACGTATGGAGGGAGTTCAACTAGCAAACCAATAGATTTTTATCAATAATAAATAGATTTACGGAAATTTTTATTATAAAGTGATGTAGAAAGAGTTTTTTTGTTTGTATTTGCTTTTTTTGCTAAACAGCTCTTGGTCCTAATACACGTATTTACTTCATTACTAGAAAAAGACGCTTTGAACAAACGGATGAAATCGAGCAAATACCTGCAAACAAGCGGCTTTCCCCAAATAACACCATAAAAAAGACATTCCCCCTCATGTGCAACTAAGCCACTTCATTGATAAGAAAATCAGTATGTGCAAAAGGAGTAGCAATGAAAATCACACAAATCCAATGTCCCAGCTGCTTGGGTCAGTTAACCGTTGACTGGGAGACAGGAAAAGCAGTCTGCCAGTATTGCTTAACTAAGTCAGTCCTACAGTCGCCGCCAAAACAAACGCAAGAAGCTTCGAATGAACAGGCTCCCGTAGTTTTTCAAAAAGTCAAAGAAGGGTTTTATTCGTTTGCCTTTAATGAAGACGAGGTAGCAAATGCCTTGAAAAAATGGCTGATCCAACAGGAATCAGTTCCTGAGGACATTATCGTTCATCTTGAAGTCAGCGAGGTAAAACGATATTTTATTCCGATTTATGAATTTCAGGTGACCTATACGATGCACTGGGAGGGGGCCTTTGGCTACGATACCCATTCCATTGCATGGGCAGGCTCGCATACGACCACGTGGGAAAAGAAGCGAGGCGACCATTCAGGTGAGACGGTTATATTCTATCAATGCGGCAGTTCGGAGGTGATCGAACAAGAAATTCCTCAGAGCTTTGAGGTCAATGATGAAATGAAAAGAAAACCGCACTTTAATACCGATCAAAAGGAATTTCAACAGCTAGTCTCAGCACATGCTATTCATGTTTTTCCCTTTGATATTGAGCAAGAGCAGGCGCTCTTTGGTTCTGAAAAACAAGCGGAATTGAGAGCTCATGCGAATGCGGTGATCCAGAAGAAAGAATCTGCCGATCATCTAAAAGAGCTGCACCTAAATCTTTCCCTGATCAGCTGTGCTACAGAAGAGCTCTACTTTCCCCTGTATATGGGCACCTTCAAGTACCAAGAGCAATCCTTTGAATTTGCGATCGACGGCAAAGATCCTGACCGAATGAAGCTGCCGATTATCCCACAGTGCCAAGCTACCTATCAAACGGTTGCGAATTTTTCAAAAGCTCGTAAGGTTTTTGGCTGGTCCTCCGTACTCTTTTTTACGTTAGGTGTGATCCTGATGATCTTGGCGCTATTCATTTCTGAATGGCTTCCTCTAGGAAGAGTATTTAGGGCTGTCATAGGGGGGATTGTCATGAGTTCCCTGCCAACTGCAGTTTATTGGGTAGTATCGGGGATAGTGTTGCACTTTCTAAAAGAACAGTACCTCAAAACAGTCCAAAAATTTAGAGATGAGCTCCAAAGAGAATTATTAGGTAAGAAAACTGGGACAGCTTTTTTAGCAAACTACGAGAAGCGTGGAAAGCATCTTGCAAGAATGAGGAAATTTTATGAATGGCTCGATACGCTCGCTTATGTGGTCGTGGTCGTTATCCTTATTTGGAACATTCTTCGGTTTCTTTGATAAACCATCTTGTTGAAAAGAAAAAACGATTCATAAAAAAGGAGAAAAAATGAAAATCACCCAAATCCAATGTCCCAGCTGTCTGGGACGTCTAGAAGTTGATTGGGACTCAGGGAAAGCAGTCTGTCAGTATTGTTTAAATGAGCTGTTGATCAAACCGGAACAAAAAAACCAGGAACAAACAAAACAAGTCGTCTCGCTTAAAGAGTTGCCACACATTCAAGGGACTGTCAAAGAAGGGTTTTATCCGTTTGCCTATGATGAAAAGGCATGTGAAGCGGCGTTAAAAAATAAACTAGCATGGCAAGAGACCATCTCGGAAAGTATCTTTTTTGAGCTAGAGATGGTTCATCTAAAACGTGTATTTATCCCGATGTATTACTTTCAAATTGCTTATGATGCTCAAGTGAGAGGGAGCTATGTCCACGAGGAACAGCAGAGGGGGAGTGGGCGCATTACTGCCGATATTTCTTTACATAACAGCGGGAACACAACAATTTTCAATGAATATTTCCCTACGGATACCCAAAAAGAAGCGGATTACAGTATCAATGGTAAGCTGCCGCTGCATCTTCAAAAAGGAGCCGCCTATTGCACGGATATGCAGCAGTTTTCGGCACTTAGCCAAGGCGCTCAGGTGCTGCCCTTTGATATTTCCAGAGAAGCGGCACTCTCTGATACCCATCTAATGGAAGTCTTTGAAGCAAAAGCCAAAGACCATTTGGTGGGAGCAGATGTTGCCAATGAGGTTCAACTGACTCTTTTTCCGAAACAATGTGATACGGAAAAACTGTATTTTCCTTATTACATTGGCGAATTCAAATACGGAAACCAAACCTATTCTTTCGTGGCTGATGGCACCGATGCTGAACGTCTCTTTCCAACCCAGCTTCCTGAATGTGAACAGCTGGTGCAAGTGAAGAAAAGTTTTTCCAAAACCAGCAGGATCCTTGGAAATTCTTTCTGTATATTTTTATTGTTAGGTATGCTTTCAGGAACGTTCTTGAATCTTTTTTTTGGTGGATTTTTAATGCCTGCCGTTGCCTTTAGTCTGATTGTTTCAGCGGTCATCTTGCTGATTGCTTGTGTCGTGACTTGGTATTTCTTGCTCGTACCAGAGGTCAAGTTTTTCTCAGAGTACGGCAAATTCAAAGCAGAACTTTCTCAGGCATTGAGTCAATCGGATGCATCAGCAACTGCAGTGAAGAAAGCTTTTGAAACGCGTAGGAAGAAACTCGTCCGACAGACAGTATTTTACAGCAGTCTGGAAAACATGGCGTATGAATTCGCCTTGATCCTTTTTTTAACATTCCTGACTTGGTATTTCGGTTTTTATGGCATATCGCTTCTAGTGCTGCTGGCGTTTTTCAGCTGGAATACGATCCGTATCTTTACCACGGATAGCTCCGATACCTGTATCGAAACGAAAGGATGATTCAATGGATATTATTCCGATTCAATGCCCCCACTGCTTAGGAGAACTAGAAGTCAATTGGGACGCTGGCACGGCGATTTGTCTGTATTGTCGTGGGAAAATGGTGATCAAACGGTCCTTCGATCCTACCAAAAGCCCGCATGCCAATCCTATGACAGCAAAACAGCTTTCGTTGACGCACCTTGCTGTTTTGCTGAAGAAAATCAGTCAATCAGCTGCTGCCAACCAAACGATGGATCCTCTTCCCCTGGGAAACTCCTCAGCGGCAGGGGGTTCAAGTAATCACAAGCAGTCAAAGCAAGCGGCAATGAATCAGACGTCTTTGATTCAGCGGGCGCCACGCGATCCAGTCAAGGAGCGACAAACTCGTTTGAATGCTTTTTTGCAAGAGCAAAATTTTTTGTTCTATTTTTCTGGAGAAAGACAAGTGCTACCAAGGCAATGGCAAAGACAAGTCCTCGCTAGTTTTCAAGTGCCTGAAACGGAGACCCCTCTTGCGTTGCTAACGTCAAAGATGACTGGCAAGAAAGCGAATGCGGGACTGCTTTTTGGCGTTGAACGAGTGTATTTGTGCACGTACGAAAAGAAAGAAAAACGAATAGTCAGTTTTTCCTGGAGTGTTTGGAAAAACCTCGGTTTTGAGGTCCAGCATAAAATGTTTAGTAGCTTTTTGGTGATTCAACAGGAATATCGTGTTCCTCTTCAAGCATTGGGCTTTGCGACCCAATCATTTTTGCAAGAATTACAGCAGTTGTTGCAAGAGTGGGAGACTGGCTAGTGCTGAGTATCGATGAAATCAAATAGGGAATCAATTTATTGGTCAAAAAAACAAAGAGAGCGTCGCAAACAGCGGCGCTCTCTTTCACTTCATGTGGTTTCCAACTCAGCATTGTTGGTCTCTGTTAAATACTCGGCTTCATCGTTTAAAAGACTGGCCGTCGTTCGCAGCGTGTCGTAAGAATGCAAAACGGCAGCGAGACTTTTTTGCGAATCACTGATTTTCATAGTCGTCGACTCGGTACTATCTAACACGACTAAGGCTTGTTGGTTGATGGCTTGCATGGTTGCGGCAATGGTTTGGGTCAACTGCTTGGTCTGTTCGGCTAATTTTTGCATTTCATCGGCAACTACCCGAAAGCCAGCTGCTTGTTCGCCGATCCGTGCTGTTTCGATGGAAGCGTTGAAGGATAGCAGTTTGGTTTGTTGTGCAATGCGGTCGATGTCATGCAGCACCGCTGTCACCTGTTGGCTATCCATTTCTAAGGCATGGGTCGTTGCTTGATTTTGATCAGACAGCCGTTTGACTTGCGCCAAGTTCTCTGACAAATGATCGACTTGCTGATGCCCGTTGGCAGAAAGTCGTGTCAGGGAAGCAGCACTTTCTTGCACTTTTTTGATAGTGACCGCTAAGGCTTGTTCTCTTTGGGTAATGTCAAAAGCGATTTTGACGACGTTGACGACTTCTTGCTGCTCATCGAGGACGGGGAAGTAGATTCCTTCTAAAATCAGTTTTTCTCCTTGTTTGTTTTTTCGGATGATTTTGTCTTGAAACCGTTGCTTTGAGTACAGCAGTTGATTCCAAAAAGCTTGGTAATCCGTACTGGCAGCATAATGGTCAAAACAAAAGGTCCGATGCGGCAAGCCAATGATTTCTTCTTGGCTGTACCCTAGGATATCAGTCATGTTGGCATTGGCGAAAACAACTTCTTTTTGCGGATCAAAGACTATGACAGCGAGTTCTTGAAAAATAGCAGCGAGCAGACGGTTATTTTGTGTTTCATCTAATGTGAATTTCATACGTACTTACCTACGCCTTTCAGTTTTTTGGGAAGTTTACACAGCGAGTGTCTTACAGTTATCGGTCATGAAGGCAAGGCAGTTAAGAGTGCAAAAACCACCTTTTTTGTCGAACAAAATGCCTGGAAGCAGAAGGAAGCAAGATTCTTTGCATCAGAATGACTTGGTGGTACCCTTAAGGTCAACACGAACGATTTCAAACAAAAGGAGAGAATCGTATGACAGATAGAATTTCGTTGGAAAAAGCAGCCGTTGAATTTAGTGAGGCAAATGCACCGCACCCACGGATCTATGAATTACCGCCAGAAGAAGGGCGCGCACTATTGGAACAAGTCCAAGAGTCACCCGTCAATAAATTGGCGGTTGAGATAGAAGATCAGACCGTAGATACAGGCGAATGGGGGACCATCAATGTTCGTTTTGTTTGTCCTGAAGGAAATCATGCGATTCTCCCTGTCATTTATTATCTCCATGGCGCGGGCTGGGTCTTCGGCAGTGCCGCGACTCATGATAAATTGATCCGTGAATTGGCGGTACGAACCAACTCGATCGTCATTTTTCCTGAATATAGTCGTTCACCAGAAGCAAAATACCCAACGGCGATCGAACAAAATTATGCGGTCTTGCAGCAATTACCGGGATTTGTCGATGTCAAAGGCTTAGACCTTAGCCGTTTGACCGTGGCTGGTGATTCCGTAGGTGGGAACATGGCGACCGTTATGACCTTGTTGACGAAAGCCCGTGGCGGCATTCCGATCGCACAGCAATTATTGTTCTATCCTGTGACAGATGCCCGCTTTGATACGCCTTCGTATGAAGCATTCGGCGAAAACTATTTTCTGACCAAAGAAGGGATGCAATGGTTCTGGGATCAATACACGACGGATGAAACACAGCGGAATCAAATTACCGCTTCTCCTTTACGAGCGACCAAAGAGGAGTTAGCCGATCTGCCACCAGCGTTGATCATTACAGGGGAAGCAGATGTCTTGCGGGATGAAGGGGAAGCCTATGCGCAGCATTTACGAGCAGCTGGCGTGGAAGTTACCCAAGCACGTCTGCAAGGAATCATCCATGATTTTGTGATGGTCAATGCGATGGATCAGACCCAAGCTGCACGAGCGGCCATGACACTGGCTGTCGGTTGGCTGACGGAAAAAAATGTCCCAGCAGAATAAAAAACCGACAAAAGAAGCTTCTTTTTAGAGGTGTTCTGATACAGTAAAGGATTTATGGGGTGGAGCGATCCACTCCTTTTTTTGTCGGAAAAATGGAAAGACATACACCTGCAGTCTGAAGCAGATGCAAACGCTCTCTAAAAAACTACGTTTTTATAGTACAGATATTAATGAGTGTTTTTCGTTGATAAATAAATAGAAAGTGCTATTATATGTATTGTGATTAATACAGTTTTCGAAAAGAGGTAATACAGTGAGTGCAAAAGGATCAGAAATCATTGTTGAAAGTTTAGAAAATCATCGGGTGCCTTATATCTTTGGGATTCCCGGTGCAAAAATCGATGGCGTATTTGATGTGTTGAGTGATCGGGGACCAGAGTTGATTTTGGCGCGACATGAACAAAACGCGGCATTTATGGCACAAGCAATCGGTCGCCTGACAGGAGAGCCAGGAGTCGTCATTGCGACAAGTGGACCAGGAGCCAGTAATTTAGCGACTGGGTTGGTCACGGCAACTGCCGAAGGTGATCCCGTCCTGGCACTAGCAGGACAAGTGAAGCGTTCTGACCTTTCAAAATTGACCCACCAAAGCATGAATAATGCGGCATTGTTTGCGCCGATCACGAAATTCAGCAGTGAAGTCCAAGATCCTGAAACCCTTTCTGAAAGTATTGCCAACGCCTTTCGCATCGCAAAAACAGCGAAAAAAGGGGCGAGCTTTTTATCCATTCCTCAAGATGTGACGGACGGAACCGTTCAAGGGGCAGCGATCAAACCACTATCTTCGCCTAAATTAGGCAGTGCCGATGCAGAAGATATCCAGGCACTCGTCGATCGGATCAAAGAAGCCAAACTGCCTGTCTTACTCTTAGGAATGCGGGCTTCAGGCGTGAAAGAAACACAAGCGATTCGTCATTTAGTTGCAAAAACTGGGTTGCCTGTCGTAGAGACCTTCCAAGGCGCTGGGATCATTTCTCGTGAATTAGAAGAGCATTTCTTTGGCCGCGTCGGCTTGTTCCGCAATCAGCCTGGTGATATGCTGTTGAAACGCAGCGACTTAGTGATCGCTGTGGGGTACGACCCGATCGAATACGAAGCTCGCAACTGGAATGCGGAAAAAGATGCCCGCGTGATCGTCATCGATGAAGTACCGATGGAGATCGATCCATTTATGCAGCCAGAAGTTGAACTGATGGGCAGTATCGCGAAAATTATTGAACAACTATCAAAAGCCATCGATCAGTATCACTTGACCGAAGACGCTCAAAACTATTTAACGACGCTGCAAACCAAACTCAATGAAAAACCAGCGGATGTCGAAGGCAGCAACAATACCTTGCATCCCCTGGAAATCATTGATGCTTTGCAACAAGAAGTGACCGATGACATGACGGTGACGGTGGATGTCGGCAGCCACTACATTTGGATGGCCCGTCATTTCCGCAGTTATGAGCCACGGCATCTGCTCTTTAGTAATGGCATGCAGACTTTAGGGGTAGCTTTGCCATGGGCGATCGCGGCAGCGCTCGTGCGACCAAATACTCAAGTGATCTCTGTATCTGGCGATGGTGGCTTCTTGTTTTCTGCCCAAGAGTTAGAAACAGCCGTCCGTTTGAAACAAAACATCATTCACTTGATTTGGAATGACGGTACCTACAATATGGTGAAATTCCAAGAAGAAATGAAATATGATCGTGCTTCTGGGGTTGATTTTGGACCAGTTGATTTCGTGAAATATGCCGAAGCGTTTGGTGCCAAAGGCTTACGGGCAACCACCAAACAAGAATTGATGGCAGCCATCGAAGAAGGCTTTGCAACGGATGGTCCAGTGATCATTGATATCCCTGTGGATTATTCAGACAATGCCGATCTTGGCAAAACGATCCTACCTGATCAATTTTATTAAGACCAAAGGAGCATCAAGATGAAAGTGAAAAACAAAAGTTATTTATATCAGCATGGCACCCTAGGTGGGTTGATGCAGGATTTAATGGATGGCACGGAGCAAATCGGAAAAATGCTTGAATATGGCAATTTTGGGATTGGTACTTTGGCTGGTTCCAATGGTGAAGTGATTATTTTAGATGGTGAAATCTACCATGTAGACGAGTCGGGCAAGGTACAAGTGCTCCAAGGAAATGAAGGAACCCCCTATGCGGCAGTCGTTGATTTTTCTGCGGCGAAGCACCTGCAGGTCAGCCAAGAAATGACCGATGAAGAAGTGAAAAACCACGTCCTGACAGAAGTCAGCCCGAATTTGTTTTCCGCTGTCAAGATTTATGGGGTATTTACCAAGATGCACGTCCGCGTTGCCCCAAAGCAAGAAAAACCGTACCCAAAATTCATTGAGATCATCCAGCATCAGCCGGAATTTCAAGCAGAAGATATCAGCGGCACGATCGTCGGGTTCTTTACCCCGTTGCTGTTCCACGGTGCTGCGGCCGCCGGTTTCCATTTGCATTTTATTAGTGATGATCGCACATTTGCTGGTCATGTCTTAGACTTTGAAGTGGCAGCTGGCGAAGTCGAATTGATGGAACTAGCCGAATTTCGTCAGCATTTTCCTATCGACAACCAAGACTATTTGCAGCGGGAGATCGATGTCGCAAAAATCGCCAAGGATATTGAAGCTGCCGAATAAGCAGCAGACAGCAAAAAATAATTGATCGCCAGTAGAGTGGTCTCGGATCGAATTGAACGCAAAGCAGCAGTGAAGCCAACGCTTCACTGCTTTTTTGTGCTTCCTTCTATTCATGAGGCTTGCTGCAAAACCTGGATACTTCGATAGAAAAGTTGGGAAATGGTCAAAAATCTGAATTAATTCTTATTTTCGAGCAAATAAATTGATATGTTTTAAGAATGATGATAATTTTTGTGCTAATTAGAAGTATTTTGTTGAGAGTAATTGCACTTGACTGATTTTATAGAGAAAAGAGGAAAGATATGAAAAAAAAGTTGACGACTGCGCAAGGAGCCAGTGTAGCGGATAACCAGAATTCTTTGACGGCGGGGCGCCGTGGACCAGTGTTGATTCAAGATGTCCATTTGCTAGAAAAACTGGCACATTTTAATCGTGAGCGGATTCCCGAACGGGTCGTTCATGCGAAAGGTGCGGGGGCTCATGGGGTCTTCCGAGTAACAAACGACGTAACGATGTACACGAAAGCGGCGTTTCTTTCAGCCATCGGGAAAGAAACGGAGATGTTTATTCGCTTTTCAACGGTTGCCGGAGAACTAGGGTCTGCGGATACGTTGCGCGATCCTCGGGGGTTTGCGGTTAAATTTTACACGGAAGCGGGGAATTATGATCTCGTGGGCAATAATACCCCGATTTTCTTTATTCGTGATCCGTTGAAGTTTCCTGATTTTATCCATACCCAAAAAAGAGACCCGCGAACGCCCTTGAAAAATCCAGAGGCGGTATGGGATTTTTGGTCCCATTCACCGGAATCCCTCCATCAAGTCAGCCTGTTGATGGGGGATCGGGGCTTACCGGCAACCTTTCGTCATATGCATGGGTATGGGAGCCATACATTCGCTTGGCTCAACGCAGAGGGAGAACGCTTTTGGGTGAAATATCATTTTCGGACGGATCAAGGCATTATGAACATGAGTGCGGCACTCGCAGCAGAACTTGCGGGAAGCAATCCTGATTATCATATTGAAGATCTATATAAAGCGATTGAGGCAAAGGAGTATCCTTCTTGGACACTCTATGTTCAAATCATTCCCTTTGAAGAAGGTTGGTCAGCTGCCGTCAATCTTTTTGATGTGACCAAAACAGTCTCACAAAAAGACTATCCGCTCATTGAAGTGGGACGAATGACTTTGAATCGCAATCCAGAGAACTATTTCAACGAAGTCGAGCAAGTCACTTTTTCACCGGGCAATATCGTTCCAGGGATTGATTTTTCTCCGGACAAACTATTGCAAGGTCGGTTGTTTGCTTACGGTGATGCGCATCGTTATCGAGTTGGACCCAACAGCAGCCAGTTGCCGATCAATGCGCCAAAAGCGCCTGTCCATAATCACCAACAGGACGGTTTCATGAATACCAAAACGAATTCTTCAGGGATCAATTATGAACCGAACAGTTTCGATGGCATCAAAGAAAACCCGCATGCCAAGGGCATCCACTATTCGTTAGAAGGAGAGATCGGTTCCTTTGCTTACGATGAAGACTATTATAGCCAAGCAGGTGATTTTTATCGTTTGCTCTCAGAAGAAGAACGAACACGTTTAATTCAAACGATTGCGGGAAGTTTGGGACAGGTTCAAAATCAACAGATCAAAGAACGGCAGGTCATGCATTTTTACTGTGCGGACCCAGAATACGGCAGACGAATCGCTGAAGCGATCGATGTGAACATTTAAGAAAGGAGGAAAAAGAATGTTACTTTTACATGTAGTTTTTGGTCTTTTATCTTTTGTCGGAGCAATGATGCTGGGGGTGGCCTTTAAAGGGCAGCTGCGAGAGCTTTCAAGGCTTCAGCAATGGGCAGTCGGTTTGAGTTATACGGGCACGCTGTTGACGGCGATTTTGGGGATCTTGTCTGCATCTTCTCATCCAATCATCGTACTCATGACCCTCGTAGGCGCACTGGCTTTTACGAAACGGACATTTTTAAGTGCAGATCAATCCAAAGAGCAATGATTGCTGATAGTAGCAGCGTAGAAGGAAAAAGCGTACTTGATTCATTGGAAAAGTCCCATATAAAGCTGCTTCCACTAAAAAAGAACAGCTTTATATGGGAGGATTAGTCAGGCGTTCGTTTAAAGGCGACAAGGAAATATCAATTCTCTTTCTTTGGAGAAGCGGCGTGAATGATTGGAATTACTACGTATTATCAAGAACGACCAACCGCAAAATTCTCGGATTGATTCGATTCAAAAGATAATTCCAATCGGCAGCGTCGGGTATTGATTTTAATAAGACACTTTCAACATCCAGTAAGTATTCAGTGGCGTATTCGGAGTAGTTAGTAATGAGAAAATTAATGTTTTTTTCTTTTAAATACTCGTGGGAGAGTTCGTTTGAATCAGGGTAGTACATTTCATGATAAACGCCAAGATATTTTCGGATAATACTTTCAGCGTACTCACAAACATACTCGTTACCTTCAAAAATAACAGCTATAGTTCTCCGCGTGCCCCAATTCTCTTCAATGATGGCTTCCATGTGGAAGGTGAGACTTGCACAAAAATCATCCAAATGGTCGAAAGAATAGAGTGTTTTCACAAGAGGATGTGAGAGCAAAAACTGGCGATTTTTTTTATATTCAGCCGCAAATTTCTCTTTGACGAAAGCATTCAAATCATCGATGTTGACGTTCATCGTTGGCGATAACAACTCACGAAGCTTGAAAATAGTGAAGAATGACTCTAACAAAAGCAAATCTTTTTGTTCATCAAAGCTGTTGCCGCGATTTTGGGCATAGAAATCAGCAGTGATTTGTTTGATCGCGGGCCAGTGGTTATAGTTAAGACAAAACGCTTTGCTTGTTTCTAGATCGGTGTTGAGTTTGCGACGACAAATGATGCAAGTCAGAAGATAGATTGCTTCTTCTTGAGGAAAATCAAAGGTAAAATAACGCTGGATAATCTTTTTAAGGTCCTCATAATTTGAAAGTAAACCATTTTTTTTAACTAACTCGCTTAGTTCTGGAGAGGGGGCAGCAAGTAAACCGCGTTTGCTGCGCTCCACGCTAATATAAAGGATATAAGCAAAATAAGAAAACGAAGAGCTCTGTAAGGCCTTCGTTTCCAAAAGGTCAGTGATTTCCATCACCGCATCTTGTACATGGATCGAGGGAAATAACGTGTGGACATTAATGTCAGACTCGTAGTAAAAAAGACAGAAAAATTTTCGTATATCGATCTCCGAACCTGCCAGAGAGACGGGATCCGTTTTGATTTTTAAACCGAAAGGGGATAAAAATGGCTGTATTTTCCGGAAGTAGCTGATCAGCGCTTGTTCAGAAATATTAAGCGTTAAGCTCCAATCAAAGAGGGTTTGCTGCTCATCATAAAAAATACTTTCTAAAATCTGGAAAATCGGTTCATCTTTTATCAGTTCTTGCTTTTGCTTTCGATACCTATCATGATCGATTTCTTCAAAAAGATACCCGATTTTTGCTGTATGGATCGCCATAGCCTCTTTAAAATACTCTCGCAAGCTAGCAATGTCAGTAATCAACGTACGCGTACTGCTCTCGGTCACTTCAGCGAGTTCTCCCAGTGTACGGGAGGGACTTTTCTCAAATTCATTCAACAATTGCAGCCAGCGAATCAACGTGCGATTTCGCATGAATTTTAATTGAAATGTTTTCATGTCAGCCTCCGAAAAATAAGTTTAAATAATTATAGCATAATCATTTACACAGAGAATGAAACGTTCAACTGTTAGGCGTTCTTGCCACAGTGCCTTGAAGGCTCTGACTACCAGCAGAACATTTCCGGGAATATCAATCGTTCACGGTAAGTATAGCAAGGACCTGAGAAACCAATTGCCAAAAATCATACATAAACTTGAGAAAACGAAACGCTAATAGAAAGGCTCCAAACGCTAGATAAAAAGCTAATGAAGCAAGAAAAGACGATAAAAACACAGTTGTTCAACTGGCAGTTGCCCATTTGAACAACTGTGTTTTTTTCTGATGACGCCAGAGGATCTTAGGCAACAGAAAGTAAAAGCTGCAACCCAGACTCGATAACGAATTGGATGCAAAACGTGATCCTTTACCAGTAGACCCATTCTTCCAACAACTCGTTCTCTTTGACAAGCACGGGAGTCATTTGCTTGAGTCGAAAAAACGAAGCGTAGTATAATAAAAGAGAATTGATATTTATTTACTATTTGGATGACAACATGTTTTTTTGATAGAGGTTGTTAAGTGAAAAAAGGAGAGAAAGGAAATCGCCTATGAAGCATTCGCAAAAAGGGGTAGCGCTTCTTTTGGTTTGCGGACAACTTTTAGCTGGTGTGCCAGTTTCAGCTGCGGTTGTTGCATCGGAAGGTACGATCGTTGCCCAAACATCAGAAACAGCTGCACAAGAAAGTGACAGTAGCAGCACAGCAGGGACGGTTGAAGAAACTGCTCCAGCAGGGGAAGGACAAGTGTCCGATTCGGAGCAAGGATCGGCACCTGTAGAAAGTGTACCAGAAGGATCTGAGACAGCGCCGGAGGGAACAGAGCAAACCGAAGAACCAACCCCAGATCCCCAACCGACGCCAGAACCGAAACCAGAGCCAGAGCTACCGAGTAAGCCAGAGCCTTCTCAGCCAGAAGAACCAACCCCAGCACCGAAACCAGAAAAACCAACGAAGCCTGAAGCGCCCAAACCTGAGACGCAGCCAGAGAAGCCCCAACCGTCAGAACCTGTAGAAACGCAACCGACACCAGAAGAAAATAGGGGAGCAAGTCAAGAAACACCGGCGGCTGTGTCTCCGATCATACCACCAAGTACCCAAGCACCAAGCGGGCCAAGTCAATCCGATCCTATAACGCAGCAAGGTAGCGAAACGAGCTTGACGGTCACACCAGTAAAAGAAGTGTGGGATTTTATCCAAGAAATCGGCGAAGATGCCCGAGATATTGGCTTGAAAAATGATTTGTACGCTTCTGTTATGATTGCACAGGCTATTTTAGAATCAGGTGGCGGGCAAAGCAGACTGAGTCAGGCGCCGTACTTCAATCTCTTTGGTATCAAAGGAACCTATCACGGACAGGGTGTTGCCTTTCGGACACAAGAAGATGATGGTTCGGGAAATCACTACACAATCACGGCAACTTTCCGCCAATATACTGGGTACAAAGAGTCATTGATGGACTATGCTCGTTTGTTGAAAGAAGGGGTCGGGCAGCAGTCTGATTTTTATAAAGGCGTATGGAAATCAGAAGCGACTTCTTATCAAGAGGCTGCCCGTTATTTGACTGGTCGGTATGCCACAGATACGACGTATGATCAAAAGCTGACAGCTTTGATCGAAGCCTATGCGTTGACCCGTTATGATCAGAAAAAACCTGATGTGACCGCAAGCGAGACGTATCTTTTTCCTGTTGAAAAAGCCGTTGTCACTTCTACTTTTGGCCCACGTTGGGGAAGCTTTCATCGGGGCGTTGACTTTGCCGCAGCGTTTGGGACACCCATCATGGCGAGTCAATCTGGAACGGTCATCCGTTCAGAGGTTCATCCTTCTTGGGGGAATTATGTAGCAATTCTTCATGACGACGGGATGACGACGCTCTATGCCCATAATCAACAGAACCTTGTGAGGGTGGGCCAACAAGTGAAACAAGGAGAAACGATTGCCCTCATGGGTAGTACGGGCAATAGCACAGGCGCACACCTGCACTTTGAAGTCAGTGCATCGCCTAGTTTGAGCCAAGAGCAATTGGTCGATCCCATCGCTTTTTTAACAAAATAAGGATTGCCGAAAAGAGAGTATCGTGGATACTTTCTTTTTTTGTCTTTTCCAGCAATTTTTTGGGAGCAACGATTTTAATTTTTTTTTCATGAAAACCGAAAAAATGTTTAAAAAAATCGTGCATAGATTCTTTATAATTTTCACATAACCGTAACAGTTGCTAACCCATAAACTGGCGTGAACAGATCGGTCAGCCAGCAGCACAAATGGTAGGTTCGAATGCTATTGATGATGAGCGGAGAAGCAAAATCGTTACAGTTTTTACCCCTACGAATAAAAACTTGCTAACGAAGTAGGGGAGCGAATAATCAGGAAGTGCATCAATTATAAGTCTATTCCTTTTTTTCTAATCAGTATTGATCGTTGAAAAGAACTAACAAGAAATGATTAACCATAAAAAAGTAGAAGAGATAAATGAGCTGCTCTTTTTTTCTGTTAAACGAAAAGAATGTTTTACACAGTGATGCATAAAATAAAAAAAGAGGGGAACATTTTATGAGAATAAATAAAACGGATTTTGAGGCAGTGATGGCCAATAGCGAATTTTTAGACTATTACTGTCAATTATTTGAACAAAACGGTGAACGATCCGTCACAGATAAGCAATTAGAAAAATTACACTATTTGATTCAAAAGCAGGTGGCACTAACGATTCAAAAGAATGCGAGCTATTCCTTTTTTACACAAACATACAAGCTGCCGCAAACACTCGTAAAGGATTACCAACTGTTAGCGGAATGTACCGAGAGGCTTTCAAAAATAGAAATGGATCAGTTGATACCCAAACAATTTATTGAACAGGACTTTAACGTGCAGATGAAAAAAGTAAGTCAAGAAACGCAATATGAACAGCTTTTAAACATCATGACAGACACATTTAGACAAATAAAGAAAACATAGGTGATTTTCAACATAGCAGTTTTTTTTCAAAATGAAGCAAATAATACAAAGAATTTTCTTATTCCTTAAGCAGAATCTGATGAAAGTAAAAGCGAAATCCTTGCACTATTTTTAATAGCCGATAAAATAATTGTTATAAGACAGTAGTCTGGACACAACGCTTTTTTTCATCAGTCTATGAAAAAACCGATTTTTTATGTAGGATGAAAACCGATATAATGAGACTGCTTAGGCGCCTTTCATGCGTAAATTAGCCGCAAAAAAGAAATTCTTAGTAAGGAGCTTATGTTTGAAAAATTTTCAATTGAGTTTTGTCACAAGCAAATCGACCGTCCGATGGCTGCAGATTCTAAGTGAATTTGAAAAAAATGAAATTTGCAGTGCCAGCCATTTGGCTGAAGTAACAAGTAGTACCACAAGGACGATTGGCAAAGACATCAGTCAGATTAATGATTATTTCTGTGGGTTGATCCTGATCACTTCCACCAATCAAGGCTATTCGTTTGAACTATTTGATTATTCACAGTATGAAAAGAAAAAAGCCTCGCTTTTAGCGAATGAACCGCTCTTTATTTTATTGGAAAATATTTTTATTGGAGAGTTAAAGACGATCGATGAGTGGGCGGACTGCTTGTTTTTATCCAAGAGTACCTTATCAAAATACTTGCAGCGCATTCATGAACAACTGGCACGTTTTGATCTCCAACTAGCACTAGATCCCCTGAATATCGTTGGACAAGAAGCAGATATCCGCAATTTCTTCTGTACCTTTTTCTATGAAACGGATAGCACACCCCATACTGTCTTTCCGCCAGCTGCGGTCCAACAGGCAGTAACGGAAATCGGCAGGATGTTTAACAAAAATAGTTATCACACCGTTTCGTTTTCACAATATACGTATCTACTCTATATTTCGCTTGAGCGATTTATGCAAGGCAAAACTGTGCAAATCAACGACGAATTGTACCACGCCTTGCGACACAGTATTCAGCTGATGCACTTTCAGCGAATCAATGGCATTATTGAAAAGTACTTTCAATGTCGATTGACGAACGATGAACTTATCTTTTTGTTTGTTAGTATTATCACAAAGAAAAAACTGCAAAATGTGATCGTCGAACAAAAGTTTTGTCTTTCTTATAATCATTGGACCGAGATTCGCACGTTGACCAACGAGTTTTATCAGATGTTGAATGTATCGTCGAAAAAGCCTAAGGAAGATCAGATTCTGATCGAATCCTTTTTTACTTCTGCCAAATTGAAGGAGTGCTTATCCACTTCGGCCAATCGTAATATTTATGATGTGAATGCGTTTATTAAGAAAACTTTTTCTAAGGAGTTTGCTGCTTACCGAGAGTTTTTAGAAAGTAGTTGCGAGTACCACACCCTTTATTCTGTGGAGTATCTGACGGATTTTTGTGCAAACTTAGTGATTTTTATCGAATCTGTTCGAGAACGTCATTGGTTTCCCCG
This sequence comes from Enterococcus sp. CR-Ec1, assembly GCF_002850555.1. Taxonomy (NCBI): domain Bacteria; kingdom Bacillati; phylum Bacillota; class Bacilli; order Lactobacillales; family Enterococcaceae; genus Enterococcus; species Enterococcus sp. CR-Ec1. Next base: position 206,362 of record NZ_CP025223.1, read on the forward strand.
AAAAAATATCGCCTTTATCTTCGAAGGAAATAACAATATCGTTCAGTACATTGAGGGCTGGTCCAACCGCTATTTTAGCCGATCCCATCAAGTCTTTTATCCTGACTCAGGGGAAGTCAATGCTCAATATTTAGAACAAAATACCATTGATCTGCTAGTTACGAACTATGCCGAGCATGCGACCGAATTTCGAGATATCGTTGAATGTATCGTCTTCAAAACGATCCCTTCTTCTTCTGACTGGAATCGGCTGCTTGAACGGATCAATCCTAACGTCACCCGCCAATTTGCCCTAAAAGACCTCTTCTAGTTTCCCATTCTGTTTTGACCTAAAGAGTTGCTAGAAAGGGCCTTTTACATGAAAAGAAAGCACTTTTCCTTCACTGCTTAGACAGTGAGAAGGAAAGATGCTTTCTTTTTTAATGGCTTGACTCTCCGCAGCTGTGCAGGAGTGTGGGGAGGGGAAGTGGGGAGTGCATCAGGTACGGATGCAAGCCTTTGGAACCAGCGGTTTTCAATTCAATCGATCAATGTGGGCGAAATCATTGGGCTTCACTTAAGTAAATCAAACTCCAAGGCGCCTTTTGGTTTAGCTGAAGACCGGTCAATTCCCGATAGAAACAGGTTTTGTCTTTGACCGTCAGCTGAATGATCTCTTCTTCCGTATACTCGTTTAGAGAAGAAATTTTTAAAACATAAAGTTCTTTTAGTATTTGCAGCTGTGCGTCGATATCTAATAGCAACGACATTTTTTCGAAAAAAGTACCCTCGTCTTGTTCATAGATCGCCAAGAATCGTTGGCGCAAAGAGAGATAAAAATTAAAGATTTTTGGGTGTGTATAAGAACAGGGCGAGTGGATAAATTCTACGTCAAAAAAGTTTACATATTCTTCGGCTGATTGGATCGTTTTTAAGTTCATATCAATACTCCTTATAAGTGTTAGGAAAGGGCGACAATACGTGTCATTATCAAAAAGAGTCACTGTTAAGCAATGTCTTACTGAGAAGGCCCTTTTGTTTTTTTAATGATTGGGGGAAGGACTTTCGCTACATTCAATGTACAGGATATTCCAAATTGGCTCAAACGCGTTTTTTCGTAACCATACGAAGATTTGTTTTCGCTGGTATTAACGTCAAAAATGTTCAACTATTCTGATAATTGTTGTTATAAAAAGAATATTTTCGGAATGGACGAAATGACTGGGTTTCCTTTCTTTTCCAGCTGGTTGTTTTTTCATTCGCTGAAATCATGGTTGAGAAAAAACAGCATCAGTTGACCGGTAGGCTCATCCCCGTCATTTTTTCAAAGGTGTGATACTATAGAATTATCTAGAAAAACGATCCTTTGATTCAAGTTGCCAATGCCAAAATAGTGCGAAGACACGCAGTTGCAGTGAGACGCAACCGTCTGTTTCGGTGAAAAGAATTGGCTAAATAGGGACGTTTATTAAAGCAAACGAGGAGCAATTCAATGAATGAGAAAAAAACAGTTGTAGTGATCGGCGGCGGACTTGGTGGTCTATCAGCGGCGGTCTCATTAGCCCAAAATGGCTTTGATGTATCATTATATGAAAAAAATCACCATTTAGGTGGCAAATTGAACCGACTGGAAACAAACGGCTTCGGCTTTGACTTAGGTCCTTCGATTTTGACGATGCCGCAGATTTTTGAAAAATTATTTACTGGCAGCAATCGCGATATGGCGGATTATGTTGCGATTCGCCGATTGCCATTGGAATGGCGCTCCTTTTTCCCCGACGGCACCAAGATTGATCTCTATGGCGATCTTGCCCGCATGGCAAAGGAAAACCCCCACTTGTCGGAAAAAGACATGGCAGAGTACCAAAACTTTTTGGACTATGCGCAAAAGATTTATGATATCACGGAAAAAGGCTATTTCGAGAAAGGCTTAGATACCACGAAAGAAATCTTGAAGTATCACGGCGTGATCAAAGCGCTGAAAGGCTTTGATTATTTCTCTTCCATGCATGATGCCATTCAAAAACGTGTCAGCAATCCGCAGCTGCAAGACATGCTGAGCTATTTTATCAAGTATGTCGGGTCGTCTCCTTATGACGCCCCAGCCGTCTTGAACATGATGATCTACATGCAGCATGCCCAAGGTGTCTGGTACGTGCCAGGCGGGATGCATCGGTTAGCCGAAGGCATCGTTCGCTTAGCAAAAGAGATCGGTGTGACCTTCCATACGGGACATAAAGTGGAAAAATTGATCGTTGAACAAGAACAAATCCGTGCCGCTCGTTTGGATGATGGTACGTTGATCGAAGCCGACTATTTTGTTTCCAACATGGAAGTGATCCCGGCTTATGAAGAGCTGTTAGAAGAAGCGCCGACCTTTACTCGAAAACTGGAAGAAAAATTTGAACCAGCAAGTTCTGGCTTTGTCTTGCACTTAGGGGTCAAAACCTCCTATCCGCAACTGGCGCACCACAACTTTTTCTTTTCCAATGCCTCAAAAGAAAACTTTGATCAAAATTTCCATCAGCATCAGCTGCCGGAAGACCCAACGATCTATTTGGTCAATGCCAACAAAACCGATCCTTCGCAAACAGTGGCAGGGCATGAGAACATCAAAATCCTGCCCCATATCCCTTATTTGCAGGATAAACCCTTTACGGAAGCGGAATACGATGCCTTTCGTGAACGGATCTTGATCAAGCTGGAAAACATGGGCTTAACGGATCTACGCAAGCACATCGTGTATGAAGACCGCTGGACACCCGAAGACATCCAAAAGAATTATTTGTCACATCGCGGCGCCATCTACGGCACGGTCTCTAATCGCAAGAAAAATCATGGCTTTAAACACCCGAAACACAGCGAACGCTACGAAAATCTATACTTCGTTGGCGGTACGGTCAATCCCGGTGCCGGCATGCCGATGGTGACCCTTAGTGGCCAGCAAGTCAGTGAGATGATCACCAAAAGAGAACACTAAGACAAGAAAGGATGATGACTGTGTACCTGCTGCTCGCTGGTATTTGCGCTGCTTGGCTGGCAGGCTGGCTGATTTTTTTCCGCCTGCCGACGATACCCACCCGCAAGGAGACAGCCGCATCCAAAGACTTGAAGGAGAGGGCAGAATTGTCGATCATCATCCCCGCCCGCAATGAAGCAGAAAATTTGCCGCAATTGTTGGCATCCTTGCAGCAGCAAACCCTTTATCCTGTGGAGATTTTGGTGGTTGATGACGGATCGGAAGACGAGACGATCGCCTGTGCCAAGCGCTTCGGTGCGACGGTCTTGCAAACCGCTGCTGATTCTGCTGGGAAAGCGGCGGCTTGCTGGTTAGGCGCCTCACAAGCGGTGGGCAAGTATCTATTATTTTTGGATGCCGATACCTTCTTTCTAGCAGAAGATGGCTTAGAGCGCCTTTTCGCTGCGTATGAGGAGCGATCGGGACAAGGCCTGCTCTCGGTGCAGCCCTATCATCAAACGAAGCGCCTGTATGAACAACTATCTGCCCTCTTTAATGTCATCTTACCTGTCGGGTTGAACCGCTTTTCTATCGTAGGCGAAAAACTCTCAGCCGGCGGCGCCTTTGGTCCGTGTATCTTGTGCAGCAAAACAGCGTACCTTCAAGCCAATGGGCATCAGGACATGCCACAAGGAATCTTAGATGATCTAGCATTAGCGAGACGCTTTAAGAAAAAACGCTTGCCGATCACCTTGTATGGTGGAAAAGACCTGTTGGCCTTTCGGATGTATCCAGCTGGTGTTCGTCAACTTGTTCAAGGCTGGACGAAGGACTTTGCCACTGCTTCGCAATTCACTCACCCTTTGATCATGGCGGGTGTCATCTTGTGGATCAGCGGCGGCATTGGGGTACTGGCGGCACCGTTTCTGATGGAACCGCTTTGGCTAGGACTGCTTTTTTATGCTGCTTATTTTGGACAAACTCTGTGCTTTGCTCGCCGTGTCGGCAACTTCAACCGAGTCTTGCTGCTTTTTTTCCCATGTTACTTTCTTTTTTTCCTAGGCTTATTTGGTTGGTCATGGATCCAAACCCATTTGTTGAAATCCGTGACCTGGAAAGGACGAAAAATCAATTTATAGGAGGCGATGCACATGCCGCTGATCACCTTATCTCCACTGCTCTTGCTCATTACAGACAGCTTGGCTTGGCTGCTGTTTCATCTAGGCATCTCGTTTGGCTTGCGCAAAGTCAGTGATGCTTTTTTTGAACGTCATGCCAACTGGTTCCGTTCTTTTGCCTTTGAAAAAGGCGGCAGAATCTGGGCGGAGGTATTTCGTATTCGTCAGTGGAAAGACAAATTGCCCGACGGCACTGTGATTGCCAAAAAAAGCTTTGACAAATCTCGCTTGGCTCAGCAACAAAAGGACTATCTGGAAAAATTCGTCATCGAAACACGCCGAGCAGAGCTGACCCATTGGCTGCTGATTGTTCCAGCACCGTTCTTTTTCCTCTGGAATCCTACGTGGGCGGGCTGGGTGATGATCGCCTATGCGTTATTGGCAAACTGCCCATTCATCATGATCCAACGCTATAATCGCCCCCGTTTGGAGCGAGTCTTGCTGAAAAAAAGTGCCCTGCAAGTCAAGCAGAAGGCAACGGTCTAGGTTCATGTAGGCGTTGCTTTTAAGATTCGCCGAAAAATAGGCAAACGGGAAATCAAAAGGATCGGAGGATAACTGCCTTCGATCCTTTTTAAAAAATTGGTGTTAATTTTTATGGGATGCGTCAAGACCATTCTTTGTACACTAAGGTCATTCAGAGGAAAGGGTGATCGTATGTCATCAGAAGGATGTGGGCAAATTTTCGACCTGCCTTTGCAGGCTGCTGCATTGGTTGGTCGTGTGTTTGGACAAGCACAAAGTATTTTTGTAAGTGTAGAAAAGAAGGAGGGATGCGCAAGATGATTGAAGATAGCCGACAACGGGACCACTATTACGACATGCTAATTGAAAAAAATTCCCAATATGAAGGGATTTTTTACGTTGGGGTAAAAACCACCGGCGTCTTTTGCCGTCCTACCTGTCCAGCGAAAAAACCGCTCAAGAAAAACTGCGAGTTTTTTCAGACGGCACAAGAAGCGCTGCTGGCGGCGTATCGTCCCTGCAAACGATGTCGCCCGCTCAGCTCACCTAGCCACTTATCCCCTGACGTGAAAAGCCTTGTGGAAGCGGTGGAGAGCAACCCGGAGAAAAAGTGGACCGACAAAGATTTTGAAGCGCTAGCGATCCATCCCAATACTGCGCGTCGACAATTTAAAAAATATTTTGGCATGACCTTTATCGAATATTCCCGTGCACGCCGTTTAGGGTTAGCGTTTAAGCAGATTCGTGAAGGAGAACCGCTGATCCAAGCACAATTAGAAGCCGGCTTCGATTCTGGCAACGGCTTTCGAGATGCGTTTTCCCGGATTATGGGGGAATTGCCTTCCAACAGCCGTGAAAAAAAGATTCTTTCTTCTGCTTGGCTTGAGACCAAGCTGGGATCGATGCTGGCAATCAGCGACCAGCAGCAGCTTTACTTGTTAGAATTCGTGGATCGCAGAGGGCTAGAAACGGAGATCGCTGTTTTGAGAAGCCGTTTGAATGCAGTGATTATTCCCCAGCAAACAGCAATCATTCAGCAACTCAAGCAAGAATTGACGGAATATTTTGAAGGGAATCGAACTGCCTTCACGGTACCCATCGCATTGATCGGCTCTGATTTTCAAAAAGCCGTCTGGCAGCAGCTGTTGGCGATGAAGATCGGAGAAACATACTCTTACAAACAATTGGCACAGCGAATCGGCAATGAAAAAGCCACCCGAGCTGTTGCCAATGCCAACGGAAAAAATCAATTGGCGTTGATCGTTCCATGCCACCGCGTCATCAATAGCGATGGCAGCATCGGCGGCTATGGCGGCGGTGTCGAACGCAAAAAGTGGTTGCTGGCTTTGGAAAAGCAGGTCCAGCCGACTGTAAAGATTTGAAAAAGAGATAACTATGCGTGGGAATCAGCGCTTCATCGATCAGTACATGGAATGGATCGAATCCTCTTCAGTAAAATATATATTTAGCGGAACTCATGGAACCTTTCATGAGTTCCGTTTTTTATTAGATTTGAAGGAGACATAGAGAAAAGGTGGGACCTTCGTTAGTGTCTAACCGTTCTTAACCTCTATAAAAATAAGCATTGAATGATTTTCTTAAACAACCAAAGCATATCATTTTACAACTTACAAAAAGTAAGTTATGATTATCTCGAATTCGAAATAAAGAGGTGAGGAAAATGGCGCATCAAGAAGAAGCGCTCAAAGCGTACATTGGTTTGCTGCGTACGGCGAGTCGTTTGGAACAAGTGGCAAAAAAAGATGTTCGTTGTTATGGCTTAAATATCACAGAGTTTTCTGTACTGGAATTGCTTTACCATAAAGGCACCCATACGACGCAAGCCATCAAGGAAAAAATTTTGATCGCCAGCAGCTCGACAACCTATGTAGTCGATCAATTAGTCAAAAAAGGCTGCGTGCGCCGGGAACCTAGCCAAGAAGATCAACGGGTAACTTACGTCAGGATTACGGAAGCAGGCAGGGCATTGATGGAGAAAATTTTTCCCAGTCATGCACAAAAGATTGCGGCGAGTTTTTCCGAACTCAGCAGTGAAGAATTGCAACAATTAAAAACAATTTTACGAAAAATAACTTACGATCAGAAATGAGGAAAAGAAAATGAGAAAACAAGATCAATTATTAGGGGTACACCATGTGACGGCCATGACAAGTGATGTGGAACGGAATTACCATTTCTTTACAGATGTGTTAGGGATGCGTTTAGTGAAAAAAACCGTCAATCAAGATGACATTTATACGTACCATACCTACTTTGCGGATGATTTAGGGTCACCGGGAACGACCATGACGTTCTTTGATTTTCCCAATACCGCTCGTGGTAGCAAAGGAACCAACTCGATCACCCGTACCAGTTTCCGAGTGCCCAGTGACGCAGCCCTTGATTATTATGCCGCACGCTTTGATGAATTTGAGGTAAAACACGAGGCAATCACCACCGAATTTGGGAAAAAAGTGATGCGTTTTTGGGATTTTGATACGCAAGCTTATCAATTGATCTCTGACGAACACAATACTGGCGTGAAAGCTGGTACTCCTTGGAAAAAAGGACCGGTTCCTACTGAATTTGCGATTTATGGCTTAGGTCCTGTCGAAATGTCTGTTTCTTACTTGGCAGATTTCAAAGGGCTGCTGGAATCCGTTTTTGATTTCAAAACCATTGATCAAGTAGATAATCGCTATTTGCTAGAAGTCGGTGAAGGCGGCAATGGCGCCCAAATCGTTTTAGTGGAAGATACCACGAGCCCGCAAGCACAACAAGGGGACGGTGAAGTGCATCATGTCGCTTTTCGTTTAGCCCACCATGACTCATTAGCAGTCTGGCAAGAAGTCTTTGATAACTTGGGATTGGCCAACTCTGGCTATGTCGATCGCTACTATTTTGAGTCGTTGTATGTGCGCATCGGCCATATTCTTTTTGAACTAGCGACAGATGAACCAGGGTTTATGGGGGATGAGCCGTATGAAACATTGGGTGAATCCTTATCATTGGCACCATTTTTAGAAAATCGCCGTGAATACATCGAAGGAGTCATCAAACCCTTCAATACAAAACGCGCCTAAGGAGGCACATAGTATGCAACCCATTCAACAGATCCACCATATTTCAGCCATCGTAGGCGATCCGCAAACGAACGTTGCCTTTTACCGTGACGTGTTGGGGTTGCGCCTCGTCAAACAAACCGTCAATTTTGATGATCCGTACACGTATCATCTTTATTACAGCAATCAAGCATTAGAAAATGGGACCATCATCACCTTCTTTCCATGGGCAAATGCCCATCCTGGGCGAGTAGGAAGCGGACAAGTCGGCACGATCGCGTTTCGTATTCCTAAAGGCAGCAGTGCCTATTGGCAAGAACATCTGGCGAAACATCAAGTAACTGTCCAAGAAAGTACATTGTTTGATCGGCCAACTTTAGAACTTCATGATCAGCATGACCTGTCTTTGGCGTTAGTCGAAGCCGAAGAATCGGCAGAAACACCAGCGATTTTAGGCTTTCATGGGGCCGTCTTGCTTTCGGCACAACCAGAAGCGACCATTCAAACGTTGGCAGATGATCTAGGTCTGGACATTTTTAATCAAACAAATAAAAGCACGCATCTCCATACCGCAGGTACCCTCGCTCATGAGATCGTCGTGCCCCATGAAGCAATGCCAGCAGGGCGCTGGGGTGTCGGCACCGTCCATCACATCGCGTGGTCCGTGCCAACGGAAGCAGTGCAAAAAGAGTGGCAAGAATACTTGTACGATCAAAGATACGGAGTCACTGAAATCAAAGACCGCAACTATTTCAAAGCCGTCTATTTCCAAGAAAGGGGCAATATCGTCTTTGAGATCGCAACAGAAACCCCGGGCTTTTTCGTTGATGAACCGTTGGAAACGTTAGGACAGCAGTTGATGCTGCCAGCCCAATTTGAAAGCCGTCGTGCAGAGATCGAGGATCGCTTGCCAGACTTATCGGTTTAGAAAAAAGGAGACGCTGTATGCACTATTTAGATCCCAAGAATTTGACCCAACGAGAAAATTATAAACTACTGATCGGCTCCATCATTCCACGGCCAGTGGCAGTGGTCAGTACGCAATCAGCCGATGGTATCGTCAACATCGCCCCATTCAGTTTTTTTAACATCGTCAGCTCAGAACCCGTGATCCTCTCGTTGGCTATCCAGCGTAAAGAGGGGGAACTGAAAGACACCGCCCGCAATCTGTTGGCGACGAAAGAAGCCGTCGTGCATATTTTAGATCAAACAAATGTCCAAGAGGCCAATAAAACCGCGGCATTATTGCCCGCAGACCAAAGCGAGTTGACGGTTTCTGGATTTACCACAACGACATCGAAAACAATTGTCGTTCCTGGCTTGAAAGAAGCCAATGTACGCTTAGAAACGATTCTGCATCAACACGTACCCATCACAAAAGACCAGCAGACCACTGCCGATCTCTTATTGTTGGAAGTTGTCGGCTACCAGATTGCAGAGGATGTCTATCAAGATGGCAAGATCGATCCCCGTGCCTTACAAGCAGTTAGCCGGCTAGCGGGAAATTCTTACGCAACGATTGGGGATATTTTCGATATCAAACGACCAAGTTAAAGGAGGAACTTCGATGAAAGCAATCTACCAACAAGGAGCAGCTGACGCACCAGTTTTGGTGCTGCTCCACGGCACCGGTGGCGACGAACAGTCGCTGCTAGAAGTAGGAAAAGCCCTTGATCCCCAAGCGTCACTATTAGGTATTCGCGGCAATGTCTTAGAAAACGGCATGCCCCGTTACTTCAAACGCCTAGCTGAAGGGGTGTACGATGAAGCCGACTTAGCACTTCGCGGCGACGAATTAGCCGATTTCATTCGGCAAGCCGCCAAAGAATACAACTTTTCGTTAGCGCAAGTGGTACTGGTGGGTTATTCCAATGGCGCCAACATTGCCATTCGCTTATTACTAAATGATAGTGACCACTTCAAAAAAGCGATCCTCTACCACGCCATGTATCCAGTCGATAATATACCGACGAATTCCTTGCCTGACACTCATGTGTTTATGAGTTTTGGCAGAAACGACCCGATCGTTTCCCTAGCCGACAGTGCTTACGTCCAAGAAATCTTCACCTCACGGGGCGCAGTCCTTTCAACTGTGTGGACCCCGAGTCATCAGTTAACGTATGAAGAAGTTGAACACTCGCGCACGTGGTTGACCAAACAATAAAGCAGTCTGTTTCCTAATCAATCAGCGATCCTGCTGGTTGGTTAGGTTTTTTTTGTTTCACGTGAAAACAATTCGAAGGAGTGAAAGGAGATATATCACTAGGGACGCCTAGTTCAATAGCAGCCCACTAAGGATTTGCCAAATGATCCTTTTTCTGAAACAAATAGAGTCAAATCAGCATAATCAGTGAATCAAGACAACTTTTTTAAAATGATCCATAAAAAATCAATTTATTTCAAATAGTTCCGAAATGAAGTTTTAACAAAATAAATGCTTATAAATCAATTTTTTGAAGTATTTCTTCTAATAGAAACAATGCTTCTTTATGAATTAATTTGAAATAATATGGAATAAAATGGTTGTTAATGGAAAAATTTTGTGCTATTCTGAGTCTATAATAAATGGCTAAGGAGAATGAAGATGAAATTAGCAACGAGAATCAATTCATTTTTATCAATTTACGAAAATGATTTAGACAATGTATTTGGCGCATTCAAAGAATTGGGGCTTGATTACGTAGATTTAAATTATCCGGAGCACGTCGGTGGGACGACTGCCTCTGAAATGAAAGAGAGATTGGGACAAGCTGATTTGAAATTGAATGGTGTTGCATTGCGATTCAGAGAAGAGTTTATCAACGGTGAATTAGGCAATGCTGACCCACAGGTTGCGCAGCATGCCTTGACATTATGCAAAGAAGCTGCTGATTATTGTCGTGCAGCAGGTGGAGAAGTCGTAACCATTTGGCTCGGTTTTGATGGCTTTGACTATAGTTTTCAAATCAATTACCAAAAGGTTTGGAATCAGATTCGGGATGCTTTTATTGAAATTGCTGACTACGCACCAGATTTGAAAATCAGTATCGAGTATAAACCATTTCAACCAAGAGCCTATGCGTTCATTGATAGTATGGGTGTCACTGGAATGATGCTTAATGAGATCAACCGCAAAAATGTAGGTGTGACCCTTGATTATTGCCACATGCTAATGAAACACGAAAACCCTGCTTTTGCTGCGGATCTGTTTGCTGGAAAAGGGTTATTATACGGGGTGCATCTGAATGATGGGTATGGGTTAAACGACGATGGATTGATGATTGGTTCAGCAACACCCTTCAAAACATTAGAATTCTTGTATTATGTCAAAAAGCATAACTATGACGGTGTGATTTATTTTGATACGTTCCCTGTAATTGAACATGCCTCAAAAGAGTGCGAACAAAACATGAAAATGATCAAACAAATGGATCAAATGATCGATAACGTAGGCTTGGCTGCGATTCAAGCTGTGATCGATCAAAACGATGCAGTCGCAGCCAATCAGTTGCTGCTTGAATTTTTGTCACCAACAAATCAATCAAAATAAAAGGAGTGGGGAAGATGGATTACAAAGTGATGGCAAAAAATATTTTAGAAAAAATAGGCGGAGCGGATAATGTTCGCAATATGACACATTGTGCCACCCGGTTGCGTCTAACGTTACATGACACCGCAAAAGCGGATGATCAAGCCGTCGAGAATATCGACGGAGTGATCAATGTCATTAATAAGGCGGGCCAATACCAGCTTTTGATTGGGACAGAAGTCGGGAAGCTCTACGATGAGTTTGAGCCGTTAGTTAAAGGTAACGAAAGTGCTGGTAGCCCTACCACAGAAGAACAAGCTTCTGGCAGTATTATCAGCAATGTTTTTTCTGCCGTATCTGCTATTTTTGCGCCACTACTACCAGTTTTGGCGGGCTCAGGTATTTTAAGAGGACTACTGATTTTGTTTGTTCAGCTCGGGTTGATCAGTGAAGACAGCGGCACTTATTCGATTTTATTTGTTGCTTCTATGAGTGTATTTTATTTCTTGCCCGTATTGTTAGCGTTTACTTCAGCGCGGCGGTTTGGTGCCAGTCCGTATATCTCTGCATTGATCGGGGCTGCGTTAATCAATCCTGATTTTATTGCATTGATGGGAGGAGCAGGCAACGGTGCAACGACGGAGTTCTTTGGGATTCCAGTCGTTTTGATGAACTACAATTCGACTGTCGTACCAATCATCCTTTCGATTTGGGCTTTTTCATATCTCTACAAATTCTTAGACAAACACATACCGGAGACTTTAAAATTGGTGGTCGTTCCTTTAGTCTCACTAGCGATTATGGTTCCATTGACAGTGATCGTTATTGGACCAATCGGGGTCTATAGTGGCGAAGCAGTCGCTAATGTGGTGAATTGGTTGATCGAGCGTAGTAGTGTGCTAACTGGAATCTTAGTTGGTGGTGGTTGGAGTGTTCTCGTAAGTTTGGGCATTCACTGGGCAGTCAATCCAATCATGATTAATAACGTTTCAACCTATGGCTTTGATTACATCGTTCCTTTTACTTTTGCATGTAACTTCGCCGTGATAGGTACAACGATTGGCGTTTACTTTAAAGCGAAAGATAAAAAACTGCGAAGCTTTGCTTTAACTGGCTTAGTCACGATCGCATTATCAGCGATTATCGAAGCTACTTTGTTCGGCTTACTTGTAAAAAATAAAAAACTTTTCTTAGCGCAAATTATTGGTGGTGCTGTGGGTGGTGCCTATTTAGGGTTGATGCAAGTTGTAACGAATGCCTTTGTCTTTGGTAGTGTCACCACTTTTCCCGCCTTTGTAGGCTCAACTTCCTCGAATTTCATACAAGCGATGATCGGCTTACTGATTTCAATGGTGGTTTCAGCAGTCTTAGCATTTGTATTTACCAATCGAGACGAGACATTGGCGTAGAAAGCAGGGGGAATATGGGGTTATTTAAGAAGAAAAATGTTATTTATGCACCAGCTAATGGCGTGGTGAAAAGTATTGAACAAGTGAAGGACGAGATGTTTTCAACCAAACTATTAGGCGAAGGGTTTGCTGTGGTACCAACAGATGATCTTGTTACAGCACCGATTGAAGGAACAGTGGTCTCTGTGTTTCCTACAAAACATGCGATTTCGTTAAAAGCCAAAAATGGCTTAGAAGTTCTAGTCCATATTGGGATCGATACTGTGGAGCTAAATGGCGCAGGGTTCGATACCAGAGTTTCTGAAGGTGACAAAGTTACTGCCGAGAGTGTGCTGGCAAACGTTGATTTTCCGTTTCTGGCATCACAGGGCAAAGAAACGGATGTAATCGTTGTTTTCACTAATTCCGCACAGCGAACCTTAGTGATTACAGAGAAGCAAGGGCGTTGTGGACAAGCGATTGGCGTTATTAATGAGTGAGAGCATTTGCTGACAGGAGGTAGTGTTTTGAAGAAAAAAATCTTGTGTCCATCTATGATGTGTGCTGATTTTTCAATGCTAAAGGACGAGGTTGCCGCTTTACAAGCGGCGAAAATCGATATTTTTCATCTTGATGTTATGGACGGACGATTTGTTCCAAATTTTGGTATGGGACTTCAAGATATCGAAGCTATTTGCAAATGGTCAGAAACCTTAGTTGATGTCCACTTGATGATTGAAGATCCGGGAGCGTATGTAGAGAAATTTGCGGATATAGGTGTAGATATCATTTATTTTCATCCGGAAGCAGATCGCCATCCTACAAGAACTATCAACAAAATTAAGCAAAAGGGAAAACAAGCCGGAATCGCCATCAATCCTGGAACAAGTGTTGCAATGATTGAAGAACTGCTGCCATTGATCGATTACGTGATGGTAATGACTGTTGATCCCGGTTTTTCAGGTCAAGCGTATTTGACACATGTGGAAGGAAAAATAAAGCAGCTTGCTGCAGTTAAGGAACGTTATTTCTACCAATTAATGGCAGATGGAGCGATTTCGCCTGCCGTAATGACTCGCTTAAGCGCCTTAGGTGTTGATGGGTTTGTTTTAGGGACCTCCGCTCTTTTTGGAAAAGAAGAATCGTATCAAGAACTGATCTCAATATATAAAGAGGAGGATCAAGCATGAAACTAGCAATCGGTTGTGATCATGTTGGGTTTGAATTAAAAACTGATATCATCACCTATTTGGAGTCGTTAGGGCACACGGTACAGGATTTTGGGACAGAAAGTGATAAACGCGTTGACTATCCCAATTATGCGGCGACTGTTGCAGAAGCGGTGGTAACCCAAAAGTGTGATTTGGGAATCTTGATTTGTGGCACAGGCGTTGGTATCTCAATTGCTGCCAACAAAATCAAGGGCATCCGAGCCGTGGTGTGCAGCGAACCCTATAGTGCTAAGCTCTCAAAAGAGCATAACAATACCAACGTATTGGCGTTTGGTTCGCGCGTCGTGGGCGTCGAACTAGCGAAAATGATTACTAAGGAATGGCTGGCTGCTGAGTTTGAAGGTGGTCGTCACCAAAAACGGGTAGCAATGATTGGTCAGTTAGAAGTAGAATGATCAAAGGTTAGAGGATTCGCATTAGCGAATCCTCGTCTTTTTTTGTTAACGAGAAATTTATCCCATAATCGAGATCAAATTGACGAACAATGAAAGTCCTTGCTCATACCGAGAGAAAAAGTATGGTATAATTTGAAAAAAAGTGAAGTTGACCAATTAATGGAGGTTGCTATGATTCCATATGAAAGACAAGAAAAAATTTTAGAAGCTTTGGCTCAAGATGAACTGTTAAAAATAGAGCAATTGCAAAGCATTTTGCCTACTGTTTCTATCTCAACATTGAGGCGGGATTTAAAAGAATTAGAAAAATCAGGAAGAGTTGAATTGTTGGCTGGTGGCGCAGTGAAGATTTGTTCAACGGCTTCCGAAATGCCGATTGCAGCTAAGGCTGCTTTGTATTCCCAAGAGAAAGAAGCGATCGCTACTTTGGCTGCTGAGTTGGTTCACGATGGTGATGTGATCTACCTAGATTCTGGTTCGACTTGTACAGCGTTACTGCATAAAATCATTAATAAAAAAATCACGATTATTACTACCAATACGAGTGTCTTTACAATTCAACAAGAAACTCCTGCCGAGATTTTACTTCTTGGTGGCCGATACAATCCCGTTATTTCATCCTTGAATGGTCCATTGACGGATGCAAATTTACAAACGTTTAACTTTCAAACGGCTTTTTTAGGTGCTAATGGTATTGATGCTGAAAAAGGTGTAAGCACGCCCAACTTGGTAGAGGCGAACAAAAAGCGTGAAATTCTAAATAATGCCAAAACCGCCTATTTATTGTGTGACAGTTCGAAATATGGACAAGTCGCCGCGGTAAAAGCTTTTAGTACAGAAGACGTTGTCATTATTTCTGATGCTTATAACGATAAGATTGGAGAACTGACGCAAATCATCTATCCGAACTAAAAACAGGATGGCAT
Organism: Enterococcus sp. CR-Ec1; assembly: GCF_002850555.1. NCBI lineage: Bacteria > Bacillati > Bacillota > Bacilli > Lactobacillales > Enterococcaceae > Enterococcus > Enterococcus sp. CR-Ec1. The sequence goes on from NZ_CP025223.1 coordinate 221,454, forward strand.
CTGAGTGGTATTGGCAATGTTGGAGATACAATTTAATAAAACGCATAATGGAAAATGAGTTTGGTGATGATCAAAACCAGTTAGGGATTATACCTAGCTGGTTTTTTAGTAAGGAAGCAAATTTGTTGATAGTTCCTTTATTTAACAACGTTGATTGTTGTATCGGTGAATAGTGAGTGACTTGTGGTTCTTTAGATACCAAGACTCAAAAACCAGTGAACGTACTTGTTAAAAATAACATTAAGGTCGTTCCCTTGATGGATTTCAATACCTTTATCAATTGGGTTATTAATTGATAATCATTGTTTTGGCGCCGTTTTTCGTATTTAAAGATAACAAAGACATTTTTATATAAAAACAAAAAAATTGTTGACAGACAAAATGAAAGCGTTTATATTGGATATGTGGTTACTACCAGTTGAGAGTAAGGGGAGGACATAAGATGCTTGGTTTGGTTTTAACAGGTCATGGAGGATTTGCGCAAGGGATGGAAAATGCGCTTGCGATGATTGCAGGGCCGCAAGAACAGTTTCTAGCAGTGTCGTTTTTAGAGGAAAATCCGTTAGCTGACTTTGAAAAAGAGTTGCAAGGAGCAATCGATCAATTAAAGGAAACCTGTGATGGGGTCGTGATTTGTGCAGACCTTGTAGGCGGGACCCCTTTTAATGTTGCGATGACCGCTGCCAATGAGGACCCGCAAGTCGAGGTCATCGGCGGCATCAATCTACTGCTGCTAGTGGAAGGTTCGTTGACTAGATATACGGCAACTGATCCAGAGCGTTTTTGTCAAGAACTGGCAGAGATTGGCAAGAGCGGTATTTTTCACGGAAAGATCAAAGGCCATGAGGAAACCAATGAGGAAGAAGGGATTTAACGATGTGGGAAATGATCTTAGCAGCCTCAATCGTGGTGCTTGTTTTTCTCTTTCTCTTTTTGGCGGTCTCATCTTTCTTGAATGGGAAACATCTGAAAAAGCAAAAAGGCTATTTCGCTGAATTGCAGCAGTCCTTGAAAAAGGGGCAGAAAATCAAATTATACGGCGGCATTATTGGGGAGATTCAAGCACTTGGGAAAGAGACGGTCGATCTAAGGGTGAAATCGGGAACGGTGATCGAAGTAGAACGCAGTGCGGTTGCAGAAATCATGCAGTAAATAGAAGGAGGACATATTTATGGGAGAACCAAATATTTTGTTGACGCGAATCGACAATCGGTTGATTCATGGGCAAGTTGCCACCCAATGGAACGGTACGTTGGGGGCAAATCTAATTTTAGTGGCAAATGATAAGGTCGCCAAAGACAAAGTCAGACAAGGGTTGATGGATATGGCGGCGCCAGCTGGCGTCCAAACGAGGTATTTCTCGATTCAAAAAACCATCGAGATCATTCATAAAGCATCGCCAAAACAAAAGATTTTCATGGTGGTTGAAAATCCTCAAGATGCGTTGAAATTAGCTGAAGGTGGGGTGCCAATCAAGAAACTCAACATTGGGAATATGCATATGTCAGAAGGGAAAAGACAGGTTGCTACGACAGTTGCCGTCGATGAAGCAGATGTCGATGCCTTTAAAAAACTGAAGGAAATGGGGGTGCAATTAGTGATTCAGCGGGTTCCAACGACACCTGTTGAAGATGAAAAGAAATTATTTCAGTGATGCAGAGATAAGGAAGGAGAAAGAAAATGGATTACACGATTTTTCAAATCATTTTAGTCTTCATAGTTACATTCATTGCCGCAATCGATCAATTTAGTTTTTTAGAATCATTGTACCAGCCCATTGTTACCGGGATGGTTATCGGACTTATTCTTGGAGATCTTCAAACCGGCTTGATCGTTGGCGGAACCTATCAGTTAATGACGATCGGCAATATGCCGGTGGGCGGCGCGCAACCGCCAAATGCGGTGATTGGCGGAATTATGGCAGCAATCTTAGCGATCACGCTGCAGCTGGAACCGACAGTGGCCGTCGCTACGGCGATTCCGTTTTCTTTGCTGGGGCAATATGGGGTGACGATTATCTTCTCACTAATGTCGCCAGTGATGTCAAAAGCTGACAGCTACGCCCATGATGCCAATACGAAGGGCATTGACCGGATCAATTATTTAGCGATGGTGGGTCTTGGAACGATCTTCGGCTTGATTGTGGTCTTATTCTTTATCGGCGGTGCTGCCTTCGGGAATCAGGCGGTCGCAGCGATCCCTCAATGGTTGATGGGTGGGCTCGGCGCAGCTGGGGGCATGATGCGGTATGTCGGTTTTGCGATTTTACTAAAAGTGATGGTTTCCAAAGAAATGTGGGGCTTCTTCTTTATGGGGTTTGGTTTAGCCACGATCGTAATGGCGGCACCTTCCTTGCAAGGACCAGCCTTGATCATTCTAGCCTTTATCGGTTTTGCATTAGCCTTTTGGGATTATCAAATCCAGTCCAAATTTAAAGTAGCAACAGCCAATACCTATGATTTCGGAGGCGATGAAGATGGCATATAATATTCCCGATTCTTATAGCGAACAAGCGCCCGCAGAACAACTGGATAAAAAGACCTTGAACAATATGGTCTGGCGTTCCTTATTTCTACAAGCCTCTTTCAACTATGAGCGAATGCAAGCAGGAGGCTGGTTATTCAGTATTTTACCGGGATTGAAAAAGATCCACAAAAATGAAAAGGACTTGGCTGCTTCAATGAGCCATAACCTAGAGTTTTTCAATACTCATCCATTCCTCGTGAACTTTGTGATGGGGATCATTCTATCGATGGAACAAAACAAAGCCGATATTCCCATGATTCGGGCAGTGCGAGTCGCCGCGATGGGACCGCTAGGCGGGATCGGTGACGCGTTATTCTGGTTCACTCTGGTACCGATAACAGCTGGTATCACAGCCAATATGGCGATCAACGGCAACATCGCTGCACCGTTTATTTTCTTACTGGTATTCAATGCGGCCCAATTTGGTTTACGGTTCTTCTTGATGCATTGGTCCTATCGTTTAGGGACAGATGCGATTGGGATCTTAACGGAAAATGCCAAAGAGTTCACCCGAGCAGCGAGTATTTTAGGGATCTTTGTTGTCGGTTCCTTGACCTGCGTGTATGGGGCGACGTCTTTGGATATTCAGATCCCTAACGGTACTACCAATGAAGTGACACAAGCGACGACGATCGTGGATGATCAAGCAGCCATTGCCGCTTACGAAGACATGCTGTATACCACGGATGAGAATGGACAATTGACCGACACACTGCAAGAAAATGCGGCGGTCAACGAATTGGCTAACGGCAAATATGAATTGACGTTTAACAAAGTCAACGAAGTGCCCGTGACGATCGATATTCAAAAAATCCTCGATGGGATCTTGCCGCAAGTGATTCCATTGACCATCACACTGATGCTGTATTTCTTCTTATCAAAACGCGGCTGGACGCCGTTGAAATGTATCGCTTTGCTGCTAGTGATCGGCTTGATCGGTTCTGGCTTTGGTCTGTATCCATCCATTTGGCCGCAATAAGCAAGCTAGCAGAAGAAACGGCGCAAACCGTAGGAGGAGTTTTGCTAAGCAAGCAAAAGCTGACTTTTCAGCTTAGCTCGTGCTGGCAATTGGTTCATTTTCCTGCGTGAAGAGTTGCAAGTACAGGAAACAGAGCCCCTGTAGACGATTGTTTGACACGCCTATCGGGAAATAGTACACTCGTTATGTGGTAGTAACCAGTTTGGAGGGGCTTATGAATATCAATAAAAATCGACAACCATTATACGATCAATTGTTAAATTTACTGATTGAAAAAATCGAAAATGAAATGGAAGCAGACACGATGCTTCCCTCAGAAAGAGAACTGTCAAAGCGCTACGGGTTAAGTCGGACCACCGTTCGCTTGGCACTACAGGAGTTAGAAAAATTAGGCTATATTTATCGCCAACATGGTAAAGGAACCTTTGTCTCGGAGATCCGCAAGCAGGCAACCAATTTATCGGGTTCCTATAGTTTTACCGAACAAATGAAAGCACTGGGGAAACAACCGGAAACTAGAGTATTGGCATTCAAAAAAATGGAAGCGACAAAATATTTTGCCACTCAGTTGCAAGTTTCCATTGGCGAGCCGATCTACAAGTTAAAACGATTGCGTCTTGCTGATGGCCAACCGATGATGATCGAGCGTTCTTATCTGCCCGTCAAGCGCTTCATGAATTTAACGAGTGAGATGATCGAGCAAAAACCATTGTACGATATCTTCCATGAAGATTTTCATCAAGTGATCCGCCTAGCGGACGAAGAATTTTTTGCCAGCATTGCCAGTGCGAAAGATGCGGCATTGCTAAAAATCCACGAAGGTGCGCCGGTGTTGAACCTGGTACGCAGCACGTTCAATATTGAAAATGAAGTGATCGAATACACCTTGAGTGTTGCTCGAGCAGACCAATTTAGATACAAAGTCCGCCACTTGCGTAACGACGAGTAGCGCATTTCCTAGACAGTCTGAAATGATCCGCTCGAGCAAAGAAAAGGTGTGTATTCAAAACCAGTGAGGTCGAGGAAGTTTGCCCTTTGGGTGATCGCTAAGTATTCATCCAAGACAACGCTCCTCGTACCGTCACTGGGAATACATACTGGAAAACCAGCAGCTAGGAGGAAGAAAGATGTTTCAACTGTCAACAAAGGAATTAGCAGAATTAGGTGCGGAGATTACAACAAGAGAAATCAAACAACAGCCAGAACTGTGGCAAGAAACCTTGACGATCTATCAAGAAAAGCAAGAGGCGATCGCGGCTTTCTTACGTACTATCAAGCAAAAGACGGACAAGCGAATCCGCGTGGTCTTCACGGGAGCGGGGACATCGCAATATGTTGGAGATACGATCGTTACTTACTTGAATAAGAACGGCGCAACGGTGGATTATCTTTTTGAAAGTATTGCTACGACGGATATTGTCGCTGCTCCAGAACAAGTTTTATTTGCGGATGAGCCAACACTGCTCGTTTCTTTTGCTAGAAGTGGCAATTCACCAGAAAGTTTAGCAGCGGTCAAAATCGTCGATCAATTCGTTGCCGACAGCTATCATTTGACGATCACTTGTGCAGCCGACGGATCTTTGGCACAACAAGCTGCCGCTGATGAAGCGAGTTATCTGTTATTGATGCCTGAGAGGTCAAATGATGCTGGATTTGCGATGACGGGAAGCTTTTCTTGCATGGCCCTTTCGGCACTGCTGATTTTTGACCAGACGCCTCTGGCGGAAAAAGGGCATTATGTTGAAACCCTTAGCCGTTTGGGGCAAGAAGTGATCGACAGAGAAACAGATCTCCAAGTACTGACGGACCGTTCCTTTAAGCGAATCGTTTACCTTGGGTCAGGCACGTTGTCGGGGTTGACCAGGGAAGCACAGCTAAAAGTATTGGAACTGACTGCGGGAAAAATCGCCACCGTGTTCGATTCTTCGATGGGCTTCCGTCATGGACCGAAATCATTCGTAGATGATCAAACCCTCGTCTTTGTGTTTGTCAGCAATACGCCCTACACGCGGCAGTATGATCTTGATATGTTGGAAGAATTAAAGAGTGACGGCATCGCCGTCGCAGTGACCGCCATCGGACAGCCGGCAGCTGTGAATTTTTCAGGAACAAACTTTTTCTTTCCAGATGACACTTCACTGCCAGATGGCTATCTTGCCTTAGCAGACATTGTTTTTGCGCAAACGATCGCACTGTTGGCATCGATCAAAGTCGGTAATACACCGGATACCCCTTCGCCAACGCGTACCGTCAATCGGGTGGTCAAAGGCGTGACGATTCATCCGTATAACAACTAACGATGACTGAGAAAGACCACCACGAGCACGTATCTTTTCTTGTACGAAGTCGATACGTGCGGTGGTCAATCAGTCGAACGGCTTCATCAATAGACATTTTTATACGTGCTGACAACCGTTTCGCCAACACTGAAAAAAGTGAAAGCGGTTGATTCTTTGGCATGGACAAAAAAGGAGGAATTTTAATGAAAGCAACCGTAACGAAAGCCAAAAAAGCAGCGATGGATCGTCTGTCAACGAAAGAAGGAGTGATCGCAGCTTTAGCAATCGACCAACGAGGTGCCTTGAAAAAAATGATGGCAGCACTTGGCGTGGAGGCTGATGCAGAAAAAATCAGCCAGTTTAAAAAGCTAGTCTCACAAGAATTGACCCCTTACGCGTCTTCCATTTTACTAGATCCAGAATATGGGTTGGCAGCTGCGCAAAGTCGTGATCCAGAGGCGGGGCTTTTGCTGGCGTATGAAAAAACCGGCTATGATGCGACTACGCCGGGACGTTTGCCTGATTTATTAGGGGAATGGTCAGTTGAGCGATTAAAAGTAGCAGGCGCCGATGCCATCAAATTTTTGCTTTATTATGATGTAGATGAAGATGCCCAGATCAATCAGTTGAAACACGTCTTTGTGGAACGACTCGGCAGTGAATGCCAAGCGGCTGATCTGCCCTTCTTTTTAGAAGTCCTTTCCTATGATGCTAAGCTGCCTGAAGTCGACTCAAAAGCATATGCGCAACGCAAACCAGAAAAAGTCATCGGATTGATGAAGGAATTTTCAAAACCGCAGTACAAAGTTGATGTGTTAAAAGTGGAAGTACCAGTCAACATGAATTATGTGGCAGGTTTTGCCAAGGGAGAAGCCGTGCATACCAAGGAAGAAGCTGCCGCGTATTTCAAAGCGCAAAGCGACGCGACGCATCTGCCGTTTATTTTTCTCAGTGCAGGCGTATCAGCCAGCTTATTCCAAGAAACACTGGTTTTTGCCAAAGAAGCTGGCTCCACCTTCAATGGCGTCTTGTGCGGCCGAGCAACGTGGAAAGATGGTGTTGAACCCTTTGTAAAACAAGGAGCAGAAGCAGCCAAAGAATGGCTAGCAAGTACTGGAAAACAGCACATCGAAGACTTGAATGAAGTGATCCAAAAGACCGCCACTTCTTGGTGGGACAAAGTCGCAGTCGAAGAATAGTTTTTTCGCTGTTTGACAAGAGAAATGGCCAGTAATCAGACATCTTAAGGGCTTTTGAGAAGAAGTGATAGGCTTCTGACTTAAGGCTTTAGGGTGTCTTTTTATGCCTTGACAAGTTCGGTTATCATCGTAGGAATGCAACGTAAATAGGAAGAGGTTGCGAGAGTAATTTACGAGGGGACTTGAATAGGATAAACTAGCAGTAAGAGCCATCAAATCCACCTGCTTCACTTTTGGTCGAAATAAAGTTCAATAAACCTACAATAAAGGAGCATTCATGAACGAGTATACGTTTCATTCCGTCACGTCAGAAAACCAACAAGCTGCCTATAGTATTTATCAGAAAAACCAGGCCTATTTTGCTTTAACGAAAGAGACACCTTCCATCGAACAACTCATGCGTGACATGACTGTTCTTCCGCCAGCCGTGGTTCAAGAGCAAAAGGTATTTTCTATCATTTATTCTGATCAAAAACCTATTGCTATCATGGATTATCTTGTTGATTATCCGCAAGAGGGCACTGCGTATATTGGCTTGCTGCTGGTTGGCGAAAGACGTCAGGGGCACGGGCAAGCTCTTTATCATCAAGTAGAACAAGACTGGCGCATAAAGGGGATTTCTCTCGTATCTCTCGCTGTTATTGAAGAAAATACAGCCGGTAGATCTTTCTGGGAGAGTCAAGGATTTAAAGAAACACGAAAAGCCGTGACAACAGTCAATGATCAGAAGGTAAGTGTGGTCTGCTTTGAGAAAAAGATCAGAAATTCTTAAACAACAGGTGAAGCAAGAATTAAATAACAAATCATTCGGTTATGAAAATTTAAAAAACCTCCTTATTAAATTAGATTTTCTGGAAAACAATCCTAAATAAATGAGTAAACATTACGAAAAAGTAGCTATAAAAAATCGTTGGTTTTTATAACTAATACTGCGACTTGGTGCCCTTATCGATTTGTATAGTCATCGATTTTAAGAAAAATGTAAGGGTTGACATTTTCTTTTGTAGATAGTACGATGTTGTCAAAGATGCAGGAGTGTTACTGATAAACAAGTCAGGCACCACCAAGTCCAAAAGCAAAGTTATTCTTCGCGTAACAGCGCAGGAAGCTTCGTTTTAGGTTTGGTGTTTTTTTGTCTTTAAGGAGGTGGAAATGATGACTATAGTAAAAACACTGAATAACAATATTGTTTTGGTACGAGATGATCAAGGGACTGAGAAAGTTTTATTTGGGACAGGAATTGGGTTTAAAAAGAAACGTGGAGACATGGTTGATGAAGCATTGATCAGTAAAATTTTTACTCCCAATGAAGAGGAGAAGCATAGCCATAAGATAGAGAATTATACGCCGGAAGTATTAAGTATTGCAGCAAAAATTATTGATCTTGGGGAAGCAGAATTAAATCAAAAGTTTGGTACCGGATTGTTGTTTTCTTTAGCAGACCATTTAACTTTTTCGTTGAACAATTCGGTAGAAAATGAAAATCCCATCAAATGGGAGATTCCTCATCTATATTACAAAGAATATCAAATCGGTAAGCAAGCGTTGGCACTTATTCAACAAGAGTTAGCTGTGCAATTATTGCCAGAGGAAGCAGCATTTATTGCGCTTCATTTTGTGAATGGACAGATTGATCAGTCGAATATGGCAGATACATTGCAAATAACAGAAGTGATCAAAAAAATTGTTAAAATCGTCCAAATCCTTTATGGAACAGTCTTAGATAAAACAACAGCAGATTATTCACGATTTATTACTCATATTCGTTATTTCATTATGCGCCAAAAAAACAAAAAAACGTCGTTGAAGATGGACGAGCAAATACGTGAACTGATTCAGGAACGATATATGAAAAGTTATGCCTGTGGTCTGCTCATTAAAGATATGCTAGATAGAGAGTACCATTGGAAAATCTCTGAGGATGAATTGGTATATTTAGTCATTCATATTGAACGAATTACAACTAAATAAAGATAAGGTGTGTTATCTAGAAAAGAGCATAAGCCTAAGTGGAAGTTTTTTTCACTTGGGCTTTTTCTTTAGTAAAGGAGGAGCAACAATGGAAAATAAAGAATTAGCGAAAAAAATCATTGCCTTAGTTGGTGGAAAAAGTAACATATCCCAAAGCTGGCATTGCATTACCCGTTTACGATTTAATTTGATAGATGATTCGAAAGTAGAAAAGAATGAGATCAATGAATTAGCAGGAGTGATCGGCAGTCAATTTAGTGGGGGGCAATATCAAGTGATCATTGGTGCCAAGGTGGCTGAAGTCTACAAAGAAGTTGCCGATCAATTAGGGGAAGAGGTTACTAAGGAAGGGTCTTCGAATAAGAAAATGAACTTCTTAGATAAAATTTTCGATGTGATTAGTGGAATCTTCACGCCACTGATGCCTGCAATCATCGGGTCAGGTTTGATCAAAGGTCTCATGGCATTATTCGTTGTAGTTGGGTGGCTTTCACCAGAGAGCTCTGCCTATGAAGTATTGAATATCTTCTCAGATGCGGTATTTTACTTCTTGCCTTTCTTTGTTGCTATCACAGCAGCTAGAAAATTTCAGACGAAAGAGTCTCTGGCTGCTGCGTTAGCAGCGATCCTCATGTATCCCACGCTGATCAATGGTGCGGCAGAAGGAGGAAGTGCATTATCGTTATTTGGTCTAGCCATTCCATTAAATAACTATTCTTCTACGGTATTACCGATTATTTTAGGTGTACTTCTTATGAGCTATATCAATAAATGGATGGATCGAGTAGTTCCTAAAACAGTTAACATCGTTTTTAGTCCAATGTTGACCTTACTAGTCACGGCACCGATTCTATTAGCGATCGTTGCACCACTAGGAAATTTTTTAGGTAAATATTTAGAAGAAATCTTTACCACGTTGTTCACCGTTGCAGGTCCTTTAGCGGGCTTGTTGATGGGAGGACTGATGCCGCTGATCGTCATAACAGGTATGCATTATGCTTTCTTTCCTGGAACATTTGCTAGTCTTCAAAAATTAGGCTACGATATTATGCTTTTGCCGATGAATTTGGTTGCGAATAGTGCACAGGCTGGAGCTGTTTTAGGGGTAGCTTTGAAGGCGAAAAAAGCGACCACGAAATCTTTGGCATTTTCTACTCTGATTCCTGCAATTTTCGGAATTACTGAACCAGCTATCTATGGCGTAACGTTGCGCTTGAAGAAACCTTTCTATGCCTCATTGGCAGGAGGCGCTGTAGGAGGAACGATTTTTGGCTTTTTTGCTGTCCAAGTGACCGCATTTTCTATTCCTGGTATTACTGCTTTACCAACATACATTATTCAGGATTCGAATAATTTTATTTATGCGCTGATCGGTTATATCGCTAGTTTTGTCGTTTCGTTTGTTCTAACAATGTTTTTGGGATTTGAAGAAGAAGCATCAGAAAAAGCATCAGAAAAAACGACCAATATAGCAGTTGAAACCAAATATCCAATTGAAATTTATTCTCCTATGGAAGGCGAGGTCAGAGATTTAGCGACCGTTGCAGATGAGACATTTTCAACAGGGCTAATGGGAAAAGGGGTAGCAATTTTTCCAGAAGAAGGCGTAGTCTACGCACCATTTTCCGGGAAAATCACGATGATGACTCCGACGAAGCATGCGGTAGGAATACGTTCAGAAGAAGGTGTCGATCTTTTGATCCATGTTGGGATCGATACTGTCAAGCTGCAAGGCGAATCTTTTGATTATCTTGTTGCAGCAGACGAAGCAGTCGAAAAAGGACAACCCATCATTAGGTTTGACTTAGAAAAAATAGCTAGAAGTGGGTATGATCTAACAACAATGATCATTGTGACCAATAGCTCAGAATTTTTAGACGTGATCATTACTGGAGATAGGCATGTGGAGTCAACGACATCGCGCTTGATGATGTGCATTCAATAATAGAAAAGGAGAGAAAATAATGAAAAAATTTACAGGATTTAAAGATGATTTTTTATGGGGAGGAGCTACCGCTGCTAACCAAATCGAAGGTGCTTATTTAGAAGGCGGAAAAGGATTATCCACTTCAGATTTTGCCGCATACAAAGACCCTTATGCTTCTGGAAAAGTAAATAATTTTACTTTTAACGTTACTTCAAAAGAGTTAGCTGAGTATGCGATGCATCCTGAACATTATCTTTTCCCAAAACGTTGGGGCATTGATTTTTACCATCGGTACAAAGAAGATATTGCTTTATTTGCAGAAATGGGATTTAAATGTTTTCGCTTATCAATCTCATGGGCGAGGATTTTCCCCACGGGACTTGAAGATGAGCCGAATGAAGCAGGACTAGCTTTTTATGATGCTGTTTTCAATGAGTGTGCGAAATATGGTATTGAGCCTTTGGTAACGATGTCACATTATGAAATGCCGATCGAACTGACGAAGAAGTACAACGGATGGATCAGTCGTGAGCTAGTTCCCTTGTTTGAGAAGTATGCCCGAGTCATTCTTGAACGCTATAAAAATAAGGTGAAGTATTGGATCACGTTCAATGAAATGAATATGAATCTTAATAGCTTATATACAGGGGCGGGGATCTTAGAAGATTTAGTGGATGATTCATTGCAAGCGGCATATCAAGCGTCTCACCATCAATTCTTGGCAAGCGCATTGGCTGTAAAAGCTGCGAAAGAAATTATTCCTGATGTAGAGATTGGGTGTATGATCAATCAAATAGAAGCATATGCACATACGACAAAGCCAGAAGATCAACTGCAAGCAGTGAAATCCAACCAGTTGAATATGTTTTATCCAGATGTTCAAGCACGGGGGTATTATCCTAGCTATATTTATAGCTACTTTTCAGAGAATGACTTGTCCATCGATATCCGACCAGAAGACGCGGATAACCTTAAAGAGGGGACAGTGGACTTTGTGGCCATTAGTTATTATATGTCTCATGTTGCGGAGGCGAGAGAAGATGCATCTAAATTAGCAGGTACTTTTGATAGCCCAATTAAAAATGAATATTTAGAGCTCTCTCAATGGGACTGGCCAATTGATCCAATTGGGTTAAGAATATCATTGATCAAATTATATGATCGTTTCCAAAAACCTTTATTTGTTTGTGAAAATGGATTAGGAGCGAAAGATGAGTTAGTCAATGGGGAAGTCCACGATGCGTATCGAATCGATTATTTAAAAAAACACATTGAACAAATGCGCGAAGCCGTTAAAGACGGTGTTGATCTCATGGGATACACGCCATGGGGCTGCATTGATCTGATCAGTTGCGGAACTTCTCAAATGTCAAAACGCTACGGCTTTATCTATGTGGATCAAGATGACCAAGGACAAGGAAGTTTGGCTCGTTATCGGAAAGACTCGTTTTATTGGTACAAGAAAGTGATTGCTTCTAATGGAGATGAATTATAAAAAAGGCTGTGAATGAGCAGGGGAGCAAAAAGATAGAAACAGAAAAACTCAGACAATCGTTGCAAGTAGGAGTGTGCCTCATGCTTGGCTTTTTAAAAGCATAAGACCCAAAGCGCGCGACAGCAGTTTCAACTGCTGTCGCGTATTTGTATTTCAATGGTGTTTGTATGTGTTGATTAGTAAATGAGTTTAAAACTTTTCTATGATTTTTTTAATAAATATTCCTATTGATTATCATATTTTCTTAATATTAAATCAGTTAACTTTCGCCATTTCTCCAATCACTTTCCCATAGCTTCAATTCCTCTTTTTTGTTAACAGGTTAAGTCAAAAATCCCTCAAAATCTTTTCTCATTTTTCAACAGTATTGCCAGTAGAAGATCGCTTGATAAAAAAGCCGTTGCTTGCTATTCTGTTCTGTAAATTGACAGAAGGAGATGGCGTATGAAGCAAATGGCAATCAAAGAGAATCCGTTTTTGACGCGTCTGGATTATCAGCGGGCATTGGAAGACATGATCGCTCCTTTGCAAGCAGCAATATTGGCAGATGACTATCCAGGATTGAATCTAGGTAGCAGTGGGGCCGTGTATGACCGAACACGGGCTGAGATGGAAGCGCTTGTGCGTCCTTTGTGGGGGTTGGCGCCTTATTGGAGGATTTGCTCAGATGATCCGTTACGAGCAGCTTATGTGGAAAAAGTGATGGCGGGGACAGATCCTGAACACGCATTTTACTGGGGAAGGATCACGGATTATGATCAATACATCGTGGAAGCAGCCGCATTGTCATTGACTCTTTTATTGCAAAAGGATGCTTTTTGGACAGCGTTGCCGCAGAAGAACCAGCGAAAGCTAGTGGCTTGGCTATCCCAAGCACTTGCGTGCAAGATTCCTAAGAACAACTGGACATTCTTCAAAGTGTTGATTCGCATTGCCCTGTTTCACTGTGGGGAACCGTTGGCAAAAGAAGCATTGTCCCAAGAGTTGGCATTGATCGATTCCATGTACATTGGCGATGGTTGGTACGTAGATGGGAAAACGACGCAGCGAGATTACTATATTCCTTTTGCGTTTCATTATTATGGCTTGATTTACGCTACATTTATGCAAGACGAAGACCCAGAATGGGCACAGCGTTTTAAAGAACGGGCCACCCGATTTGCCCAAGACTTCATCTATTATTTTGATGAAGACGGCGAAGCCTTGCCCTATGGCCGGAGCCTGACCTATCGGTTTGCGCAAGGTGCTTTTTTCTCGGCGCTGGTTTTCGCAGATGTCGAAGCGATCCCATGGGGACAGATGCGAGGACTACTGGCGAAACACTTGCGCAATTGGATGGCGCAGGAGATTTTCACTTTCGATGGTCGCTTGTCCATCGGATACCACTATGAAAATCAAGTGATGGCAGAAGGGTACAATGCACCAGGCTCGCCTTACTGGGGGCTTAAGACCTTTTTGCTTTTAGCGGTCGCAGAAACGCATCCTTTTTGGCGGGCTGAACCTGAGCCAATCAAGAGAGAGCTGCAAAAACGGATTGAAAAAGGCAATATGTTGCTGGTGCACAATGAAAAAAACCATCATTTGTTGGGGTATCCTGCAGGTTTGATGCTTGAACAGCAAGCGCATGCTCAAGCAAAATACAGCAAATTCGTCTATTCGAGCAAATTTGGCTTCAGTGTGCCGAAAGCCGGCGTCACGTATGCCGAAGGCGCCTTCGATAGCACATTAGCTATTGCTCGAGATGGCAGCTATTTTCGCACGAAGGGCGCAGTCATGGATTATCGAGTGACGGAAAAAGGCGTCTTTTTCCAATGGGCTCCCTTTGAGGAGGTAGTTATTGAAACTGAGATTTATCCATTTGGTCAGTGGCATGTGCGCGTGCACGAGTTGACGACGACGATTTCGTTGGACCTTCGTGAGGGCGGATTTAGTGTACCGCTGACTGGACGGTTGCCTCAGGCCCAAACAGGACCGACCTGGAGTCGAGTCAGTGAAGGGGGCTTTTGTTCTCAAATCATCAACATCGAAGGCTATCAACAAGCCAGTATTGTTCAGCCAGAAGCCAATACCTCCGTCTTTTTTCCAAGAACCAGTTTTCCATACTTAGCACAACATATTCCGCCAGGGAAGCACCGTTTGATTTGTTTAGTCGGTGGTATCGTAGAAAAAGAAAGGATCGATCCAAATGATTACGCTAGCAATAAAAAATAAGCAGGACCAGGTGATCGTCGGTCGCATCGACCATGAAAAAGAACCCGCGCCATTTCAAGTTTCTGATGATGATTTGGCCGTATTAGCCATTAAAAACTATCCCTATGAGGAAGGAGATAAGATCGTTATTGAGGTGACGGGGGAAAATCCGTATTATGTCCTTCAGCTTGATGAAACCTTAGCACCATCACTGATCTATCTTTCCCAATCCACTTGGGAGTATCAGATTCCTTGGACGGAATCCGCTCGAAAGTCCTTGGTGGAAACGGCCTTTACCTCGCAGCGCCATCACCTGATGGTGCGCAAAGCCCATGCGTTTGAGATCACGAATTATCAAAATTTATCCTTCAATGCCCATGATCAAAAGTCAGCGACAGGGGCGTATCCTCATGCTTCAGCGAATGTGGAAACGCGAGATGATTCCGTCTTTTTTGCTAAGAATGCGATTGATGGAAAATATGGCAACCGATCCCACGGGTCGTATCCGTTTGCTTCTTGGGGCATCAATCAGCAAGCCGATGCTGCGTTGACCATTGAGTTTGGTCGTCCCGTCTTGATTGATCGGGTTCGCTTCCTATTGCGGGCAGATTATCCCCATGATAGCTACTGGACCAAAGGGACCTTGGTCTTTGCTGATGGAGAAGAGCTGGTGGTGGAAACGACAAATACGGCGTCTTTTCAAGAAGTCCGTTTTCCGAAAAAAGAAACGACTAAGCTGACCTATAAAGAGCTGCAAAAAGCAGAGGATGATTCCCCCTTCCCAGCTCTTTCACAAATCGAAGTATTTGGTTGGAACTGTTAAAAAAAGAGGACGAGAGTATGACAGGTCTGCATTTGTGTGCAGTTGTCATGCTCTTTTTTTGGGAATCAACAAAGGGAGGTCGCTTTTTTTGTGCGTTTACGTTATAATGATTTAAGTTAATATGTTAACAAGTTAAGGAGAGGGTAAACATGCGTCTGCAAGAGAACAAACAACGCTTGATCCTGTTAGGAGAAAAAGTGACCGATGTGTGGGTAGCGGATAAAATCACCGCGTGCATCCAACAGATCGAAAAAAATAGTCAGCGCTTTGGCACACAGTTTCCTTCAGCCTGTGCCACCAATGGCAAATATCGGCTGAAAGGCAACGATGATTGGACCAATGGCTTTTGGACCGGGATGTTGTGGCTCGCCTATGAGTGGACCAAGGAAAAGAACTTTCTTGATCGAGCTATGGCAAATATCGACAGTTTTCAAACGCGTTTAGACGACCATTTTGTATTAGATCATCATGATATTGGTTTTTTATATAGCTTATCTGCCGGTGCGGGCTACAAGATCACTGGCAATGAACACTGCAAGCAAGAAGTCATTCAAGCAGCAGATGTTTTGCTGGCACGGTTTCAAGAAAAGGGGGAATTTATTCAAGCATGGGGCACTTATGGCGACCCACAAGAATACCGCTTGATTATTGATTCGCTACTGAACTTGCCGCTTTTATTTGCAGCAACTCAATTGTCGGGAGAGCCTCGTTACGCAGAGGCCGCGAGTAAGCATTATCAGACAGTCCGAAAGACCGTCATCAAGAATGACGCCACCACCTTTCATACGTATTATTTCGATCCTGAGACGGGGCAGCCAAGTCACGGTGCGACGCATCAAGGAAACAGCGACCAATCGATTTGGGCAAGAGGACAGAGCTGGGCGATTTTAGGGCTTCCTTTGAATGAAAGCTACCTGCATAGCCAGCCTTTTCCAGAAAATTATCCGCAGATCGTGGAGGTGTTTTTGGCTTATTTGCCAGCAGATTTGGTGCCGTATTGGGACTTTGATTTTAACGACCAACATCCTGCTGAAAAAGACAGCTCTGCTTTAGCGATTGCGGCTTGTGGCTTGTTGGAAGCAGAGAAAATGGGTGCATATCCCGATGCCCAAAAAATCGCTAAAGGAATGCTTTACCAATTAGGCGAGCAGTATGCAGCGAGCCAAGTACCAGAAAATGAAGGCTTATTGCTGCATGGTGTGTATGCTCATGCGGAAGGCAAAGGCATCGATGAGCCCAATCTTTGGGGTGATTATTTCTATTTAGAAGGATTGATCCGATTGGCATTGCCTGATTGGCAAAGATACTGGTAAAGGGGAAGACGACATGCGAACGTTTGAGATAAAAGAAGATTTTTTGTTAGATGGAAAACCAATCAAATTGATCAGCGGAGCGATCCATTATTTCCGCATGACACCGGCGCAATGGACAGATAGCCTCTACAATCTAAAAGCACTGGGAGCCAACACAGTTGAGACCTACATTCCTTGGAATCTCCACGAACCTCGTGAAGGAGTCTACGACTTTGAAGGAATGAAAGACATCTGTGCTTTTGTAAAGCAAGCCCAAACGCTAGGCTTGATGGTCATTTTACGCCCGTCCGTCTACATCTGTGCTGAATGGGAATTTGGCGGGTTGCCAGCTTGGCTGTTAAATGAACCGATGCGGTTGCGCTCAACCGACCCACGCTTCATGGCAAAGGTGCGCAACTATTTCCAGGTCTTATTGCCAAAGCTTGTGCCGTTGCAGATCACCCATGGGGGACCAGTGATCATGATGCAGGTGGAAAATGAGTACGGCTCTTATGGAATGGAAAAAGCGTATTTGCGCCAGACCAAGGAGTTGATGGAAGAATACGGCATCGATGTACCCTTGTTTACCTCAGATGGGGCATGGGAAGAAGTCTTGGACGCTGGGACATTGATTGAAGACGACGTCTTTGTCACAGGCAATTTCGGCAGTCGTTCCAAGGAAAATGCGGCTGTGATGAAAGATTTCATGGCAAAACATGGCAAAAATTGGCCCATCATGTGCATGGAATACTGGGATGGCTGGTTCAACCGCTGGGGCGAGCCGATCATCAAGCGAGACGGTCAAGACTTAGCTAATGAAGTCAAAGAGATGTTAGCGGTCGGCTCCTTGAACCTCTACATGTTCCATGGAGGCACGAACTTTGGCTTTTACAATGGCTGTTCCGCTCGGGGAGCGCTGGATCTACCACAAGTGTCCAGCTATGATTACGATGCTTTACTGACAGAAGCAGGAGCACCTACCGACAAATACTATCATGTACAAAAAGCCATAAAAGAAGCCTGTCCCGAAGTGTGGCAAGCCAAACCACGGACCAAGCAATTAGCGGCATTAGGAACCTTTCCCATCGAAAACAGTGTCTCATTATTGGCTATCAAAGATCAGCTGATGGCACCACAAGAAAGCATGTATCCTCTAACAATGGAAGCTGCCAGCACAGGCTACGGCTATTTGCTCTATTCGGTTCAGTTAAAAAACTATCATCGAGAAAACAAACTAAAAGTGGTAGAAGCTAGCGATCGGTTGCATATTTTTACCGACGGCCAATTACAGGCGATTCAATACCAAGAAACGCTAGGCGAGGAGCTGTTGATCCAAGGGGCACCAGATAAAGAAACCATCGAGCTAGATGTCTTAGTGGAAAACTTAGGGCGCGTGAATTACGGGTTTAAATTGAACGGGCCTACACAAGCCAAAGGTATCCGTGGAGGCATCATGCAAGATATTCATTTTCATCAAGGCTATCGTCATTACCCATTGACGCTTTCCGCAGAGCAGCTACAAGCCATCGATTATCAAGCAGGAAAAAATCCGACACACCCCTCCTTTTATCAAACGACCTTCACGCTGACAGAGGTAGGAGATACGTTTATCGATTGCCGTGGGTATGGGAAAGGCGTCGTTATCGTCAATGGCATCAATCTTGGTCGCTATTGGCAACGTGGCCCCGTGCATTCCTTATACTGTCCGAAAGAATTTTTGAAAAAAGGCAGCAACGAAGTCGTGGTATTTGAAACCGATGGCGTTGAGATCAAGGAACTCGTTTTCTGTGATCAACCTGTCGTAGAATAAAAAACTAGAAGTAGAGACCCAAATTTACGCGGGCTCTACTTCTATTTTTGTTTTGAAATATTTCCAATGCTTGTAGCTGACGATGTATTCAGCGACACTTCCATCTGCCAAATAGGAGTGCTTGACTTGTTTGACCGCAGGCTCTCGGAAGCTCAGTTGCAATAAGTTCAACAATTCAGCGTCATCAGGAAAGACGATTTCGTTGGTTTCAACAGAAGCCAATGAGAAAATGTCGATCGCAAAGTCTTTTCGGACCCGCTCATAAACACTAGCATATTGGTTGAGGTTTTTGGCGATCGGTTCTTTCATCAGCTTCTTCGGCAAATGAGTGATGTGAACCAAGAAAGGAACGTCGCCAAAATAGCGGACTCGTTTGATTCGGTAGTAGGAAGCACTGGCAGCCAATCCTAATTCTTTCAAAATCTCTGGGTCATTTCCTTCTTCCACCGCAAGGACCTTGACCTTTTCTTGGTCCAGTGAATGCAGCTCAATGTCGGAAAACTTCACACTCTGAGATACTTTTGCTTTTGAAACAAAGGTCCCTTTGCCTTGGATGCGATACAGATAGCCAGCACTCGTCAATTCATTCAACGCTTTGACTGCCGTGATTGAACTAACAGAATACATCCGCTTGATATCTGCCTCTGAATAAAACTTATCACCGGGAATGAATTTATGGTCTTTGATTTCTTGTAAAAGATCTTGCTTGATCTGCTCATACTTTGGCAGCACAGTGGTTTCCCTCCATTCCATATGAATACATCAAGCATAACATGTTAAATCCTTTCCTGCCACTTAATTAGTGTAGAAAATTCGTTGTTTTCCAGTCTATACAGGCCTGAAAAATAAAATTCAATATGTTAAGATATTAGGTTTACGAATGGCTTGCCATGTGGTATAGTATGCTTACAAGGAACATAACATGTTAAGTGGGGCGACCTGCGGAGTAGGAGGGAAATTAGTGGAAAACATTGTATTGATCAGTCATGGCGGCATGGCAGAAGGGGTCAAAAGCAGTCTGGAGATGATCGTAGGCCAGCAAGCAAACGTTCACACCGTTTCATTACGACCAGATAGTGACAATCTACAATTTGAGAAAGAATTGAACGAGAAAATGAAAGCCCTTAACGGTTCAACATTGATTATTGCGGATTTATTAGGAGGAACCCCGTGCAACGTTGCAGTCAAGAATTATTTAGAGGATGACGAAGTGGCGATCTTCGCTGGAATGACATTGTCCGTAGTGATCGAGGCAGTCGTCAATCAACGAGCGACGATCAAAGAGCTGCTTTGCTTAGCCAAAGAAAACATCGTTGATGTCAAAGCAGGGATGAACCAAGCAGAACAAGAGATGTTAGAAGAAAAGCAAGAGGAATTAGGGGATTACAGTGCGTATGCTGGGCAAGAAAATATCGTCAATAGTCGAATCGATGAGCGCTTGATCCATGGACAAGTCGCCGGTATCTGGTCCACCAGTTTAAACACGCAACGGATCATCGTAGCCAATGATGAAGCCGCCGTAGACCCATTACAAAAATCTTCTTTACGAATGGCAGCGCCAACTTCGATGCGACTTTCCGTCCTTCCAGTGGCAACGGCAGCCAAAAATATTCGCGCCGGTCGTTATGGAAAACAACGGTTGTTTTTACTTTTCAAAAATCCCCAAGATGTTTTGCGTTATATTGAAGCAGATGGACCGATCAAAGCGATCAACGTCGGCAACATGAGCTACAAAGAAGGCGCACGGGAAGTGACCAAAAGCATTCAAGTACTGCCAGAAGAAGAGCCGATCTTTGAAGCGATCGCCGCAAAAGGCATCACCGTCACGGCACAGCTTGTACCCAATGAACCATCGATCGACTTTATGGAGAAATTACGAGGATAAACCAGGCAGGGATTGAATCGAGGAGAATATGTAGCGGAAGATTTGTCAAAAAACGAGTGTTTTTCACGATTTATCTGAGGCGACATAACGATCGATAACTAGCCAGTTAAGACTCGTTCATACAATTAGGAGGAAAATTCATGCATTTAGCAGCGTATCAAATCATTCTTATTACTGTTTATGCTTTTATTGCTATTAATGATTCACTTATTTCCAATACGTTGACCCAACCAGCGATCGCCGGAATGATTTCTGGAATGATCATGGGGGACTTAAAGACCGGTTTGATGGTCGGTGGGACCTTACAGTTGATGCGTTTGGGGATCGCCGCATTTGGTGGTGCATCCGTCCCGGATTATTTTACCGGCGCAGTACTGGGAACAGCGTTTGCCGTGATCTCAGGAAACGGCGCGGAATATGGCATCGGCTTAGCAGTTCCAGTGTCCTTGCTGATGCTGCAACTGGATGTCGTGGCTCGTTTTTGTAACGTATTTCTACTACACCGGATCGATAGAGCCATCGACAACATGCAAGTCAAACGAATCCCACGGTTAGTTTTATCGGGTTCTTTCTTATGGGGATTGTCACGGGCGATTCCGATTTTATTGATGCTTTTAGCTGGAGATGCAGTCGTTACGACGATTACCGATAACACGCCAGAATGGCTGATGACCGGACTAAAAACCGCTGGTGGCGTCTTGCCAGTCGTCGGGGTAGCGATCTTATTGCGCTACTTGCCAACAAAGCACTACATTCCTTATTTGTTATTAGGCTTCTTTTTAGCTGCGTATCTGCAAGTACCAATGCTCGGCGTTTCCATCATCGGACTTGTAGCAGCAATGTTAGTCTTTAAACGTGATAGCGAAAAAGGCACGGTTGCAACGGCAGCTGCCGGAGATTTTGAAGGAGGATATGATGGCGATGAGTGATCAAAAACTGACAAAAAAAGAGTTGAATACCATTAGCTGGCGTTATATTTTGGCAAGCCAATTAAACTGGAACTATGAGCGAATGATGAGTTCAGGCTACCTTTACGGCATCCTGCCCGTCTTGAAAAAATTCTATGGCCATGATGAAACCCAGCTGCAAGATATGCTGCGGACCCACAATCAATTTTTTAATACCAATGCGATCTTTGGGAACTTGATCATGGGGATCGATGTCGCGATTGAAGAACAAGACGGACACAAAGCCAAAGAAACGATCATCGCCTTGAAAACGGCCTTGATGGGTTCCTTAGCCGGTGTCGGTGACTCCTTGTTCCACGTGATTTGGGGAACGATCTTTGGCTCTGTTGCTGGCACATTGGCGCAAAATGGTTCCGTCGTTGGTTGTGTCATCTGGATCATCGCCAACATCGCGTTACTTTTCGGTCGGGCAGCGTTGCTTCCCCTAGGTTACAAACAAGGGGTCAAATTAGTGACGACCTTGAAAGACAAATTATCTGCCTTCACCAATGCCGCAACCGTTTTAGGGGTCACAGTGATTGGTGCCTTGATTCCCTCTGTCGTCAAAGCAACTGTTCCTTTTGTCTATAAAAAGACGGCGTCGAATTAGTGATCCAAGACACGTTGGATGCCATCTTGCCATCCCTTGTACCTATCTTGCTCGTCTTGCTGACCTACTGGATGTTAGGCCAAAAGAAACTAAATTCCACTCGAGTGATTTGGATCATCTTGATCTTGTCGATCGTTTTGAGTGCATTTGGTATTTTGGGTTAGGAAAGAATCATGGTGTAAAAGGAAATGGGCAGCTGCTGTGATTGTTTTGTAAATCGTATAAGCAGTTAGGGTAGTCAACCTGTTTTCTTTTTTAGAATAGTTGAACTAAATGGAAAAGAGTGCGGAAATGAATTTCTTCACTCTTTTCCTATTCCACGAAATGATAGCGCTATCTTTTGCGCGGGGAAATAGGAGGAGTAAAGGATGGAAAAAGGGAAAAAATATCTGCTGATCATGGGGTGTTTCTTGTTGCTGTATTCGGTAGTTGGCGCCACTCGTCTTTCTGGAAATGCCGAGGAACAAATACCCGAATTGCCGGAAGCAGAATCGATCTATCACTCGGATTTTTCAAACCAGAAAGGGTCTTGGCAAGATTTAGTCGGGAAAGCCGAAGTAGCACAAAATGCTACTGGTTTAATGATCAGTAATACGAAGCAAGGCACCAATCTGGAATCAGTAACGCTCAACAAAGATGCTCCCAAGCGGTCTTCAGGGGATTTTGAAACTACTTTCTTATATGAAGACCAAGCGAACATTGGGGTGGTCTTTCGCGCAGATGAACAAAAGACAGATCAGTGGCAATCGTTTGCTTATAATCGTGATGGGCAGTGGCAACTTGGTCAACCAGGTGGAAAATGGCTGACAGCTATTTCTGGACCTACTTTGATTGCGGGACAAAAATATAAACTCTTGCTTCAGTATGAGGGCTCGAGTTTTCGTGCCTTTTTAAATGATCAGCTATTTTATGAGAATCAAAAGGTAAACTATCCCAATGGTACGGCAATTGATGGGGACTGGTCCGGGTATGTGGGTATCCGTTTGTTTGGCAATTTATCTAAGCTGAAGGTATTATCGATGCGCAGCGGTCCTATCGGCAGCTTGCCCGTGGAAGATCATACAGCAGAATTTATGCAGCTGCAAGAAAAATGGCAAAATCAACTGGTTTCCGATCACTATGATCCAAATAATCCGACTATGGCTGATTACGTGCAGATGGTCACCTCAGAAGCTGAGGCGTTGTATCAAACCATAAATAAAGCATCTGATCGAACGAGCCTATGGCCCCTCGAACAAGGGAATACTGCTTCAGCGGATGTAACGACTCAATTTACAAAATTACAGAAAATGGCTTTAGCCTATGGCACGAAAGGTAGTTCTTTGTATCAAGATGATGCAGTGGCGACGACGATTATTGATGGGATAGATTTCATGGTCACTCGAAAAGGGTATGATGGGAAAAAGTACCATGGAAACTGGTGGGATTGGCAAATCGGTGTCCCGCAAAAACTGATCAGTACTTTAATGATTTTAGGCGCTGAGTTACCGTCCGAGAAATTACAGCAATACACTGCCATTATCAGCAGTTATGTACCAGATCCCTTCAAGCAATTGTATACGAAGACACAAGGCAGTTTTACTGAGCTTGCTTTTATTCCAAATTTTGTGACTTCTGGTGCTAATCGTACAGATCTCGCGCTTACTGTATTAGGCTTGGGCATTTTGCAAAGGGACGCTGGGAAAATCACCCAAGCTTCAGCAAGTATCGAAGAAGTATTTCAGTTAGTCACAAAAGGCGATGGTTTTTATAAAGATGGCTCCTTTATTCAGCATAATACGATCCCTTATACTGGTTCTTATGGAAATGTACTGATCAAGGGTGTGGGACAAATTCTAGCTATCACGCAAGGGTCAAGTTTTGAAATGGATGCCGATCTCGTACAAACGTTTGTCAAAAATGTTGATCAAGCATTCTTGCCGTTGATCTATCAAGGAGAAATGTTGCCGTTGGTCAATGGTCGTTCGATTTCAAGAGCTCCAGCCAAAAACAAAGTCGGTTATGGCTCATCAACAGTTTATAATTTGCTGATCGTATCCCAATTCGCACCAACTCAATACCAGCAAAGATTCCGTGAAGCTGCCAAATATTGGCTCAAAGAAAATCCAGACTATTATTTGACGAATGCAAGAGACTTCAATGATTTACAAATGACAATGAATCTCTTGGCAGACCCATCGATTACAGGGGATGCATTACCTTTTACGGGAACAAAACTGTACGCTTCAATGGATCGCTTTGTTCAACGAACAACTGATTATATGGTGGGTTTAGGACTATATTCCAGTCGCATTTCTTCCTTTGAAGCTGGCAACAAGGAAAACAAGCGTGGGTGGCATACAGCAGACGGGATGCTCTACCTCTATAATGATGATCAAGTTCAATTCAATTCTAGCTATTGGCCGACCGTCGATCCATATCGCTTGCCAGGAACAACCGTGGACACCATACAATTAGCGGATGAAAATTCAGCTTTTACAACGGTAACGTCTCCAGAAAAGTGGGTAGGCGGTGTGGCTTATGATGGTGCAGCTGCGGTGGGAATGGCATTAAACAAAACGGGTACAAAAAATAACGGGAATGTTTTACCTATGAACGTGCGGGCAAAAAAATCGTGGTTTATCATTGATGGGCAGATTGTCGCTTTAGGTGCGGGAATCACTGGTGATACGACAGCTTCTATTGAGACGGTCGTGGATAATCGCTTACTAAACGATGCGTATACTTATCAAATCCTTTCTGATCAAGGAAGTATTGATCAGTTAAATGAAACAAGTAGCAAGCAGTGGTTGTTGTTAGACTCCGATCATTCCCAGGCCAATATCGGTTACTATTTTCCAGAAGAAACGACAGTAAACGTGGTAAGTGAAACACGAACAGGCAGCTATACAGAAATCAATGAGGCATTTCCAAGTAATGCGGTTTATACCGGAGAATATCGAAAATTCTTGATCAATCATGGCAAAAATCCCATGGAGGATCATTATGCGTATGTCATGTTGCCAGGTATCAATGAAACAGAACTGACTGCCTATGCCCAAGAAGAACCGCTGGAGATTTTAGCCAATACCTCGGAAGTTCAAGCCGTAAAACTTGATCAAACTGACTATTTAGGTATCAATTTTTGGCAGAATGATGGAGGTAGTGTCGCCGATATTACTACTAACAAACCTCTTTCATTGATTAGAACAAGTAGAGAAGGCAAAACCATCTATGCCTTTTCTGATCCAACTCAAACAACGACTACCATGACCTTAAAATTGCCAAAAGACTACCAAAAAATCGTTTCTCAAAGCGATGGAATCAGTTATGATGCTTCGACGAATCTATTTACGGTGAACTTTGCGGAGCAAGACGGTGGAAATAAAGTGATTGTAGTCGAGTAAGGTGTTTCAATGCTATCTGTCTCATCATCAGCAGCTAGGGATCAATCTCTAGCTGTTTTTTGTCAGCTAGAAAATGATACGATGAAAGGCTAAACATAGACTTTTCTTTGACTATTAATTCCTTTAACTACTTTTCAAGGGCCGAGGTTTTGTCAAAAAAATCCTCACAGAAAATGCTGAAAACTTGCGCATTAGCATGAAACGTTTGCTAATTTTCTTCTTACTTAAAAGGCGTATGTTTGCCACTAAAGAATGTATCTAAGATTGCAAGCACACTTTTCCAAGATTGCAGTGGCAACTTTTCAAGTAAGAATTGGTAGCGAATTTATCCGAAGGCGCGGCGATTAACAATATACTCTTCTCCATCAATTTCAAAAAGATAATAGTGTTGACCATAAATAGAAACAATATCTTCAGTAACTGAAACAGTTCTATTCATAAGATTATTACTAGAAATTGTTCCTACATACGGATCTCTTGGGGACAGAGACAGTTTATACAAATTATAGTTACCTGTTATTTCAACTGTTTGATCGATGAAAGTAACGCCAGAAATTTTTCCAGCAGGAGAATCTAAAAAGATTGAGGCAATTTGATTAGAACGATGATTATTCAAATAATAGATTTTATCCCTATTATTAAGGATATTTAGTATCGCATATTTGTTGAATAATGGGACAGCAGGAAGTATCCCCTTAGAAATTGAGTCCGCCGTTTTTTGCGCTGCATCCAGCATCTCTTGATTGTTGCTAACCTGGGCATCATATAAATCAGCCATCACTGATCCATTGTCATGTTGGAGACCTAAAGTATGCCCCATTTCATGTCGGATAGTTGAAACCAGCTGTACGTAGCCGGAGGTTCCTTTTCCAGATGATGCGTCATTTAAAGCAGCTTTATTCAAAAATATTCTGTTCGTACTATTCCCCCAACCAAATCCGGAGTACCCCATATCTGCATAGGAATCGCCATCCGTTGATTGCAAAACTAAATCAACTTGGTTATCTGCTGCATTTACACTTGATTTTTCGACAATTACCGATCTCCCAATCGACTGATTCCATGATTGCGCAGCTTCATTGACAGCCTCTTGGTAGGCTTCTCCTAGTGAGTTTGAGTCGTAAATGATGGTACCGTATTCGTTAACACAAGTAGCTGTACCATACAATATTCCAGGATAGTAATAATCAACAATAGGCGTCTTCGCTATGTCGGCTGACTTTGCATCTACAGAAATTGTTCCTATAGAGTAAATTAATGCAATTAAAAATAACGAACGAATTCTTGAAAAAATTTTTTTTCATTGTTTTCCACTCCTTAAACTTGTTGACTTGATTTCATACAGATAATTCCAAAAATCTTTTTCCCATTTATCTTGTATGGAAAGATGCTCCCAGGGCATCGAATTTTTTTCAAATTCAACGAAATGTCGAATCTTTATATTTTTTCTAGCTTTTTCAATTTTCAAAAATTTGAGTGGATTCACATTTTTTGCCCAATCAAATAACCAATGATCATCTTTCTGGTAATTGTATTCATAAGGCAACAACTCAACACTTCTCTCACAAAGAATGTTTAAAATGGTTTGATCTAAATACAAGTATTCATTCTTATTTATCATACGTACTATGGCTTCTGGTCGTATCTGTTCATTGAACACAACTACATTAAATAAAATAACTCCAGAATTGAAGTAATTCTTCATAGTTTTTACGCCAAAATATTTAAAGCTGTCCTCTGTATCACTTATAACTGAGAAGTAGAAGTCTCTAACTGCAGCAATTGATTTTTGATCAGGGATCAAATCAAAGAAATTGGATACGTCATCGTATACAATAGTGTCATTATCTAAATAGAGAATGTAATCATAATTGCTAAAATATGAAGGTAGAAATAATCTCCACAGAGTGACTTCAGGAAAACGCGAATTACTATAATTCTTTATTTCGTTTATTATTTTAGGTGGATACCAAATAGTAATAATTACATTTTTTTCTCCATATAATCTAGAAATACTTTTCAATTTCAGTATTTCTTCGTTCCCTAGTTCATTTACAACTACTAATATATCTAAAGGTTCATTCCCTTCATAAGTATTTACTATTGACGCAATGGATACTGCAGCTAATTGAATATGTGACCCCGTAACACAATAAACGACAGCTTTCTTCTTCATAGTTCAGGTCCACCCTTTTTAGTGTTTTTTATTTTTTAATAAAAACCTTCTATAGAAACTTAGGCAATAAAAGCATTTAAGCTTATTTTATCGTATCTGATTTCCAATATGAGCGTTAGTCCCACTATTGGGATTAACATAGTTAACGAGAATCAACAATTTCTTATCGTATTTTCCCGAAAGGGTTGTCAGATTAAGCCTAAATCAAAAATCCCGTCAGAGAAATCTGACGGGATTTTGGTGGTGAACCTAGGTAAAACAGGTCATTGTTATCCATTCCAAGTGAACTAAAAACTGTTAAATCAACATTTCGCAACCAAGTGAGGTTGCTACTTTATTCCCACTCCACAGTAGCAGGTGGTTTGCTCGTAATATCATACACGATTCGATTGACGTGTGCGACTTCGTTGACGATGCGGACGCTGATTTTTTGTAGGACTTCCCATGGGATGCGGGCAAAGTCAGCGGTCATGCCATCGATTGAAGTGACTGCACGGATGCCGACGGTATAATCGTAGGTCCGGCCATCACCCATGACACCGACGGAGCGGATGCCTGGTAAGACGGTGAAGTATTGCCAAATGTCGCGGTCTAAGCCGGCATTTGCGATTTCTTCCCGCAAGATTGCGTCCGAGTCGCGGACGATCGTTAGTTTTTCTTCTGTCAATTCGCCAAGGACACGAATACCTAGACCTGGTCCAGGGAATGGTTGGCGCCATACGATGCTGTCTGGCATGCCAAGTTGAGTCCCTAATTCACGGACTTCGTCTTTGAACAAGGTGTTCAATGGTTCGATCAATTTGAATTGCATGTCTTCAGGTAAACCACCCACATTGTGGTGTGATTTGATGGTTTGAGCAGTTTCGGTTCCTGATTCGATGACGTCGGTATAAAGGGTTCCTTGGGCAAGGAAAGAAACGCCTTCATCGCCAGCTAGTTTGGTTGCTTCATCATCGAAGACATACACGAATTCATTCCCGATGATCTTGCGTTTTTCTTCAGGATCAGAAACCCCAGCAAGTTTTGATAGGAAACGTTCTTTGGCATCAACTTTGATGATGTTCAAGCCGAATTTGCCGCCTAAGCTTTCCATTACTTGCTCGGCTTCCCCTTTACGCAAGAGGCCGTGGTCAACAAAAATACAAGTCAGTTGATCGCCAATCGCTTTTTGTAAAAGAACACCAACGACAGAAGAATCGACCCCGCCGGAAAGACCAAGCAAGACTTTTTTGTCGCCCACTTGGTCGCGAATTTTTGCGATTTCCATATCAATGAAGTTGTCCATTGTCCAATCACCTGTACATTGACAAACGTCAATGGCAAAGTGACGCAATAAGTCGTTGCCGTATTCTGAATGGCGAACTTCTGCGTGGAATTGGATACCGTACATTTTGCGTTCTGCATCTTGGATAGAAGCAATCGGGCAATCTTTGCTCGTTGCCACGACATCAAAGCCTGCAGGTGCTTGAGTGACCAAGTCCCCGTGGCTCATCCACACGGTTTGGGTTGCGGGCGTGTTTTGGAAAAGGGCCGCTGCATCAGAAGTGACTTCCAATTCTGCTTTGCCGTATTCACGGTTTTTGGCAGGTTCAACTGTTCCGCCTAATTTATAAGTAATCAACTGCATGCCGTAACAGATCCCTAAAACTGGGATGCCTAAATCAAAAATTTTCTCGTCGATGCCGAAAGAGTTCTCGTCGTAGACGCTGTTTGGTCCGCCAGATAAGATGATCCCTTTGGGATTCATCGCTTTTACTTCTTCAGCGGTAATGCGGTGGCTCAATAATTCTGAGAAAACACCGAACTCACGAATACGGCGTGTAATCAGCTGGTTATACTGACTACCGTAATCAAGTACGATAATTTTTTCGACGTTTGGCAAAGTGTCAACGTTTGTCACAATAAATTACCTCAATTCTTTTAGTTTTTATTGAAAAAAGGCTGGGCCTTTTCAACAGCATAATTATAAAAATGAAGCGGTCAATACTTGCGCAAGAACACTTCATCGATCAAATGGTGCTTTGTTTTATGAAGAATTATATCGGCTCTGCTGCGTGTAGGCAAGATATACTCGTGTAAATTCTTTAAATTCACATTTTTCCATACTTCTTTTGCCATTTTAATCGCTTCCTTGCGATCCCCGATCGCATATTGGTAATAATAATTGCTGGGATCTTGAAAGGCAGTGTCTAGTAATGATTCAAATCGTTCCAAATACCATTTTTCAATCAGTGCCGGTTGGGCATCCACGAAAATTGAAAAATCAAAAAAGTCACTGATATAGATTTGTTGGTTGGCAGGCAATTGCAAGGTATTGATGCCTTCCACGATCAAGATATCTGGTTGACTGATCGTTTCATACGTATCAGGAATAATATTGTAGACTTCATGGGAGTAGACGGGGATCTGGATGTCTGGTTCTCCTGATTTGACCGCATTCAAAAAGTTGATCAAGGCTTCCATGTCATAACTTTCTGGAAATCCTTTGCGATTCAAGTTGCCGCGTTCTTCCAAGACTTCGTTCGGGTACAAAAAGCCGTCAGTGGTGATCAGTTGGACGGTTCTGCGGGGAAACAAACGGGCCAACAAATTTTGGACGAGCCGTGCGGTGGTGCTTTTGCCGACGGCGACGCTTCCGGCGATGCCGATGATAAAAGGCGGCATTTTAACATAGCGGTGTAAAAAGAGTCCCTTGCTGAGGGTCAATGATTCAAACTCTTTCATATAAAGATGGATCAGATGGCATAAAGGCACGTAAACATCTTCCACATCTTGGACCGAGATCCGGTCGTTCAAACTTTTGATATTATCCAATTCTTCTTGAGTGAAAGGCATCATTCCGTTCGTATAAAACCCTTGCCATTGCTCACGAGGAATTTGATAAAAATTCATGGTTTCTTGCATAGTAGGCTCCTTTTTTGCGGCATCATCGGTTTCTCTTAGAAGCGATAGGCCACTGTTCGAAAGTATTTTACCATAGAAACCAGCTGAACTTGGAAAAAAGACATGATTTCCTTTGCAGAAACAACAAAAAACTGTTTTTTCGTTGTTTTTTTTGCTGGGCGTTTACTTCTGGCTGTTTTTCGGTATGATTAGAAAGAAACAGCAGACAAATCTTGCACGCCTTTTTATTGGTGTTTTCACTATGTTCACTCGTTCAAATAGAAGAAACAAGGAAAAAACCAGTAGAAGCCAGTAGAAAAAACAAGCGAAAAGGGAATAGAAGAAAGGAGCATAAACATGAGTAATCACTACTATACAGAAAATCCTGATACGGCCCATGATTTTGAACAGTGGTCGTTTGAATTAAGAGGAAAGAACTTTCATTTTGTGACAGATAGCGGGGTGTTTTCCCGTGAGACGGTGGACTACGGCTCGCGGGTGCTGATCGATGCGTTTGAGTGGGCGGAGCTGCCAGAAGGAAGTTTGCTAGACGTTGGGTGTGGCTATGGTCCTGTTGGCTTGTCGTTGGCTTATGCAAGTCAGCGACCTGTCGAGATGATCGATATCAATCAGCGGGCAGTGGATTTGGCAAAAGGCAATGCCCAGCGTAACGGCATTGAACAGGTAGATATCCATCAATCCAATATCTATGCCCAATTAAATCAACCTGCTTATGCGGCGATCCTCAGCAATCCACCGATTCGGGCAGGAAAAGAAGTCGTCCATGAGATTTTGACAGGGGCGTTTCCGCTACTAAAAACAGGGGGGACTTTAACGATCGTGATCCAAAAGAAACAAGGGGCGCCGAGTGCTCAAAAGAAAATGCAAGAGACCTTTGGCAATGCCGAAATCATCAAAAAAGACAAAGGCTATTACATCATTCAAAGCGTAAAAGAAGCGTAGCTGCTCTTTGATTCTCAGCAGATCAAAGGCATCGCCAAGGCAAGCGCTGGTTAGCAGCAACTGGACCAGTTGGTTTCTCAAAAAGCCTATTGCCAACAGCCTTTCGGGCAATTGCAGCGTTGGTTAATCAGCTGTCTATATCATCGGGCTATTTTTGATCAACGAAAAAGAAAGTCGCACACTTGTTGAAAGTGTGCTATTTTTTTTGAGAAAAATTTGCTACACTTTAGGCAAGAGAGGAGAGAAGCAGATGAAATTGACGATTAAACAGATTGCTGAAATGGCTGGCGTCTCTGTCACGACCGTGTCGCAGATCCTAAACAATAAAGGCAGCCGTTTTAGTGAAGAAACCCGGAAGCGGGTCTTAGATATCGTAAATAAATATCACTATAAGCCGGATTTTTTTGCTTCGAATCTTATCAACCGCCATTCAAAAACGATCGGAATGATCGTGCCTGATGTGACGGATTTCTTTTTCTCTAAAGTCATTGAAGGGGCGGAAAGTTATTTCAATCCACTAGGTTACATGCTAGTGTTATGCAATTCGCGCCACAGCCAAGAAAAAGAGGTTCAATATTTGAATGAACTGTCTCATCGTTCGGTAGATGGTATCTTATTAGCGACGCCGCATTTACTGCCGGAGGATTATTCCTTGAAGAGCGGGTTCTTTGATGACCGACCAATTATTTTAGTCGATCGCGGGATCAATCAGCGGGACAATGGTCGTTTAATCGTGAAAGAATACGAAGGTGCCTACCAAGCCGTCAGTTATTTGATCAAAAACGGTCACCGCAACATTGCGATGCTCAAAGAAATCACCGGCTACTATCAATTAGAGGAACGGTTCAATGGCTATCGCCATGCCTTGAAGGACCATCAGATCCCTTTTAAAGGCCGATATGTAGAAAATGCTGAATTAACGGTTACCGGCGGGTACGAAGCAACGAAGGAATTATTGAAGTACAAAGAGATCACAGCGTTTTTCTGCGGCAACGACGCCATGGCAATCGGCTGTTATCAAGCGATTTATGAGGCTGGCAAAAAAGTACCAGAAGACTACTCGGTGATCGGCTTTGATGCCTTGAAATTATCGGAATATATCACACCACCGCTTACCACGGTCATGCAGCCGACCTTTGAAATCGGTTTTACCGCAGCGAAGTTTTTAGTGGACGCCATTGAGTTTCCGACACGGCGAATTCCAAATAAGATTTTTGATACAAAATTAATTATTCGTGAGAGCGTGAAGACATTGACAAGCGAGAAATAATGCGGTATATTTCTTCTTGTAAGTGTTTTCATAGTTTTGCGATATTTAGTAAACTGTTTTACTAAAGTGGTTTACCCTACGAAAAATTATTGTATAATGTTAAAGGAAGCGAGGGTCATTTCGATGCGAATGGTGGATTTAATTGAAAAGAAACGTGACGGCAAGTCATTGACGAAGGAAGAAATTGACTACATTGTAACTGCGTATACTGAAGGAAGTATTCCAGATTATCAAATGAGTGCCTTGTTGATGGCTATTTTTTATGTAGATATGACAGATGAAGAGATCACGAACTTAACGCTAGCAATGGCAAATTCTGGCGAAGTGATCGACCTATCCTCAATTGAAGGAATCAAAGTCGATAAGCATTCGACTGGTGGTGTTGGTGATACGACCACGTTGATCCTAGCGCCATTAGTGGCTAGTGTTGGCGTACCGGTTGCGAAAATGTCTGGCCGCGGCTTAGGCTATACCGGTGGGACGTTAGACAAGCTTGAAGCGATCCCTGGATTTAAAATCGAGCTTTCTGAAGCCGACTTTATCCGATTAGTCAACGAAAGCAAAGTGGCCGTGATCGGTCAATCAGGAGATTTAGCTCCTGCGGACAAAAAACTGTATGCCTTACGAGATGTGACGGCAACGGTTAGTTCGATCCCATTGATCGCCAGCTCGATCATGAGTAAAAAAATCGCGGCAGGTGCCGATGCGATCGTGTTAGATGTAACCACAGGCGATGGCGCCTTTATGAAAAACTTGGAGGATGCCAAACGCTTAGCCCAAACGATGGTCCGCATCGGAAAATTGGCAAATCGCCAAACGATGGCAGTCATTTCTGATATGTCACAACCTCTAGGGGAAGCGATCGGGAACAGTTTGGAAGTGGTGGAAGCTATTGATACACTGCAAGGAAAAGGACCGAAAGACTTGGAAGAAATGTGCTATGCACTGGGCAGCCAAATGGTCGTTTTAGCGAAAAAAGCTGATTCATTGGAAGAAGCACGCCAACTGTTGGAAGAAGCCTTGCATTCAGGCAAAGCGTTAGAAAAATTCAGACAGATGATCATAGATCAAGGCGGAGACGCTTCAGTGATCGATGACCCGAGCAAGATTTTGACAGCGAAATATGAAGTGGAGGTCCCAGCGAAAACTAGCGGCGTGGTGACGAAATTAGTTGCCAATGAGCTAGGGATCGCGGCGATGATGTTAGGGGCAGGTCGTAAGACCAAAGACGAAGACATCGACCATGCCGTGGGCATCAAATTGCATAAGAAAGTTGGCGAATCCGTAACTGAAGGAGAATCGCTATTGACGATCTATAGCAATACCGAAGCAATCGAGGATGTCAAAGCATTGATCGACCAAAATATTGAAATTGGGGAAGATGGCGCAGAACCGCCATTGATCCATGACATTATTACAGAATAAGGAGCGAATAAAAATGGAATTGAATCGCATGATCGACCACACGATTTTGAAAGCAGACGCAACGGAGGAAGATGTTTTACGAATCATCGAAGAGGCAAAAACCTATCACTTCTATTCTGTCTGCATCAATCCAACGTGGGTTTCATTAGCAGCAGAAAAATTACAAGGCGAACCAACGGCTGTTTGTACCGTGATCGGGTTTCCTTTAGGGGCAAACACATCTGAAGTCAAAGCTTATGAAACAACAGATGCGATCAAAAATGGCGCAGATGAAGTCGATATGGTAATTAACGTAGGTGCCTTGAAATCAAAACAATACAAAAAAGTTCAAGCAGACATCGAAGCAGTCGTTGAAGCGGCCAAAGACAAAGCGCTTGTCAAAGTAATCATTGAAACAGCGTTACTAGACAACGAAGAAATCGTCAAAGCCTGTGAATTAGCCAAAGCAGCCGGTGCAGATTTCGTGAAAACCTCAACTGGCTTTTCAACTGGTGGGGCAGTCATTGAAGATGTTCGCTTGATGCGTGAAACAGTAGGACCAGAAATGGGTGTCAAAGCTTCCGGTGGTATCCACAACGAAGCAGAAGCTGCAGCTATGGTCGAAGCGGGGGCAAATCGCTTAGGAACAAGCGCAAGTGTTGCTATCGTGACTGGCTCAACAGGTGCTGGCTACTAAGCTTAGCATTATTAAGTAAAGTAGCAAAAAATAAAAACAAGAGCGGGGAAGACAATGACAACAGCGAAAAAAGAGTGGATCGACACCGCCGTTTCCGCCTTAGATAAAGCGTATGTGCCGTACTCTAAGTTTCCGGTCGGTGCTTGTCTCGTTGCCAAAAATGGTACGATATATCAAGGGATTAACATTGAAAATGCCTCATATGGCTTAACAAATTGCGCAGAACGAACCGCTTTTTTCAAAGCCGTTTCTGAAGGCGAAAAAGAGTTTCAACATTTGGTTGTGGCGGGTCATACGCCAGAACCGATCTCTCCTTGCGGTGCTTGCCGCCAGGTCATGGTGGAATTTTGTGCGCCAGATATGCCGGTGACCTTAGTCGGCGATGATGGAGTGATCAAAGAAACCACGGTAGAAGGCCTATTGCCTTATTACTTTACGAACAAAGATTTATAAACCATGTTCATTCAGTCGATGCGGCTGTTGAAAAAAACTATATTTTTAGGGGGCTTTACAGCAATGAAAAAAGCAAAATTATTTAGTTTAGGTATTGTTGCAGTAGCTGGGTTGACTTTACTTGGTGCTTGTGGCGGAGGAAATTCAGGTTCAACTGATTCAACTGGTGGCGGTTCTGCAGACGGTACGACTGATGCAGCGCATAGTGTCGCAATCGTTACCGATATCGGCGGGGTGGATGACCGTTCATTCAACCAATCCGCATGGGAAGGCTTAGAAGCATGGGGGGAAGAACACGGGATCGCTCGCGGTGCTGGTGGTTATGACTACGTGCAATCAAATGAAGCATCAGAATACACAACAAACGTAAATGGTGCCGTTCAAAATGGTTTCAAAACAGTTTTCGGTGTGGGTTACTTATTGAAAGATTCAATCGCAGCAGCAGCTGATCAAAACCCTGATACACAATTCGGGATCATCGATGATGTGATCGAAGGCAAAGACAACGTTGTTTCAGCAACATTTAAAGACAACGAAGCAGCTTACCTAGCTGGTTTTGCAGCAGCTTATACAACCAAAACAAACAAAGTCGGCTTCATCGGTGGTGAAGAAGGCGTCGTTATCGACCGTTTCGAAGCTGGTTTCATGAAAGGTGTTCAAGACGCAGCTGAAAAATTAGGCAAAGAAATCACAGTTGATCCTCAATATGCAGCATCATTTGGTGATCCTGCCAAAGGGAAAGCTTTGGCAGCTTCAATGTACCAAAGCGGCATTGACGTAATCTTCCACGCATCTGGCGGTACTGGTGCAGGTGTCTTCCAAGAAGCAAAAGCAATCAACGAACAATTGAACGAAGCAGACCTAGAAGACAAAAAAGTTTGGGTCATCGGTGTAGATAGCGATCAACAAGACGAAGGTAATTTTACAACTGCTGACGGCAAAGAAGATAACTTCACATTGGCTTCAACATTGAAAGGTGTTGGCGCAGCGGTACAAGATATCTCAACTCGTGCGTTAGAAGATAACTTCCCTGGCGGCGAACACATTGTTTACGGCTTGAAAGATGGCGGTGTAGACATTACTGAAGGTTTCCTTTCAGATGATGCCAAAGCAGCGATCGAAACAGCGAAACAAGACGTGATCGACGGCAAAGTAGAAGTACCAGAAACACCTGAAAAATAAAGTTATGCTTTTCGGTTATCTTGCCCTAGCTTAGGGCAAGATGATCGTTGTTGGATTACTATGTTGATGAAAGCTAAGGGTTTTCATGAGGATAGTAATCATCCTAAGCAATAGCAATTATTTTTTTGACATGACGAATGGTTTGTATAAGCGAATTAGAAAGTAAGGATGTGAGTAATTTGGCTGAGGAAAAATATGTTGTAGAAATGCGTCATATCACCAAAGAGTTTGGAACGTTCAAAGCCAATGACGATGTCAACTTGCAAGTAAGGCCGGGAGAAATCCACGCATTGCTTGGTGAAAATGGAGCGGGCAAGTCGACCTTGATGAATATGCTGTCAGGATTATTGGAACCAACATCTGGTGAAATCTGGATGAATGGTGAAAAAGTGAATATCACGAGTCCGACCGCAGCAAACAAATTGGGGATCGGTATGGTGCATCAGCATTTCATGCTGGTAGACGCCTTTACTGTAACAGAAAATATCATTTTGGGGAGCGAACCCCATCATCTCGGTGTGTTAGATCGCAAGAAAGCCCGCAAAGAAATCAAAAAAGTTTCTGAACAATATGGTTTATCGGTTGATCCAGATGCTTATGTGCGTGACATCTCTGTCGGGATGGAACAACGGGTAGAGATCTTGAAGACTCTTTACCGCGGCGCAGATGTACTGATTTTTGATGAACCAACGGCAGTTTTGACACCGCAAGAAATCGAAGAGCTGATCGAAATCATGCGCGGATTGGTGCGTGAAGGCAAATCGATTATCTTGATCACCCACAAACTGGATGAGATCAAAGCGGTGGCAGACCGTTGTACAGTTATCCGTCGGGGACAAGGGATCGGCACTGTCAATGTCAAAGACGTCAGCTCGCAACAGTTGGCCGATATGATGGTTGGTCGTTCTGTGTCCTTCAAGACACCGAAGAAAGAAGCGTCACCAAAAGAAGTCGTGCTTTCTGTTGAAAACTTAGTCGTAAAAGAAAACCGTGGCTTAGAAGCAGTCAAAAACTTAAGCTTAGAAGTACGTGCAGGTGAAGTATTGGGGATTGCTGGGATCGATGGCAATGGGCAATCAGAGCTGTTACAAGCCATCACTGGTTTACGGAAAGTCGAAAGTGGCAAGGTCTTGCTGAATGGCGATGACATCACCAACTTCAAGCCTCGGAAAGTCACCGAAGCCGGCGTTGGTCATGTGCCAGAAGACCGCCATAAATACGGGCTTGTCTTGGATATGATGTTATCAGAAAACATCGCCTTACAAACCTACTACAAAAAACCTTTGAGTAATGCAGGTGTCTTAGATTATGGAGAAATCAACGAGTTTGCTCGTGACTTGATTCAAGAATTTGACGTACGAACAGTCAATGAGATCGTACCGGCACGGGCATTGTCCGGCGGGAATCAACAAAAAGCGATTATCGCACGAGAAATCAGCCGCGATCCTGATCTATTGATCGTTGCCAATCCGACCCGTGGGTTGGATGTCGGAGCGATCGAATTTATCCACAAACGCTTGATTGAACAACGGGATAAGTTCAAAGCTGTTTTATTAGTCAGCTTTGAATTAGATGAAATTTTGAATGTATCAGACCGCATTGCTGTTATTCATGCTGGTGAGATCGTTGGGGTCGTTGATCCGAAAGAAACATCAGAGAAAGAGCTTGGCTTGTTGATGGCAGGGTA
Source organism: Enterococcus sp. CR-Ec1 (assembly GCF_002850555.1). NCBI lineage: Bacteria > Bacillati > Bacillota > Bacilli > Lactobacillales > Enterococcaceae > Enterococcus > Enterococcus sp. CR-Ec1. The sequence continues at coordinate 259,488 of NZ_CP025223.1, forward strand.
CTCCTTGGAGGAAGCAAGACGAGAGCTGCAAATGGAGGAAGTAGGTGGTTCGGTTGAATAACCGCAAAGAAAAGATCCGCAATATATTAGTGCCGATCATCGCTGTCTTGTTGGGATTCGTCCTTGGCGGAATCATCATGGCGGCCTTCGGCTACAGCCCGATCACAGGGTATACACAAATGTTCCGGACCGTTTTTATCAACGGACAAACAGGTGGGTTAAATGCCCGCAACATTGGTGAGATTTTTGTTACAGCAGGACCCTTGATCTTTACTGCTCTGGGATTTGCCGTTGCAAACTCAGCAGGATTCTTCAATATCGGTCTTTCTGGTCAAGCGCTAGCAGGTTGGGTTGCCAGTATCTGGGTCGCACTGGCGATGCCGGATGCGCCTCGGTTGGTGGTCTTGCCATTAGCCGTGATCGTAGGGGCTTTATGCGGGGCGATCGCAGCTGCGATTCCTGGTTTCCTACGGGCATTCTTTGGAACAAGTGAAGTCATCGTGACGATCATGATGAACTATATCTTGCTTTATACGGGGAACCATTTAGTCAATAATGTGATGAGTGAATCCATGATCACGACAAAAGGGGTCACGAAAATGGTGGGGGAAAATGCCTCCATGCAGACGCCGTTTCTAGCAAGCATCACGAGCAACTCTCGCTTGAACTTAGGGATCTTCTTAGCCTTGATCTTCTTAGTTTTGGTTTGGTTCTTGATGAAAAAAACCACTCTTGGTTATGAGATCCGCGCGGTGGGCTTGAACCCAAGCGCTTCTGAATATGCTGGGATGAGCAGCAAACGGACGATCATTATCTCCATGATCATCTCTGGGACACTTGCCGGATTAGGTGGAGTTGTTCAAGGACTAGGAACGTTTGAAAACTTCTTCGTTCAAGGGTCATCATTAAGCATCGGGTTTGACGGTATGGCTGTATCCTTGTTAGGAAGCGGCTCATCGATCGGAATCTTGCTTTCAGCCCTCTTGTTCAGTATTTTGAAATTAGGTGGACAAGGCATGCAGTTTGCAGGTATTCCATCTGAATTAGTTGATGTTAATATCGCAATTATTATTTTCTTCGTAGCGATCAGTTTTGTGATTCGTTTCTTGTTGGCAAAAATCTTTGACGGCAAAAAAGAAGCGCTGGTCGTACAGGAGATTGAAGCCCAACCAAACGATCAAGATCAGGAAGGAGGAACCATCTAATGGATATTAGTTTAATTTCTTCGATCGTCACTCAAACATTGATTTATGCGTCTCCTCTGATTTTGACGGCGCTAGGTGGCGTGTTCTCAGAGCGAAGCGGGATCGTTAACGTGGGTCTTGAAGGAATCATGGTTATGGGTGCTTTTAGCTCGATTGTTTTCAATATTGAATTTGCGTCACAATTTGGTGCGTGGACACCGTGGTTAGGGATGCTCGTCGGCGGACTTGTCGGTGTGGTTTTCTCCTTGCTGCATGCGGTGGCAACCATCAACTTCCGTGCAGACCACATCATCAGTGGTACGGTGATGAACTTGATGGCACCAGCTTTGGCCGTGTTCTTAGTTAAAGCGATCTACAATAAAGGGCAAACCGATAACATCCAACGGACATTGGGGTATTTCAATTTCCCGATTCTTAAAGATATTCCTATCATTGGCCCGATTTTCTTTAATCAAACGTTCTTACCGGCGTACTTCGCTATTTTGATCTCAGTGATCGCGTGGTTCGTGATTTTCAAAACACGCTTTGGGTTGCGTCTTCGTTCTGTCGGTGAGCATCCTCAAGCAGCTGATACCTTAGGGATCAATGTTTACGTGATGCGTTACTCAGGCGTCTTGATCTCTGGATTCCTTGGTGGGATGGGCGGTGCCTTGTTTGCTCAATCGATCGCGGGTCGCTTTGCTGTGACAACGATCGCCGGTCAAGGGTTTATCTCGATGGCTGCGATGATCTTTGGTAAATGGAATCCACTTGGTGCGATGGGCGCAGCGATTTTCTTCGGTTTCGCGCAAAACATCAGTATCGTAGGTGGCCAGCTGCCAATCATCTCTTCCATTCCAGCAGTTTACTTACAAGCTGCGCCTTATGCCTTGACGATCATCGTGCTCGTTCTTTTCCTTGGAAAAGCTGCTGGTCCGAAAGCTAACGGGAAGAACTACATTAAATCTAAATAATTTTTTCAGTATGAAAGGGTGGGGCTATGGGACATGAATGTGTTGCTGCGTCCTGCCCTTTTTCTATCCTCTGGGTGAAAGGAAAGCGTCAGGAAATTTCCAAAGCAACCCAGCGCAATTTTTGCTTAAGTTTAGTATGATAGAGGTAGTAGATCCGCTTGTAAAAGCATAAAATAAAGAAAGTAGGGAATAGAATGTTTAAACGTGTACACTTGATCGTGATGGATTCAGTCGGAATTGGTGAAGCACCTGATGCGGCAGCTTTTGGTGATGTCGGTTCAGATACATTAGGCCATATTGCAAAAGAAGCAGGCTTAACGATCCCTCACTTGGAACAATTAGGCCTAGGGACGATTCGTCCTTTAGAAGGCGTAAAGGCGGTAGCTGACCATGATGGGTATGCAACCAAATTGGAAGAAGTTTCTGTTGGGAAAGATACGATGACGGGTCACTGGGAGATCATGGGCTTGAATATCCAAAAGCCTTTCCGCGTATTTCCAGATGGGTTTCCCGATGAATTATTGCAACAGATCGAAGCGTTCTCTGGACGCAAAATCGTCTGCAATGCGCCGTATTCTGGGACAGCAGTCATTGATGACTTTGGCGAACATCAAATGAAGACCGGGGATCTGATCGTTTACACTTCGGCTGACCCAGTGTTGCAGATCGCCGCTCATGAGGAAATCATTCCATTAGAAGAATTGTATCGTATTTGTCAGTACGTTCGGGATATCACGAAAGATGAGCCGTATATGATCGGCCGCATCATCGCGCGTCCTTATGTCGGTGAGCCTGGAAACTTTACTCGTACGAGCAATCGTCATGACTACGCACTCGATCCATTTGGCCATACAGTGTTAGATTCATTGAAAGAAGCTGGAAAAGACGTGATCGCCGTTGGGAAAATCAATGATATCTTCAACGGGCAAGGAATCACCGATTCTGTACGGACGAAGAGCAATATGGACGGTGTGGATCAATTATTGAAGGTGATGAAACAAGACTTTACGGGTCTAAGCTTTACGAACTTAGTCGACTTCGATGCGCTTTATGGTCACCGTCGCGATGTCGTAGGGTATGCCCACGCCATTGAAGATTTTGATTTGCGTATTCCAGAACTCTTAGAAGCAATGGGAGACGAGGATCTGCTGTTGATCACAGCTGACCACGGCAATGACCCAACCTTTACGGGAACGGATCACACGAGAGAATATGTGCCATTACTAGCGTACAGCAAGAAATTTCAAGGCCAAGGCCAATTGCCACAAGGCTACTATGCGGATATTTCCGCAACGATCGCTGAAAACTTTGGTGTTTCAGCTACAGAAAACGGAACAAGCTTTTTAAAACATTTAAATTAGAGGTGATGAAATGACAACGTTACATGAGAAATTACAAGAAACAACGGCATTTATCAAAGGAAGCGGCGTCGGTGAAGTGGAATTTGGGTTGATTTTAGGATCTGGCTTAGGTGAACTAGCCGATGAGATCGAAAATCCAATCGTGTTGCCTTATAACGATATCCCGCATTTTCCTGTTTCGACAGTGGTCGGTCATGCTGGACAATTGGTCTATGGAACATTAGCTGGGAAAAAAGTCTTAGCGATGCAAGGACGATTCCATTATTATGAAGGCCATTCGATGCAGACGGTCACTTACCCCGTCCGTGTGATGGCGGCATTGAAAGCTCATTCCTTAGTCGTGACCAATGCCTGTGGCGGTGTGAACGAAAGCTTCCAGCCTGGAGACTTGATGTTGATCACCGATCAAATCAACTTTATGGGGGACAACCCACTGATTGGTGAAAACGAAGAAGAAATGGGTCCACGTTTCCCAGATATGAGCCAAGCTTACCATTTGCCTTATCGGGAAGCGGCACAAAAAGTTGGCGCATCAAAAGGATTGCACTTAAAAGAAGGCGTCTATATGGGCTTCTCAGGTCCTACGTATGAAACGCCAGCAGAGATCCGCTTTGCTCGGACGATCGGTGCCGATGCTGTCGGTATGTCGACTGTCCCAGAAGTGATCGTTGCTGTTCACAGTGGCTTGAAAGTCTTAGGTGTTTCTTGCATCACAAACTTGGCTGCTGGTATGCAAGCGAGCTTGAATCACGAAGAAGTCGTGGAAACGACGGAACGGGTCAAGGCAGAATTTAAAGCGTTGATCAAAGAAACGTTAGCAGTACTATAAAAAGCAGACCAAAGGAGAAAAACGAATGAGCGTTCATATCGAAGCAAAAGCAGGCGAGATCGCAGACAAAATCTTGTTACCAGGTGATCCACTGCGGGCAAAATATATTGCTGAAACATTTTTAGAAGACCCGATCTGTTACAACAATGTTCGGGGAATGTTGGGCTATACAGGCGTTTATAAGGGCGAGCGGGTCTCTGTCCAAGGAACCGGCATGGGCATGCCTTCAGCGAGCATCTATGCCCATGAATTGATCAACTCTTACGGCGTGAAGAAATTGATTCGGGTCGGTACGTGTGGTGCCATCTCAAAAGATGTCCACGTGCGTGATCTTGTGATTGCCCAAGCGGCAGCAACAAGTTCATCGATGGTGGCAAAAAACTTCCAAAGTTTCCATTTCCCACCAATCGCTGACTTTGCACTGCTGCGTAAAGCCTATGATACAGCGATTGAATCAGGATTTACGACCCACGTCGGCAACATCTTATCTGAAGATACCTTCTACAAAGATGACATGACGGAAACGTTACAGTTGGCAGACCTTGGAGTGATGGGTGTTGAGATGGAAGCCGCAGCCTTATACTATTTAGGGGCGAAATTCCACGTTCAAACCTTAGCGATCTGTACTGTCAGCGACCACATCATCACTGGAGAAGAAACAACGCCAGAAGAAAGACAAACGACGTTTAACGACATGATCAAAGTTGGCTTAGAAACAGCGATTGCGTAAAAAAGATACCACAGGATCGGTGCATGAACGATGCGAGGGCTGCTTGCTTTTGAGAGAGCAAGCAGCCAAATCGTATTGGTTTGCATGCAACCGAGAATGTGTTATCTTTTTTTGTTGGCAAAAAGCCACGAAGAAGCGTTGCACTTTTGCCAGAAAATGGTTTAATGAAAAGAAAAGGTGTAAAAAGGAGACGAGACAATGAATAATTTTACGTTTCATGTAACGACGGACATTCGTTTTGGGAAAGACCGTCTGAACGAATTGCCAGAAGTACTGAATACATTTGGAAAAAACGTCTTGCTAGTCTATGGTGGCGGCAGTATCAAGAAAAACGGCTTGTACGATGCAGTCATGGCGCAATTGACTGCCAACGGCAATCAAGTCACTGAATTGACTGGTGTCGATCCAAATCCACGAATCGAAACCGTTCGTCAAGGAGCCGCTCTTTGTCGTTCAGAAAAGATCGACGTCATTTTAGCTGTTGGCGGCGGTTCTGTAATTGATTGCAGCAAAGTGATTGCTGGGGCGGCTTGCAGTGAGCAAGAGCCTTGGGACTTAGTACTTTCCAGAAGCTATCAAGGACCAGCGATTCCATTAGTAACGATCTTGACCCTTGCGGCTACCGGCAGTGAAATGAATCGCGGCGCAGTGATCTCTAATCTAGAAACGAAACAAAAACTTGGCGTTCACGGACCCGAATTTTTACCGAAAGTATCCTTTTTAGATCCAACAACGACCTTTAGTGTCAGTCGTTATCAAACGGCTGCCGGTTCAGCGGATATCATGAGCCATCTGATTGAAAATTATTTCAGTAAAACAGAAGGAACAGATGTCCAAGACGGTGTAGCAGAAGGATTGCTAAAAGCAGTCATTAAAAATCTGCCCATCGCATTAAAGGATCCCTCGGACTATGACGCACGGGCGAATTTGATGTGGGCGAGCACCTTAGCCTTAAATGGTTTGACTGGAAGCGGCAAGGGTGGTGCATGGTCTTGTCATGCGATGGAGCATGAGTTGAGTGCGTTTTATGACATTACCCATGGCATCGGCTTAGCGATCCTGACCCCACGCTGGATGCTTCATGTATTGAATGAAGAAACGGCGCCGAAATTTGCGCGTTTTGCCAGAGAAGTCTTTGGTGTCCAAGAAGCAGTGCCAGAATTAGCTGCCCGAATGGGGATTCAAAAACTGTATGACTTTTTTGCTTCTTGCGATATTCCGATGACTTTGCCAGAAGTGGGAATCGCCGATGACACTCATTTTGCTGAAATGGCGGCTCAAGCAGTTCAATTCAGCTCTATTGCAACAAATGCGTATGTACCGCTACAAGAAGAAGACGTGATCGCAATCTACCAAGATTCCTTGACTCCTTCAACCTATCTTTAATCATTAAACAGACCGTTCCTGCGACTTGGTTGTCGCGGAGCGGTCTGTTTATTTACCCTTCAGAAGAAAAAGCCAAACGGGCCATTAGCTGATTCGCAATCAAGGCGTGTCCTGCAGGAGTAGGGTGCACACCGTCATCGCCTGTCAGTGCCTGTGGGGAGCTAGCGACGGATGCTTCGGCAAACAAGCCATCCAGCGGCAGCAGTTGACAATGAAAGGCGGCAGCTAAGCGACGAACGATTTGGATTTTCGGATCAAGATCGATCCGCCAGGTTTGGCGATCTTCAGGATATGGCAATACAAAAGGTTCCAGCAAGAAAATACGCGTGATCCCCTGTTGGGTCACTTGTTCCAGAATTTGACGGTAGGTTGCCTCAAAGGACGTTGCCGCAGCTTCTGAACCAAAATCGGGACCACCGGCATTGTGCCACGTGTCGTTGATCCCAATCATAAAGACCAAGACGTCAGGCGCTAATTGGAGGCAATCTTCTTGGAGACGGGCTAAGACATCGGCAGCTTTATTGCCGCCGATCCCGCGGTTATAAAAGGTAAAGCCCGCAGTGGGGAATTTCTCTGCCAGCTGATCGGCAACGAGACGGGCAAACCCATGTCCTAAATCGTGGGGGTCTTGGCGATCACGATCGCAATCTGTGATGCTGTCACCTAAAAATAAAACGGTATCATTTTTGACTAGTTTCATAATAAGCTCCTTTCGAGTATGCCCTCAATTATAAAAGAGGGGGGAGAAAATGCCAATAAAAAAACTGCCCTTTGGTTAAAAAGGGCAGCGATAAGCGAGGCTTATAAGTAGTATTTTTTCGCAACAGTCAAATCATCGTTCAATTCATAAACAAGTGGTTGACCAGTTGGGATCTCAAGATCCATGATATCTTCGTCAGAAATACCTTCGATATGTTTTGCTAATGCACGTAGAGAGTTTCCGTGAGCCGCAACTAAGACAGTTTTGTCGTCTTTTAATGCTGGGGCGATTTCATCTTGCCAGAAAGGCAATGCACGTTCTAAAGTAACTTTTAAGTTTTCTCCACCAGGTACGTCGCGAGGGTCAAGCATTGCATAACGACGGTCGTTTGCAGCAGAACCTTCATCTGAAGCTTCCATCAATGGAGGTAAAACATCGTAAGAACGACGCCAGATGTGTACTTGTTCGTCACCGTATTTTTCAGCAGTTTCTTTTTTATTTAAACCTTGTAATTTACCGTAATGACGTTCGTTTAAGCGCCATGATTTGATCGTTGGTACCCAAAGTTGATCAGAATATTCTAAAATGTAATTACAAGTTTTGATGGCACGAGTTAAAACAGATGTGTAAGCAACGTCAAATTCGATGCCTGCTTCTTTGATTTTACGTCCGCCTTCGATTGCTTCTTCGACACCTTCTGGCGCTAGATCAACATCAGCCCAACCGGTAAACTGGTTTAATTTGTTCCATTCGCTTAGTCCATGACGAGAAAATACTAATTTTGGCATGTAAAACTCTCCTTTAGATATTCGATATTTTTCTGAAATTTTCAATTCCGTATTTATTGTACACTCTTTCTCAAAGAATTTCCATGGTTTTGGAGGAAAAGCTGGGGGAAAACGCCATTCTTAAGGAAAAACAAAAGGGGATCATTAAAAAGAGGACCGCTTTTGTTTCATGCTGTTCTAGGGGGAGTCGACAACTATGAACGTAACTTGTTCCATTCTTCTTCGGATAATTTTATGTATTTATAGCATGTACCTACAGAAACACCGCATTTTTCAGAAATATATTGAATCGTTTCTTTTTTTTCGTAGTACAATTGACGGATTTTTTTAATCGTTTTTGGATCGATTTTTGGACGACCGCCAATTTTGCCTTTTTTGCGGGCTTTATTTAAGCCGACCAGCGTGCGCTCTTTGATGAGTGAGCGTTCCATGATCGCAAGTCCTTCCATTAAATTGAAGTAAACCTGTCCCATCGGACCGCGGGTATCGATTTGTTCTGCCAGTGAAACCAGATGAAGCTCTCGCTGTTTTAATAGATCAGTGAGATCGGTCAGCTGTCTGGTCGTTTTCCCTAAACGATGCAGTTCCGTAACGACTAAGGTGTCGCCGGGCTGCATTTGTGCCACCACTGACTCCAATGAATGATTTTCTTCACTTTCTTCCACGCTAAATGTCTCATGGAAAAATTCATGACACCCAAATTCTTCGAGCTTGTTTAATTGTTCACTTGTTGAGTTGTCGGTGATCGTTGAACGAGCATAGCCTATGATTTTCATAAACCCTCCTACCTTTCCCTTTTTATTGAATGTATCATAATTATTTCTTAAATGATAGGGTAATTTGCACAAAAAATAATAAAAATTAAGTCGATTGAAGAAAAATAACGAAAAAAAGAGAAGCATTTTTGCTTCTCCTTTTTTGTTTCCTTTATCTAACGTGCTTGGTACTCGGTCCTTCAGGCAATCCGACAATGATCGTATGAACCATATCCAAAAACAGACCGTGTTCAACCACGCCCACTGTAGCATCTAATTCCTGTGCCAACTCAGTAGGAGCGGTGATCGTTTCTAGATGAAGATCGATGATGTAATTGCTGCAATCGGTTTTTAACGGTTCGCCTTCTTCATTCAGACGCAGTTTTGGATGGTAGTTTTTCTTCTCGAACAGACGCAACAGCTGTTGGCTGCCATAAGGGATCACTTCCACTGGCAACGGGAAGGCACCAAGTGTTTCGACCATTTTCGATTCATCAACGATCCACAAAACTTTTTTGGAGTTAGACGCCACGATTTTTTCGAATAAAAGGGCTGCACCGCCGCCTTTGATGCCATGATAATCCTTGCTGATCTCATCTGCACCGTCGATCGTTAGATCCACAGCGTCCACTTCATCGATGGTGCGAATCGGGATACCTAATCCTTCTGCTTGTTTTTTCGATGCCCAAGAAGTTGGGACACCAGTGATCGATAGACCTTCTTCTTTTACACGTCGACCCAGTTCTTCAATCATGTAGTAGGCTGTTGAGCCAGTGCCCAAGCCAACGACCATGCCATCTTTTACATAACTAGCCGCTTCAATGCCGACCATTTCTTTTAGGTTCATTTTCTTCCCGCCTTTTTTAAATAAATGCTTTGTCTCTATTATATAGGAAGAAGCGCAAAATTTGCGGATTTTTTCGTAACAGATTTCTTTTGAAAAAAGCTTGGGAGGATACTTGACAGGTAAGAATAAGCATGATATTCTATCAAAGGTGCTTTATCTACAGGTCTCTCGTTGGAGACGTGCTGACTGTCTATCAAAGCATAGTTGATATGAATGCAGAGAATGCATTATTTTTTATCGCAAAAAAAGAACCACCTGGATGTGTGGGACTATAAAGCGAATCAAGGAAGGAGGACAACTAGGGATGCCTACAATTAATCAATTAGTACGTAAACCTCGTAAATCCAAGGTTGAAAAATCAAATTCACCAGCATTGAACAAAGGATATAACAGTTTCAAGAAAGCTCAAACGAATGTTAACTCACCTCAAAAGCGTGGGGTAGCTACTCGTGTGGGAACTATGACACCGAAAAAACCGAACTCAGCTCTACGTAAATATGCGCGTGTTCGTTTGTCAAACTTGATTGAAGTGACAGCTTATATTCCAGGTATCGGACACAACTTACAAGAACACAGCGTGGTCTTGTTACGTGGTGGACGTGTAAAAGACTTACCAGGGGTACGTTACCATATCGTTCGTGGTGCATTGGATACTGCCGGTGTTAACGATCGTAAACAATCTCGTTCTAAATATGGTACAAAACGTCCTAAAGCTTAATCTTTAAGACAAACAGATCAAATGAATCTTATTTAAATCAGAACTGATATCTCGGAAGGAGGAGTTACGGATGCCTCGTAAAGGTCCTGTTGCAAAACGTGATGTTTTACCAGATCCTATTTATAACTCAAAATTAGTAACTCGTTTGATCAACCGTGTAATGGTTGATGGTAAACGCGGTGTTGCTGCAAATATTATCTACAATGCTTTTGGCATTATCAAAGAATCTACAGGAAATGATCCATTGGAAGTTTTCGAACAAGCAATGAAAAACATTATGCCTGTATTGGAAGTTAAAGCTCGCCGTGTCGGTGGTTCTAACTACCAAGTACCAGTAGAAGTACGTCCTGAACGTCGTACAACTCTAGGTCTTCGTTGGGTGGTAAACTACGCTCGTTTGCGTGGCGAACACACAATGGAAGAACGTCTTGCAAAAGAAATCATGGATGCAGCAAACAACACTGGTGCTTCTGTGAAAAAACGCGAAGACACACACAAAATGGCGGAAGCCAACCGCGCATTTGCTCACTATCGTTGGTAAGATCCTCACTGCTTTTTATTGGAAGGTACTGAGACAACCTTAGCTTAAGTTAAGTAAGAATGAGAGGGGAACAACCTAGAATGGCAAGAGAATTTTCGCTAGAAAAAACTCGTAATATCGGGATCATGGCCCACGTTGACGCTGGTAAAACAACGACAACTGAACGTATCCTTTATTACACAGGTAAAATCCATAAAATTGGTGAAACACATGAAGGTGCTTCTCAAATGGACTGGATGGAACAAGAACAAGAACGTGGGATCACAATCACTTCTGCTGCGACAACTGCGCAATGGAAAGAAAACCGCGTAAATATCATCGACACACCAGGACACGTGGACTTCACAATCGAAGTGCAACGTTCATTGCGTGTACTTGATGGTGCTGTAACTGTGTTGGACTCACAATCAGGTGTAGAACCTCAAACAGAAACAGTTTGGCGTCAAGCGACAGATTACCGCGTACCACGTGTTGTATTCTGTAACAAAATGGACAAAATTGGTGCAGACTTCTTATACTCTGTATCAACTTTACATGATCGTTTACAAGCAAATGCTCACCCAATCCAATTACCAATTGGTGCGGAAGATGACTTTACTGGTATTATCGACTTAGTAAAAATGAAAGCTGAAATCTACACAAATGACTTAGGAACTGAAATCCAAGAGACTGAAATTCCTGAAGAATATGTAGAATTAGCTGAAGAATGGCGCGAAAAATTAATCGAAGCTGTTGCTGATACTGATGAAGAACTAATGATGAAATTCTTGGAAGGTGAAGAAATCACTGAAGAAGAATTGAAAGCTGGTATTCGTCAAGCAACATTGACTGTTGACTTTTTCCCTGTTCTTTGTGGATCTGCCTTTAAAAACAAAGGGGTTCAATTGATGTTGGATGCAGTCATCGACTACTTGCCTTCACCACTTGATGTTCCTGCGATTAAAGGGATCAATCCTAAAACAGACGAAGAAACTGATCGTCCGGCTGACGATGAAGCACCATTTGCTTCATTAGCGTTTAAAGTAATGACTGACCCATTCGTAGGTCGTTTGACATTCTTCCGTGTGTATTCAGGTATCTTGAACTCTGGATCATACGTATTGAATGCTTCAAAAGGCAAACGCGAACGTATCGGTCGTATCCTACAAATGCACGCCAACACACGTGCTGAAATCCAAACAGTATACTCAGGCGATATCGCCGCTGCTGTTGGTTTGAAAGACACAACAACTGGGGATACACTATGTGATGAAAAATCACCAGTAATCCTTGAATCAATCGAATTCCCAGAACCAGTTATCGAAGTCGCTGTTGAGCCTAAATCAAAAGCTGACCAAGATAAAATGGGGGTTGCTTTACAAAAACTTGCTGAAGAAGATCCATCATTCCGTGTGGAAACAAACGCTGAAACAGGCGAAACTGTTATCGCTGGTATGGGAGAACTTCACTTGGACGTCTTAGTTGACCGTATGCGTCGCGAATTTAAAGTTGAAGCAAACGTAGGTGCGCCTCAAGTTTCTTATCGTGAAACATTCCGTGCAGCAACACAAGCGGAAGGTAAATTTGTACGTCAGTCTGGTGGTAAAGGTCAATACGGTCACGTATGGGTCGAATTTACACCAAACGAAGAAGGTAAAGGCTTCGAATTCGAAAACGCGATTGTCGGTGGTGTGGTTCCTCGTGAATACATCCCAGCAGTTGAAAAAGGACTTGAAGACTCAATGGCGAACGGTGTCTTAGCCGGTTACCCATTAGTAGACATCAAAGCAAAACTTTATGATGGTTCATACCATGATGTCGATTCAAGTGAAACTGCCTTCCGTGTTGCAGCTTCTATGGCTTTACGTGCTGCAGCGAAGAAAGCAAACCCAGTAATTCTTGAACCAATGATGAAAGTAGTTATCACTGTACCAGAAGATTACTTAGGTGATGTTATGGGTCACGTAACTGCTCGTCGTGGACGCGTAGAAGGAATGGAAGCACACGGTAACTCACAAATCGTGAACGCAATCGTGCCATTAGCTGAAATGTTCGGTTACGCAACAACACTTCGTTCATCAACACAAGGTCGCGGTACGTTCATGATGACATTTGATCACTATGAAGATGTACCTAAATCTGTTCAAGAAGAAATCATCAAGAAAAACGGCGGCAAAGCTGAATAATTGATGGAAGTATAGGAAATTAAGTAAAAAGCTATATTTTTTTCTGAGTTTCGTGTACAATATTATCGATGATAAGGGATGGGGAGCTGCGGCTCCCTACCTATCAAATATAAAAAATAAACTGCATTTTTAGGAGGAACATTTTAAAATGGCAAAAGAAAAATTTGACCGTTCTAAACCCCACGTAAACATTGGTACGATCGGACACGTTGACCATGGTAAAACTACACTTACAGCTGCTATCACAACTGTATTATCTAAAAAAGGTTTGGCTCAAGCTTCAGCTTACGACCAAATCGATGGCGCTCCAGAAGAACGCGAACGCGGAATCACTATCTCAACTGCTCACGTTGAGTACGAAACTGAAGCACGTCACTATGCTCACGTTGACTGCCCAGGACACGCGGACTACGTTAAAAACATGATCACTGGTGCTGCTCAAATGGACGGCGCGATCTTAGTAGTATCTGCTGCTGATGGTCCTATGCCTCAAACACGTGAACACATCTTGTTATCACGTAACGTTGGTGTACCATACATCGTTGTTTTCTTAAACAAAATGGATATGGTTGATGACGAAGAATTACTAGAATTAGTTGAAATGGAAGTTCGTGACTTATTGTCAGAATATGACTTCCCAGGCGACGATGTTCCTGTAATCGCTGGTTCTGCTTTGAAAGCTCTTGAAGGCGATGCTTCATACGAAGAAAAAATCATGGAATTAATGGCTGCAGTTGACGAATACGTTCCAACTCCAGAACGTGACACTGACAAACCATTCATGATGCCAGTCGAAGACGTATTCTCAATCACTGGACGTGGTACTGTTGCTACAGGCCGTGTTGAACGTGGACAAGTTCGCGTTGGTGACGAAGTTGAAATCGTTGGTATTGCTGAAGAAACTGCTAAAACAACTGTAACTGGTGTTGAAATGTTCCGTAAATTGTTAGACTATGCTGAAGCAGGGGATAACATTGGTGCATTGCTACGTGGGGTTGCTCGTGAAGACATCCAACGTGGACAAGTATTAGCTAAAGCTGGTACAATCACACCTCATACAAAATTTAAAGCTGAAGTTTACGTTTTAACAAAAGAAGAAGGTGGACGTCACACTCCATTCTTCACTAACTACCGTCCTCAGTTCTACTTCCGTACAACTGACGTAACTGGTGTTGTTGAATTACCAGAAGGAACTGAAATGGTTATGCCTGGTGATAACGTAACAATCGACGTTGAATTGATCCACCCAATCGCTATCGAAGACGGAACTCGTTTCTCAATTCGTGAAGGCGGACGTACTGTTGGTTCAGGCGTTGTAACTTCAATCCAAGCTTAATTTGATTGATCGAAGAGCAAAAGCGTACGCGCTTTTGCTCTTTTTTTTTGACTCGTAGAACCAAAAAAGAGCCGCCATCTCTAGCGTTGACGAATCCACTGCGGTTCATCGAAGCTAAAGAGAGCGGTGCTTTTTATTTTATTAGTTTTTGCTTCTTCAAGAAGGCGTCAAATCCTTGGTCAGGGCGATTGCTGTAAAACCCAGCAAATTTTTCTGACCATGGTTTGGTCTCGCGAGCTTCTCCAAAATCAGTCATTGTTTGATCGTAGGCTTCGATCGCCTCATAAGAATAGTCGTGATAATGGTTGTAATGAATGACCGCTTCTTCTGGCAAGCGAGGCTTGACCTTCATTTCTACGATTGGTTTACCGATGCTCAAGCCAGCCACAGGGTAGACATATTCCGGTAAGTGCAACAATTCAGCGATTTTGGCGCTGTCTTTGCGGACACTGCCGGAAATGACGGTACCTAAGCCCAGCGATTCAGCAGCGATCGCACCAGATTGTAAAGCAATGCTGGCATCAGTGGTGGCGATCAATAATGGCTGATAGCCCTCATCGATTGGATAGGGGGTCTGTTTTTTCTCAGCAACTTTTTTGGTTCGGTTTAAATCTGCGAGAAACAGCAGAAAGAGCGAACTTGCTGCGATATGAGGATTGCCGGGATTCCATTCGACCATTTGTTGGCGGATCTGCGGGTCGTCGATCACCAGGATCGAATAGGCTTGCCCATTCATCCAGCTTGGTGCTTGACGAGCGGCAGTCAAAATCGCGGTTACTTGTTCTTGGCTCAAGCGGTAGTCAGGGTCAAATTGTCGGTAAGTGCGATGATTGTGCAAAAGCTCAATGGTTTCGTTCATAGGTTTGCTCCTTTAACTGTTGGGTGATTTTTGTGAATCGTTCTTGAAATCGTGGTAAATCATCTTTGGCTAAGCGGGTATAGTTCAAACGCAAGCCATTCGTATCGTTACTGAAAAGAAACGCAGGTGCTACTAAGCAATCGTTCGCCAAAAAGAGCGACCAATCTTTGCGAGTCAATGTGCGGTGACGCCAAGTCAACCACAGGTAAAGACCGCCTTTCGTCGGCTGCCATTGCCAGTCCTCCTGAAATGCCTGCAAGAGTTGGAGTAGGTCTTGCTGGCGCTGGGCCATTTCTGTAAGCAGTGTCCGCTGCTGCTGGTGGTAATCAGAGGAGCGTAAGGCGATGTTGGCAAGGACTTGCGGGAAAATCGTGGTATCGATCGCCATCCGTTTTTTCGCTTGGGCAAATTGGTCGGCTAACGCTTCTGGCACCAAAAGCCAGCCGATTTTGATTGATGACCCAAGTAATTTTGAAAGCGAGCCTAAATAAATGACGGTTTCGGGAGCCATGGATTTTAGCTTGGGCGGTACTTCATCAAAAGCCAACTCGCTAAAAACATCGTCTTCTATGATCGGTACTTGGTAGGTCTGGCAAAGGCGGATGATCGCTTGGCGCCGATGCTCGCTCATGGTGTGGCCAGTTGGGTTTTGGAAGGTGGGATTCAGATAGACGAATTTGATCTTCTTTTCCTTCAACACTTTTTCCAATGCCGCAGGCCGCATCCCTTCACTATCCTGCTTGATCCCAATCAGCTGGACATTCATCGTGGAAAACAAGGGGAGAGAGAACAAGAAAGAAGGGTCCTCTGTCGCAATACAATCCCCCGCATGCAATAAGACTTGCATCAGCAAGGTGATTCCTTGCGTCGAACCGGCAGTAATTACTAGTTTTTGACCGCTGATGGGCAAATTGAAGGAATCAGCAAGGTGCTGCAATAAGATTTCTTGCAAAGGCTCATAACCAGTCGGTAATACTTTGGTGCTTTCTTTGCGGATCTCTTCCCATGTAAAGGCGGGAAACGTGAAGTCGGGAATCAGATCGGTAGGTAGATCACCTGTGTACAGATCCAGCACATCCTTCTCGGTGCGCAAGTGCTGAATCTGTTGAACGTAAGGGTCTTGCTGCAAGTAAGGGCTGCTTAAAGACGAGCGCAAATAAGAAAGCGGTGTTTGTCGGTTCCCCCAACGACCTTCCAATACGCGAGAGCCGCTGCCTTGTTTTCGTTCGATCCATCCTAAGCTTTTCAATTCATCTAACGCTTTGACGACGGTGGAACGGTTGACGTCAAAAGTCTGAGCAAGGCTGCGCTCTGGTGGTAAACGATCCCCAGGCCCATAGGTTCCCGCTTGGATCTCTTCGATAAAATGGGTCACGATCTGCTGGTAAATCGGTTGTTTCTTTTGTTTGTCGATACTTGATGAAGCCATCCTGCACCACCTTTTTCAATTGGATGGTTTAAAAATAAGCCAAATGGTTCTTTTCGTCAAGGGGAAGATTGACTATACTTAGCAAAAAGCACAAGGAGATGAGGAAGATGGAAAAAGTAATATCAATTGCCGGGTCTGATTCAACCGGAGGTGCCGGTATCGAAGCAGATTTAAAAACGTTTCAGGAGTATGGTGTCTTTGGTTTTGCCACGATTGCTTCGATCGTCACGATGGATCCACAAGCGGGTTGGAGCCATGAAGTAACAGCAATGGAACCAGCGCTTGTTGAAAAGCAATTGATCTCCGCCTTTGCAGGTGATCCGATGGATGCCCTTAAAACGGGGATGTTAGGCAATGAAGACAATATTGTGCAAGCAGCGAAGATGATTCAACAACAGCAAGTCAAAAATGTGGTGATCGATCCCGTCATTGCTTGCAAAGGGACCGCAGAAATCTTACAGCCAAAAAGTGTCGATGCCATCATCACGCATTTGTTGCCTTTAGCAGATGTTGTCACCCCTAATTTAGTAGAAGCGGGGATTCTTTCAGGTTTGGGTGATTTGACGAGTGTGGAAGCCATGAAGCAAGCTGCTGAAAAAATCCATCAATTAGGTGCTAAATACGTCGTGATCAAAGGCGGTCATCGCTTGCCAGGAGCAAAAGCCATCGACCTTGTTTATGATGGAGAATCCTTCCTCCTGTTGGAAAGTGACAAAATCGCTACCGATTTTAATCACGGAGCAGGCTGCACCTTTTCAGCAGCGATCGCTGCTGGTCTTGCAAAAGGCAAACCCGTCGTGGAAAGTATTCGCTTAGCAAAAGCCTTTGTCACAGCAGCAATCAAAGAAGGCGTGGTCATCAATCCCTATGTGGGCCATGTGTGGCATGGTGCCTATACCCACGCCCAAGGACGTATGAATGAGGAAGCGCCGCAATAGCAGGTTTGCTTCTATATAAATAGGAATTGAAGAAGCGCTTAAAAGAAGCGGGCAACGCTTCTTTTTTTGTGTTTCGAAAACAAAAGAAAATTTTCTGAAAGAAATGCAAAAGAATCCCGGTTTTTCCATAAAAAAAGCTTGCAATCAATGTTTATCCGTAATATAATCATAAAGGTGCTGTTTACGTAAATACGTAAGTCACACTGGCAGCAAAGAAATTTTCTGCCGGCTACGAAACGAGAGGTTGCGACACGCCCGGACGCTTTGCCATGGACGAGCGTGACGGAAAATTTTCGTGGAGCTATGTCTACTTTTCAAAATAGGCGAAGGAGGGAAAACAATGGCAAAACAAAAAATTCGTATCCGTTTAAAAGCGTATGAACATCGTATTTTAGATCAATCAGCGGATAAAATCGTAGAAACTGCAAAGAGAACTGGAGCTGGCGTATCTGGTCCAATTCCATTACCAACTGAACGCAGCTTGTACACGATCATCCGTGCGACGCACAAATACAAAGATTCACGCGAACAATTCGAAATGCGTACACACAAACGTCTAATCGACATTGTGAATCCAACACCAAAAACTGTTGATGCTTTAATGAAGCTAGACTTGCCAAGCGGTGTTAATATCGAAATCAAACTATAATAATTAAGATGGAGGTGTAATCATGACCAAAGGAATCTTAGGGAAAAAAGTGGGAATGACTCAAATCTTCACTGAATCTGGCGAATTGATTCCAGTAACTGTAGTAGAAGCTACACCAAACGTAGTGCTACAAGTGAAAACAATCGAAAATGACGGCTACGAAGCAATTCAAGTCGGCTACCAAGATATGCGTGAAGTTTTGTCTAACAAACCTGCGAAAGGTCATGTTGCAAAAGCAAACACGGCTCCTAAGCGCTTCATTCGCGAATTCAAGAATGTAGAGCTAGAGGGCTTAGAAGTAGGATCAGAAATCAAAGTTGATATTTTTGAAGCAGGAGACATCATCGATGTAACCGGCACTTCGAAAGGTAAAGGATTCCAAGGCGTTATCAAACGTCACGGACAAAGCCGCGGACCAATGGCTCACGGTTCTCGTTACCACCGTCGTCCTGGATCAATGGGTCCAGTTGCACCTAACCGTGTATTTAAAAACAAACGTCTTGCTGGACGTATGGGCGGAAATCGCATCACGATCCAAAACTTGGAAATCGTACGCGTAGACGCAGAACGCAACGTTATCTTGATCAAAGGTAATGTACCTGGCGCGAAAAAATCATTGATTACAATCAAATCAGCTGTGAAAGCTAAATAAGTAGATAGGAAGAAAGGAGGAACTAAGGAATGCCGAATGTAGCATTATTCAAACAAGATGGAAGCCAAAATGGCGAAATTACATTGAACGAAGAAATCTTCGGAATCGAACCAAATGAATCAGTTGTCTATGATGCAATCATCATGCAACGCGCTTCATTAAGACAAGGAACACACGCTGTGAAAAACCGCAGTGCCGTTCGTGGCGGTGGCCGTAAACCATGGCGCCAAAAAGGAACTGGACGTGCCCGTCAAGGTTCAATCCGTTCACCACAATGGCGTGGAGGTGGCGTAGTCTTCGGACCAACACCACGTTCATACAGCTACAAACTTCCTAAAAAAGTTCGTCGCTTAGCAATGAAATCTGTATTGTCAGAAAAAGTTGCTTCAAATAACTTGGTAGCAGTAGAAGGATTAAGCTTTGATGCTCCAAAAACAAAAGAATTCAAACAAGTTTTAGCTAACTTGACAATTGACTCTAAAGTATTGGTAGTTTTAGAATCTGAAAACGACTTTGCCGCTTTATCTGCGCGCAACTTGCCAAAAGTTTCTGTAGTTACTGCTGATAACATTAGTGTGCTAGACATCGTTTCTAACGACAAAATGTTAGTGACACAAACTGCTCTTACTCAGATCGAGGAGGTGCTTGCATAATGAACTTACTAGACGTTATTAAACGCCCAGTGATCACTGAAAAATCAATGCTTGCCATGGATGACAAGAAATACACTTTTGAAGTGGACACAAAAGCTAACAAAACTTTAGTAAAACAAGCTGTAGAAGCTGCCTTTGACGGAGTGAAAGTGGCAAACGTGAACATCATCAACGTTCGTCCTAAATTCAAACGCATGGGTAAATATGCAGGATATACAAAAAAACGTCGCAAAGCTGTTGTGACTTTAACTGAAGATTCTAAAGAAATCCAAATTTTCGAAGCTGCTGAATAAGCAACTCACGCATAAATTTTACATGGGAGGGAAAAAGACGTGGCGATTAAAAAGTACAAACCTACCACGAACGGCCGTCGTAATATGACAAGTTCTGATTTCGCTGAAATCACAACTTCAACACCAGAAAAAACATTGTTAGCTCCTTTGAAAAACAATGCTGGTCGTAACAACAACGGACGTATCACGGTTCGTCATCAAGGTGGCGGTCACAAACGTCAATACCGTTTGATCGATTTCAAACGTAACAAAGACAACGTCGTTGCTACGGTTAAAACGATTGAATATGATCCAAACCGTTCTGCTAACATTGCGTTAGTACATTACGAGGATGGAGTAAAAGCATACATCTTAGCACCTAAAGGATTAGAAGTTGGCATGACTGTCGTTTCTGGTCCAGATGCAGATATTAAAGTAGGGAATGCATTACCACTAGAAAACATTCCAGTCGGTACTGTTATCCACAACATCGAAATGAAACCTGGTAAAGGTGGACAATTGATTCGTTCAGCTGGAACAAGTGCTCAAGTACTTGGTAAAGAAGGCAAATACGTATTGATTCGCTTGAACTCTGGTGAAGTACGGATGATCTTAGCATCATGTCGTGCAACAATCGGTTCTGTTGGTAATGAACAACACGAATTGATCAACATCGGTAAAGCCGGTCGTTCTCGTTGGATGCGCAAACGCCCAACTGTACGTGGTAGCGTAATGAACCCTAATGATCACCCACACGGTGGTGGTGAAGGTAAAGCACCAATCGGACGTAAAGCACCAGTTTCTCCTTGGGGACAACCAGCACTTGGCTACAAAACACGTAACAAAAAAGCAAAATCAGACAAACTTATCGTTCGTCGTCGTAAAACTAAGTAATATACTTGACCGTGTGTCGCACATTTTGAGAGGAGGTACACCATGGGTCGTAGTTTGAAAAAAGGACCTTTTGTCGATGACCATTTGATGAAAAAGGTCGAAGCACAAGAAGGCGCTGAAAAGAAAAAAGTGATCAAAACTTGGTCACGTCGTTCTACAATTTTCCCTAATTTTATCGGATTTACAATTGCTGTGTATGATGGACGGAAACATGTACCAGTTTACATCCAAGAAGACATGGTAGGACACAAATTAGGTGAATTTGCACCAACAAGAACTTATCGCGGACATGCTGCCGATGATAAGAAAACAAGACGCTAATTTTGAGGGGAGGATATCCAAAAATGGCAGAACAAATCACATCAGCGAAAGCAACTGCTAAAACAGTCCGCGTTTCTCCTCGTAAATCTCGTCTAGTTATTGACTTAATCAGAGGGAAAAGCGTTGCTGAAGCAATCGCGATCTTAAAGTTCACACCAAATAAAGCAGCTGGAATCATCGAGAAAGTCTTGATGTCAGCTATTGCCAATGCAGAAAATAATTTTGACTTAGATGTTGAAAACTTGATTGTTTCTGAAGCATTCGTAAACGAAGGACCAACGATGAAACGTTTCCGTCCACGTGCGAAAGGTTCAGCTTCACCGATCAACAAACGTACAAGTCATATTACTGTAGTCGTATCAGAAAAATAAGGAGGGACAATCAGTGGGGCAAAAAGTACATCCAATTGGAATGCGTGTAGGCATCATCCGTGACTGGGATGCTAAATGGTATGCTGAAAAAGAGTATGCTGAATTTCTACATGAAGATTTGAAAATCCGTAAATTTATCGCATCTAAACTTGCTGATGCCGCTGTGTCTACAGTTGAGATCGAGCGTGCAGCAAACCGCGTGAATATTTCAATCCACACAGCTAAACCAGGTATGGTTATCGGTAAAGGCGGATCTGAAGTCGAAAACCTAAGAAAAGAATTAAATAGCCTAACTGGCAAACGAGTTCACATCAACATCGTTGAAATCAAAAAACCAGATTTAGATGCTAAATTAGTAGGCGAAGGAATCGCACGTCAATTAGAAAACCGTGTTGCTTTCCGTCGTGCTCAAAAACAAGCGATCCAACGCACAATGCGTTCTGGCGCTAAAGGAATCAAAACACAAGTTTCTGGCCGTCTAAATGGTGCGGATATCGCTCGTTCAGAAGGTTACTCAGAAGGAACAGTTCCACTTCATACATTACGTGCGGACATTGATTACGCATGGGAAGAAGCAGATACAACATACGGAAAACTAGGAGTTAAAGTGTGGATTTATCGTGGAGAAGTTCTTCCAACTAAAAAGAACACTGAGAAAGGAGGGAAATAAACATGTTAGTACCTAAACGTGTAAAACACCGTCGTGAGTTCCGCGGAAAAATGCGTGGCGAAGCGAAAGGCGGAAAAGAAGTAGCATTCGGTGAATACGGCTTACAAGCTGTTGAATCACACTGGATCACAAACCGTCAAATCGAAGCTGCCCGTATCGCAATGACTCGTTATATGAAACGTGGCGGGAAAGTATGGATCAAAATTTTCCCTCACAAATCTTATACTGCCAAAGCTATCGGGGTACGTATGGGTTCTGGTAAAGGGGCTCCTGAAGGATGGGTATCACCAGTTAAACGTGGTAAAATCATGTTTGAAATTGCCGGTGTACCTGAAGAAGTTGCGCGCGAAGCGCTACGTCTTGCTTCTCACAAATTACCAGTGAAAACGAAGATCGTAAAACGTGAGGAAATGGGTGGTGAATCGAATGAAGGTTAAAGAAATCAGAGAATTAACCACTGCCGAAATGCTAGATCAAGAAAAACAATTGAAAGAAGAATTGTTCAATCTTAGATTCCAATTAGCAACAGGTCAATTAGAAAACACTGCACGTATCAAAGAAGTACGTAAATCGATTGCACGCATTAAAACAGTATTGCGTGAACAAGTTAAGTAATAGTGGAAGGAGGCCATTTAGCGTATGACTGAAGAAAGAAATCAACGCAAAGTTTACCAAGGTCGCGTGGTATCAGACAAAATGGATAAAACTATCTCTGTTGTCGTTGAAACAAAGAAAAACCACCCTATCTACGGCAAACGTCTGAACTATTCTAAGAAATACAAAGCACACGATGAAAACAACGAAGCAAAAGTTGGCGATATCGTGAAAATTATGGAAACTCGTCCATTATCAGCTACGAAACGTTTCCGTCTAGTAGAGATTGTTGAAAAGGCAGTGATTATCTAATCACACGAGATTTTCCTATATAGATTGTGAATTGCAAAATCTGAAAGGAGGATACACATCGTGATCCAAGCAGAAAGCCGATTAAGAGTGGCGGACAACTCAGGTGCCCGTGAAATTCTAACGATCAAAGTCCTTGGCGGATCTGGTCGTAAAACTGCCAATATTGGTGACGTGATTGTTGCTACGGTTAAACAAGCAACGCCAGGTGGGGTTGTCAAAAAAGGTGACGTCGTTAAAGCCGTTATCGTTCGTACTAAATCAGGAGCTCGTCGTACAGACGGTTCATACATCAAATTCGATGAAAATGCTGCGGTTATTATCCGTGACGATAAGAGCCCTCGTGGAACTCGTATCTTTGGCCCAGTTGCCCGCGAATTGCGTGAAGGCAACTTTATGAAGATCGTTTCCCTAGCACCAGAAGTATTGTAATAGTGATTCTTATCTAAAGGAGGTGCGAAACAAACATGTTTGTTAAAAAAGGCGATAAAGTTAAAGTTATCACTGGTAAAGACAAAAACAAAGAAGGCGTTGTGCTAGCAGCGTTTCCTAAAAATGACAAAGTCGTTGTTGAAGGTGTCAATGTTGTCAAAAAACACCAAAAACCTTCTCAAACTGCTCCTCAAGGCGGAATCGTTGAAATGGAAGCACCAATTCATGTTTCTAACGTGATGGTGGTTGATCCATCGAACGGTGAAGCTACGCGTGTCGGTTACAAAGAAGTTGACGGCAAAAAAGTCCGCGTTTCTAAGAAAACCGGAGAAGTTCTTGATAAATAATCTGATGAAGGAAGGAGGGGCTAACAGATGAACCGCCTTAAAGAAAAATATTCAAAAGAAGTTGTCCCATCATTAATGGACAAATTTAACTACAGCTCAATCATGGAAGCACCAAAAGTTGATAAAATCGTTATCAACATGGGTGTCGGTGACGCTGTTTCTAATGCTAAAAACTTAGACAAAGCTGTTGAAGAATTACAATTGATCTCAGGTCAAAAACCATTGATCACAAAAGCGAAAAAATCTATCGCAGGATTCCGTTTACGTGAAGGAATGCCAATCGGTGCGAAAGTAACTCTACGCGGCGAAAGAATGTATGAATTCTTAGATAAACTAGTAAGTGTGTCATTGCCACGTGTCCGTGACTTCCACGGTGTGAGCAAAAAAGCGTTCGACGGACGCGGAAACTACACTTTAGGTATCAAAGAACAATTGATTTTCCCTGAAGTAGATTATGATTTGATCGACAAAGTACGTGGTATGGATATCGTGATTGTAACAACAGCAAACACAGATGAAGAATCTCGTGAATTGTTGACACAATTAGGCATGCCATTCCAAAAATAAAAAAAGGAGGCGAACTACGTGGCTAAAAAATCAATGATTGCTAAAAACAAACGCCCTGCTAAATTCTCAACGCAAGAATATACTCGTTGTGAACGTTGCGGACGTCCACATTCAGTTTATCGTAAATTTCATCTTTGCCGTATTTGCTTCCGCGAACTTGCCTATAAAGGACAAATTCCCGGCGTGAAGAAAGCTAGCTGGTAAACTATACTCGCATAAAGGAGGTAAATTATCCCATGGTCATGACAGATCCAATTGCAGATTTTCTAACGCGCGTGCGTAACGCAAACATGGTTAAACACGAAAGCCTAGAAGTACCTGCTTCAAAAATCAAACGTGATATCGCTGAAATCTTGAAACGTGAAGGTTTCGTCCGCGATGTTGAATACATTGAAGATGACAAACAAGGCGTGATCCGCGTATTTCTTAAATACGGTAAAAACGGTGAACGTGTTATCACAAACTTAAAACGTATCTCTAAACCAGGCTTGCGTGCTTATGTCAAAGCTGACGAAGTACCAAAAGTATTGAATGGTCTAGGAATCGCGATTATCTCAACTTCTGACGGTGTAATCACTGACAAAGAAGCTAGAGCAAAAAATGTTGGCGGCGAAGTAGTCGCTTATGTATGGTAATTTAAAATATTCCACAAGGAGGTGCCTCTAAGTGAGTCGTATCGGTAATAAGATCGTCGTTCTTCCTGCTGGTGTTGAAATCAAGCAAAACGGAAACGACATTACAGTTAAAGGACCTAAAGGTGAATTAACACGTACTTTCTCTTCTGATATCACAATGAATATCGAAGGAAACGAAGTAACATTCACTCGTCCAAATGATAGTAAAGAAATGAAAACTATCCACGGAACTACCCGTGCAAACTTCAACAACATGGTTGTTGGTGTTTCTGAAGGTTTCCAAAAAGCGTTAGAATTAATCGGGGTTGGGTACCGTGCTCAATTACAAGGAAAAAAACTTGTATTGAACGTTGGTTACTCTCATCCAGTTGAAATCGAAGCGCCAGCTGGAATCGAAATCGAAGTTCCTTCAAACACTTCTGTGATCGTTAAAGGATCAGATAAAGAAGTCGTTGGCGAATTGGCTGCCAATATCCGTGGCGTTCGTCCTCCAGAACCTTACAAAGGCAAAGGAATTCGTTATGTTGGCGAATTTGTACGCCGTAAAGAAGGTAAAACTGGTAAATAGTCGTAATTCTTTACGACTAGCAGCTTAGGCTAGCAAAATTAAAAGAGGTGACAAATTGTGATTACAAAACCAGATAAAAACAAGACACGTCAGAAAAGACATCGTCGTGTACGTAACAAAATCTCTGGTACTGCTGAGTGCCCACGCTTAAACGTGTTCCGTTCGAACAAAAACATCTACGCACAAGTAATTGATGACGTAGCGGGTGTGACGCTAGCAAGTGCCTCTGCCTTAGACAAAGAAGTTTCAGGTGCAACAAAAACTGAACAAGCACAAGCTGTCGGTAAATTAGTCGCAGAACGTGCAGCAGCAAAAGGTATTAAAGTAGTAGTCTTTGACCGTGGTGGATACCTTTACCATGGCCGTGTAGCAGCTTTAGCTGAAGCAGCTCGCGAAAATGGACTGGAATTTTAAGAGAAGGAGGAACACCATTCATGGTTTATATTGATCCAAAACATTTGGAATTAGAAGACCGCGTTGTTGCGATCAACCGTGTAACTAAAGTTGTTAAAGGTGGACGTCGTCTACGTTTTGCTGCATTAGTTGTTGTCGGTGACAAAAACGGACACGTAGGTTTCGGTACTGGTAAAGCGCAAGAAGTACCAGAAGCAATCCGTAAAGCAATCGAAGACGCGAAGAAAAACTTGGTGGAAGTACCAATGGTTGGTTCTACAATCCCTCACGAAGTTATCGGTGTATTCGGCGGCGGACGCATCCTTATGAAACCTGCTGTAGAAGGTTCTGGGGTAGCTGCTGGTGGACCAGTTCGTGCCGTATTGGAATTAGCTGGGGTAGCTGATATCACATCTAAATCTTTAGGTTCTAACACACCAATCAACGTTGTTCGCGCAACAGTTGAAGGTTTAAAACAATTAAAACGCGCTGAAGAAGTGGCAGCACTTCGCGGCAAATCAGTAGAAGAATTAATCGGTTAAGGAGGACACTATAATGGCTGAATTGAAAATTACTTTAAAACGCAGTATTATCGGACGTCCCCAAAACCAACGTGATACTGTAAAAGCGTTAGGTCTTACAAAGTTGAATTCAACAGTTGTAAAACCTGCTAATGATGCAATCAAAGGCATGGTTAACACTGTTTCTCACTTAGTGGACGTTGAAGAGGTCTAAGGATCAGCAGATCTAGTTTGATTAAGGAGGTGCCAAACCTATGAAACTTCATGAATTAAAACCATCAGAAGGCTCACGCCAAGTACGTAACCGTGTCGGACGAGGAACTTCATCTGGTAACGGTAAAACAGCTGGACGTGGACAAAAAGGTCAAAAAGCTCGTTCAGGCGGCGGAGTACGTCTAGGATTCGAAGGTGGACAAACACCATTGTTCCGTCGTTTACCAAAACGTGGCTTTACAAATGTGAACCGCAAAGAATATGCAGTCATCAATCTTGATGTCTTGAACCGCTTTGAAGACGGTGCTGAAGTAACACCTGTTGCTTTACACGAAGCTGGAATCGTCAAAGACGAAAAAGCTGGAATCAAAGTATTAGCTAACGGAGAATTAACGAAGAAATTGACTGTGAAAGCAGCTAAATTCTCAAAAGCAGCTGAAGAAGCAATCGTTGCTGCTGGTGGATCAATCGAGGTGATCTAATGATCAGACTATTGAAGGATGCCTTTAAGGTTAAGGATATTAGATCCAGAATATTGTTCACCGTCTTAATCTTGTTTGTCTTTCGTCTGGGAACACATATTACTGTGCCAGGCGTAGACGCAAGTCGCCTAAATACCATCGCGGATCTACCATTTTTAAACATGTTGAATTTGGTAAGTGGTGGCGCCATGCAACAATTTTCGATTTTCTCGATGGGGGTTTCGCCTTACATCACTGCCTCAATTGTCATTCAGTTGTTGCAGATGGATATCGTCCCTAAATTTGTTGAATGGTCGAAACAAGGTGAAGTGGGTCGTAAGAAATTAAATCAGGCAACACGTTACTTGACGTTGGTATTAGGCTTTGTCCAATCCATGACATTAACGGCTGGATTTAACTATTACACTCAACTCGGGTTTGTAAACAATCCTAATATGGCAACCTATATCGTGATCGGACTGATTTTAACAGCCGGAACGATGTTAGTCACTTGGTTAGGAGAGCAGATCACCGAGCGTGGTATCGGAAACGGTGTGTCAATGATCATCTTTGCGGGGATCATTTCACGCTTACCAGCAAGCATCAAAGAATTGATTGAAGATTACTTCATTAACGTGGATCAATCGGATATCTGGCTAAATGCTATCTTTATGGCGCTGCTTGTGATCGCTGTGTTGATCGTCATTACTTTAGTAACGTATGTTCAACAGGCAGAACGCAAGATTCCGATCCAATATACAAAACGGGTAGCAGGAGCGCCTACCAGCAGTTACCTTCCTTTGAAAGTAAATGCTGCCGGGGTTATCCCAGTTATCTTTGCCAGTTCTTTTATTACAACACCAAATGCGATCATTCAAGCATTAGGTAGTTCATATAGAGGAGAAACTTGGTACGAAGTGGTGCAAACGATCTTTAGTTACAACACTGTACCGGGTGCGATCATCTACACTGTCTTGATTGTTGCGTTTACCTTCTTCTACGCATTTGTTCAAGTGAACCCTGAGAAATTAGCGGAAAACTTGCAAAAACAAGGAAGTTACATTCCGAGTGTGCGTCCTGGTAAAGGAACAGAAGAATATGTATCGCGTTTGTTGATGCGATTAAGCACGGTGGGATCGATCTTTTTAGGATTGGTTGCTTTACTTCCAATCATCGCTCAGATGGCTTGGAATTTACCGCAATCGATCGGACTAGGTGGAACGAGTCTATTGATCATTATCGGTGTGGCACTTGATACTGCCAAGCAGTTAGAAGGGCTTATGCTGAAACGGAAATATACTGGTTTCATCAATTAAAGTTATTGAAGTGTTGAGGATTTCCTCAACACTATTCAAAAACTTACAGGAGGAATTAGAATGAACTTCATTTTAATGGGATTACCTGGTGCTGGAAAAGGTACTCAGGCAGAACGTATCGTTGCTGAATACGGTCTTCCTCATATTTCAACAGGCGATATGTTTCGGGCTGCGATGGCGAACGAAACAGAACTAGGCCTTAAAGCAAAATCATACATGGATCAAGGCGCATTAGTTCCTGATGAGGTTACAAATGGGATCGTTAAAGAACGTTTAGCTGAACCTGATACCGAGAAAGGTTTCTTATTAGATGGTTTTCCTCGTACTTTGGATCAAGCAAAAGCGTTAGATGAGATGCTAGCTGACCTTAACAAAAAACTTGATGCCGTTATTGATATTCATGTTCCTGAAGAAGTTCTTGTAGAACGTTTAGCCGGCCGCTTCATGTGCCGCAATTGTGGGGCAACTTATCATAAATTGTTCAATCCTCCCAAAGAGGAAGGAACATGTGATCGTTGTGGAAGTCATGACTTCTACCAGCGTGAAGATGATAAGCCTGAGACGGTCAAAAATCGTCTAGCTGTCAATATCAAAAGCAGTGAACCAATTTTGACTTATTACAAAGACAAAGGGTTATTGCAATCGATTGATGGGGATCGCGACATCGACGCTGTATTCAAAGATGTTCAAAAGATCATTGACTAATCATAGATTGCCCGAGTCCAACTTGCAGCTTAAAACTTTCTCTTGAAATCTTTGACAGGATATGATAGAATATGTCAGTCCGACTTCTACTTTTTATTAAGTAGGAGCATAGTTTGAGAATATCAGGTGGGAACCGAGTTTCCGCCATTTTATCGTGTGAAAATCACAAGTACAAGGAGGTACTGTGCGTGGCAAAAGAAGATATGATTGAAGTCGAAGGTACAGTCGTCGAAACTTTGCCGAATGCAATGTTTAAAGTAGAATTGGAAAACGGACACCAAGTTCTAGCGACCGTTTCTGGTAAGATCCGGATGCACTACATTCGTATTTTACCTGGAGACAAAGTAACGGTGGAATTATCCCCGTATGATCTGAACCGTGGCCGCATTACTTATCGCTTTAAATAATTGTACTCCGTAAAACCACAGGAGGTATTATCATGAAAGTAAGACCATCAGTAAAACCAATGTGCGAACATTGTAAAGTAATTCGTCGTAAAGGACGCGTTATGGTGATTTGCCCAGCAAATCCAAAACATAAACAACGTCAAGGATAATCGGAGGTGTAACAAATATGGCTCGTATTGCAGGAGTAGATATTCCTCGTGATAAACGTGTGGTCGTTTCACTTACTTATATCTATGGTATTGGTAACACGACTGCAAAACAAATTTTAGCTGACGCTGGCGTGTCTGAAGAAGTTCGTGTTCGTGATTTAACGAATGAACAAACAGATGCTATCCGTGCAGAAGTTGATAAATTAAAAGTTGAAGGTGACCTTCGTCGTGAAGTGAACTTAAACATCAAACGATTGATGGAAATCGGTTCTTACCGTGGGATCCGTCATCGCCGTGGATTGCCAGTTCGTGGACAAAACACGAAAAACAATGCACGTACTCGTAAAGGCCCGTCTAAAACAGTCGCAGGCAAGAAAAAATAATTCCTAAGTGAAGGAGGTTAAAACTTCATGGCAGCAAAAAAAGTGAGTCGTAAACGCCGTGTGAAAAAGAATATTGAAGCGGGTATTGCACATATTCACTCAACATTCAATAATACAATCGTAATGATCACTGATACTCATGGTAATGCATTAGCATGGTCATCAGCTGGTTCATTAGGTTTCAAAGGGAGCAAAAAATCTACTCCTTTTGCCGCTCAAATGGCAGCAGAAACAGCTACCAAAGCAGCAATGGAACACGGATTAAGAACTGTTGAAGTAACAGTTAAAGGACCTGGTTCTGGACGTGAAGCAGCAATTCGTTCATTACAAGCAGCAGGTTTGGAAGTGAGTGCGATCCGTGACGTGACTCCAGTCCCTCATAATGGATGCCGCCCTCCAAAACGCCGTCGTGTTTAATGAGTGCTGCTCATTTTGAGTGTAACAAATACGTCATTGAACAAGACACTTTTCGTTTTGAAAGGGGTAATAGATAAGAATGATTGAATTCGAAAAACCAAGAATCGCAAAGATTGATGAAGACAAAGATTATGGCAAGTTCATCGTGGAACCTCTTGAAAGAGGCTACGGAACTACACTAGGAAATTCCCTACGTCGTATTTTATTATCTTCTTTACCTGGTGCGGCAATCACCAATATTCAAATCGATGGAGTTTTACACGAATTCTCAACTGTTAAGGGTGTTCGGGAAGACGTTGCTCAAATCATCTTGAATATTAAAGGTCTTGCATTGAAAATGTACGGGGATGAAGAAAAGACCCTTGAAATTGATATTTCAGGACCTGCTACAGTAACTGCTGGCGATATCATCGTTGATAGTGATGTAGAAATCCTTAACAAAGATATGTATATCTGTACCGTTTCTGAAGGTGCTACGTTCCATGCTCGCTTAACAGTGAAACCTGGCCGCGGCTACGTTCAAGCGGACGAAAACAAAAAAGAAGACATGCCAATCGGCGTTCTTCCAGTCGATTCAATCTATACACCAGTACGTCGTGTCAACTATCAAGTAGAAAACACACGTGTCGGTCGTCGAGATGATTTCGACAAATTAACGATGGAAATATGGACTGATGGCTCAATCGAACCATTGGAAGCAATGAGTTTGTCTGCGAAAATCATGACTGAACATTTAGACATCTTTGTTAACCTAACTGATGAAGCGAAAAACGCTGAAATCATGGTTGAAAAAGAAGAAACACAAAAAGAAAAAATGTTGGAAATGACGATCGAAGAATTAGACTTATCTGTTCGTTCATACAACTGTCTAAAACGTGCAGGAATCAATACTGTACAAGAATTGACAAACAAATCTGAACCAGAAATGATCAAAGTAAGAAACTTAGGCCGTAAATCTCTTGAAGAGGTCAAAGTGAAATTACATGATTTAGGTTTAGGACTACGTAAAGACGATTAAACCGTTTTCGATTACGTTAGTTCGGTTCGTCTGACCGATACAACATTCGAAAGTGAAGGAGGGAAACCACGTGAGTTATCGTAAACTAGGACGCACATCTAGCCAACGTAAAGCGATGTTGCGTGATTTGACAACTGATTTATTCATTAACGAACGTATCGTTACGACTGAAGCTCGTGCGAAAGAAGTTCGTTCAACTGCAGAAAAAATGATCACTTTAGGTAAACGTGGTGATTTGCATGCACGTCGTCAAGCAGCAGCATTCGTTCGTAATGAAGTTGCAAGTGTACGTGAAGAAAACGAAGAAGTAGTTATTGAATCAGCATTACAAAAATTATTCAATGATATCGCTCCTCGTTACACAGATCGCCAAGGTGGATATACTCGTATCTTGAAAACAGAACCAAGACGCGGAGATGCTGCACCAATGGTTATCCTAGAACTTGTTTAAAATCACACTTATCATCACTTTATAGATGTTTACTAAGAGTGTTATGATGTTGGAAGAAACTTTCCGAGTCTAGCTCAGCGCCTACACCTCGATGTATTTCGAGGTGTACGCACTCATCATAAAGTGCTTTTTTTTTACTTTCGATTACCTGTCAAGACAGGTGATGGCAAGTGAAAAAAAGATCTGGAGACAAATCGTGCGCGAATCATTGAAAAACGTGCGCTTTTTTGGTAGTGTTAGAAAGAATTAATCGCAAATGAAGGAGTCTATCATGAAGCCAATCATTGAATTGAATGCTATTACTGTGCGTTATAGCGAAGAAGAGCGTGCCGCGTTAAATAACGTATCCTTTTCCATCAACAAAGGGGAATGGGTGGCGTTGATCGGCCATAACGGCTCTGGAAAATCAACTTTAGCAAAAACCATCAATGGCTTGATCTTGCCGCAAGAAGGCAGTGTTTCTGTCGGCGAATTGCCTTTGAATGAAGAAAATATCTGGAATATTCGAAAAATGGTCGGTATGGTCTTTCAAAACCCTGACAATCAATTCGTTGGTTCGACGGTGGAAGATGATGTGGCTTTCGGTTTAGAAAATCAAGGAATCCCGCGAGAAGAAATGCTGGTTCGTGTCAAAGACGCTCTGGAACAAGTACGGATGAGCGAGTTTGCGACGCGGGAACCCGCGCGCCTTTCTGGTGGTCAAAAACAACGGGTAGCCATTGCCGGTGTCGTTGCACTGCGCCCGGATATCATCATTCTTGATGAAGCCACTAGTATGCTAGATCCAGAAGGCCGTGAAGAAGTGATCGCAACGATCAAAAAAATCAAAGAGAAAAACAATTTGACCGTGCTATCGATCACCCATGATATTGATGAAGCAGCTAACGCCAATCGGGTGCTGGTGATGCGTCAAGGAGAGCTCGTCCGCGAAGGGACACCAGCAGAGATTTTTTCTGCAGGTCCGGAACTGATTGAGCTAGGCTTAGATCTGCCGTTTCCTGAAAAATTAAAGGCGGCACTAAAACAGCGGGGCGTCACGGTACCACAAGCGTACTTAACTGAAGAAGGGATGGTGGATTGGCTATGGACATCCGTTTTGAACAAGTAGGATTCACCTACCAACCGCATTCTCCGTTTGAACAACGGGTTTTGTTCGATATCGATTTAGAGATCAAAGAAGGCTCTTATACCGCCTTAGTCGGTCATACGGGTAGCGGAAAATCTACGTTGCTGCAGCACTTGAATGCATTATTAAAACCAACGACTGGAACGGTCACGATCGGTGAGCGAGTCATCAAACCCGAGTCAGACAACAAAAATCTAAAACCGTTACGTAAAAAAGTCGGGATCGTTTTTCAATTTCCTGAATCCCAATTATTTGAAGAAACCGTTGCGAGAGATATCGCTTTTGGACCGAAAAACTTTGGCATCTCCGAAGAAGAAGCCAAAGGTTTAGCCCAAGAATACATTCAATTGGTAGGTTTAGATGAAAGTTTTCTGGAACGTTCACCATTTGACCTTTCAGGGGGCCAAATGCGCCGTGTAGCGATTGCTGGAGTCTTAGCTATGGAACCAGAAGTTTTGGTCTTAGATGAGCCGACAGCTGGCTTAGATCCACAAGGACGCAAAGAGATGATGGAAATGTTTGATCGCCTGCATCGGGAAAAGAACATGACGATCATTTTAGTGACCCACTTGATGGATGATGTGGCGAACTATGCTGATTATGTCTATGTGTTAGAAAAGGGACGTCTCGTCAAAGCCGGCACGCCGTCCGTTGTGTTTCAAGACACTGCTTGGCTGCAAGAAAAGCAGTTGGGGGTACCGACAGCAACCGCATTTGCGGAGCAACTACAAGCCAGAGGATTGGCATTTGAGCAGTTGCCGCTAACGGCTGATGAACTGGCAGATGTTTTAGTAGCAAAGGGGGCGACTGCCCATGATGAATAAACTGATTTTCGGTCGTTTTATTCCCGGGGACTCCTTGATCCACCGTTTAGATCCACGGGTCAAATTGATTGCTAGTTTTTATTTTATCGCGATTATCTTTTTGGCGAATAATTGGCAAAGCTATTTATTAGCGGGGGCTTTTACGCTTTTTTGTATCTCTTTTTCAAAAATTGATTTTGGCTTCTTTATTCGCGGCGTACGTCCTTTGATTTGGCTGATTTTGTTTACCGTGGCGTTACAGATTTTATTTACTACCGGCGGTGACGTCTATTGGTCTTGGTGGATCTTTAACATCACAGAATTTGGTGTCCAAAATGGGATCTTTATTTTTTGTCGTTTTGTTTTGATCATTTTCATGTCGACTCTGTTGACGTTAACGACGCCCCCATTAGAGCTTTCAGATGCGATCGAATACATTTTGCGTCCTTTAAAAGCGATCCGTTTCCCTGTCCATGAAATCTCACTGATGCTGTCGATTGCGTTGCGCTTTGTACCAACCTTGATGGATGAAACAGAAAAAATTATGAATGCTCAGCGTGCCCGCGGGGTCGATTTCGGCGAAGGGGGACTGTTGCAGAAGATGAAGGCGATCGTTCCTTTATTGATTCCTTTATTTGTCAGCAGCTTTAACCGTGCGGAAGATCTAGCTACCGCTATGGAAGCCAGAGGCTATCAAGGCGGCGAAGGGCGTACCAAGTATCGTATTTTGCACTGGCACCAACGGGACACATTGGTTGTCATCGTTTTTGCGCTCTTTACAGTAGCGTTAGTGTTCTTAAGAGGATAATCGAAGACCTATGATTGAAGTCAACCCACGAAAGGTTCTTAACGAAGCAACGAGACTGCTCGCAATCCCAGCGGCTGGTTCGAAAAGGCCTGTCGATCGATCAGACTTTTCTCATAGGCCTTTTTTTGAAAAAATAGAAAGAAACAGGTGATTCAATGGTCCGCTATAAAGCGACGATCGCTTATGATGGCACGAATTTTCAAGGATTTCAACGTCAACCCAATGGACGAACGGTTCAAGAAGAGATTGAAAAGACATTAACGAAGATGAACAATGGTCAGCCGATTCAGATTCATGGCTCTGGCCGCACCGATGCGGGTGTCCATGCGCAAGGGCAAGTGATCCACTTCGATTTCCCTCAAAAGCGTCCACTGGAAAAAATGCGCTTTGGTTTAGATACCCAAACGCCAGAAGATGTTGCGGTAAAATCGGTGGAGATCGTTGACGATACCTTCCATGCCCGCTACTTAGTCATTGAAAAAACCTACCAGTTTCGGGTAGACATTGGGAAGCCCCGCAGTCCTTTCCGCCGTCATTATGCAAGTTATTATCCGTATCCGCTAGATTTGGAAAAAATCCAACGGGCGTTGCCAGATTTTTTAGGCACCCATGACTTTACCAGTTTTTGTGCGACGGGCAGTTCAGTCGATGACAAGACGCGGACGATCCATGAGGCGTCCATGGCGGTCAATGACGCTGGAGATGAGTTGATTTTTACCTTTCGCGGCGATGGATTTTTGTACAAGATGATCCGGATCATGGTGGGCACATTGCTGAAAATCGGCAATGGACGGATCGCACCTGACAGCATTCCTGCAATCATTGCGCAAAAAGACCGAAATGCGGCAGGTCCCACGGCTCATCCAGAAGGATTGTATTTGGTTCATGTTGCTTATGAATAAGGAAAAACACAAGCTTCGCTGCTCTTACACAACAAGAGAAAGCGAAAGCTT
This sequence comes from Enterococcus sp. CR-Ec1, assembly GCF_002850555.1. Lineage (NCBI taxonomy): Bacteria > Bacillati > Bacillota > Bacilli > Lactobacillales > Enterococcaceae > Enterococcus > Enterococcus sp. CR-Ec1. Next base: position 295,086 of record NZ_CP025223.1, read on the forward strand.
GTGTTTTTATTTTTTCTCAGGCAAAACAGAGGTGGTTTCTTGCCAATCTTCAGTCCTTGCCGTCGCGTTTTTAGGCGCAGCAGTGGTGGGTGTTTTTTCCAAGGTACCGGCAGCGACTAAGGCGGCGATGGCTACCAAAAATGCGAAAAGCAAGTAAAGCAGCCAGCTCCAAGCAACGTGATAGCGATTGCCGATGCCTAAAAAGATCATTTGTCCGACAGGTCCCCCTAGCATTACAATGGTGGAAAAGATCCCGCTGCTGATGGCGAGATGTTCTTCATCAATCTCACGAATCAGATGTGCCGAAAAACGTGGATTGATTTTTCCAATCAGATAGCCTTCAGCAAAGAGCAGCGCAATCATGAGCCAACGGTTATGCAGGAAGAGAAAATTCAAGGTCAACAGACATAAAACGAAAGAGGTATACGCAATCAAGCGAACCAGACCGGTATTCTTGAACCAGTCGGCAGCAAACAAGGCGCCAGCGACCATACCGATCGAAGTAGCGATGCCTGCCATCGCAACGGTGTTGCCATAAGTGGCAAACCAAAGCGCAAGGTCATCCAACAGCTGGAGATTTAGTAGACCGCTCGTACTAGCAGCTAAGGTATTGATCAGTAAGGCAAAGAGGATCATCTTTTTAAGAAAAGCCGTACCAGTCAATAATTTAAAAGTATCCGAGAAATTCTGAAAGAGTGGTGTTGCTGCTTGATTGATTTTCCCTGGCACCGCATAGAAGAGCGAGCGGTTCCAGAAGATCACGATCGCGGCTAAGAAAAACGTCACGGCATTGATCAAACCAAAAGCCGCAAAATTATTATTCAGTAAAATGATACCCCAAGCACCGATGCCTTGAAAGACGATTTGAACGGTGGTTTGACACGCCATTTGAAAGCCCATGGCACTGTCTAAGGAATCAGCAGGCACAAGACGGCGAACATAGGGCAGCTGTAACCCAGAACAATAAGCGCCCAAACAATCAGATACAATGTTGATGCCTAGCAAAAGGAAGAAAGACCATAAACTAGGCGGCAGTTGGATCAAAAAAGCGAGTGCCACGAAAAGGACTCCTTGTAATAGTCGACTGCTGATCATCCATTGCACTTTGTTTTTGGTACGATCGGCTAGATAGCCGGTCAGGATCCGTAAGAGATCAGGGATCAGAAGTGCCATGGAGGCTAAGGAAACAGCAAGGGCATTAAAGGGTAAAGTACTGGCATAAACTACAAAGACGATATTAAATAAACTCATGCCGATACCGCTGAGTAAGGCGGCGTTGACTAAGGCACGATAGCCGTTGTTTTGTTGATATTCTTTCATCGAAATCATCCTTTCACGTTCTACGTTGTAAAATCAGTATAGGATGCTTTATACTAAGAGAAGAAAATAATCCACTATAGTGGAATTTAAATGTACCAGGAGCATACCAGAGGTTACTGTCACGAGTGATTAGCAGTTAAAAGAGTGGCATGTAAATAAGGTGCCGCAGATTTTGCTCCTCAACATTTTATAGGTTTGAATCTAAACTTGAATCTAGAACAGGAAAATTTAATTGCGGAGCTTCATTCGTGAAGTGGGATTGGTTTGGTGTTTGTAGACCGATCGTTGTGAGGAGGATGGTTATGGAAGAAGGAAAACTGTACCGACAATTGCGCAAAGAGCGCGGCTATACGATCGCTCACGTGGCGGATGAACAAAACAGTCGCTCGTTTATCAGTAAATTTGAGCAAGGTGCTTCAAGTATCAGTATTCATCGATTGGAACGCTTATTAGAAAATATCCATGTCACAGTGGAGGAGTTTTATTATTTGCGTGCGCAACAAAAGGGCGTAAAAGGTCACGACAACCTGATGAGCTTTCCCAGCTATATGACGAGCGAATTTATGGATTTACTGGATCGAATTTTAGGGATCAACAAAGAAGCTTATTTGAGTAACGCCCACGCCCAGAGAAGCAAAGAAGGGCTGGAGGAAATGCGTAGCGAACTGATCGCCGCTTCCAAACAGCATTCTTTTGTTTTTCTGTACCTTGAGATCACAAAGGAGATACATGAAATCAATCTCTCAGGTCCTAAACCCGATCACTCTTCTGGCGACTATATGGAAAAGCTTCGCACCAAAACCCGCCCCGTCATTTCCTACCTTACGAAAGTAGACAACTGGGGCGTTTATGAGATTTTGCTGTTTCGTTATTTTCAATTCTTGTTTCCTGTCGAAACCTCCTATCACTTACTGCAGATCGCTATCTCTCGCACAAAAAAAGAACAAGGTTTGTCCTTGATGCGAGAAATTCAAATGGATTTGATTTTTAGTTGTTTTACGACGTTTGTCAATTTTCGCCGCCTGGAGTGGGCAAAAGAGGTGTTGACCATTGCAGAGGAATTATTGGCAGATCGCGGAGACATGCTAAACAGTACGCATCTTCTTTGCTATCAAGGATGGTACTGGTATATTTATGGCGATCAAGAAAAAGGACTGTTGAAAATCGATCAAGGGCTTTCGATCTTTCGCGTCTTAAAACAAACCAAAATGGTTAAATTATGGGAGCGATCGTTGCACTCCATCAAGAAAAATGCGGAAGAACCCAACAGTTATCTTATGTTTCGCTAAACGCTCTAAGGGCTAACGGGCTAGGCATTGCTCCCCGAATCGAAGGGGATCTAGCGGGTAATGGATGCTAAGACCACTAGAGCGAACAACTGCGGAACCTGAGCACAAAAAAGAACCAAACTCACCGATCATTGAGCGACACCCATAAGTCAGCTTTTGCTCTAACTTAAGGAGATCGCCTCAAAAAGACGAGTTGGTTCTTTTTCGATTAGGTTTCTGGTGGTTGATCCATGAGTTGGCGTTGGTTGTCCAAGACTTGCTTTTTGGCTACTTGTTTCTGGTAAAACCAAGCAAACAAGATAAACAATGCGATGCAGCCAAAGAACAAGCAAACACCGATAACAAAGCCTTGCGGCAAGAAGGAGAGTTCCAAGTGATGGGTGCCACTTGGGATCGTCACACTGATAAAGCCATCTTGAAAGGCCGTGATTGGGACTTCTTTGCCGTCAAGCGTAGCAGTCCAGCCCTTGTCATAAGGGATGGTTGTTACAAGCTGCTGCTCTTTTTCAGTCGTGATGTCGGCTTTGGCACTGCGTTTGCCGACCGTCATAGCGACCCCTCGTTCTTGGATCGCATCAATTGCTTGTTGGTAGGCGTTGGTATCCAAGGTCACGACTTGCGGGTTTTGGAAGGAGATTTCAGGCGTTCCGTAGAAGCTGACGGTGAATTGAACCGTCGTATCGGTCTCATAATGTCCTAAGTCGTAGTATTGACCGTTGATACTGATTTGCGTTTCTCGCTGCTGACCGTTGACTGTCACGGTGGCAGATGAGCTTTCCAATTCTCCGAAGTTGGCAGGGAAGAGACTCAAGTACGCTTGCGAGTTCGCCGGAACCTTCACTTGCCAAGTCACTTCTTTTGCGACATTGCTTTCTTGCTCAGTAAATTTCATATACATGCCGTCATTGGTGATATCTGTATTTTTACTATGGATCACCGTGATCGGCTGAAAGGCAAAATACTCTAAATTTAAATCGGCCAAGCCATTGAAAAGATTTTTCTGGCTCGTCAAGTTGTCGTTTTGCGGCTGTTCAATCGATTCGATGGTCGGTTCAGCCAAGAAACCTAGAGGTAACGCATTTTGATTTTCATAGAGCTTGTATTCACCAGATTCTCCGACTCGTTGAAAGCCGTATTTGGTGAGATTTGGCTTGGAGATATTGTATTTGATTCCTGTAAAAGCATCCATCAGCAAGGTATTATTCGGATAGCGGATATTTAAATTGGTGCCGCGAGACCGAAAGCCCAGCTTATCCAGGTAGCTTGAGGAATTGCGGTTACGAATTGAAGAAAACATGCTGACCCCGCTGTAGCCATAATTGATACTGTCGTTGGAAGAAACAGGATCAAGGTTTTCTAATCGGAAAAAGGTATCATTGTCTTCGTTGGCTTGAGTGACTAGTTTTTTGATGTCCGGATAAGGTTCTGTATACAAACTACGAGAAGCATAGTTCCAATCATTCAAAATTCCGCGAACCATGCCGCTCGTATTGACGGCCATTTCTCCGCAGACGAAGATCAGCATCAAGATCGTCACTCGTTTTTGTGTTAAAAGACCTAATTGCCCGAACCCAATACATAACAAGTAAAGAACAAAGAATACGATCGTTAGCGCAAAGGAAGTAGCGGAAACATATTCATAGGTTCCGGCTCCTTTCAATGCGTAGGAGAGGGCAAATACCACGATCGTAGAAAGACCAATAATGAGAAACAATCCGCGATCTTTTTGCTGAAGTTGCTCCCATCCGTATCCCGCCAGCATGATCACTAAGAAGGAGAACAAATAGGCATAGCGGAAAAGGAACATATTTGGGGCATGCATCCCGTGCCAAAAAAGATTCATCGGCACGATATAAAAACTGGCGATCAAAACAGCAAACATGCCAGCGTATAAGAATTTATCTTTCAAGCGGATTTTCTTCGAAACAAAATATAAAATACACAACAGCAACGGCAATAAGCCGATATAGATGAAGGGAATGGAGCCGTATTTTGTCGTATCGTAAACACCGATCATGTTTTTCATCACGAGATCAAAGACATCGGTGGCTTCGGTTTTAAAGGAAGAAATCGTCGTCAATTCTTCCCCGTTCGACCGCAAATCTAATAAGGCAGGTAAGATGATCACCATTGAGGCGCCGCCAGCTAACAAAGAGGTGATGCCGTAAGGAATGATCGCCCCGCGAGCTTGCTTCCAGTTGCGACCCAATTGAACCAAGAAATACATCACGGAAAAGAGACCGATCATAAAGCCCATGTAAAAACTGGATAAAAATAACAGCAGATAACTGATAAATAACACGACTGTTTTTTTCTTTTTCACTAACCGGTCAATACCTAAAATCACTAGCGGTAGATAGATCATGGCATCAAGCCACATGATCAGTTCCGAATGGGCGGTGATGAAGGACATCAAGGCATAACAGACTGCTAAGGTCACATGCTGCCAACGTTGGATCTTAAAGGTTTGGCTGGCATAGAACCAAAACGCCAAGCCCGCACTGCCGATTTTGATCAAGGTTAAAAAGTACAGCGCATCTGGCATTAGCTGATTTGGAAAAAATAAGACGAGGGGAGTGAAGATTCCCCCTAAATAATAGGAGATCAATGCCAGATAATTTAAGCCTAAAGAGGCGTTCCATGTATAAAAGATACTTTGCTTGCCTAAGAGCATATTGCGAAAGCTGGCATGAAAGTTTGAGAATTGCGAAAAGGCATCACTGGCTAAGACACTGCGGCTGCTGCCGGGGTAGATACCGATGGTCAAATAGATCACTGCCATGATAAGAAACGGCAAGAAGAAACTAGCAAGCATATAAGGCCAATGTTGTTTGGCAAATGTTTTTATTTTCGTCACAAGAAGTCACCTGTTCTTTATCAATTTTTTCTTAGTTTACCACAGGTGAATCGATTAAAAAAAACAAAGACCTATTTTCTTTAATGAAAACCTAAGTGAAAGCGCACCAAAGAAAAAAAGGGTACAAAAAAAGCCGTTCAAAACGAACGGCCGAAAAGGTCTAATTATACGCGCTCAACTTTTCCAGATTTCAAAGCACGAGTTGACACCCAAACTTTTTTAGGTTTTCCGTCAATCATAACGCGAACTTTTTGCAAGTTAGGTTTCACAGTACGTTTTGTCGCATTCATTGCGTGAGAACGATTGTTTCCACTTGCAGTTTTACGTCCAGTAAAGTAACAAACTTTAGCCATGTGGTTATTTCCTCCTTTGCCTTGATGTTGGAGCGCTATTTCAGCTCATACCATCTGAATTTATCACAGAAAGGTGAGAAAAGCAAGAGTAATTTTCAAGAAACATTGACTTTTCCCAGTAAACATTGTAAATTAAACAAGGTCGAAATGCAAGACGTTTGGTCAGAAAGCCCCTTTTCATATGTCTCATCCTTTTATTTGCGGTACAGCTATGATAAAATATGTAAGAAGAAAGATGGGTCATGCCCATTGAAGGAGGCTATAAAATGGCTGTAAAAATTCAAACCTCATCAGGTATTATTGAAATCAGCAATGAAGTCATTGCAACAGTGGTCGGAGGCGCAGCAACAGATGTGTTCGGCATTGTTGGTATGGCTAGCAAGAAACAAATCAAAGATAACATCAATGAAATTTTACGAAAAGAAAATTATTCTCGCGGTGTCGTTGTCCGCCAAGAAGAAAACGGCATTGCAGTGGATGTATACACGATTGTTAGCTATGGAACAAAAATTTCCGAAGTTTCCCGCAACGTGCAGGAAAAAGTGAAATACAACTTAGAAACGATGCTAGGTGTATCTGCGAACTCGGTAAATGTATTTGTTCAAGGCGTACGTGTACTGCCAGATTAGGCAAGGGATCCGTTCATGGCGGATGATTTTAAGGAGGACTATCTAAGTGAAGGTAACGAATATCAGCGCAAGTCAGTTTCAAGAAATGGTGCAGGCAGGCGCGGCTCGTCTACAAGTTAATGCAGAGTTTGTCAACTCATTGAATGTGTTTCCTGTTCCAGATGGAGACACCGGGACAAACATGAATCTATCCATGACCAGTGGAGCAAAAGCTGTCGCAGATGCGACTTCAGAAAACGTCGGCGATCTTGCCGCTACACTTTCAAAAGGACTATTGATGGGCGCACGTGGGAATTCCGGCGTCATTTTGTCTCAATTATTCCGCGGTTTTTCTAAAGCTATCCCGACCGCAGAAACACTCACTGCACCAGAATTGGCTCAAGCCTTTACTCATGGAGTAGAAACCGCCTATAAAGCAGTCATGAAACCTGTGGAAGGAACCATCTTGACTGTGGCACGCATCTCAGCTGAATATGGCGAGAAAAAAGCACAAACTACCGATGATTGTATCGAAGTGATGAAAGCCGTGGTTCACGGCGCAAAACGTTCATTGGCGAAAACCCCTGATCTATTGCCCGTCTTAAAAGAAGTCGGCGTGGTAGATAGCGGCGGTCAAGGATTGTTGTTTATCTATGAAGGCTTCTTAAATGCATTGACTGGGGAATACCCAGCCGATGAAATCTTCGAACCTTCCCCAGCGGCTATGGACGAAATGGTCAATGCCGAACATCATCGCAGCGTTCAAGGGCACTTAGCGACAGAAGACATCACCTTTGGTTACTGTACAGAAATCATGGTGAAGATCGGTGAAGGTCCGACTGTAGATAGTGAATTTGATTATGAAACATTCCGTAATTACTTAAACGAGTTAGGGGATTCCTTATTAGTGGTCAATGACGATGAGATCATCAAAGTCCATGTCCATACGGAACATCCCGGCGAAGTTATGAATTATGGTCAAAAATTCGGTTCGTTGGTGAAAATCAAAGTCGATAACATGCGTCTTCAGCATGAAACGATCTTGGAACACGATCAGCAAGAAGCAAAAACTGCACCAGTAAAACGTCCGCGGACACCATTTGCGATCATCGCGATCGCGGCTGGCGAAGGCTTGAAAGAATTGTTTACTAGCCTAGGCGCTTCTTATGTCATCAGTGGTGGCCAAACGATGAACCCAAGTACAGAAGACATTTTGGTGGCAATCAATGAAGTCAATGCTGATCAAGTGATCGTATTACCGAACAACAAAAATATCTTTATGGCTGCGCAGCAAGCAGCGGAAGTTTCCGAGATTCCAGTAGCGGTTGTTGAAACACGGACGATCTCTCAAGGGATGACGGCGATGCTAGCCTTCCACGAGCAATCCACACTAGCTGAAAACCAGCAAGCGATGACTGATGTCTTAGCAAGTGTTGTCAGTGGCTCAGTGACCCATGCGATTCGTAATACATCAATTGATGGCATCGAAATCACAGAAGGCGACTTCTTAGGAATGGTGGACGGCAAAATCGTTGTTTCTGTTCCTGATCGTTTCTCTGCTTCTATGACTACCTTAGAAAAATGATCACAGAAGATACTGAGATCGTCACCATCATTATCGGTGAAGAAGGCAAAGCCAAAGAAGCAGCGAAAATCGAAGAAGCGATCGTTGAACTGCATCCTGAGATCGAAGTAGAGATCCATCAAGGAGATCAGCCGGTTTATCCATATCTTTTCTCAGCAGAATAAACAAATTAGGCGGCGGGGGCAAAAATCGTAGATGATTTTTGGCTCCGTCTTTTTCTATGAATGCAGGAACCCCTGCAATGAATCAAAATCACTTTTGGAAAAGGAGGGTACCTATGCTGAATCAGCCACTTACGGTATTAAAGGGTGTCGGAGAAAAACGCGCCCAAGACTTGGCGAGTTTAGGAATCGAAACCATCGAAGACCTGCTAAAGTATTACCCGTTTCGTTATGAAGACATTCAAGAACGGCAATTAGCGGAGATTCAAGACCAAGAAAAAGTAACGATCAAGGGGATCGTCGTTTCCCCACCGGTCGTCAATCGCTTTGGTTACAAGAAAAGTCGGTTGCAATTTCGCATGATGCAAGACCACGATGTCTTTAATGTCTCCTTTTTCAATCAGCCTTATTTGAAGGATAAAGTAGAGGTCTCAGAAGAGATCGCCGTCTATGGCAAATGGGACGCCAAACGCAAAGGACTGACGGGAATGAAAATTCTCGGCAGCAAGAGCGCAGAAGACTTTGCCCCAATTTATCATGTCAATAAAGCCGTGCGTCAAAGTGTGTTGATCGAACTGATCAAACAGGCATTCCTTGATTTTGGTGATCAGATCACGGAGATCTTGCCTTTGTCATTGATCGAAAAATATCGGTTGTTGGATCGAAAATCCGCGATGTTTGCAATGCATTTTCCCAAAGATCCCCAAGAGAGCCATCAAGCGAAGCGTCGGGTGATTTTTGAAGAGTTTTTTTTGTTCCAAATGCAGATCCAAGGACTGAAGAAAAGCGAAAAAGCCGAGAAAAACGGCTTGGCGATCGATTATGATGTGCAACGCTTGAAAGAATTTACTCGTAAACTGCCCTTTGAATTGACGAATGCGCAAAAGCGCGTGACCAATGAAATCTGCCATGACCTGAAAAGTCCGCAGCACATGCAGCGGCTCTTGCAAGGAGATGTAGGGAGCGGGAAAACAGTCGTTGCGGCGATCGCCCTCTATGCTACGATGACGGCTGGCTTTCAGGGCGCACTGATGGTGCCGACTGAGATTTTGGCCCAACAGCACCTAGAGAGCTTGAATCAACTCTTTGACCCCTTAGAAGTGACCACCGCTCTTTTAACAGGCTCGACCAAACCAAAAGAACGGCGGGTCATCTTAGAACAATTAGCAGCTGGGGAGATCGACATCATCGTTGGGACCCATGCGCTGATCCAAGAAGGGGTAGACTTTGCACATCTTGGCTTAGTCATCACCGATGAACAACACCGTTTCGGGGTTAATCAGCGAAAAGTCTTAAGGGAAAAAGGCTATCTGCCTGATGTACTCTTTATGACCGCCACGCCGATCCCTCGTACGCTAGCGATCACGGCTTATGGCGAAATGGATGTTTCGGTGATCGATGAGATGCCGGCAGGACGGATTCCTGTAGAGACTCGCTGGGTCCGGCCACCGCAGTTTGAATCGATCTTAGAGTGGGCGCAAAAAGAATTGGCCCAAGGGCATCAGATGTATGTCATCTGTCCTTTGATCGAAGAATCCGAAATGCTGGATGTCAAGAATGCCACGGAGATTTATGAGCAGCTGCAAAGTTATTTTTCCCCAACCTATCAAGTAGGGATGTTGCACGGGAAAATGAAGAATCAAGAAAAAGACACTATTATGGAAGCATTCAAAGAAAATCAACTGCAGATCTTGGTTTCCACGACGGTCATCGAAGTAGGGGTCAATGTTCCCAATGCGACAGTGATGCTGATCATCGATGCTGATCGTTTCGGATTAGCCCAGCTCCACCAATTACGTGGACGGGTAGGACGCGGCGCCGATGCTTCTTACTGTATTTTGATCGCGAACCCGAAAAATGAGACGGGGGTCGAACGAATGAAAATCATGACAGAAACCACCAACGGCTTTGTAGTCAGCGAAAAAGACCTGCAGTTGCGGGGGCCAGGAGAAGTCTTCGGCAATCGACAATCGGGCTTGCCAGAGTTTGCGGCTGCCGATTTGGTCGCGGATGCCCATATTCTAGAAGTGGCACAAGTCGAAGCTACCCAGCTTTGGCAAAAAAACAGCTGGCAGCTGTTGCCAGAATTTTCGGCATTGGCGAACTATTTGGCAGCAAAAAAAGCAGACAAACAATTTTTTGATTAAAGAATATGCTATACTGATTGGGAAAATGAAGGGAGTGGCAGCGAGATGCGGATTGCTGTTGATGCAATGGGCGGAGACAACGCCCCAAAAGCGATCGTAGAAGGAGTCATGCTGGCGAAAAAAGACTTTCCAGAGATTGAATTCCTCCTTTACGGAAAAGAAAATGAAATCAAAAAATACATGACGGATGATAAAAATGTCACTATCATCCACACAGATGAAAAAATCAATAGTGATGACGAACCCGTCAAAGCAATCAGACGGAAAAAAACCGCTTCAATGGTCTTAGCGGCACAAGCAGTGAAAAATGGCGAAGCAGATGCGATTTTTTCAGCTGGAAATACCGGTGCCTTGTTAGCGGCTGGTTTGTTTATCGTCGGTCGGATCAAAGGAATCGATCGTCCAGGATTAATGTCCACAATGCCAGTGATCGGCAAAGATGCTGGCTTTGATATGCTGGATCTAGGTGCCAATGCCGACAATAAACCAGAACATTTGGCAAACTATGCCGTCTTAGGATCCTTTTACGCCCAAAAAGTTCGTGGGATCAATCGACCACGGGTCGGCTTATTAAATAACGGAACGGAAGAAACCAAAGGTAGTGAATTAACGAAAAAAGCCTTTGAACTGCTGTCAGCGGATCCTACGATCCACTTTATCGGCAATGTCGAAGCCCGGGAATTACTGGATGGTGCAGCTGACGTCGTCGTGACAGATGGCTTTACTGGGAACGCTGTTTTGAAATCGATCGAAGGAACCGCCTTGAACTTGATGGCGTTGTTGAAACAATCGATTCTTGATTCAGGTACCAAAGGAAAATTAGGCGCATTGTTACTGAAAGATGCATTGCGGAAAGTGAAAAATGAAATGGATTATGCGAAACATGGCGGGGCCGTATTGTTTGGTTTGAAAGCACCAGTCATCAAAACCCATGGTGCGACAGGACCAGAAGCGGTAGCGTACACCATCAAGCAGATCCATACGATGCTAGCAACAGATGTCGTGGCACAATTGGTCGCCCACTTTGAAGAAATGCCGGCTGCAAAAGACGAAACGCAATCATAATGCAATCATTGTAATGAAATTGCAAAAAAATCTAGACAAAAAGCATAGAAAGCAGTACAATGTTTGTTAGCCATTCTATGTTTTGTGCAAACGCGTGGAGGTGAAGCCAGTTGACACGAGATGAAGTATTCAAGAAAGTTGCGGTCGTGATCGCCAATCATTTTGAAATTGACGCAGAGAACGTAACGGATACGATGAGCATTAAAGACGACTTGAACGCTGATTCGATCAGTGTGATGGAATTCGTCCTTGAACTAGAAGATGAATTTGGTACCGAGATTTCTGATGAAGATGCCGAGCAGATCGAAACAGTCGGTGGAGCGGTTGATTATATTTCAAGCCATCTTGCTTAAGACAGACATAAGAGCTAAGTCCTAGATGACTTAGCTCTTTCTTTCTCATAATTGATCCGCTGTGATTTGGGCAGTTTTTCTTTAGAATCGAAATCAAAAAAACGATCGTTAAACCTGACATGACGGCGTTGGAAGCATAATGTAAATTTTCTGAAAATTCAGTGTATTAAGTTTTCTGGGACTTGCATTATTGTTAGCATTTCTATATAATTATTAAGAATATATTATACAATGTTAAGAAAGCTTTTGGAAATGAAATGCATGTTCCTTCTTTTTTACATTAAAACGCAAGACATCTTAGAAAGTAGAGAGGGGTATTCGATTGTCCAGAGATAATCAATTACTAGATGTTCAAAACCTTCACACAGGTTTTCGTATCAAAGACGATTACTATGACGCAGTAGATGGTATTTCTTTTACACTGGATCGTAATGAGATCTTAGCAATCGTAGGAGAATCTGGTTGCGGAAAAAGTACGTTGGCTACAACGATCATGGGGCTACATGACCCAAACAACACGAAAATCACTGGGGAAATCTTATATAAAGATTTAAACTTGTCAAACTTAAATGAAACGTTATACAACAAAATTCGCGGAAATGATATTGGGATGATTTTCCAAGATCCGTTGTCTGCACTGAATCCGTTGATGCGGATCGAAGACCAAATCAAAGAAGGTTTGTCTTATCATACAGATATGAATGCCGAACAGCGCCAAGCACGAGCATTAGAATTATTAGAACAAGTTGGGATTCCAAATCCGCCACGTGTAGGACGTCAATACCCTCATGAATTGTCTGGTGGGATGCGTCAGCGGGTCATCATCGCGATCGCGATTGCTTGTAAACCGCCAATCATCATTGCGGATGAGCCAACGACAGCGTTGGACGTGACGATCCAAGCACAGATCCTTGATCTACTAAAAGATTTGCAAGAAGAAACGCAAACGGGGATCATTTTGATCACCCACGATTTAGGTGTCGTAGCAGAGATGGCCGACCGAGTAGCCGTAATGTATGGGGGACAGTTTGTGGAAGTCGCATCAGCCGAAGAGTTGTTTGCCAATCCGAAACATCCATACACCCGCTCATTGCTTAACTCGATCCCTCAAGAAAATTCTCAAGACAGTGAACTGCATGTGATCGAAGGGGTGGTTCCTTCCTTGAAAAATATGCCTCGGACTGGTTGTCGGTTTGCTGCACGGATTCCTTGGATCCCTGAAAGCGACCACGAAGCAAACCCAGTCTTGCATGAAGTAGCACCTGATCATTTGGTCCGTTGCACATGCTACAAGCATTTTCATTTTAGAGACGAAGAAGGAGAAGTGTAGATGACAGAATTAATTACAATCAAAGATCTGAAAGTCCACTATCCTATTCGCAGCGGATTCTTCAACCGCGTCACGGATCACGTGTACGCCGTTGATGGTGTGGACTTCGTCATTGAAAAAGGAAAAACCTACGGATTGGTTGGTGAGTCTGGTTCTGGTAAATCCACAACTGGGAAAGCTATCGTTGGGTTAGAAAAAATCACTAGCGGCGAAATTATTTATGATGGGCAAGACGTGACTAAACGTTCTGTCCGCAAGAAAATGAACTACAACAAAGATGTCCAAATGATTTTCCAAGATTCAATGTCTAGCTTGAATCCTAAAAAACGTGTGGTGGACATTATCGCAGAACCATTGCGCAACTTTGAACGCTTAAGCGATCAAGAAGAGAAAACACGTGTGAAAAGTTTGTTGGATATCGTTGGGATGCCAGAAGATGCCCTATACAAATATCCGCATGAATTCTCTGGCGGACAACGTCAACGGTTAGGGGTTGCCCGTGCGGTAGCTTCCAATCCAAAACTGATCGTCGCCGATGAGCCGGTTTCAGCTCTTGACTTATCCGTGCAAGCACAGGTACTGAACTTTATGAAACGGATCCAGCAAGAATTCGGCTTAAGTTTCTTATTTATCTCTCATGACTTAGGGGTCGTAAAACATATGTGCGACAATATCGCCATCATGTACAAAGGCCGCTTCGTTGAGATCGGGACACGGGAAGATATCTACCAAGACCCGCGTCACATCTATACAAAACGTTTATTATCAGCGATTCCTCAAATCGACGTAAAAAATCGCGATGCTCACAAAGAAAACCGCCGCAAGGTCGAGTTGGAATATGTGACCCATCAAAAAGATTACTACGACGAATCTGGCAGAGTGTATGACTTGCGTAAAATCACCGAGTCGCACCAAGTCGCATTGAAAAACGGGGGTGCTGAATAATGTGGAAAACAATTCTACGTCGTTTGTTGTTGATGATCCCACAAGTCATTATTTTGAGTATCTTGATTTTCTTGATCGCACAAGCAATGCCTGGGGATCCATTTACTGGTTTGATCAATCCAAACCAAGATCCAGCTGTTATTGAGCGGATGCGTGAAGCCGCTGGTTTGAATGACCCATGGTATACCCAGTATTTCCGTTGGATCGGAAATGCCTTAAAAGGGGACTTTGGACAAAGCTTCATCTTTAAATTGCCTGTTTCAACATTATTAGCAGGACGTATCAGCAATACATTGTGGTTATCCTTATTGACGGTCATTTTGACTTACGTGATTGCCATTCCTTTAGGGATGTGGGCAGGACGTTACCAAAATTCATTGCTTGATAAAGTCGTCGTTGTTTACAACTTCTTCAGTTTCGCCGTACCGTTGTTTATCTTTGCGTTGATCGCATTGTTCATCTTCGGTTACCGATTGGCTTGGTTCCCAACGGGTGGTTCCGTTGCACCGGGGGTCAGCGGCATGGCTGAGTTTTGGAGTCGCTTGTATCACCTACTATTACCGGCAATCACTTCTGCATTATTAGGAACAGCAGTGACGATCCAATACTTGCGAAGTGAAGTCATTGATTCGAAATCATTGGATTTCGTTCGTACCGCTCGTTCAAAAGGGGTACCAACGAACAAAGTCTTCTCACGTCACGTTTTCCGGAATGCATCGTTGCCGATCGCATCACAAATGGGCTACGAGATCACGTCATTGATCGCAGGTTCTGTGGTCATTGAGAAAATCTTCGCCTACCCAGGTGTCGGAAAACTGTTTATCGATAGTATCGTCCAACGGGACTATGCCGTGATCACTTCACTGACATTGATCTTAGGACTAGCGACCTTGATCGGTACGCTGCTGTCAGATATCATCATGAGTATTGTCGATCCAAGAATCAGAATCCAGTAATAGGAGGGGATAAATGTGTCTGAAAAGAAAGAAAAAGTACTAAAACAAGAGAGCATCCCGCCTATGGGATTGAAAATGATTTTTCGCGAATTCTTAAAAGATAAAATGGCGATTTTTTCATTAGTTTTGTTAGTCGCAGTTTTATTATTCGTGTTTATCGGCTCGGCAGTTATCGATCAATCACAAGTGATGCGTGTCAGCATCCTTGATAAATATGCTGTACCTGGCGCGATTTCGCCAAACGGCGGCACCTACCTTTTAGGGGCGGATGAAGGTGGCCGTGATGTTTGGGGACAATTGATCATCGGTGCGCGTAACTCAATCTTGATTGGTTTTTCAATCACGATCATTACGTCGATCGTTGGGGTCGGATTAGGGATCATCTCAGGTTACTACGGCGGCATCATTGATAACATTTTGATGCGTATCGTTGACTTCGTTATGATTTTGCCGATCATGTTGATCATTATCGTTATCGTATCGATCGTACCTCGTTATAACGTTTGGACCTTTATATGGGTCATGAGTGCCTTTTACTGGGTCGGAAAAGCAAGGCTCTTCCGAAGTAAGACCCTTTCAGAAGGCCGTCGCGACTATGTTAGTGCATCGAAAACCCTCGGAACCAATGACTTTGTCATCATGTTCCGCGAAATCATGCCGAACCTTAGCTCATTGATCATCACCAACTTAACAATGAACTTTGCAGCGAATATCGGTATTGAAACGACACTAACATTCTTAGGTTTTGGTCTGCCGACCAATGTTCCAAGTTTGGGAACACTGATCGGATATGCCAGCAGCGGTGATGTGCTGGTCAACAGACAGTGGATCTGGTTACCCGCATCAATTCTAATTTTAGTCTTGATGTTGAGTATCAATTACGTTGGTCAAGCATTTAAGCGTTCAGCGGATGCGCGTCAACGACTAGGATAAACAAGGAGGATACAGGATGAAGAAAAATATTTTTGGTATGGTCACTCTTTTGTCAGTGTTAGCATTGGCAGCTTGTGGCAGCAACGGCGGCGGAACCGATTCTTCTGGTGGCGGCAATGCAGCAAACGATACGGAAGATGTAAGCAACTTCCCAATCGAAGTTAGCAATGATGCAGAGGCAATCGAAGGTGGTACTTTGGATGTTGCAGTAGTGATGGATACGCAATTCCAAGGGTTGTTCCAAACAGAATTTTATCAAGATAACTATGATGCACAATTTATGTTGCCAAGTAATGAAAGTTTATTCGTCAATGACGCTGATTTCAAAATTGTTGACGGCGGGGCTGCAAATCTTGAGCTAGATGAAGACAACAACACAGCAACAATTACTTTACGCGACAACCTGAAATGGTCTGATGGCGAAGATGTTACGGCAGATGATATCATCTTCACATACGAAGTAATTGGTAACAAAGATTATACTGGTATTCGTTATGATAGTAACTTTACTAACATTGTTGGTATGGAAGATTACCATGATGGCAAAGCTGATACTATTTCTGGTATCACCAAAGAAAGTGACAAAGTCGTTAAAATCGAATACAAAGAAGTTCACCCTGGTATGATGCAAGCAGGTGGTGGTATTTGGGCTTCTGCATTACCAAAACACGCCTTTGAAGGAATCGAAGTCAAAGATATGGAATCAAGCGATCAAGTTCGTAAAAATCCAATCGTCTTCGGACCATATGTAATGTCAAATATCGTAGCTGGTGAATCCGTAGAGTACGTTCCAAACGAATACTATTATGGAGATAAGCCAAAACTAGATAAATTATCATTTAAAGCAGTTCCAACTTCATCTATTGTTGAAGCGATGAACGCAAAACAATATGATATGGCTTTATCAATGCCGACAGATACGTATCCTACTTATAAAGATACTGATGGTTATCAAATCTTAGGCCGAACAGATACTGCTTACACCTATTTAGGTTTCAAATTAGGTAAATGGAATGCTGATGAAGGAAAAGTAGAATATAATCCTGATTCAAAAATGGCTGACAAATCATTGCGTCAAGCAATGGGGTATGCATTAGATAATGATGCTGTCGGAAGCCGTTTCTACAATGGCTTGCGTACAAATGCAACGACATTGATCCCACCAGTATTTGGCTCATTACACAATACAGATGTTGAAGGTTATACTTTAAACATCGACAAAGCAAATCAATTACTTGATGATGCTGGCTACAAAGATGTCGATGGCGACGGTATGCGTGAAGACAAAAATGGTGAGAAATTGACCATCAACTTTGCTTCAATGTCCGGTGGCGAAACAGCACAACCGTTAGCAGATTACTACATCCAACAATGGAATGAAATCGGACTTGATGTACAATACACAACAGGTCGCTTGATCGACTTCCAAGCATTCTATGACAAATTGGAAAATGATGATCCTGAGATTGATGTTTACCAAGGTGCATGGAATACTGGCTATGACCCATCACCAATGGGCTTGTATGGACCTAACTCTGCGTTCAACTACACTCGTTTTGAATCAGAAGAAAATACGAAATTGCTAGAAGCAATCGATTCAAAAGATTCGTTTGACGAAGCAAAACGTAAAGAAGCGTTTGATGCATGGCAAGAATATGCTGCTGATGAAGCATTTGTTATCCCAACACTTTACCGTAGTGCGGTGTTACCTGTATCAAATCGTGTCAAAGACTTCACATGGGCCTATGATGTGAATTACAATCCTTGGGCAACAATTTCAGTTACAGCTGAATCTCGTTAATCAATGATCGATGAAAAGACGTCCTTTCTGGGACGTCTTTTTTCTTGTTTTTTTGCAGGTATCTGAGGAAAACAGGCTTTTTTTATACAGGAGAAGAATAAGTAGATAAAATTTTATTACGGTCTTTCCAAGAATTTGGAGGAAACATTTCATAATTCGGCAAAAACCAGTATAATAGGGAAGTGTCGATAAACTAATGAAGGAATGTGACAAATGAATACACAATTAACGAAAGAACTAAAAGAAAAGTTTGATATTGTGTTCCATGATGTAGATCTGCTTGAACAAGCGTTTACGCATTCATCTTATGTGAATGAGCACCGCAACTTGCACTTGTCAGATAACGAACGTTTAGAATTTTTGGGCGATGCTGTCTTAGAGTTGATCGTTTCACGGTATTTGTATCGTGAATTGCCAGATCTGCCCGAAGGTAAGCTGACGAAGCTACGGGCGGCAATCGTTCGCGAAGACAGTTTATCCATGTTTGCCAAAGATTGCCGATTCGATGAATACATTCGTCTAGGCAAAGGGGAAGAAAACTCTGGCGGTCGTAAACGACCTTCTTTGCTTTGTGATCTATTTGAAGCCTTTTTAGGTGCGTTATACTTGGACCAAGGACTGGAAAGTGTCAGCGGCTTTTTGACGAAAGTTGTTTTTCCAAAAGTAAAAGCAGGTGCTTTTTCCCATGAGATGGATCACAAGACCCGCTTGCAAGAAGTCTTGCAGCGTGGCGGCGATGTTTCCATCAACTATCGTTTGATCAAAGAAGCAGGCCCCGCCCATGAACGGATTTTTTGGACGGAAGTCTATTGCGATGATACCTTGATCGGAAAAGGACAAGGAAAATCGAAGAAATTATCAGAACAGGACGCCGCGGCGAATGCCTTGGCAGATCTTGAACAGTAAGAGAGGACTGGCGGAGTGTATTTAAAACGAATAGAGATTGCCGGCTTTAAATCCTTTGCCGACCGCACAGTCATTGATTTCGAACATCGTGTGACTGCAGTCGTCGGACCAAATGGCAGCGGCAAGAGCAATATTACCGAAGCGATTCGTTGGGTTTTAGGAGAACAATCTGCCAAAAATCTACGTGGTGGCAAAATGCCTGATGTTATTTTTGCAGGTTCTGACACCCGCAGAGCGCTAAATATAGCGGAAGTGACGATCGTTTTAGACAATAGCGATCATTACTTACCGATGGATTACAGTGAGATCAGCGTGACTCGCCGCTTGAGAAGAACCGGCGAAAGCGACTTTTTCTTAAATAAACAAGCTTGCCGCTTAAAGGACATCCAAGAGTTATTCATGGATTCTGGGTTGGGGAAAGAATCATTTTCGATCATTTCCCAAGGCAAGGTAGAAGCAATTTTCAGCAGCAAACCAGAAGACCGTCGTGGGATTTTTGAAGAAGCGGCGGGGGTATTGAAGTACAAACAGCGGAAAAAGAAAGCCGAGCAAAAGTTGTTTGAAACGGAAGACAATTTAAGCCGTCTACAAGATATCATTTATGAACTAGAAGATCAGTTGGTGCCTTTGGCAGCCCAAAGTGACGCAGCCAATCGCTTTTTAGCGTTAAAAGAAAAATTGACGACGGTTGATGTGGCCTATGCGGTCTTAGAGATCACGAAAGCAAAAGAAGCGTGGGAGACAGCCAAAGCTCAACTGAGTACCTTTAACCAAGAACTGGCGCAGATTTCCGAAAAGATCAATCAAGGGGAACTGTCGCTACATTCTTTGCGACAACAACGTACCGCCTTTGATGAAACGTTGGAGCGTTTGAATCAGCAGCTTTTAGAGGTTACCGAAGGACTGAAGCAAGCTGAAGGACAAAAAGAAGTCTTGGATGAACGATCAAAACATACGCAAAAAAGCTCCGCGGAATACCAAGAAACCTTAGAGGAAGTCACGGAACGGGTCACACTTTTAAATGAAGAAAAAGCAGAACTGATTGGCTTGCTTTCACAAAAGAATCGTAGTGTGCAGGAAGTTGAAGCAGCGATGCTGGCGTGTCAGCAAGAGCAGGAAAAGTACCAACGTTCAGCAAAAGAAATCATTGAAGAATTGCGTAGCCAATATGTCGAAGCCATGCAAGAGCAGGCAACGATCGGAAACGAATTGAAATACTTGGAGCGTCAATACCAGCAAGAAGCCGCGAAAAATCAAACGGCGTTAAGCAAGCAGACGCAAATGAATACGTCGTTGAAAGAAAAGACGACGGAAGCGCAAATCGTGGAAGAGCAGCTAACGCAGGCTAAGGTGATTTTAGAAGAACAACGCAAGCAATACATCCATCTTCAAGAAAAAGCTCAGACCAACAAAAAACGCTTTGATGAAGAACAAAAGAAAATGTATCAGTTAATGAGTCAAGTGCAGCAGGTACGAGCGAAACAGCGCAGTCTGCAAGACATTCAAGAAAATTATAGCGGCTTCTATCAAGGCGTTCGCTTGATTTTGAAAAACAAACAGCAAATCAGCGGCATCGTTGGCGCAGTAGCGGAGTTGATCGATGTGCCACAAGACTATACCGTGGCGATCGAGACCGCACTAGGCGCCGCTGCACAGCATGTCGTCGTTGAAAATGAACGAGATGCACGGTCAGCCATCACGTATTTGAAAGAAAATCGCGGCGGTCGTGCCACTTTCTTACCGTTGACGACCATCAAAGCCCGTCATTTGCCAGATTATGCCCGCAATCAAGCCAAGCAAGTGTCTGGCTTTATCGGTGTTGCCAGCGAATTGGTACAGTCGTCTGAACACGTTCAAACCATTACGGATAACTTGTTAGGTAGTATCTTGATTGCCGAAGACTTGCAAAGTGCCAATGCGTTAGCACGGGCATTGAACTATAGCTATCGGGTCGTTTCCTTAGAAGGGGATGTCATGAATGCTGGCGGTTCCATGACGGGTGGCGCAACGAAGAAAAATGCCGGTAGTTTGTTTAGCCAAAGCAATGAGCTGCAACAATTGACGGCACAAGCGGCGCAACTGGATGAGCGGCTTTTAAAAACGGAAAAGCAAGTCCAGCATTTTGAAGCAGCGACCAAAGAAGCACAAGCAGCACTAGAAGAATTGCGGACGCAAGGGGAACAGGCTCGCATGACGGAGCATGAGCTGCAAAGCCGCTTACAAAATCTTGAGAATGACCTGAGCCGCTTGAAGCAAGAGCAGCAAGTGTTTGATTTTGAACATCGCGAAGTGCAAGCCTTCTTTGAAGAATATGATGAGAAGAAGACGAGTTTGGAAGAACAGCAAAAGAATATTGCGGCGCAATTGGCGAAAATCGATCAAGATATTCATCAAATGAATGCCGAAGAAGACTTGATCGAGGAAAAACGCCAAACCTTAGCACAAGAAAGTGCGCGCTTGCAGGCAGCTTTCGCCGTTCAAAAAGAACAAGTGGCGCATTTGCAGCAAAAAATTGCCGCTACGAATCAAGCATTGGAAGAAAACGAAGCGCGTCAGCACTCCTTAGAACGGCAGTTAGCTGCCTTGACAAGTAACGTCAGCGATCATGAGTTCTCAGAAGAAAACATTCTTCAGCGAATTGAAGCATTCACAAAAACCAAGCAGCAGGTAACAGCGGAATTGACGGTGATTCGTGAACAACGGCAAGTGGTTCAACAAGAAATCGGCGCATTAGACGAAGCCCTGAGTGCTGAAAACTTAACGCAAAAAGAAAAGCTGTCAGAAAAAACTGAAGTTGAGATCGAAAAAAATCGCGCAGAATTGGTGATGGACAATCGCTTGTTGTATTTACAAGAAGAATACAATCTTACCTTTGAAAAGGCAGCGCAAGATTTTTCTGAAATCGAGGATGCAGATCAAGCCAAAGTCGACATTCAGGAACTAAAACAAGCGATCGAACAAATTGGTCCAGTCAATTTAAATGCGATCGAACAATATGAGCAAGTCAATCAACGGCATTTGTTCTTGACGAGTCAGCGAGACGATCTGCTGTCGGCTAAAGCACAGCTGTTTGATACGATGTCTGAAATGGATGAAGAAGTCAAAACCCGTTTCGGCGAAGTCTTCGATGCGATTCGTCTGCAATTCAAACAAGTATTTCCTAATATGTTTGGCGGCGGTCATGCGGAATTAGTCTTAACAGATCCGAAAGATTTATTGAACACTGGGATTGAGATCGAAGCCCAACCACCGGGCAAGAAATTGCAAAACCTCAGCTTGCTATCAGGGGGCGAACGGGCACTGACTGCGATTGCGTTATTGTTTTCCATTATTCAAGTTCGTCCAGTACCGTTTTGTGTGCTTGACGAAGTGGAAGCAGCATTGGATGAAGCCAATGTCTCTCGTTTCGGTCATTACTTGAGTGCTTTCCAAAATGATACACAGTTTATCGTCGTAACTCACCGTAAAGGAACGATGGAGGCAGCAGATGTGTTGTATGGTGTGACCATGCAAGAATCTGGAGTGTCGAAGACCGTGTCCGTGCGCTTAGAAGAAGTGCGTGAAGGCGGTAGTTTTGCAGCAGATCAAGCATAGAGGAGGAATGGTATGATTAAACTGATTGCGATCGATTTAGACGGAACGTTATTGAATGACAAAAAAGAAGTGACTCCTCGCAACAAAGAGGTACTTGCTCGTGCCAAAGCACAAGGCGTAAAAATCGTCATTTGTACGGGACGTCCATTACGGGCGATCCGTCCCTATTTAGAAGAATTATCGCTGAAAGAACCCGGCGACTATAGCATCACCTTTAACGGCGGTTTGGTTCAAAAAAATGAGACTGGCGAGATCATTGAAAAAGCAGCGATGCAGCTGGCAGATATCCATGAATTGGTTTCAGTGGCGGAAGACTTAAATTTGCCTCTAGACGTGGTATCAGAAGAGATCGTCTTGAGTTTGCCGACTTCAGCAGCGCATCCATCGATTTATGGCTCCTTGAATCCTTTATTGGATTGTCGTCCTTTTGCCGTAGCTGATCTGGATGAATCGATGCTCTATAATAAAGCGGTGATCGCCTACCATCAGGAAGTTTTGGATCCTAAGATCCCTGAGATTTCCTCAGAGATCCGCGAGAAATATGAAATCATCAAAAGCCGGAATAACCTGTTGGAATTTATGCCTAAAGGAATCACCAAAGCCTATGGTATCAGCCTATTGGCGCAAGATTTAGGGATCAAGCAAGAAGAAGTGATGGCGATCGGTGATGAAGAAAATGACTTGCCGATGATTCGCTATGCAGGGATTAGCGTAGCGATGGCCAATGCCGTGCCAATCATTAAAGAAGCGGCTGACGTTGTCACCCTTTCAAACCAAGAAGACGGTGTGGCAGCAGTGATTGAAGAATATGTCTTAAAAGGAGGTGCGTAAGATGGGATTTTTTGACAAAATCAAAAAAGCGCTGATTGGAGAAACCAAAGAAGCAGAGCAAGAAATCGACAAACCGATAGTCGATGCTGACTCACCAGAGGCACAGCGTTCAGAAGAAAGCCAGCCAGCACAAACTCCTGCTGAACAAGGCGCTTCAGAACCAGTGGCACCTGCAGAAGCCGCCGACTCCAGTGATTTGGAGGCAGAGCAAGAAACTGCGGAAGTGTCCCCGCAGCAAGAAGCAACGACAGCGAATAAAGGAGAAGAAGCACCAAGTATTCCAGAAGAAGTGGCTAAGGATACACCATCAGAGGAAGTACCAGCTTCTGAACCAATCCTTCAAGCAGCGCCAGAGACGGAAAGTGTGCAGGACAAATACACCAAAGGATTGACGAAATCACGGAAAACCTTTGGGCAACGGATGAACGAATTGTTTGCCAACTTCCGTACGGTGGACGAAGACTTCTTCGAAGAAGTGGAAGAAACGCTGATCGGCGCAGACGTCGGCTTTGATGCGGCGATGAAGATCGCGGATTCATTGAGACAAGAAGTCAAATTGCGTAATGTGAAGAAAACGGCAGATGTCCAAAATGTCATCATCGAAAAATTGGTTGACCTATATGGGGAAGCGGGTGTCGGTGAAGTCAACGAGTTGAACATGCAACCGGGGTTGACCGTCATTTTATTTGTTGGCGTGAACGGTGTTGGAAAAACCACCAGCATCGGGAAATTAGCCCATCAATTCAAAGCCGAAGGCAAGAAAGTCTTATTGGCTGCAGCGGATACTTTCCGTGCCGGTGCCATCGATCAATTAGTGGTCTGGGGTGAACGGGCTGGGGTTGAAGTCGTTCGTGGCAATGCAGGAGGCGATCCAGCAGCGGTTGTGTTTGATGCGATGGAGCGCGCAAAACGAGAAAATGCTGACGTTTTATTAGTAGATACCGCTGGTCGTTTGCAAAACAAAGTCAATTTGATGAACGAATTAGAAAAAATCAAACGGATCATTCAGCGAGTGGACCCAACGGCCCCTCATGAAGTCTTGCTCGTGTTGGATGCAACAACGGGGCAAAATGCCATGAATCAAGCAAAACAGTTTAAAGAGACGACGGATGTTTCTGGCCTCGTCTTAACCAAACTTGATGGCACAGCTAAAGGAGGGATCGTCTTGGCGATCCGTAACGAGCTGCGGCTGCCAGTCAAATTAGTGGGACTTGGAGAAGGCATCAACGATTTAGAACCATTTGATCCAAATGAATTTGTCGTCGGCTTATTCAAAGGCTTGATCAAAGAATAAAAAAAGAAGAGCCCTGTGTCAGGTCAAATACCTGCACATGGCTCTCCTTTATTGTTGCTTTTGTGAGATCAAAGGGAAGAGAAAACGGGTCGTCGTCTCTTTCCATGAGCTTGACTTGTGACGGAAAGCTGAGAACACTTGGCGTGGCAAATGTGGGTACAGCGATGCACGACTTTGCCAAAAATCAGGAAAAGCAGTTTGAACGATTCGTTTTCTTCTGCGCTGTCTAAAAACTTTGGGAAGTATCAGGCAGAATACAACGAGTTGAACGAGGGGGAAAGATTATTTCTTAAGTTCCCCTTGGCGCTCAGTGATCATTTTTTCCAAGTTGTTCAACGTATCGATATCTTTATTGGTTTCGATAAAGTTCGTAATCAAATTCAATAAAGATTGATCAGACAATTCTGCTGCTAAGAAGTCTTCTTGGGTCACATTCGGAGAATACAACCGAGTCAAAACAGTACCGCTGTAGCCGATATCTGCTACTTTCAATAAGTCGTGGTTTTTTAGTTTACGTACGACTGCTTGAATGGTATTCTTGCTTAGATCTTGCTGTTGGACAGCAATGTCATTTGCAGAAAGAGGTTTGTCTGAATTCCAGAAGATATTCATGATTTGACGTTCGCGTTTGGTAAGATTAAGTGGCTTCATTCACTATTCTTCCTTTCAAAAAAGAGTAATATGGACATAATAATTTACTGTTCTATAAGCAGTATACTTTATTTTGAAGGTAAATATCAAATTTATTCAAGTATTTTATAAATTCTTGGTAATTTTAGTAAGAGATATTACAAGTGAGGAGCAAATTTCTGCATTTTTCACCATTTTTCACTATAATAGATGGAAAGAAACAGAATATAAGAAAAAAATAGTAGAAGAACATAGAGGGCAGTCGAATGAAAATAAAAACATTGTTATCACATAAAGAGCTTTTTCCCTATTTATTGAAAGGACGCTATGGGATTGAGCGTGAAGCGCAACGGGTGCGGCTCGATGGGACGTTCGCGGGAACCGATCATCCGAAAGCGCTAGGCAATCGGCGCTTCCATCCCTATATCCAAACGGATTTTGCGGAAAATCAACTGGAACTGATCACGCCGGTCGCGGATTCAGTGGATGAATTGTTCCGTTTCTTAGGGGCCATCCACGATGTGGCATATCGTTCAATGGCAGCAGAAGAAATGCTCTGGCCTTTGAGCATGCCACCGGCTTTACCAGAAAAAGAAGAAGACATCGTCATTGCTAAATTAGACCAATTTGAAGATGTGCTCTACCGCCGCTATTTGGCCAAAACTTATGGTCGCCGTAAGCAAATGGTCAGTGGGATACATTTCAATTTTGAATTTGCGGAAGACTTTTTGCAGCAACTGTATGCTTTATCTGAAACGAAGGAAAGCTATCAAGCCTTTAAAACGGCGCTTTATTTGAAAGTAACTCGCAATTATTTGCATTATCGCTGGTTTTTGACGTATTTCTTTGGGGCGACCCCTGCATCAGAAGCCAATTATTTTACGACAGAAAACGGACCGCAAGAACCAGTCCGCAGTATTCGCAATAGCCGTTATGGCTACACGAATCACGAAGACGTCAAGGTATCTTATGCTTCGTTAGAGACCTATCTTGCGGATATTGCCAAATTAGTGGAGACAGGAAAGCTTTCAGAAGAAAAAGAATTTTATGCGCCAGTGCGTTTACGTGGGGGAAAACGGGTCGCAGATCTAGCCTCAGCTGGTATCCGTTATATTGAGTTAAGAAATATCGATATCGATCCCTTTGCCCGCTATGGCATTTCCAAAGAGCAAGTCGCGTTCTTACATTTCTTCTTATTGTTTTTAAGTACAAAAGAAGAAGGCAGCGATGCCGATGCGTGGATCGAAGAAGGCAATCAGAAAAATGATCAGGTCGCATTAGAGCATCCCTTAGCAACATTAACGTATCAGCAAGAAGCGCAAGCACTGATTGCTGAGATGATGGACTTTGCCCAAGCCCTTGAGCTGCCGCATCCGCCATTTTTGGATCAGCTTTCTGAGATGCTGGCTGAACCAGAAAGAACCTTCTCCGGACGTCTTTTCTCAGCGAGTCAAGCAAGCAGTCAAGCGCAGACAGCAACATTGCTGGGACAAAAGTATCATCATGCTGCTTGGGGAAAACCGTATCAATTGGCTGGTTTTCGAGCAATGGAATTGTCGACCCAGATTCTCTTGTTCGATGCGATCCAAAAAGGCATCGAAGTGACGGTACTGGATGAAACGGATCAATTCTTGAAATTAGCCGTGAAAGACCACATCGAATATGTTAAAAATGCCAATATGACTAGTAAGGATCAGTATATCGTTCCATTGATCATGGCGAATAAAACGGTCACCAAAAAAATCTTAGCCGAAAATGGCTTTCATGTACCAGGTGGTGCTGAATTCGCTTCGGCAGAAGAAGCGATCGCGTTTTATCCTCAAGTTGCCCACAGCGGGTTTGTGGTAAAACCGAAAACCACCAACTATGGGATCGGTATCTCGATTTTCAAAGAAGGCGCCTCTTTAGCGGATTATCAAGCGGCGGTCGCCATTGCCTTTGCGGAAGATGATTCGATCCTCGTTGAGACCTTTTTATCAGGGACAGAATATCGGTTCTTCGTGATCGATGGGCGAGTCGATGCGATTTTATTACGTATCCCAGCCAATGTCGTGGGTGACGGCAAGCGCACGATCACGGAACTCGTCGCAGAGAAAAATCTCGATCCATTGCGCGGCACCCATCATCGGACTCCATTAGAGTTGATTCAATTAGGGGAACTGGAACAACTGATGTTAAAAGAGCAAGGGTATCAAGTGGATTCAGTGCCAGAAGAGGGGCAGATCGTTTATCTGCGAGAAAACTCGAATATCAGTACTGGCGGTGATTCTATCGATGTAACGGATGACTTCAACGATGACTACAAACAAGTAGCAGTCGATGCGGTCGCCGCATTACAAGCGTCTATCAGTGGAATCGATCTGATTATTCCAGATAAAACCAAGCCAGCCAATGAACCGGGGGCTTATGGAATCATTGAAGCCAATTTCAACCCAGCGATGCATATGCACGTTTATCCATACAGCGGGAAAGGCCGACGCTTAACTATGTCTGTTTTACGCCTGTTGTTCCCTGAAGTCTTCGAAAGCTGATGGAAGCTTAGAGAGCAAAGAACTGCACACTCTGGAAGGTGATTCCCTTCGAAAGTGTGCAGTCTTTTTTATTAGGATTCAAAAGCAGCGATCTCAATCGTTTGTTTTGTTTCTTCCACCTTGAGACCCGTTCGGGCTTCCCACCATTGTTTCATTTCTTTTTCATACGTGGTAGGAAAACGTTGGATCAAGGTCAATAACGGTACGCCTTGAATCGAGGCATAGGGAAAGTTTAAAACGAGATTGTACTTCAGTTCCGACAGGAGGCTATAATATTGAAACATCATAAAGTTCATTTCATTCTGATCCTCCAGTAGGAGTACTTTCGGAGCGCGATCCAGCATAAAACCCAAGCTGCGCATCATGAACAATACGCCATCCAGATGGCTGGATTCGATCGTAGGGGCCGTTTTCAACAAATCGATATGCAAATCCAAAGCATCAAGCAGTTCTTTCTTTAATGAAAGGTAGGGCGGTGTTGATTGTTCCATGATAGTTCCTCCTTTTAATGGAAAAGACGTTTCCAAAATGACGTTTTCTCTGGTTGTTCGTGCTCTTTATCTGATGGAGCGGCAGCTGCAGGGTATTTTTTTTCGATATCGATGACGTCTTGATTGACGGCTTCTTTCCCGGCAATCAGCAAGCCGATACTGTCTGGACCGGCATCTTGGGCATCGGAGACGATCCGAAATTCCATCTGTTGTTTGGTCAGTAAAGTGATGTAATCGGTCTGGATCGATTCTGGCAATTTTCCGTTGAGCAGCACGAGCGCACCTTGATAATCTGGTAAGGCGTTCAAGAGCGTTTTCTGGTTGTCCTTCTTCTTCATTTCTGTTACTGTCATACTAAGATAACACCGTTCACGAAACGTGCCTAAATACTTGCGCTGTTCATCTGGGTTGACGCGAGGCGTCCCATACATTCCTGTATCAAGGCGTTTTTCTAATTCGTCTGACATTGAAGTATCCTCCTCAAAGCGTTTACTTATGCTTATTATAGCATATCCAACAAATAGCAAAAGAGGGGTGCGATCGTGAGAGAGTTCTGATAGAAAGTAGGGATCCTATGACAACAAAAGAACGACATTTGCTATTATTAGCAGAAAATCAGCGGTTGGAGACACCGAGGCTACTCTTGCGCCCCGTTTCCTTGGCGGATGCAGCGGACATGTTTGCCTATGCAAATGATGAAGAAACGACAGCCTTCGTCTTTGCTAGACATGGGTCGGTTGACGAAACAAAACTGCGCATCGCCGAGTATTTTGTTGCTGCACCCTTAGGAAAATTTGCGATCGAAGAAAAAGACTCAGGCAAAATGATCGGGACCATCGATTTACGGGTGGAATCTGAAAAAGAGATCGCTGAGCTTGGTTATACATTAAGTCGCGATTACTGGGGGCAAGGGATCATGCCAGAAGCGGCAATGACACTGCTGCATTTTGGTTTTGAAACACTCGAATTGATTCGGATTTTTGCTCGACATGATGCCCGAAATCCCAAGTCTGGACGGGTTATGGAGAAAATTGGGATGAAATTGGAAGCAACGATCCCAGCTGCCCGCAAATCGGGTGAAGAAATCATCGATGAAGTCACGCGCGGCATCACCCTTGAGGAATGGAAAAAACGTATTATGTAAAGGAGGGCTCTCGTCATGGAACTGAACATTGAGCCAGCAGCAATTGAAAAAATAACCCCTTATGTGCAGCCAGACGATCGTCTCTATTTGGATTTTGAAGACGGCGTCGGTCCGTTTCCCGCAACGGAGATCACCTGCCGTTTGGACATCCATTTTCGCCTGATTATCGTGCCACAAAGCTATCCAGAAGAAGGATTGGCGATCTATGACACCCCTTTAACGACACCCTTAGGCACGATTTGGTTGAAGCAAGGGGCACAGGTGTATTTAGAAGAACAGACTCGGATGCAGGTGGAACCGACCTATCAACGGTTGCAATTGGTGGGAAATAGCGGGATCTTAGCTAATGATGTCCAATTGTTACGGATCGAAAAGCAGACGGCAGGCCACTGATATGGGCACGCTGGCGGTTATTAGCGACTTGCACGTCGATATCAACCAATTATTCGACCCCCATCTGAAGCTGATCGCTGATTATTTGCAGCAAAATCAGGTGACCCATCTGCATCTGGCAGGAGATGTGGCGAATAAAAAGCAACGGCTATTAGACGTGGTCGCATTTTTTCAAAGTCGACAGGTGCCAACGACCTTTCACTGGGGCAATCATGAAATGGTGGACTTGACGGAACAAGAGATCGAGGCTTTCGATGATCCCGCCTTTCTTAATTTTCAGACGTATCGCTTATCAGAAAAAACACTGCTGTTGGGAATCAATGGCTGGTATGACTACCAATATTCTGATCTGACCAGTGAATCTGAGATCTTGCGGCTGAAAAATTTGTTTTGGTATGACCGCATGATTCAGCGAAAGGGATCGGATAAGGAAATCAGCCAAGCCATCAATGAGCGTTTAGCGGAAACATTGGCCCGTTTGCCGCAAGACCAAGAAATTCTTCTTTCTACCCATTTTGTGCCCCAAGAAGCGTTTATTGTTCGTCAGACCGGCAAGTATGCCCGCTGGAACCACCTAAATGCGTTTTTAGGGTCGCCCGATTTTGGCGCAGTGATCGACCGCTACGCCAATGTTCGGGCAGTCGTCTTTGGGCATACCCATCGACGCTTTGAGAAAAAAGAACTTGCGGGAACCAGCTATTATTGCCGGCCCTTCGGCTACTATTATGAATGGCAGATGACCCGACGGTTCGTTATGGAAAATCACTTAGCAGAAGCATATTCGCCAACGAAAGTTCGGACGCTGCTGCGAAACCATCATGAGGCATTTGAGGACTATAAAACGACGCATCTTTTAGAAGAATTGGCGCAAGCGATCACACTACTGCCGTATTAGCGCAGCAACCGAGTCCTGCTTGTTTTCGTAATTGAATTTCCAAGCAATTTAAACCATTAGAAGAAAAACACAAAGGAGAAAAATTATGACATTTGAAGAAATCTTACCAGAATTAAAAGCCGGCAAAAAAATCATCCGTGAAGGTTGGGGCGGTTTTGAACTTTATGTGACATTCGTTGAAGGGGAAGTGTACGACAATGCCCCAGTCACCCCTTACTTTTTGATCAAAACAGCAGATGAGGGATTCTCGAGTTTCGCACCGACTGTTTGCGACATTCTTGCGGAAGATTGGAAAATCGTGGAATGACAGCATCGTGGATCGATGACAAAACGATTGTGTTTGTCACAGGAGCTGCTTCAGGCATCGGCAGAGCGCAAGCAGAGGCGTTTCTTGCAGAAGGCGCTCAAGTATTTGGGGTTGACTACCAATCGTTTCCCGATACGCTTTTAGCCCAACCCCGCTTTTTCGGCACGTGTTGTGACTTAGCGGTGAAAGAAAATTGTTTTGCAGCGGTCCAAGCTTGTGTGACGCACTTTGGCGGTATTACGGTCTTGTTAAATACAGCTGGGAAACTTGACGGCTATCATACGATCGCTGAGACGACGTCAATGGAGTGGGAGGAGATATTTCAAACCAATGTCTCCAGCATGTTTTATTTAACGAAAGAAATTTTGCCGCTGATGCAAGCCAATGGCGGCGGAACGATCATCAATATGGCATCGATCGCTGGAATGGTCGCAGGTGGGGGCGGGATCGCCTATACAACCGCAAAACACGCGATCGTCGGGTTTACCAAACAGTTGGCATTGGATGTTGCAGATCAAGGGATCTCGGTGAAGGGCATCGCGCCAGGTGCGATTCAAACGCCGATGAATGCGGCTGATTTTGCCGGTGACGGAAAAATGGCGCAATGGGTGGCAGAGGAGACGCCGGTCAAGCGTTGGGCGCAACCAGAAGAAGTTGCAGCGCTGACCCTTTTTCTTGCCAGCCCGCAAGCTAGTTACTTGCAGGGGGCGATCGTGCCCATCGACGGTGGTTGGACCTTGAAATAACTAGCCTGAGCCCATTAGAGGAGGACGCCAATGAAGGAACAAGCGATCCAGAACTTGTTTGCAAAAAATCGTGAATGTCGACAACTGCTTACGATCATTGAAGCGTTACAGCTGCCGGATTGCTGGCTGTGTGCCGGGTACCTGCGGAATTATTTATGGGGTTTTCTCAGCGGAAAAATAGCGGAGGTGCCGATAACCGATATTGATGTCGTGTTTTATGATCCGACTGTAAGCGTAGAAGAAACAGCGGCGATCGAAGCGCAACTGCGCCGTTCGTTTCCCGAATTTCCTTGGGAGGTTCGAAATCAAGCATTGATGCACCAGCACAACTTTGCCGAGGAACCCACTTATACAAGTACCTTCGATGCTTTAACGAAGTTTCCAGAGCGTTGTACAGCGGTGGCGGCACGAATGAAACAAGGCGAGATTGAATTGATGGCGCCTTTCGGTTGGCAGGATGTTTGCAGTTTTCGGGTGCGTCCAACACCGCATTTCGCCCAAAATGACCAGTACCTTGCGGTTTACCGACAACGCCAAGCGAAGAAAAGCAGTGGCAGAAAGTTTGGCCGCAGTTGTTGATTGAAGAGATCGACAACTAAAAAAGAACACTCGCGTGATGTGGCGATTTCCAAAAGTTAGACGAAAAAGCTAACTGATGGGAATCGCTGCATATGACGCGAGTGTTTTTTATTAACGCAAAGCCAGTCGTTGCGCCAAGCGGTTTCTTAAAAAGATACCTAGATAAGCTGCGGCAACGGCTTTGATGATCCCGGGGATAATAAACAAAACAAAACCACCGTTAAAAGCCGCCGGCCATGCCATGCCAGTGCTCCATTTCAGCCATAATGTACCAAACAACAAAGTTGCCAGCGCACCGACAATATTGCCGATCACTGCTCCTGTGTAGCGAAACGCCGTTTTTTCTACGACCAATCCAGTAAGCAATCCGTTAAAGAGGAAGCCGACTAAATAGCCTCCGGTTGGTCCTAACAAAACACCGACACCGCTGGAAAAACCAGCGAAAACGGGCAAACCGATCAATCCTAACAGCAAGTAGATGATGATCGCCATCGTTCCTGTTCGCGTGCCGAGGAAAGTCACCGCCAGTCCAATCGCAAAGGTTTGTCCTGTCAATGGGATCAAACCGAACGGAATCGTCAATTGGGAAAGACCAGCAATAATGATCGCAAATAATGCGGCATGGATTTGTTCACGTAATGATAATTTCATCGAATCCTTCTCTCTAGTAATAATTTCGTTAACCTAAAAAATATTTATTTGGTTAACGAAATTATAAACGGTGGTTTACCAAAAGTAAAGAAGAATCTTGTTTTTTTAGTGTCCTTTTTTTAATAGGACAAGTAAGTTCTTTGAGGAGAGGAAAGGGGCGATTTCTTCCAATTCATCTGTTGAGAAGGGCAGTGCTTGAACGAGACGGCAGATCGTTGCTTCTGTCAGAAACGGCAGCAGTTCTTCGATTTCATCATAAGACAAGCGTTCTGATGCGGTAACGTTTGGCTGTTCCAGGGCCGTCAGCAGGAGTTCATCCAGATACGGTGCAGGTAAAAAGGGAAGCAGTTCTTCAATCTCAGAAAAGCGAAAGTCAGGGGTTTCAAGCCAGCCTTTGATTTCTCCCGCCAAAAAGTTGGGGGTTAAAAAGGGCGCCGCCTCTTCCCAAAAAGCCATGGAATAGTGGTTGCCTTTAAGGATCTCTTCTATTTGGGGCTTTTTCAAAAACGGCAAGAGTTCTTCCATGACATCTTCTGGGATATTTTCGGCGCCATTAAGCAAGTGCTGCAAGTCAGCACTATTCAAATGAGGAGCTAGTCTAGGCAATAAGTCTAGGTCTAAAGAAGATTCTTGAAACGGTTCTTCTTGAATCAGTGCCGATAGTTCTTGCGGTTTGATCAGCGGAGCTAGTTCGGCGATTTCTTTTGGCTGCGCGGTTCCTGCTTGATAATGTTGAACCGCAGCTGCTGGCTTCCCTAACAGCTCATCGATCGATAGGCCTAAAATCGCCGCTAGCTGCGGCAATTTTTCAATGTCCGGCAGTGAGTTGCCCCGCTCCCAATTACTGACCGCTTGATAGCTGACAAGTAATTGGTCTGCCAAGTTGCTTTGGGTCAGATTTTTTTCTTTGCGTTTGGTAGCGATCTGCTGACCAATTTTTCTCATGTTGAATTCACTCATAAATGAATTCCCCCTTTCATGCTCTAAGTATAGTTTCTCAAAAGGTGAAAACGCAATCAAGCTGTGATTGAGCAGGCAAATGCCGACTCAATCACAGCTTGAGTTTACGAATGGATCAGCTGAAGGAGGTGTTCACCAAACGCTTGTGTCGTTAAACAGACGGCTTCGGGCATCAACTGTGCGAAGTCGGCAGTGACGTGCTGACTTTGCAAGGCTTGTTCAATGGCTTGCGTCAGTATTGCAGCAGCTTCCGGCCAGTTCAAATGTTCTAATAGCATGCACGCCGATAGCAGCAGTGAACAGGGATTGGCTTTGCCAAGTCCTGCGATATCCGGTGCCGTTCCGTGGGTAGCTTCAAAGATGGCTGCCCCAGTATCGTAATTGATATTGGCGCCGGGGGCGATCCCGATGCCGCCAACTTGTGCAGCGAGTGCATCAGAAATGTAGTCGCCGTTCAAATTACAAGTGGCAATGACATCGAATTTTTCTGGATACAAAAGGATCTGCTGTAAAAAGTTGTCGGCGATCACATCGTTAACAATGATCTTTCCAGCCGCTTTGGCCGAGGCAAGGGCGGCTTCGGCTGCCTTTGAACCATTTTCTGCTTTGATTTTGTTGTATTGATTCATTGTAAAACACAGGTCGGCGTACGTGGTTTCTGCAAGCTGATAGCCCCAGTTTTTAAAGCCGCCTTCTGTAAATTTCATGATATTGCCTTTATGCACCAGTGTCACCGTGGGCCGCTTTTGAGTAATCGCATACTCAATGGCAGCAGCGATCAAGCGTTGACTGCCTTCTAAAGAGATCGGCTTGATGCCAATAGCGGAAGTTTTAGGAAAACGAATCGCCTTGACGGCAAAGTCTGCTTGCAGTGTCTGGATCAAACGCTGTGTTGCATCGTCGTCTTTGGCAAATTCGATGCCAGCATAAACATCTTCAGTATTTTCGCGAAAGATCACCATATCGGTTTTTTCTGGCTGTTTTAAAGGCGAAGGGACCCCTGTAAAATAGCGAACAGGTCTGACACAGGCATAAAGATCCAGCGTCTGCCGTAAGGTGACATTCAAGGAGCGAAAGCCCTCGCCAATCGGGGTAGTCAACGGTCCTTTCAAGGCGTATTGCTGGGCCTTGATCGTATCGATGGTTGCTTGCGGCAGCCATTCCCCTGTCTGTTCAAAGGCGGCTTCTCCAGCGAAAACTTCCAGCCACTCGATGTGGCGCTGATTGTCATAAGCTTTATTCACAGCTGCATCAATCACAGGTTGCGCAGCCTGCCAAATCTCGGCACCGATGCCGTCTCCTGCAATGTAAGGAATGGTGATCGTCGTTGCTTCATGGGTTGTTTGGTTAGACATGGGCAGCTCCTCCTAATTCCGCTTTTTTTCGAATGACCATTGGCAAAATTCCTTGATGCTTCCAATAGCGAATATCTGCCGGGGCATCAAAGCGTAGACGGGTCATAAAGGAGACAGTCCCTCCGTCGGTCCGTTGAGCGGTGACTTCGACCAGCTGCTTGACCGCTGGCTCTTCTGGCAAAGCGATCGAGAATGTTTCGCTGCCATCTAAAGCAAAAGAGGTGGCACTTTCACCAGCCAGATATTCAAGAGGAATGATCCCCATCATGACCAAGTTGCTGCGATGGATCCGTTCGAAGCTTTCTGCTAAAACGACTTTAACGCCTAACAATTGTGTTCCTTTGGCGGCCCAGTCGCGAGAAGAACCCATGCCATAATCTTTACCGGCTAAAATGATACAGCTTTGGCCGGCTTTTTGGTAATTCATAGCGGCGTCAAATATAGACAAGGTTTCCCCAGTTGGAAAATAATGCGTGACACTGCCAGTGCTGCCAGGAACCAGCTGGTTTTGCAGACGGATGTTGCCGAAAGTCCCCCGCATCATAATCTGATGATTGCCGCGCCGCGAACCAAAGGAATTGAATTCACGATAGGGAACTTCTTTTTCTTGTAAAAATTTTCCAGCTGCTGAATCCATACTGATGCTGCCGGCAGGAGAAATATGGTCAGTGGTGACGGAATCACCCAATTTTGCCAAGACTTTCAGATCGGCTAAGACATCTGGTTTAGGCAATTCTTTGGTCAATGTTTCAAAGTAGGGTGGATGAGCAATGTAAGTAGATTGTTCCTCCCATTCATAACATGCGCTCGTGGTGGTTTCGATCGCATTCCAGCGTTCATTGGCATCAAAAAGATGCTCATAGGCAGCGCGAAATGCTTCTGGTCCGACGTATTCTTGAACGTAAGTATTGACTTCTTCATTGCTAGGCCAAATATCAGACAAATACACCGGCTCGTCATTGACGATAGCTAATGGTTCTTTTGTAAGATCTTTGCGAGTGCTGCCAGCGATCGCATAGGCAACAACTAACGGCGGCGAAGCCAAATAGTTGGCTTTGATCTGTGGATGGATTCTTCCTTCAAAATTCCGATTGCCTGACAGAACCGACGCCACCAGTAGATTTTCCGCCTCAATTGCTTCAGCGACCGGCGCTTCTAAAGGACCGGAATTTCCGATACAGGTGGTACAACCGTAGCCCACTAAATAAAAGCCGAGTTGCTCTAAATACGGCAGCAAACCACTGTTTTGCAAATAGGTGGTCACGATCTGGGAGCCAGGTGCAAGGGAGGTTTTGACTGTACGAGGGACGGTCAAACCTTTTTCAATGGCTTTTTTGGCCAATAAGCCTGCAGAGAGCATGACGAAAGGATTGCTAGTATTCGTACAGCTAGTGATCGCCGCCAAAACGATATCGCCGGTCTCTAATTTGTCTGCTGCAGCATCTGGCCAAGTAACGCTGGCTTCTTTTTGCCATTCATCCTCCGAAAGTCCAAAGCCCTTGGGACCAACGGCTGCCGTGACTGATTGTTCAAAATCCTGACGGACTGCTGGAAGCAAAATCCGATCTTGCGGGCGTTTGGGGCCCGCTAATGCCGGCTGAACTTCTGCTAGATCAATGGTGATCGCCTTAGTATAGGTCGGCACGGTCGTTTCATCATAAAAGAAATGGTTGGCTTTGGCGTAAGCGGTAACGAGTTCGATCAACTCGCTGGAGCGCCCGGTCGTTGCCAAGTAGTTCAAGGTCTCTTGATCGATCGGACAAAAACCGCAAGTGGCACCATATTCAGGGGCCATGTTCGCTAATGTCGCCCGATCGGCTAAGCTCAAATGACCATAGCCCGGGCCAAAGTATTCGACAAATTTTCCAACCACTTTTTCGATCCGCAGCACTTCGGTTACTTTTAGTGCTAAATCGGTAGCTGTGGTACCTGCAGGCATCTCGTTGATAAATTTCACCCCGATGACTTCAGGTGTAGGAAAGAAAGAAGGTTCGCCAAGAATCGCAGCTTCCGCTTCAATACCGCCAACCCCCCAACCGAGGACCCCCAAACCGTTGATCATCGTGGTGTGAGAATCGGTCCCTTGCAATGTATCAGGAAACAGCAGATGTTGGTCTTCGTATGTTTTTTGCAAGATCACATCAGACAATGATTCGATGTTGACTTGATGAATGATCCCTGTTTCAGGCGGAACGACTTCGAAATTGTCGAAAGAACCTTGTGCCCATTTCAAGAATTGATAGCGTTCTGCGTTGCGTTCAAATTCCCGCTCCGTATTAAAAGCGATCGCCCCAGGCGTACCGGCTTGATCGACTTGCACAGAGTGGTCGACGACGAGTGTGACGGGGATCTCAGGATTGATGTCTTCTGCGGCACCGCCTAAAGCGACCATCGCATCCCGCATGGCAGCCAGATCAACGACTGCAGGCACCCCAGTAAAGTCTTGCAAGACGACCCGCTCTGGTTTGAATGGCACGACACCGGTAGGGCTTTCTGCCTGCCAATTCGCTAAAAATGGTAAATAATCCTCTGTAATTTCCTCGTCTTGATGACGAGCAACGCTTTCCAATAAAACTCGAATGGAGTAGGGCAAGCGAGATAAATCAGCCCCTAAGTCTTGGGTGATTTTCGCTAAGTCAATATACGTGTATTGGGTGTCATTGACGGTGAGTTGAGTTTGCCACTTCATAAGAATCCTCCTTTTTACGAAGATAATCGTACTTATTAGGAATAATTATACGTTGATAATTTAAAAAATCAATTAAATTTATGAAAAATATTTCATTTTCTAAACATCGTGCTATAATGTGTGAAAGTTTGTTAAAAAGCAACGATTTTATAGGATGACTATTTTAACGATGTTTGTATACGGTTAAATAACATTGTAGTCGATAGTTTGTAGAAAGATTGGAGGTAACATCACCGTGGAAAGATTAGAAAAGAAAGAGAAATTGTCCTATCTTGCATCGCAATGTCAGAAATACAATTTGATAGATATGAATCTTTATTCAGAATATGATGTAAAGCGTGGACTGAGGGATTTAAATGGCACGGGGGTCTTAGCAGGTCTTACGACGATCTCCACCATTTATCCAGAAAAAATCATTGCTGGTAAGCCAGTTGAAGCTTGTGGCGAGCTGCGTTATCGCGGAATTGACATCAATGAGTTAGTAGCAGGGTTCGTCAATGAGAAACGTTTTGGCTTTGAAGAAATTGCATATTTATTACTTTTCGGCGAACTGCCAAACAAAACAGAACTTGCGGCATTTCATTGCCTATTAGCAGAAAAACGTACTTTGCCGACCAATTTTGTTCGTGACGTCATTATGAAAGCACCTTCTTCTGATATCATGAATAGTTTATCTCGCAGTATCTTGACACTGGCAAGTTATGATCCGCAAGCAGATGACATCAGTATTGAAAATGTGTTGGAACAAAGTCTGATGCTGATCAGTGTCTTTCCGCTCTTGGCAATCTACGGCTATCATGCCTACAATCATTACAATCAAGGGGAGAGCATGTACATCCACCGCCCGACCGAAGAGTTGAGTACAGCTGAAACGATTTTGACTATGCTGCGTCCAACGAAAGAATATAGCTTCCAAGAAGCCCAAACATTGGATATGGCACTTGTTTTGCATATGGAACATGGCGGCGGGAATAATTCGACCTTTACGACACGAGTCGTTACCTCCAGTGGGACGGATACCTATTCAACGATTGCTGCAGCGCTAGGTTCTTTGAAAGGACCTAAACACGGTGGCGCCAATATCAAAGTGACGGAAATGATGGGAGATTTGAAGCGCAACGTTGCTGATATTACCGATGAACAGGCCATCCGCACTTATTTGGAAGCAGTCCTAGATAAAGAAGCATTTGACCGTAAAGGATTGATTTATGGCATGGGCCACGCGGTTTACAGCGACAACGACCCCCGTGCGGCGATCTTTAAAAATTATGTAGCCAAACTGGCACAAGAAAAAGGATCAGAAGCTTGGCAAGAATATCAATTGTATACGATGGTCGAACGCATTGCTCCTCAAGTCATCAATGAAAAGCGCAAAATCTACAAAGGAGTCAGTGCCAATATCGACTTTTTCAGCGGGTTTGTTTATAACATGTTGGATCTACCAGAAGAACTGTATACACCAATGTTTGCTATTGCACGGATCGTTGGTTGGTCCGCCCATCGGATCGAAGAGCTGGTCAACGCACAAAAAATCATGCGCCCCGCCTATAAAGAAGTGTCAAATGATCGCGAATATATCGATATAGAGTCAAGATAGATCAAAACAGCAGGGAGGACGCTCGCTGCTGTTTTTGTTTTGTTCAAAATCCTAGTGCTTATACGACCATCCAATTACTCAGAAGAAGTTTGTTGTTTTTTATTAATGAAAGCGTTGACAAGAAATAAGTTTAACGTTAAACTTTGTCTTATAGTTTAACGTTAAACCTTCAAGAGACAGACTAAAAAATTGATTGACTTCTAAGTAAAAAAACAATCAGGATACGTGGCCAATGATTGTTTAACATTCGTTCTATAGTAGACGAAAGGCTATTTGGAGGAGTAGTTACTTTTTTCCTATCTCTACCGTAAAACAAAAAATGAAAAGAATGATTTTCTTTGTAGGAGGGTTACATGTGCAAAAAAAAAGCAACGCAAATTTTCACAAGAATAAAATGAAAAATAGTCTTTCTTTGTACGTCTTATTAGCTCCAGCTTTGATTTTATTAGTCATATTCACCTATATTCCAATGTATGGTTTAGTAATTGCATTTAAAGATTACACTCCGTCACTGGGTATTTTTGGAAGTCCATGGGTTGGTTTTAAGCATTTTTCTCAATTTTTTAATTCGTTTCAATTTGGAGTAACCCTTAGAAATACGCTAACTATTTCCCTCTACAGTATGATTGTCGGCTTTCCATTGCCAATTGCATTAGCAATTCTCTGCAATCAAATTCGTGTAGAAAAATTCAAGAAGTTTTTCCAAGTCACCACCTATTTACCTCACTTCATTTCTACAATGGTTATGTGCGGGATGTTGATCTTGTTTCTATCACCTACCAATGGTTTGATTGTCAACCTCGTGCGGCTTGTTGGCATAGAATTGCCTTCTTTGCTTTCTCAGCCAGGAAGTTTTGCAAGCGTATATGTTTGGAGTGATGTCTGGCAACATGTTGGATGGGACAGCATTATTTATTTAGCGGCCTTATCAGCGATCGATCCCACTTACTACGAGGCTGCGACTATGGATGGTGCCACAAGACTGCAAAAAATCAAGCATATTGATTTACCACTGATTCTTCCCACCGCAATGATCTTGCTTATATTAAGAGCGGGCAGTTTATTGAGTGTTGGGTTTGAAAAAGTGTTGCTGTTGCAAAATGCTTTGAATTTAGCAGGAAGCGAAATTATCTCCACATATGTTTATAAAGTAGGGTTAATAAACTTTCAATATAGTTATTCAACTGCTATCGGCTTATTTAATACAGTGATCAATATAATCATATTGATATTAGTGAATGCATTGTCGAGACGCTTGACGAAAACTGGGTTGTTTTAGGAGGAGATTATGAAAAAAAGTAAGAAAACTGGTTCTGAAAGGATATTCGATTTCTTTGTTTATGGGGTAGCCATTCTGTTGATCCTTCTAATCATTTATCCGCTTTGGTTTGTGATCATTGCTTCCTTTAGTGATCCAGCGGATGTCGGGAATGGGAATGTTTGGTTGTGGCCAAATGAATGGCGATTAGATGGGTATATCCGCTTATTCGAGCAGACCTTATTCTGGCGAGGCTACTTGAATACCATTTTATATACCATAGTAGGAACCGCTGTCGCATTGTTCGTTAATATCCCCGCTGGTTATGCCTTATCTAGAAAAGATTTGCACGGTAGGAAATGGCTGGCTTTATTGTTTATTATTCCCATGTTCGTTTCGGGCGGCTTGATCCCGATTTACTTAACGATCAAGAATGTTGGCCTCTTAGATACGTTTTGGGTAATGGTCATTCCTTTTGCAGTATCTAGTTACAATATCATCGTAGCTAGAACATTCTTCAACAATAGTATTCCTGCTGGTTTATGGGAAGCAGCTCAAATTGATGGTTGTGGAACGATCCGCTATTTCTTTAGTATGGTACTGCCACTTTCAAAAGCGATATTGGCTGTTATCGGTTTATGGACAGCAGTTGGTATTTGGAATTCATGGTTCAATGCATTGATTTATTTGACCAATGACAATCTACAACCATTGCAATTGATACTTAGACGGTTACTAATAAGTAATCAATTACTACAAACACAAGCAACCGGAGAACTTGCATCTGAGCTAAGAGCAACGGCAGACATGATGAAATATGCAGCAATTGTCGTATCTACAGCACCAATTATGATGTTATACCCGTTTTTACAAAAGTATTTTAATCAAGGTGTCATGATCGGCGCGTTGAAAGAATAAAAAATGGAGGAATGATGATGAAACAGTTTAAATGGAGGTATTTGTTTTGTTCTTTAGGAATTTTAGGGATGATGACTGGCTGTGGAAATGAAGGGGCGGTAGAGGAGCAAGGAAGTGACACGAATCAATTTAAAATCACCACTGTTCGCTGGTCAGACTGGGGAGATGATTTTACAAAAGGCTTTTTAGAAGATGCAGAAGAAAAAGCAGGGATTCAAATCGAATGGGATATTCATCTTTCAGCAGATTGGGGTGAGAGAAAGTCTGTATTGATGGCTGGGGGCGATTTGCCTGATGCCTTTTTAGGGTCAATCACCTTTAATGATGCAGAAATAGCACAAAACCAAGATGTGTTTATTCCATTAGAAGACTTGATTGCAGAAAACATGCCTAATCTTACTCGTATCATGTCGGAAGATCCGAAAATTAAAGCAATGATTACATCACCAGACGGGCATATCTATAGCTTGCCGAAAAAATTACCAATGCGTCCGCTCATTGCGAACCAACTATTTATCAATCAAACATGGCTTGATAATCTTGGCTTGGAGATGCCTGATACCTATGAAGACTTTATTGATGTCTTAACAGCTTTTAAAGAAGAGGACGCCAATGGAAATGGAGATGCAACGGATGAGATTCCGTATGGTGTCGGAAACTTTAGTGAAACCTTCTCATTCATTTTACCGTTTAACAATCGGCTTGGAGCTGACAATACGTACGAAATGTCAATGAAGGATGGAAAACCAATCTACTTACGCATGGAAGAAACCTATCGTGATGGCATTGCTTGGATGAGTGAGGCGTATCAAGCTGGGTTAATTGATCCAGAATTGTTTACCCAAGATACATCCATGAGTGATGCGAAACGAATGAATAAAGATACCGCTCTTGTAGGGGTGGCTGCTGGCTGGACGGCGGATGCAACGTTTGGCTTACATGCTGAGGAGTATGTTGCACTACCACCATTGAAAGGACCAGATGGACAACGCTATGTCATATCCGATCCAGATCATTATAACTACGGTCGGAATGAGTTTATGATAACAACGAGTTGTGAAAATCCTGCTGCGCTCTTAAAGTGGGCTGATCAATTCTATACAGATGATGCAAGTATTCAAACCTTTTATGGCTCATTTGGTGTTGGGGTTGAGAAAAACGGGGACCAGTATACAGTTTTACCACCACAGGATGGGAAATCAGCTGATGAATGGGCTTGGATCAATTCATTGCGCGATTTTGGACCAAAATATGTGGATGATCAATTTAATGAGCGTGTGACGATTGATGAAACACAAGGGGATGGATTGAAATTGATTCTTGATAGTGAAATCAATCAATACGTCCAACCTGCATTTCCGAATGTGATTTACTCGCAAGA
Organism: Enterococcus sp. CR-Ec1; assembly: GCF_002850555.1. NCBI lineage: Bacteria > Bacillati > Bacillota > Bacilli > Lactobacillales > Enterococcaceae > Enterococcus > Enterococcus sp. CR-Ec1. Next base: position 337,939 of record NZ_CP025223.1, read on the forward strand.
AGAATTGGCTCGGTTGTCAGCACTTTATGTAGATATTAGTTCTTATGCTTCGCAAATGGCTGCCAAATGGGTAGTAGAAGGCGGAATTGAAGAAGAATGGGAGAGCTATCTGGAACAATTGAACGCAATGGGGATCGAAGAGTTTATGGGAATCCAAAACGATGCCTTTGATCGATACTCAGCAATTATAAATTAGATCGTGCGGGCTGAAGTAGAAATACTGCTTCAGCCTTCCTATTCTAGGTGAAAGGAGTATACATGAAAACTTTGTTTCGATTTGATACGCCATTGATGAAAGGATTAACAAGGATTACCGATATATGCTTGCTTAATGGCTTATTTCTTCTTACTAGTCTGCCGATCCTTACAATCGGCGTCTCTTTGACAGCCATGAACACTTGTTGGCAAAAAATACTGGCGGGGCAAGAAGAAGGGCTTGTGCGACACTACTTTTCTACGATAAAAAGGGATTTTTTTGAAGCAACAATTATTTGGTTAGGTATTCTTTTTTTTACAACGATCTTTTCACTCAATTTCTATTTGTTTACCCTTCAAGCTATAGTCTTTAGGGTGATTGGCTTAGCCATTTTATTCCCTTTCATCGTCTGTCTCTTATTATTGTTTGTCATGCTATTTTCTTATATTGGTAGATATGAAGATGGTGTGTGGCGTAGTATCAAGAACTGTTTGCTGATAGCGATTCAAAATGGAAAACAAGCGGGTTTGCTGTTGCTCTTTAATAGTTTGCTGATGTATTTTAGCTTGAGTAGCCCCGAAAGATTGTTGACTGCTATTTACGTTTATACGTTTGGTGGGTTCGCCATGACTTCATTGATCAATAATCTGCTCTTAAAAAAAATGTATCAAAAGACTGAGCGAACCATCGCTGAACCTCAAGAAATTTGATGAGTTCGTAGTTAGCTAGAGACCTTGATCCATGTGCTGTTGCCCCTTTGTCCTACAAAATAGAGAGCGTAAGAAGAACTCAAGGAGGAAAGAGTCCACTTTCTTAAATTGTCATTGTTCTAATAAAGGGTACCCATTCTTGTTGGCTATCCTTTGATTGATGCTTCTCGACAATGCGGTATAATAAGGAAAAACAAGTACTATCGAAAGGACAAAGCGCATGAGGATTACAATTAAAAAAATTGCAGAAGAAGCAGGGGTCAGTGTGACGACAGTCTCGAATGTTATAAATAAAAAAGCGCACCGTGTGTCCCAAGATAAGATAGAAATGATCGAAGGGATCATAAAAAAATATAATTATTCACCAAATATGAATGCACGAGCGTTAGTCAAATCTTCTTCTCGCTTAATTGGGGTACTGTATTTTTCAGATCAAAAAAATTTGGACTTTGCGGACCCTTTTGTGACAGAAGTTCTAGATGGCATACAGCGAGTGACAAAAGAGCACAGCTTTTTTACACTCGTCCATAGCGTGACCAAAACAGATGATATTGGAGAATTACAGAAAAATTGGAAATTTGATGGGTTTATTGCAGTAGGATTTAGTCAAGAATTATTTGAAGAAGTCAATCGGATTGTCCAGGTCCCAATCGTTTTCATTGATACGCATCTAGAGGATGAAGTGTTCAATCGAATCACGGACTATCCGAATAGTTTTTTTATTAATACGAATGATCAAAAAGCGGCATATGAAGCGACTGCCTTTTTACTTGAAAAGGGTCTGACTAAGATCGGCTTTTTGTCCTATGAATTTGATCAATCAAAGACATCGGTTATTCAACAAAGGTATCTAGGCTATCATCAGGCTTTGCAGGATTTTGGTATAAAGCTTGATGAGGGATTAGAGTATACAGAAGAACAACAAGCAACAATGATCAGCAGCATAGACAAGTTTCAAGCAGTGCTCGTTACAGCAGACTACTTAGCGATCAAGTTTATTCATAAATTAAAACAAGAAGCTATTTTTTATGAAAAGAAACTGTCGATCATCAGTTTTGATGATATCCGTTATGCAGCTTTAAATGATCCTCCATTAACTACGATCAGATTAGATCAGATTAAAAAAGGGGAAGCAGCCATGACTACCTTGGTCAATATCATTGATAACCATTCGAATGAACCGCAAATCACATTACTCAATGGGAAATTGATTGTAAGAAAAACAACATACTAGAAAGGAACGTGTTATGGGGAAAATTGCAGATAGATACTATACGGTTGATCCGTGGAGTGTTTCAGAAGAAGGGTTTGATAAAGAACGAAGTGAAGTGTCCGAATCGATCTTTTCTTTGGCAAATGAATATATGGGCATCCGAGGTTATTTTGAAGAAGGATATTCGGGAGAACGATTGCTAGGTAGCTACTTCAATGGAATCTACGAAAATAGCCCTAAGGAAAACCGCGTAAAGTATAAGGGGATCATTTCGAGGAGTCATTTTATGGTCAATGCGGTCGATTGGCTATATACCAGAATTTGGTGTGGTGAGGTGTTACTAGATTTAGCTTATTCAGATATCGAATCTTTTCAACGACGACTTGATCTTAGAACAGGTATCTTGACTCGTAGTTTTTATTGGAAACCTGAGAAGGATATCAAATTAAAGGTGACTTTTGTACGTTCACTAGATAGAGAAACGGTATCATTAGGGTATCAGCAGATCTCGTTAAAAGTCATTGAAGGTAGTCCATCCATCTCAATTTTGATGGGGATTGACTTTGCCACGAGCCATCTATCTGAAGGTCAAAATTTTTGGGTGGAACGAGAAAAAGAATCTTCAAATAGGCATGCGTTTTTAGCAGCAGAAACAAGAAGCACCAAGCAAACCATTTATGCGGGTTTTTCTTTATCCGCCACTGAATCCCTCGACACGCAACTTGTGGAAAGGGATAAATTTATCGGCCGTAAGTTTAACGTTAAACTAGAAGAAGGGATGAACTTTCAAGTAAACCGAAATGCGGTAAATATTGCCGATAAAACCGGACTTGATTTAAATCAACTAAAACAACATTGTCTCACCGATCTGGAAAAAAGTCTTTCCTTTGATGAGATGCAACGAAAGAGTCGCACCTATTGGCAAAACGTTTGGGCTAAGGAAGACATCCAAATCGATGGTGATCCAAGTAATCAACAAGGGATTCGCTACTGCATCTTTCAGTTGCATCAAACATACCATGGTCAAGATCCTAGTCATAATATTGGTGCGAAAGGGCTCACTGGTGAAGCATACGGTGGACATGCTTTTTGGGATACGGAAACTTCCTGCCTGCCTTTTTACTTATTGACAAATCTTGATGCAGCAAAAAATTTATTAGAATTTCGCTATCATACTTTGCCGGAAGCCAAAAAACGAGCACGCCAGCTTGATTGCCAAGGAGCTTGTTACCCCATCGCTACATTGAATGGGAACGAAGCCAGCGATCTTTGGCAGCATGCAAGCCTTCAATTTCAGCCAAGCACCGCTGTTGCTTATGGCATCTGGCATTACATGCAGGTAGCGAAAGATACTGAATTTTTGTATGGACACGGAATCGAAATGTTGATTGAAATTTCACGCTTTTTGGCTTCTAGAGGTGATTGGTCTCCAGAAGGTGAATTTGGCTTTTTTGGGGTGATGGGACCAGATGAATTTCAGATGATGGTAAATCACAATACGTATACAAATTATATGGCGAAAAGAACATTCGATTATACTGTAGAGGTATTGAAAAAATTGAAAACGAGTAATGAAACTAGATATAGTACACTTCTATCAGCGCATGGTTTGAGTGAAAAGGAGATTGGCTACTGGCAAATTTGTAGCAAAGAAATGCTTATTTTAAAAACGGAGTATGGTTTGTTTGAACAACATGATGGTTTTTTCAAATTACCTCATGTGGATATCCGCTCGATTCCCATCGAAGAGTTCCCGCTTTATGATCATTGGTCCTATGATCGCATCTATCGTAACAATATGATCAAACAACCAGATGTCTTAATGTTTCTTTTCTTGTATAACCAATCTTTTCCGAAAGCGGAAAAGCAAATCAACTATGATTACTATGAACCAAGGACGATTCACGAATCCTCGCTGTCACCTTCGATCCATTCTATTTTGGCGGCAGAATTGGGAATGGAAAATGAAGCATATCATTTTTTTGAATTTGCCACTAGAATGGATCTGGATAATTTCAATCGTAATACTCGTGAAGGATTGCATATGACTTCGATTGCTGCAGCTTGGATGAATATTGTCTATGGATTTGGTGGCGTGAGAACTGATAGGGAAGGAATAAAACTAGCCCCCACAATTCCAGTTGACTGGAAAAAATATACATTCAAAATTACGTATAACCAATGTTTGATTGACGTGTCAGTCAACCATCAGTCAATCAAAATTTCGCTAATAAAGGGTAGAGCTATTCAACTACAAGTTTATCAAAAGAAACTGACGCTTACTCAAAACCCCATCGTCATTGAGCGATCAACGAAAAGAAGCGTCTGAATTTCTTAGCCCTCATTCGCATAAAAAACAACGGTGAAGAAAAGCACCGTTGTTTTTTGTTTTTTTGCAAGCAAGAGGAACTTTTTGTGCGTAATTAAAGATAGGAAAGAGTAGCAAAATATCAAGTATTTCTCCTTTTTCATATAGGAATGCAAAAATTGATTACAAAGTTTCTTGCATTTTTTGTATGATAGAGGGAGGAATAAAGGAGGAAAGTTCACGAATGAAAATAAAGAAATGGATGGCAATTGCCATTATTACCAGTCAATTTTCAACATTGCTGCCAGTATCAGCGGCTGCGGCTGTTTTAACGAGCGAGTCTACTGCTGGTCAAAATACAGCTGAGTCAACGGTTCCGGGAGTGAACGGGCCAACAATGGGCTTGGTCCCTGAAGATGCCGCAACGGTACCAGGAGAAAACGGCGAAGTAGTTCCAGGAGAGTCAACACCTGTTCCTGAACAGCCAACACCAGAACCATTGCCAGAACCGGAACCAACCCCGACGCCAGAACCAACACCAGAAGAACCGGCACCAAATCCTGATCCAGAGCCGAATCCAGAGCCAGAACCAACACCTGAGCCGGCGCCAGAACCAGAAGAACCAGCACCAAACCCAGAACCAGAGACAACACCAAATCCAGAGCCAGAATCAACACCAAGCCAGCCTTCGCCTGACATCAAAGAAGTACCGAACGTACCAGAGTTGACGGTAACGCCGCCGCAAGAAGATGAGCCAGCAAAATTTGAAGTCACGCCAGTCAAAGAAACGTGGGACTTTATTATGGAGATTGGAGAAGATGCTCGTAAAGTTGGACAAGAAGAAGATCTTTACGCATCGGTCATGATTGCACAAGCGATTTTAGAGTCTGGTAGCGGAAGAAGTCGTCTGAGCCAGGAGCCTTTTTATAACCTATTTGGTATTAAGGGACTTTATGAAGGGAATGGGATTTCCTTCCAAACGCAAGAAGACGATGGTTCCGGTAATTTATACACAGTTCATGCCACGTTTCGCCAATATGACAGTATCGAATCTTCTTTGAAAGATTATGCGAAATTGTTGAAAGAAGGATTGGACCACAATCCGAATTTTTATAAAGGTGTTTGGAAATCAGAAACGGAGTCTTATGAAGATGCCACGGAATATCTGACCGGGCGTTATGCATCAGATACACAATACAATGAGAAGCTAAATGCGCTGATCGAAGCATATGCTCTGACGAGTTATGACAAAGAGAAACCAGAATTACCGACAGGCAGCGAACAGATGATCTATCCTGTCAGCAATCCAGTTGTCTCTTCTGTCTTTGGTCCACGAGGCAATGGGTTTCATCGTGGAGTGGACTTCGCCGCCCCGCAAGGAACGCCGATCATGGCTAGTCTTTCAGGAACGGTGATCCGCTCAGAGTATCATTCTTCATGGGGGAATTATGTTGCTATCGAGCACAAAGATGGGCTGACGACATTGTATGCGCACAATCATCGCAATTTAGTGGAAGTCGGTCAAACGGTCGAACAAGGCGAAGTGATTGCTTCCATGGGAAGTACGGGGAACAGTACAGGTCCTCACTTGCATTTTGAAGTTAGTCTTTCACCTAGTTTAGCCCGGCATCAACTGATTGATCCATTAGATGCCTTGTCAAAATAACAAAGAATAAAAGAGAGCAGTGTAGCTGCTTTCTTTTTTTGTCAAGAAAAACGAATCATTTCAGGAAAATTATGCTTTGAGATTTTTTTAGCGCATTCATTTTATCTTGCACGATAAATTTATTCCGAAAACAAGTGTTTTTCTTTGTAAAAAAAACAAAAAGAATTTATGCTAGAAAGGTAGGGAAAAAAATTCCCAAGAGGAATATCCACTTTAGACAAGGTCGTGTATGCGACTTTGCGATGTCTCTAGTATCCTTTCTTATTTAACCAAGGAGTGTGAAAAATGACTGACGATCAGCAAACAACGAATGTGTCTAATGAAGCAGCGCAAGCAAGTCCACTGTCCTTTGAAGAAAAAGTCATTGAAACAATTGTTGGTGTCGCTTTGCAGTCAATTGATGGCTTGATTAGTGTAAATGGCAGATTTCTTTCAGATATGACCGAAAACCTTGAAGAACAGTCGCAAGTCGCTTCTGGCATCGATGTGGAAGTTGGCAAAGAAGAGGTTGCAGTTGATTTGGAAGTAATCGTGGCTTACGGCAAAGATATCCCTAAACTCTTTGCGCAAGTCCAAGAAGTGGTTTTAGAAGAAATCAGTCGCTTGACTTCTTTAAAAGTTAAAGAGATCAATATTCGAATCGCCGATATCGTCAAACAGGAAACGATCGATCAAATCGAAGGTTGAGCACCACGCAAAAAATCGAAGTACATCAAAGAGAAAGGAAGAATAAACAAATGATATCACTATATACAACACCCAGCTGTACGTCATGTCGTAAAGCCCGTGCATGGTTGACCGAAAATGAACTGCCATTTAAAGAGAGAAACATTTTTAGCGATCCATTAAATAGTGATGAACTAATGGAGATTCTTTCTTTAACAAAAAATGGAACGGAAGACATTATATCTACTCGTTCGAAAGTGTACCAAAAGTTAGACATCGATTTAGAAGAGTTGAAGCTAGAAGAGCTACTTTCATTGATCGAACAATACCCGAACTTATTGAAACGGCCAATTATCTTAGATGAGAACAAGCTCCAAGTGGGGTACAATGAAGAAGACATTCGTAAATTCGTGCCACGAAACTTACGAAAGATCATTTTCAAACGACGCCAAACAGAGCTGCTCATGTTTAATTATCGCCAAAAGCAAGAAGAAGGCGAATCTGTTGCGAACTTTATCTAATAATAGGAACAAAACCGGCAAATGAATACAGCGATGTATCATTGTCGGTTTTTTTGGTATTTTTTCAAGGGTCTTCTTAAGAGGATCAGTAAATCTGTTGATTCCACAAAAAAACACGATTCCAAAAAGGAATCGTGTCGGTTGAAATCTTAAAGTTTTTGGTTGTAGAATTCAACGACTAGTGCTTCGTCAACTTCTGCAGACAATTCATCACGCTCAGGTAAACGAGTTAATGAACCTTCTAATTTTTCGCTATCAAAGCTTACAAATGACGCGCGGCCAGCTGTTGCTTCAACTGCTTCTTTGATTGTTGAGATGTTTTGTGATTTTTCACGAACGCTGATGACTTGTCCAACTTCAACGTGGTATGAAGGGATATCAACGCGTTTGCCATCAACTAAAACGTGACCGTGGTTTACTAATTGACGTGCTTGACGACGAGTAGTTGCTAAACCTAGACGGTAAACAACGTTATCTAAACGTTGTTCTAGCAAGATCATGAAGTTAACACCGTGTTTACCTTCTTTGATTTTGCTTGCTTTGATAAACAATGTACGGAATTGACGTTCGTTCATGCCATACATATGACGCAATTTTTGTTTTTCAGTTAATTGCATGCCGTATTCTGATTTTTTGCCACGGCTGTTTGGTCCGTGTTGTCCTGGAGCGTAAGGGCGACGTGCCAATTCTTTTCCAGTTTCTGATAAAGAAATTCCTAAACGACGAGAAATTTTCCATGATGGTCCTGTATAACGAGACATAATTTAGTTCCTCCAATAAAATAGTTTGGAGTAAAATAATCCGTTGAAAAACTCACATTCGTGCAGTTCGTTCTTCAATCTTCACCTTTGCAGCCGCGGTTACGCAATTGCACCCGAGGGGCAACGAACTGGTGACGAGCTGTTATTTTCCTGCTGCATTATTTTACACAAGGAATAGTATACGACAAACTAGGGGCAAAAGTCAAGATGGAGCTGGCTTTGGATTTGATGAAAACAAATCTTGAAATTTTTCATTAATTACTTATATTTTCAAATATCTCTTTACAAAACAGCTTTTCGTCATTAGAATATGAAAGTATTGTGCAAATGATAACGAAGTGAAATTATTCATAAAAGGAGTAGAAAAAATGAATCCAGTATCCCCATTATTTGAGAAGATCGATTCTTCCATAGAAAAGAAAATCGATCTGATCAAGAGTAGTTATTTGCGTTACGCTGTACGTGCGATGATGGCTTGTTTATTCTTGACCCTCGGAACAGCTATTGCTTTTGCGATCGCTATGAAAGGTGAATCGATGGTTCACGGGTTAGGGAAAATTCTATATGCATTTATGTTTAGCTGGTCTTTAGTCATGATTCTTTATATGAACGCAGAATTAGGAACATCAAATATGTTGTATATGACTGTTGGGGTTTACCGTAAACGTCTAAGTATTCCTTTGGCATTGAAAATTTTGCTTACGTGTGTCTTGTTCAACTTGATCGGCGGGGTGATTTTCGGCTCAATCGTTGCACTGACAGGTCCTTTTCAAGGGCTGACCGCAGACAACTTTATGCTGACCTCGATCACTGCGAAATTAGAAAAATCGACCATCCAAATTTTAGTAGAAGCGATGTTCGCCAATATCGTTGTAAACACAGCTGTGCTAGTAAGCATGCGGATGAAAGACGATGCCGGAAAAGTTGCAGCAATCATTTTCATCATCTTCATCTTTGCTTTCTTAGGATTCGAACACGTTATTGCTAACTTCCCAGCGTTTACCTTAGCTTTCTGGGCTTCAGGCGGACACTTGGCAGGTATGACTGTCGGCAGTGTGATCCATAATTTAGTTTTTGCCTTTATCGGTAACTATATCGGCGGTGGCTTGGTCATGGGGCTGGGCTATGCATGGTTGAACAACTCAAAATCGACCTATGTCGACTAATTAAAACCTACCAAAAGAAGCAGCGATGCTTCTTTTTTTTTCTTTTCTCTAACATTTCTCCAGGAAGAAGCCATCATCCCTTAACGGAGCGTTGAAATCAGCGCCTATTTATGTTAAGAATAAGTATGTACGGTTTTTCTTGCTGTTTTTTGTAAAAATGACCGCAACCAAGACCAAAATCTTAGTTACTTCTTAATAGAAAGCGAGCCTTAACCTTTTATGAATCGGAAATTCTTTGCCTTTGATATTGATGGAACCTTGCTTGACTCGAACAAACAGCCACTAGACAGTACGCTAAAAGCCCTTGATCTTTTACGAGATGCTGGCCATTTCGTGACCGTTGCCACTGGACGCAGTCGTTTCCACGCTCAAGATATTATTCGTTCGTTGTCCTTTGATAATTACATTTTATGTAATGGCGCAGCTGCTTTTCTTTCGCATCAGCAGGTGTATAAAAACTTACTCGATGAAACGCAATTGGCTGCTTTCGTGGCAGAAGCCCAAGAGCTTGGGATCGACACGGCATTTGTCGGGATGGATACAGCGAAACGAGCGTCTTCTTTGGATATTGCTAAAATGGAAGCAGCGATGCATTCTTTTGGTGCCCAACTTCCTGAGTTGGACATGGATTTTCCCGAAGAAAAAGAAGTCTATCAAGCATTGGCTTTTTACGGAAAAGAGTATGAGCATTTCTTTGACGAGAAATACAGCAAACTGCGTTTTGTGCGTTGGCATGAAAACAGTGTGGATGTCGTTCCAAAAGAAGGCTCCAAAGCAGCAACGATCCTGTGCGTCGCGGAACAATTAGGGATAGCGCAAGAAGATGTGATCTGTTTTGGTGATGGCCAAAATGATCGTGAAATGCTGACTGCCGCAGGTGTCGGTGTGGCAATGGGCAATGCGGTCCCTGAGATCCAACAAGTCGCAGATATGGTGACCGCTAGCAATGATGAAGATGGCATCTGGTTAGCCTTGAAAGAATTACAACTGATTTAAAAAGGAATCCTTTAGACATAGCACAGTCGGTTTACGGCATCTGTGCTATGTTTTTTTGTTTTTTCTCGGTCGCAAAGAAAATAAATTGGTACAATAGAAAAAAGGGGGAATGCAGCAAATGAAAATCGCATTGATTGCTCATGATCGAAAAAAAGATGTAATGGTAAAATTAGTGACTGCCTATCGAGAAATTTTAGCGCAGCATGAACTTTTCGCAACAGGAACTACGGGGAAGAGGATCGAAGAAGCAACCCAGTTGCCTGTCCACCGCTACAAATCAGGGCCGCTGGGAGGAGATCAGCAAATTGGCGCCATGATTTCGCAAGATGACTTGGACATGGTGATCTTTTTGCGCGATCCTTTAGCCGCGCAACCCCATGAACCAGATGTAACGGCATTGATTCGCTTGTCAGACGTGTACGAGATTCCTTTAGCTACCAATATGGGAACGGCAGAAATCTTGTTGCGGGGGTTAGCAGCTGGCTTTGCTGATTTTCGACAAGTGATCCACGAAACGGACAATCGTCCCTTGTCGTTATAAAGATAGTAGAAGAATTGAAGAAAAAGGACGTGCAGAATTGAAAGCAATCTTAAAGGATTTTTTGACCTATGCAAAAATGAATACTCGCTCAGATGCGACGAGTCAGACCATCCCAACGACGCCGGGACAAGTTGAGTTGGCTCTTTTATTGAAAGATCAGTTGATCGAGATGGGGGTAGCGGATGTTGCTTACTATGAAAAGAATAGTTTTGTGATCGGACGTCTACCTGGTAATCCTGAAAAAACGGCGATTGGCTTTATTGCCCATGTAGACACGGCAGATTTCGAAGCTGAAAATATTCAGCCGCAGATCCATGAAAATTACGATGGTAAGGATGTTTGTTTAAATAAAGAAAAAGCCATTTATATGACAACTGCTGAATTTCCTAATCTCAAAGACTATGTCGGCGAAACGCTGATCACAACGGATGGAACGACCCTGCTGGGTGCAGATGATAAAGCTGGTATCGCAGAGATCATTGACGCGCTGCGAATCTTACAAACGATGGATGCGCATAAACGTGGCGATGTCTGGGTCGCTTTTGGGCCTGACGAAGAGATCGGGACTGGCGCTGATCGCTTTGATGCGGCGGATTTTCCAGTGGCATTTGCTTACACGATGGACAGTGGTCGTGTGGGGCATATGGAATATGAAACCTTTAATGCTGCTCGTATTGATATAACGATTGATGGTACGAGTGTGCATCCTGGAACTGCTTACGGTCGTTTGGTCAACGCCTTGAAAATCGCGCATCAAATCGACGATGCCTTACCAGCAGAGGAAGTTCCTGAACGCACCCGCGGGTATGAAGGTTTTTACCTACTGCACAATTTGACGGGACATATTGGTCGAGCAGAAGTTTCTTATATCATTCGTGATCACGATCATATGCTTTTTGAACAGCGAAAAGCCAACATCGTGGGGATCATTGACGAATTGAACACAGCCTATGGGCAAGAACGCATCACCTATACGCTGTATGACCAATATTACAATATGGGGGATTTGATCAAGAAAGATCCCCGCAGTATCGAAGCTGCCCGAGCAGGGATGCAAGCGATTGGTGTGACACCGATCGAAGCGCCGTTTCGTGGCGGGACCGATGGCTCGAAAATCACCTATAAAGGCATTCCAACACCGAACTTATTTGTTGGCGGTGAAAACTTCCATGGCCAGTATGAATTTATTACCGTGGAAGCGATGGAAAAAGCCCGTGATTTGATCGTGGCGATCGTGGAACATGTCGGGAAAGAAGACACTACCGTTTCCTAGAGAACGCGGCAACACGCTAGACTAAAGCGAAAAAGTCTAGCGTGTTTTTTTGTTTTGCTGCAAGGAAGAACAGCAAGTGAAAGAACCTTTTTTTTCTGGACCAAAACCCTTATAATAGAAAAGAAGCTAAAAGAGAAGAGGAAAAATGTGTGCGGGTATTATTCATTGGAGATGTAGTTGGTTCATTAGGAAGAGAAACAATCACGGAGTACCTTCCCAAATTAAAGAAGGCGTATCGACCACAGGTGACGATCGCGAACGGCGAGAATGCGGCGGCGGGTCGTGGGATCACTGGTAAAATTTATAAGAAATTTTTGCAAGATGGTGTCGATGTCGTGACATTAGGCAATCATACATGGGACAACCGTGACATTTTTGAATTTATTGGCGATGCGAAGAAAATGATTCGTCCAGCCAATTTTCCAGAGGGAACACCGGGGGTCGGCATGGTGTTTGTGAAAGTCAACACCATTGAGTTGGCGGTGATCAACATGCAAGCTCGCTCGTTCATGGTAGACCTTGATGATCCGTTTCGCAAAATGGATGAATTGGTTGCGATTGCCCGCAAACGTACACCGTTTATCTTTGTGGATTTTCATGGGGAGACTACTAGCGAAAAACAAGCGATGGGCTGGTATTTGGATGGCCGAGTTTCGGCAGTCGTCGGCACGCATACCCACGTCCAGACCAACGATGCGCGGATTTTGCCCCAAGGAACGGCTTATTTGTCAGATGTCGGCATGACTGGTCCTTATGATGGGATTTTGGGAATGAAACGCGAACCAGTCATTGAAAAATTTTTGACGGCGTTGCCGCAACGGTTTGAAGTGATTGAAAAAGGCCGCAGTATTTTGTCGGCTTGCTTGCTTGAGATTGATGAAGCCACTGGTAAAGCAAAATCGATCCGTCCGATCCAAATCAGTGAAGATCGCCCGTTTACAGAATAGGAGAAGCATGGAAGAGCAATTAACCAAAGAATCAAACGTTGCCCAAGAGTTGGCTGCTTTGCAAAAGCTTTTGTCTAATCATCCGATCGTTCAAGAATTTCAAGAAATTCAAGTACGAGCCTTGCAAAACCAAGGGCTACTGGAGTTGGAAGAAGCGCTGAAGCAAGCGCAAAAAGAAATCGTTCAATTTGAGCATTATGAGAAACCCGAAGCAAAAAAAGCTGCGGAGCAGCGTTATGCGTCATTGACAAACGAATACGAGCAGCACCCCTTAGTGGTTGCTTATCGCCAAGCGTTACTGCAAGCAGATGAATTGCTGCAATATGTCACGACGGAGATCCAAAAGAAAATGAATAAAGCCATCGAGGAGGATGAAACCAATGCCTCAAAAAACTAAAAATACCCCGATGATGGAACAGTATTTAAGCATCAAGGCTCAGTACCAAGATGCTTTTTTATTCTATCGTTTAGGAGATTTCTATGAATTATTTAATGAGGATGCTGTCAAGGCAGCACAAATTTTAGAACTGACGTTAACCAGCCGCAACAAAAATGCGGAGGAACCGATCCCTATGTGTGGGGTGCCTTACCACGCCGCCAGCAATTACATCGACACCTTGATCGAGCAAGGCTACAAAGTAGCGATTTGTGAGCAAGTGGAAGACCCAAAAACCACCAAAGGAATGGTCAAACGCGAAGTCGTTCAACTGATCACGCCGGGAACGGTGATGGACAGTAAAGGCCTATCCGCCAAAGAAAACAACTTTTTGACAGCTGTTTTGCAGCAAGGGGAGCGTTTTGGCTTTGCCTATGTCGATCTAAGTACCGGTGAATTAAAAGCAGCGCAATTGGAAGATGAAGAAGCCGTCGTCAATGAGGCCGCCGCTCTGCAAACGAAAGAAGTCGTTTTGTGCAGCGAGATTCCTGAATCATTGCAAACGATGTTGACCAATCGCTTGAATGTCGTGTTTTCTAAGCAAGAAACGTTGGAAGAAAATGCCGAATTTCAATTTTTAACGGAATCTCTCTCCCAAGGGTTAGAAAAAGTAGTCACAGGGAAATTGCTAAGTTATTTGGCGATCACCCAAAAACGCAGTTTAGCCCACATTCAGCAAGCCGTGGAATATCAGCCGGATCATGCCTTGAAAATGGATCATTATTCCAAATTCAACTTAGAATTGACGCAGTCGATTCGAACCGGAAAAAAACAAGGGACTCTTTTGTGGTTGCTGGACGAGACAAAGACCGCAATGGGGGGACGTTTGTTAAAGCAATGGTTGGATCGTCCCTTGATCCAGCCAAAGAAAATCACTGCCCGCCAAGAAATGGTCCAATCGTTACTGGACAGTTTCTTTGAGCGAGCGGATCTGCAAGAAGCGTTGACGAAAATCTATGACATGGAACGCCTAGTCGGACGGGTCGCCTTCGGAAATGTCAATGGCCGCGATTTGCTGCAGTTGAAATCTTCTTTGGAGCAAGTGCCTTTGATCGCGCAATTGCTGCAGGGGATCAACCGTGGCGAGTGGAATGACTTGCTGCTGGAATTAACGCCTTTAGATGATTTGGTTGCACTGATCGAAGCGGCGATCGATGAAGATGCCCCGTTGCAGATCACAGAAGGCAACATCATCAAAGACGGGTTCCATCAACAATTAGATGAATACCGTACGGCGATGCGTAATGGCAAGCAATGGTTGGCGGAATTAGAAGCCAACGAACGTCAAGCGACGGGGGTCAAAAACCTGAAAGTTGGGTTCAACCGCGTCTTTGGCTATTACATTGAGATCACGAAAGCCAATCTAGTGAATTTAGATACCTCTCGCTACGAGCGCAAGCAAACCTTAGCCAATGCGGAACGCTTTATTTCACCCGAGTTGAAAAAACTGGAGACTTTGATTTTAGAAGCCGAAGAAAAATCGGTGGATTTGGAATATCGCCTCTTTCTTGACGTTCGTGAAGAAGTGAAAAAGAGTATCACACGTCTACAAAAGTTAGCCAAAGCCGTCAGTGCGGTCGATGTCTTACAAAGTTTCGCCACGGTTTCGGAACGCTACCAATACGTGCGGCCGACAGTAGCGAAAAAACGAGCAGTATCGATCATCGATGGCCGTCATCCTGTAGTGGAAAAAGTCCTTGGTCACCAAGAGTACATTCCAAATAGTATCGTGATGGATGAAGAAACAGAGATCCTGTTGATCACAGGACCAAATATGTCTGGGAAAAGTACGTACATGCGGCAGTTTGCCTTGCTAGTCATTATGGCGCAGATCGGCTGTTTCGTACCGGCAAAATCTGCAGAGATGCCGATTTTTGATCGGATCTTTACTCGCATCGGTGCCAGCGATGACCTGATCGCCGGTCAAAGTACGTTTATGGTAGAGATGATGGAAGCCAACCAAGCGCTGCGTCATGCAACACCTAACAGCTTGATTTTGTTTGATGAGTTAGGGCGTGGGACTGCGACCTATGATGGGATGGCATTGGCACAAGCCATCATTGAATATATCCACAAAGAAGTTCATGCCAAAACACTTTTCTCCACCCATTATCATGAGCTGACGGTTTTAGATGAGGAATTGGCACACTTACGCAATGTCCATGTCGGTGCCGTTGAAAAAGAAGGCGAAGTTGTCTTCTTGCATAAGATGATGGAAGGACCCGCAGATAAAAGCTATGGGATCCATGTAGCCAAAATCGCTGGACTGCCAAGTGCACTCTTACAGCGCGCAGCGACGATCCTAAAAGCGCTGGAAGAACATGAACCGACGGTACAGCCAAAACCAGTCGTCGAAGAAAGTCAGCAGTTGTCGTTGTTTAGTGAAGTATCTACGGAAGAAATCGGCGTCATCGATCAATTGAAGAAATTGAATCTGTTGGAAATGACCCCGATGGATGCTCTGAATACATTGTACGAGCTGCAAAAACGAATTTAGAAAGAAGGTCAGCAGATGGGAAAGATCCAAGAGCTATCCGAACGTCTGGCGAACCAAATCGCGGCAGGAGAAGTTGTTGAGAGACCGGCTTCTGTCGTCAAAGAATTAGTTGAAAATGCCGTGGATGCCGGCAGTACCCAAATCGATATTTTTATTGAAGAAGCAGGCTTGCGTAAAATCCAAGTCATCGATAATGGCGAAGGAATTGCAGAAGAGGATGTCTTGACTGCCTTTAAACGCCACGCCACCAGTAAAATCAACAATCGAGATGACTTGTTTCGAATACGTACCCTCGGGTTTCGCGGGGAAGCTTTGCCTAGTATCGCTTCGGTTTCGATCCTCTCGATTGAAACGGCAGTCAAAGGTGCCCAACAAGGCTCCTTTGTGCGCTTAAAAGGCGGCGCTGTTGAAGAGCATCTGCCTGCCAACTTGCGACAAGGAACCAAGATCACTGTCGAAAACCTCTTTTACAATACACCGGCACGTTTGAAATATGTCAAGACGCTGCAAACGGAACTTGCGAACATCGGCGATATCGTCAATCGGATCGCCCTGAGCCATCCAGAAGTGGCTTTTCGCCTCGTTCATGAAGGCAATAAGATGTTGAGCACCACTGGAAGTGGGCAGTTAAAACAAACCATCGCCGGGATCTACGGAGTGGAAACGGCCAAAAAAATGATTGCGATCGATACTGAGGACCTCGACTTTAAAGTCACTGGCTTTGTGTCACTGCCAGAAGTCACCCGAGCCAGCCGCAACTATTTATCCACGATCATCAATGGTCGTTATATTCGCAACTTTGCTTTGAATAAAGCGATCGTAGCCGGTTACGGGTCAAAATTGATGGTCGGTCGTTTTCCATTAGCTGTCCTTGAAATCAAAATGGACCCCTTGCTAGTCGATGTCAATGTCCATCCGACTAAGCAAGAAGTTCGTTTGTCAAAAGAAGAAGAGCTAACGAAACTAATCAGTAAAGCCATCAATGAGGCGCTGCGGGAAATCAATTTGATTCCTAACGCGGCTGACAATCTGCGGTTTAAGAAAAAAGTTGCCGATCAGCCAAAAGCCCAGCAGCTTGGCTTGGAACTGGAGTCAGCAGGAAATTCGACTTCTGGTTTGTCTTATAATCGGGAAACCGGGAAATTTGAGGTTCAGGGCAGTACTTATCAACAGACTGTGGATAACTCTGTGGAAAAACCTGTGGAGGAAGGTGGAAAACTTCCAGAAATGCCACAGGAATCTAGCGAAAACCTGTTGGAAGAAACCGAGGAAACCTTTCGCAGTTTGGAAGAGACGCTGCCAAATAAGCCTGTCCGAAAACCATTTGTGGAAGATCAGATGGAAACAAAAGCGCCGCTGCTAGAAGCGCCAGCCTTTCTCTCGGAAGAGACGCCAGAGCTTACGGCGCAAGATCTGCAAAATCAAGCGACTCTTCACCCGGAAATACATGGGGATGACCGCAACTACCTGAAAACGGTCGAACGGTTGCTGGAAGAAGAACCAGCGAAGGAGCGTTTTCCCCAACTGGATTATTTTGGGCAGATGCATGGGACCTATTTGTTTGCCCAAAGCGAGGCGGGGCTATATATCGTCGACCAGCATGCGGCACAGGAACGAATCAAATATGAGTATTACCGCGAAAAAATCGGCGAAGTGACCAATGACCTGCAAGAGTTGTTAGTGCCGATCGTTTTGGATTATCCCAACAGCGATGCACTGCAATTACAAGAACAAAGCGACAAGCTGGCAGAAGTCGGGATCCATCTGGAATCTTTTGGGACCAATAGTTTCATCGTCCGGGCGCACCCGACGTGGTATCCTAGCGGTGAAGAAGAAGCCATCATCCGCGAAATGATCGATATGTTATTGACCACAGGAAGTGTCAGTGTCAAAAAGTTTCGTGAAGCAACCGCGATCATGATGAGCTGCAAACGATCCATCAAAGCCAATCATTATTTGAATGAAGCACAAGCCCGGATCTTGTTGCAAGATTTAGCGAAATGCGAGAATCCCTTCAACTGTCCCCATGGTCGCCCGGTGCTGATCCATTTCACCAACAGCGACATGGAGCGGATGTTCAAACGGATTCAAGATCCTCATCGAGCAAGGAGTGGCATGGAATGATTATTTTGGCTTCACAGTCGCCGCGACGCAAAGAATTATTAGCGGAGTTAGTCCCGGAATTTGCGGTCATACCAGCGGATATCGACGAGTCGGTCCGACCAAACGAAGCGGCGATCCCTTATGTCCAACGGATGGCAGCAGAAAAAGCGGCGGCTATTACGCAAACCTATCCTGAAGATCTGGTGATCGCGAGCGATACCACGGTCGTGGTGGATGAAGAAATCTTAGGAAAGCCAGCCGACCGTGAAGATGCTCGGTCGATGTTACGAAAAATGAACGGACGGACCCATTGGGTGCATACCGCCGTCGTTTTACAAAAAGGCAAGCAACAGCGCCAAGCAGTGGTTTCGGCGGAAGTTGTGTTTCGTCCTTTGACGGATCAAGAGATCGACCAATATCTTGTCTTAGATGAGTACCAAGACAAAGCGGGCGCCTATGGGATCCAAGGGGCGGCCAAAGTATTTGTCTCATCGATAAACGGCGATTTTTATACAATTGTAGGGTTTCCTGTCACTACGGTCTATCAGTTGTTGCAAGAGTTTATGGAGGAGGAATAAGGATGGATGTTTCTGGTAGTTGTCTTTGCGGCAAAGTCACGATTGACTTGACTGGAGTTTCGAAAGAAATCACGGTTTGTCATTGTAGTCTCTGCCAGAAATTTCACGGCGGACCGATGTTTGCTCTTGCGCCATGTTCTGAGAACCAGATGGCTCTTCAAGGAGCGAAGTGGCTGCGACGTTATGATTCTTCTAAGTGGGCACAGCGAGGATTTTGCAGTCAATGCGGCTCGAGTCTGTTCTTTTACCTCAAAGAAGCACACACCTATTTTTTTGCGGCCGGGTTATTTGGCAACTTGCCAGAAGCTGTCTTAACCGAAGAAATCTATACAAAAGACCAACCGCAGTTTTACCATTTTGCGGAACCAACGACTCGTTGGGAAAAGCTGCAAAACCCTTAAATAATTTGAGCAAGTCATTTTACATTCGCTAAGAAAAAAGGCATGATAGAGCATACAGGATGAGTCTAGAGGGAAAGCAGGTGAAAAAATGACAGATAAAAAAGAATTAAAAGAAAAATTGTCACCGATCGAATATGCGGTGACCCAAGAAAATGCAACTGAACGCCCCTTTACTGGCGAGTATGATGATTTTTATGAAAAAGGGATCTATGTTGATATCGTCAACGGAGAACCACTGTTTGCTTCTACTGATAAATATGACGCCGGTTGTGGCTGGCCTTCCTTTTCGAAGCCGATCAGTCGCCAAGATATTCAAGAAAAAGCCGATTTTTCTCATGGTATGCATCGGGTAGAAGTCCGCAGCAAAGAAGCTGACTCTCATTTAGGACATGTTTTTTCAGACGGTCCTCAGGACAAAGGCGGTTTGCGCTATTGTATCAACTCGGCAGCATTGAAGTTCATCCCTTTAGCAGAAATGGATGAAAAAGGCTATGGCGAATTCAAATCACTCGTTGAGTAAGTATTAGGAACTGTGTGCGAAAAAAGACGCAGCAGCATGTCTCGTTTGAAAAAATGCGACTGAAACAACGGTTTTTCCTCCGTTTGTTTCCTGCTAAGCCTTTTCCTTCGTTCACAGTCCTTTTTTTGCCCTCTCGTCTGTGCTACAATAAAGGGAACATATGTACAGAAAGGAAAGCACATGTACGAATATATCATAGGAAAAGTAACGGATATCTTTCCGGCGTATATCGTCGTTGAGACCCATGGCATCGGCTATCAGATCGCTTTTGGCAATCCGTATTCATTTAGCGGCAAGTTGAACCAAGAAGTAAAAATCTATCTGCACCAAGTGATTCGTGAAGATGCTCATAGTCTCTACGGCTTTGCCACGATCGAAGGCAAGCAGTTGTTTTTAAAATTGATCAGTGTCTCAGGCATTGGACCAAAGAGTGCGTTAGCAATCATGGCCAATGAAGACCATACAGGGTTGATCACGGCAGTCGAAAATGGGGACGTCAATTATTTGACTAAGTTCCCAGGTGTCGGTAAAAAGACGGCGCAGCAAATGATCCTAGACTTGAAAGGCAAAGTGGCTGAACTGGTTGGAGAAGAAGCGATCGTTCCTCTAAGCGTAGCAACGACTGCTTTAGATGAAGCAATGGAAGCCTTGAAAGCATTGGGTTATAGCGAAAAAGAAGTCAAGAAAGCCGAAAAACAATTAGCGGCGAATACGACAAAATCGACGGATGAGTACTTGCGGGAAGCTCTCCGATTGATGATGAAAAAGTAAGGAGCAAGTAGACGATGGATGAACGAATTGTTTCGCCAGAAAGTACTGAACAAGAAGAAATCATCGAAAAATCCTTGCGTCCGCAAACCCTTGCCCAATATATCGGACAAGACAAAGTCAAGCAGGAGCTTTCGATTTATATCCAAGCGGCGAAAAATCGAGAAGAAGCGTTGGATCATGTCCTCTTATATGGTCCGCCAGGCTTAGGGAAAACGACGATGGCAATGGTGATCGCCAACGAGATGCAGGTGCAAATCAAGACGACCAGCGGTCCTGCGGTCGAAAAACCGGGGGACTTGATTGCAATCTTGAATGAGCTGCAGCCGGGGGATGTTCTGTTTATCGATGAGATCCATCGCTTGCCTCGTGTCGCCGAAGAAATGCTTTATTCGGCAATGGAAGATTTTTATGTGGATATCATGGTGGGGCAAGGAACAACGGCTCACCCGGTTCATTTTCCGCTTCCGCCATTTACCTTAGTCGGCGCAACGACGCGGGCGGGGATGCTCTCGGCGCCACTACGGGATCGCTTCGGAATCATTTCTCATATGCAATATTATGAAGACCATGATTTAAAAGAGATCGTGCAGCGGACTGCGTCGATTTTTGAAACGGATATCGTGGAAGAAGGGGCGATCGAAATCGCCCGCCGATCTCGAGGCACTCCACGGATCGCCAACCGTTTGCTTAAACGAGTTCGCGATTATGCGCAAGTGCAAGCAGATGGATTGATCGATCGCACCGTTGCTGACCAGGCATTGGCGCTTTTGGCAGTCGATCATGCCGGCTTGGATTATATCGATCAGAAATTGATCCGCACGATGATCGAATTGTATCAAGGCGGCCCGGTGGGATTAAGTACGATCGCTGTCAATATCGGGGAAGAAACCGAAACAGTGGAAGATATGTACGAACCGTTTTTGATCCAAAAAGGATTTTTGAAACGCACCTCGCGTGGGCGGATCGCAACACCGTTAGCGTATGACCATTTTGGCTATCCCCAAAGAAGTGAATAGAACGAAGCAGCAATCAACGATGATTGCTGCTTTTTTGTGCTTTTGGTGAAACGTTTCTTTTTATTTTTTAATAATTTCTGAGAATCAATAGATGTTGAAAAAATACATTATTTGTGAAAATTTGATTAAACGGAAGTGTTTTGAAAAATGATTTCTTATGAAAATGTTGATATAATAGCTTTTGTGTTTGTGAGGAACTCAACGAAATTTGTGAAAAAAGAAAACCAGAAAAAAATAATTGGAAAGGCTTGCATTTTCGAATGGCAGCGGATATAATCTTTTTGTAGAAACGTTTCACCAAAATGTGGAGATATACGTAGTGTTGCGAGGATAGAAAGAAGGAGATTTTGTGTATGAGTAAACTGCAAAAGTTTTATAGTCAACGGCAGCTTCACTGGATGGTTTTTCCCGGCGTGGCATTTATGATCGTATTTAATTATATTCCGATCTACGGAATTATAATCGCTTTCAAAAACTATACGGTGATTGACACGATTTCATCAGCACCATGGGTTGGGTTAGAGAATTTCCGTATCATTATGAATGACAGTTTTTTCTGGGAAGCAGTTAGAAATACGTTAGCCATCAGCTTATTGAAATTAGGATTAGGTTTTGCGATCCCGATTGTGTTAGCCATTATGATTTTTGAAATGCAAGATGGCCGCTTGAAGAAATTTATTCAAACGGTTTCATACATTCCCCATTTTTTTTCATGGATCGTGCTAGGTGGGATGATGATCTCTTGGCTGTCAACGAACGGCTTTATCAACCAAGTGTTGATGTCCGTAGGATTGATGGACAAAGGGGTCAATCATCTATTGGATCCAAGCAAATATTGGTGGATCGCGGTCCTTTCTGATCTATGGAAAGAAGTCGGCTGGGGAACGATTCTTTACTTGGCAGGTATGTCGCGGATCGATCCAACGTTTTATGAAGCCGCACGAATCGATGGTGCCAGCAAGCTAAGACAGATTCGTTCGATCACATTGCCATTACTGACACCGATCATCTCCTTAAACTTGATTCTGAATGTGAGCGGTATCTTAGGGTCAAACCTAGATCAAACATTAGTTTTAATGAATTCACAGAACCAAAACCGTTCAGAAGTCATCAACTCCTTCGTTTATAAAATGGGGTTGACGCAAGGTGATTTCTCTTATGCAACTGCTGTCGGCTTGGGGATCGCGGTCATTTCCGTCATCTTATTGGTGATCACGGATCGAGTGACCCGCAAGTTGAACAACGGCAATTCAGTTATCTTATAGGAGGAAAAAACATGATCAAAAGAAAAGCAAAAGAAAACACGTGGTTTTACTTCTTCAATACCGTGATCTTGATTTTATTCTCATTGATGATCATCGTACCGATTTGGAATATCTTGGTTTCCTCCGTGTCTTCTAGTTCTGGATTAGCGGGCAACGGCCTCGTGTTATGGCCCAAAGGCTTTACCTGGGAAAACTATCGGAAAGTTTTTTCCGACGCAAGTATCCCCCGTGCCTTCTTGATCTCAGTGTTAAAAACGGTTCTTGGGGCTGCGACCCATACCTTGTTTTGTGCGATTGTGGCTTACGGATTGAGTAAATCACGCTTGGTTGGCCGCAACATTTATACAACGATGGGGGTCATCACCATGTACTTCAGTGGTGGGATGATTCCAACGTACTTGCTGATTCGCTCACTAGGATTACTGGATTCTTTCTGGGTCTACATTATTCCAGCTTTGTTCAGCTATTATGATGTCGTGATTTTAATGAACTTTTTCCGTGAGATTCCGCCTTCACTCGAAGAATCGGCGAAGATCGACGGTGCAAGTGAATTCCAAATCTTTTATAAAATCTTCTTACCATTAACGAAACCGGCATTGGCAACCATCATCTTGTTCAACGGGGTTGGCCAATGGAACGATTTTATGACAACAAAACTGTATATCACAAAAGAGTATCTCTATCCGCTGCAAATGAAGATTTATGAAATCATCGTCCAATCCAACTTGAGTACGATGACTGAAAGCGGTAGTACCGACTTTATCGTCCAAGCAACGACCCGTGGGGTTCAGTTGGCTACGATCGTCATCACGACAGTGCCAATTTTAATTATATATCCATTGCTTCAAAAACACTTTATCGGCGGTATGATGGCCGGTGCAGTAAAAGAATAGAAAGAGGGATAGACATGAAAAAAGTAGTAGGCGGTTTATTGGCAGCATCAGCATTACTCAGCTTAGCAGCATGTGGCGGCAGCTCAGACAATGCCAGCAGTTCGGATTTTTCTATCAAAGATCGGTATGAGTTAGATGAAAAGACACCAGCATGGAAACTCGATACCAAAGAAGAACCAACCAAGATCACATGGTACATCAATTCAGACTGGACAGCATTGCCATTTGGTGAAGATGTGACGACAGCCCAAATCAAAAAAGATTTGAACATTGATATTGAATTTATTTCAGGTGATGATTCGAAATTAAATGCTTTGATTTCAAGTGGTGATATGCCTGATATCGTGACGTTGATGGATAAAACCAGTCAAGCAGCCACAAAAGCTGATAGCTGGGCATACTCATTAAACGATTTAGCGGAACAATACGATCCGTATTTGATGAATGTCGTGACCGAAGATACCTTCAAATGGTTTGCTTTAGATGATGGCAAAACTTATGGCTATCCAAACTATTCCAACACAGCAGCGGACTACGAAAGCGGCAATATTCCCGTCAACGACAACTTTGTGATCCGTGAAGATGTCTATGAAGCATTGGGCAAACCAGATGTTTCAACTCCAGAAAACTATGTGAAAGTCATGAAAGAAATCAGCGAGAAATTCCCTGATTTGACACCGATGGGCTTCACAACGATCGGCGAAACAGCAGGACCATTCTTAGATAAATTGCAAGACTTCTTAGGTGTTCCGTTAGAAGATGAAGATGGTGCTTTCTACGATCGTAACTTAGATGAAGAATATATCTCATGGTTGAAAACCTTTAATCAAGTGTATCGTGACGGCAACATCAGTGATGACAGCTTTACCGATGACGGTCCAACCTATGATGAAAAAGTAAAACAAGGGGACTATGCAACGATCTTAGTCGCAGGAACGAGCGGACAAGGTGGGAACTTCACCGAATTCATGAAAAACTCTGACACGCGTTACATCGCAATCGACGGACCTGCCAGCACTTCTGGTCGTGAAGCAACCTTGAACCAAACAGGAATCTCTGGCTGGTTGATCAACTACATCACAAAAGATGCGGCGGATCCAGCAAAAGTAACTCAACTCTTCACGTACTTGATCGATGAACCAGGACAAATTTTGACAAAATTCGGTGTTGAAGGCGTGACGTATGAATACAACGATGAAGGCAAAATCGATTACTTGCCAGAAATCAAAGAAATGGAACAAACCGACAACGAAGGCTACAACAAAAAATATGGTATCAGCCGTTTCAACTACTTTAACAACGACCGTGTCAATGCACTGAAAGTCAAAACCGAAAATGCGTTGACTCAAATGCAAGAATGGGGCGAAGGCAAATTGTATCCACACTTTGTGATCGAAAATACGGATCCAGATGCCGGAACTGCAGAAGCACGTTCAAACACAGCCATCAAAACCAAAATCAACAGCACGATCATCTCATTGATTCGTTCAAAAGATGAAGGAACATTTGACAGCACACTAACCGACTTTGAAAGCTTCTTAGATTCAAACAACTGGGACGCAATCAAAGACATTAAAACTGAAAAAATGGCCGAAAACCGCGAACGACTAGAATAACCCCCATAGGAGAGGAAAGGAAGCCAAAAAAAGACCTTTCCTCTCCTTTGCTTTGAAACACAGGTTTTGCGCGCACTTTGCGCAAAATCTGATGTTTCAAAGTACTAGGCGACCGCAGGGAGCGTAGTGACCATACAAAGAATCACTGCGATTGGCTCGCGTAGTGAGACATGCAAGCTGCACTTAGTGTGTTTTACTTAGTGCAACTGTAGGCGAAGCGAAAGCGGAGACGAGCAGATGATGAAAAGTACTAGGCGACTGCAGGGAGCGTAGTGACCATACAAAGAATCACTGCGATTGGCTCACGCAGTGAGACCTGCAACCCAGAAACCCGTACGTTGAGAAACGACCCAAAATCACAAGAAGGCAAGAAACAGGTTTACGCAGCACCCGCAGCACAAATCAGCAAGTTTTGATTGGAGGATCATAATGAATCGACTATTTTCTTATGAAGGATGGTACTATCGGGTCTTTGCTTTTCTAGCAGATATGATCATTGTTAGTTTTCTCTTTATGATTCCAGCAATGACGCTGATTCTCGCAGGGCCAGCATTGATCGCGCTGTATCGGACGATCGATCAATTGTACAAGGAACGAGATGTCCCGATTTGGCAACGATACAAGCAAGCAGTCTTAAGCAACCTCAAACGTGGTCTCTTCTTAGAAGGTCTTGTTATTGCGTATGTCGCAGTCTTTGCCGGTTTGATCTATTCCTTGATGATGCTTACACCTTACTTTGGCGTTTTAGCCGTGATCCTCGTCAGCTTGGCTGCGCTGTATCTCGTCGTGTTCGTTCTCTTGTACAGTTTGTTTGCGCAATCATTGCAAGAAACAGCGAAAGAAACGGCATATGCGGTTCTTAGCAGTACGGCGAATGCGATCATTTTACTGGTGATCCCAATCATTGTTTTTGTATTGTGCAGCAAAGTAAACCTATTCTTATTTGTTTGTTTAGGCATTTCAGGCTCAGCCTTTGTACAGGTGTTGTTTTTCAATAAAGTATTAGCGAAGGGAGAAGAGACAAATGACTGAATCGACCGCAACTGATCGATCCTGTTTTTGGGCTTCGGTCCAACAAGAACTTGACGCCCTTCCGCTAGCCTTTGAAAGAACCAAACAAACGCCTTTGCTAAAAGGGATCGATTGTTTTACGATTTCTTTTCAAAGTCTTGGTAATGAAACGATCTATGGGCATCTGCTGCTGCCAGAACAAGCGGCAGATTGTCCAATCGTGATTGATTTTTTAGGCTATATGAATCATGTGCAAGAACCGTTCCAATTCGCTCATTGGTTACTGATCGGCTGCGGCTGTCTTGTCATCGACAATCGTGGACAAGGGGGACGCACGCAAGATCAGGTTCCCTATGAAACCACGCAGCATGAAGCACCTTTTGGACGCGGCATCTTGAAAAAAGAAGATTTTTATATGAAGCGATTGGTCGCAGATAGTTTGCGCACACTAGAAGTCCTTCAACAGATACCGGAAATCGATCCGCAGCGGGTTATTTTAAGAGGCGGCTCGCAAGGAGGCGGCATCGCCTTATTGGTCAACGCATTAACGAACGTCCCGATTTTTGCGACGTTTGCCGATGTGCCAAGCCACTCCAATCTTGTCCATCGGATCGAACAAAAAACAGGAAGTTACCAGGTGATTCAAGAGTATATCGAACAATTTCCAGAAATGCGGGAAACGATCTATCAAGTCATGAGTTATTTTGATTTGAAGTATTTTGCTCATCAGATAACTGGTCCTGTTTATACATCGGTCGGCAGTGCTGATCCGATCTGTCCCATGGAAGATTTCTTCGTTTCCTATAAAAAGATTCCTGGACCGAAAGAATTGCGTATTTACTTAAATAAAGGGCATGGCGGCGGCGAAGCGAAACAAATCCGTCGTGAAATGCAGCAAATCAAAAAATTACTCAAAGGAAATGAATGAAGATGAAAGTAGCAACCTACAATCTACGAGTCGATACCGACTATGACCAAGAATGGCAATGGCACTATCGATCGGAGGCGGTCTGTTCCTTGATCGATTACTACGACTGGGATGTTCTGGCGATCCAAGAAGCCCGACCTAGTCAATTTGCAGATTTAGCAAAGCTAGCGCAGTATGCTTCCGTCACGGCTGAACGTGACGGTGATGGCTTGGGCGAAGGCATCGGACTGTATTATCAAAAAGAGACTTTCGAGTTATTAGCTTCAGGTTCGTTTTGGTTGTCATTGACACCGACTGAACCCAGTATTCATCCAGAAGCTGCCTATTCACGCTTAT
Organism: Enterococcus sp. CR-Ec1; assembly: GCF_002850555.1. Lineage (NCBI taxonomy): Bacteria > Bacillati > Bacillota > Bacilli > Lactobacillales > Enterococcaceae > Enterococcus > Enterococcus sp. CR-Ec1. Next base: position 365,274 of record NZ_CP025223.1, read on the forward strand.
GTGTTTGGGCAGTCTTACAGGAAAAAAAGAATCCGCCGTTTCTTGTCATCACGACCCATTTAGATAATATTTCAGAAATGGCTCGTTTTGAAGGGATGAAAGTGATCTTTGAGCAGCTGGCAGATCAGATCGAACGCTACCCTGTATTACTAATGGGCGACTTGAATGCGGAGCCAACGGAGCGGGTGCATCGGTACTTAGAGCAGCATTTTCAAAATGCCAAAGAACATGGGCAAAAGCCTCATCACGGACCCAAAGGCTCCTATCAAAATTTTATTTATACGTTACCATGGCAAGAACTAGAAGAAATTGATTATATCTATACGAAAGGCTTCACGGTGGTCAAAACCGCCTGTCTAACGGATTCTTGTGATCGTCGTTTTCCCTCCGATCATTTCCCTTTAGAAGCAGAAGTCCAATTTGAAGAAAGCAAAGGATGAATAAAAATGGAACAGCAGAAATTAACCGAACTACTTTCAGAAATGACCTTAGATGAAAAAATCGATCAGTTGCTGCAACTGGCAGCGGCTTTTTATTCAGATAAAGCAGAAGAGAAAACCGGCCCAATGGGCGACTTAGGACTGACACAAGAGAACATCAACAATGCGGGAACAACGCTAGGTGTTTCTGGTGCGAAAGAAGCGATCCGCGTCCAAAAAGAGTATATCGCCAATAACCGCTTGAATATCCCGACGATATTGATGGCGGATATCATTCACGGCTTTCGGACGATTTTCCCGATTCCATTAGGATTAGGTAGTTCATGGGATTTGGCAGCAGCGGAGAAGATGGCGGAAGTATCTGCCAAAGAAGCAGCTGTTTCTGGCTTGCATGTGACCTTTTCACCGATGGTGGACTTAGTAAGAGACCCACGTTGGGGCCGTGTCATGGAATCGACGGGGGAAGATCCTTACTTGAACAGTCGCTTCGCTGAAGCCTTTGTCAAAGGCTATCAAGGGGATGATCTGCGAACGGATTTCAACCGCGTAGCTGCGTGTGTCAAACATTTTGCGGCTTACGGTGCGGCTATCGGCGGTCGCGATTACAACACGGTCAATATGTCAGAACGCCAACTGCGAGAAAGTTATTTACCGGGCTATAAAGCGGCCCTTGATGCCGGTGCCAAACTGGTGATGACCTCCTTCAATACGGTGGACGGTATTCCAGCAACGGCCAATCGCTGGCTTTTCCGCGATGTTTTGCGAGAAGAATTCGGGTTTGAAGGCGTTGTGATCTCTGACTGGGCAGCAATCAAAGAAGTGATCGCCCATGGCGCAGCGGAAGATGAAAAACACGCCGCTGAATTAGCCATCAAAGCTGGGGTCGATATCGAGATGATGACGACTTGCTACACTGATAACTTGAAAGAGCTGATCGCAGAAGGCACTGTTGAGGAAGCCTTAGTCGATGAAGCCGTGCTAAGAATCTTGACCTTGAAAAATGAACTAGGTCTATTTGAAAATCCATACCGCGGTGCTGATGAAGCCGCTGAAGCAGCCACTGTTCTGTCTCAAGAACACCGAGAGATCGCTAGAGATATCGCAAAGAAATCAATGGTGTTGTTGAAAAATGAAGGTGTCCTGCCGTTGCAGAAAACCGAAAAAGTGGCGATTGTGGGCCCGGGTGCTCACTCCCGTGATCTATTAGGTGCTTGGTCTTGGCAAGGGAAACAAGAAGAAGTGGTGACGTTAGTGGCGGGGGCTCAATCCTTGGGTGCGGATCTGTTGATCGGTCAAGAGCCCTTTGATTATTTTGCGCCGTCTGAAGCAGCGATCCAAGAAGCGATCGAATTAGTGAAAGAAGCGGATAAAGTTGTCTTAGCGCTAGGAGAGCAAGAATGGATGAGCGGTGAAGCTGCCAGTCGCAGCGACATTCGCTTGCCACAAGCCCAATTGTCCTTGGTTGAAACCTTGAAAGAATACAACGAGCAATTGATCGTAACCCTTTATAACGGTCGTCCTCTTGACTTGCAAGGGGTTGATGCAGCCAAAGCGATCGTCGAGGCTTGGTTCCCTGGAACCGAAGGCGGAACCGCACTTGCTCAGATCCTGTGGGGAGAATACAATCCAAGCGGTCGCTTGAGCATGTCATTCCCAGAAACCGTTGGACAAGTTCCTGTGTATTACAACGTTGACAATACCGGTCGTCCTTATGAAAGTGCACCGGATGAAAAATATGTCTCGAAATATTTGGATGTCTCCAATTATGCCAAATATCCATTTGGGTTTGGCTTGAGTTATAGCCCAGTTGCGTATTCTGCGGTGACGTTGGATCAGCCGACTATGACCAAAGATCAAACGGTCACGGCTTCCATCACTGTTACGAACCAAGGAACAGCAGCGGTCTGGGAAACGGTCCAATGCTACATTCGCGATTTAGTCGGTGAAGTGGTTCGCCCAGTGAAAGAACTGAAAGGCTTTAAGAAAATTTGGCTAGAGGCTGGCGAATCAGCAACCGTTCAATTTGAGATCACGGAAGAACTGCTGCGCTATGTCCACAGCAACCAACAATTAAGCAGTGATCCAGGGAAATTCCACATCATGATTGGTGGGAACAGCCGAGACACCCAACAAACAACCCTGCAATTAGTTAGGTAAGATAGGAAGGTTTCTATGACGAAAAAAATAGTGATGAATAACGCAAATACGACCGTGACGTTTTTACCAAACGGTGATTTATATGAGATCCAAAGTCACGGTGTGATGATCAATCAGTTGAACGGAAATGCACTAGATGGTAGTTTGAATCAAATCTATCTACGTCTGCGTGAGGCGGGGGAGTTGTCCTTTATTCCCTTGATCGGTTCAAATGCTAACAGTGCCTTTGCCTACTCAGACAAACAGCTGACTTGGACTGGGACGTACCAGTCCATCGATTACCAAGTTGATTTCCAATTGGCACAAGATTGCTGGTTCTGGCGGGTTCAATTGAGTGGTTCTGGGGAAGCGGAACTGGTTTACGGACAAGATCTTGGCAATGCCGCCAAAGGTGCTGTTCAATCCAATGAAGCCTATGTTTCGCAATATATCGACCATCATGTTAGCCATGATAAGGATCACATCGTGCTTTCTTCGCGCCAAAATCAACCACAAAATGGTCAATTTCCATTGGTGGAACAGGGCAGCTTCCAAGCCTTAAAAGGCTTCTCGACGGATGGCTATCAATTTTTCGGTCGCAGCTACAAAGAAACGAATCAACCAGCTGCACTTAGCCAAGAAACGTTAGCCAATGAAGTGTATCAATACGAATTTGCCTATACGGCACTGCAAACGCAATGGTTGGCGGTAAGTGAGACGCCTACGGAAATCGTTTTTTACGCAGCGGTCAAAGCCAATCAAGCGACGGCAGTCAATGAACCGCAGTTTGCACTTGAAACGTTGAAAGAAACGTATCAAGCCTTGTCCTTTGACTCGTTGCAAGCAACGGCGCAGCCACGAAAAAACTTCGGTCGACCGCTCACAGGGCTGACATTTTCCACAGAAGAAATCAACGAGCGGTTCCCGCAGCAAGAAGCAGTGGAAATCGTTGACGAACAGCTTTATTCCTTTTTTACCCCTGACTATCACCATGTCGTGTTGAAGGAAAAAGAAGCACAGATGGAACGCTCCCATGGGCATATTTTGTTGAGCGGACAAGAGTTGATCGTCGATCAACCCATTTTGAGCACGACTGTTTACATGACGGGGATGTTTAACTCCCAAATCGTATTAGGCAATACGAACATGAACAAATTGTTGAGTAATAGCCGCAACTCATTGAATCTTTTCAAACGTTCCGGTCAGCGGATCTATCTGAAAGACGGCGATCAATGGCGGATTTTAACGATGCCATCTGCTTTTGAAATGGGCTTAAATTCGGCGACGTGGTACTACAAAACAGCGGATGATGTCATTCAAGTAACGACCTTCACGAAAGCAAATGGACGCACGATTGCAACCACCATCACTAGTGAACAAGGTCGTGCTTACACCTGGGCCATCACTAATCAATTTGTGATGGGGATCGATGAAGCGGTACCGACTGTTACCATTACGCAAGACCAGCAATTGCTCACCATCAAAGGAACAGCGGATTCACCGATTGCGGAAACTTATCCAGAATTGACGTATTATCTCCATGCAGCACAACCTTTTGAACTAACCGATGAAACGATTTTCAATGTGGCAGCCGACGATAGCACGACCGTATTGACCTTTGCAGAACAGGCGACGGTTTCCTTCGTGATCCAAGGCACACTGACTGGTGAACCCTTTGTTTCCGAAACGTTAGATCGCCAGCAAGAAGACACTGCCTATACGGCCTTTGTCGATGATTTGTTGAATCAGTTTGAATTGAAACATTCGCAGGCGGATGTCGCATCCTTCAATCACTTGGCACGTTGGTACACCCACAATATGCTTGTTCATTACTTGTCTCCTCATGGTCTTGAACAGTACGGTGGTGCTGCTTGGGGGACTCGAGACGTTTCCCAAGGACCGACTGAGTATTTCTTAGCCCTCAATCGTCCTGAGATGGTGGCGTCCATCATCGAGCATTTGTTTGAAAATCAATTTGCAGATGACGGCAACTGGCCACAATGGTTTATGTTTGATCGCTATGAGAAACAAAAAGCCGATGAGAGCCACGGAGATGTGATCGTTTGGCCAATGAAAGTCGTTAGTGACTATCTCGAAAAAACCAAAGATTTTGCGATTTTGGAAAAAGAACTGCCTTATACGGATCGCACAACCTTCTTGAAAACCAGAACCAATGCTTCTTTGTTTGATCATTTGAAAAAAGAAGTGGCGTATATCGAAGCGAACTTTTTGGAAGGAACGTACCTGTCTTGTTATGGTGATGGCGATTGGGATGACACCTTGCAGCCAAATAACAGTAAGTTGAAGAAACAAATGGCCAGCAGCTGGACCGTTGCCTTGACCTATGAAGTATTGAAAAAATTAGCCAACCAGTTGCAGTCAGTTGACCCAGAGTATGCCAAACATTTAACGGAACTGTCTGCGGGAATCAAACATGACTTTGAAAAATACATGTTAGCTGATGGGACTTTGCCAGGATTTGTCTATATGGAAGATAGCGAGCACGTGGAACTGATGGTCCATCCGACTGACAAGAAAACCGGTATCCAATACCGCTTGCTGCCGATGCAGCAAAGCATGATCGGCGAGCTGTTATCTCCCGAACAAGCCGATCATCATGTGGCGATCATCAAGGAGCATTTGCAATTTCCAGATGGGGTGCGCTTGATGAATCGTCCAGCGACTTATGCGGGTGGTGTCAGCACCAACTTCAAGCGGGCAGAACAAGCAGCCAATTTTGGACGAGAAATCGGTTTACAGTACGTTCACGCCCACATCCGCTTTACAGAGGCCATGGCGAAATTAGGTCGAGAAGAAGAGACTTGGCAAGCACTTGGGGTCATTAATCCGATCCAAATCGCTCAACGGGTCGAAAATGCGGAAATCCGTCAAGCAAATGCGTATTTCAGTAGTTCTGATGGCGATTTCAAAACAAGGGTTGAAGCCCAAGAAAATTTTGGTAAACTTAAGGAGGCAACAGTCGGCGTCAAAGGCGGCTGGCGCATCTATTCTAGTGGACCGGGGATCTATATGAATCAGTTGATCAGCAATGTGTTAGGCATTCGGACCTTTGTTGATCACGTTGAACTTGATCCCGTCTTGCCAGCGGAATTAGCAGGATTGACACTGACGTATCGACTCTATGATCGGCCGGTCGAAATCGTCTATCATTCGTCAAGTACGCCGAAAATATTGATCAACGGCGAAGAAATGTCCACTGAGTTTGCGGAAAATCGCTACCGCCAAGGTGCGTTTGTCCTGAAGAAAGCAGCGCTTTGCGCCAAATTAAACGAAAACCAAACCAATACGATCGATATCTATCGTTAAGAAAGGAGAAGCCATGGTAGGAATCAAAGATATTGCCCAAAAAGCGGGTGTCTCCATATCCACCGTTTCGTATGCATTGAATGGCAGTCCAAAAGTGACCGAGGAAACCCGTGCGCGGATTCAAGCGATCGCAAACGAATTGAACTATGTTCCGAACATGGCTGCTCGTACACTGAAACGCAGACAAACCAACATCATCGGTGTTTATCTCGCCGATTATGCCGGAAGTTTTTATGGGGAATTGCTAGATGGCATCAAGAAAGGGTTGGAACTTTTCGGCTATGAAATGATCGTCTGCAGCGGCAAGAAATCACACTTGTTTATTCCTGAGCGGATGGTGGACGGTGCCATCATTTTGGATTGGACGTTTCCAGCAAAGGAAATCGAGCAATACGCCCAACGAGGACATCAAATCGTCGTGTTAGACCGTGTCTTGTCTCATGAAAATATCCATCAAGTCTTGTTAGACAATAAAGGAGGGGCGGCGCTGGCGATCGATCGCTTGATCGCTGGACAAAGCCAAAAAGTCTTCCTCTTAGCAGGGCCAGAAAAAGGCTACGACAGTCGGGAGCGCTTGGAAGCCAGTACGAAAGAATTGACGCGCTTTGGTATTCCTTATGAAGTCATTCCTGGTGACTTCACGGAACCTTCTGGTTATCGAGCGGCAAAACAGCTCTTAGCAAATAATCCCCAGTTTCCCATTGATATCTTTGCCTTCAATGATGAGATGGCAATCGGGGTCTACAAATATGTCCGCGAGACCGACTATCGCATCGGAAAAGAGATCCGCATCATCGGGTTTGATAACACGGAATTAGGCGCTTTTGTGCAGCCGCGCTTAGCGACGATCTCCTATTCGAAACATCGATGGGGCATGGTGGCAGCTGAGAAAATCGTACAATCGATCCAAGGGGAACCAGTGGCGGACGAGCATATTTATACCACTTTTGTGGATGGTGGATCATTTATTTAATTGATCCATTAAAGGAAAATGAGTTGAAAAAGGAATGGTGAAATGGGGAGGATTTTATCTTACAGAACATACCAAAGCAATTGATGGAGAAAGAACTATTGAAAGAAGTAAACCAATTCAAAAGTTCCAGATGGATGTTAATGAGATCGCCGAAACTTTAAATCAGGCAACACTCAAGAACAAATCAGTAGCTATCTAAATTGAAGCGCATGATCGAGATGAGAATTACTTTCCTGATATAGTTGGCCATATTTAAGGGGCATGATGAACTAGAAATATATGTTGGTGGTAATAAGGTTGGCTATGATAAAATTAGGAATATTAAAATAGCTAACATAACCAAGTGGTCGGACAAAAGTAACCTCTTATAAAAAGTACTCACAAATTATTAAATTATATTAGCGATAATTATTTAAAGCTAGCTTTCTGATATAATAGTTTGTAAAGGAGTGCTAAGATGATTAACTTTTTAAAAGGTTTAAAAATAAGAATCCTATATATATATTCAATGATTTCGCTACTTATAGGTGTCTATTTAAGTGTAAATTGGATTCCTGTAAGCGTTGAAGGACTAAGCAAATCCCAAAAACAGGAGCTTTTAAGAGAAGGATCAATCAACTGGGAACTTGGTGTAGTTTTTAAGGTATTAGCCCTGATACTTTTCTTGGGTGCACTAGTAAAATCCATTATATATATCTTAAACAAAAAGAGATAAGCGTAGAGCTCATCTCTTTTTATACTATCTAGAAACTTCGTGGATCACTTCGATTTTATAAGGAATGATAAAGCCTGCTCTTTGCATTGCATAACAATAATTGTTTCCAAATCCCACCTCGAAGTTGCCATCATAACCATTTAGCTCCCATTTGAAATCAAATATATCCGTAACCTTTACTTGAGTCCAATAATTTCCATTGGCTTGTTTCTTATAAGTTACTGTGTAACTAACTCCACGTAATGCTGTGTGAAGTTGGCCGCTTAGAAATGTATAACTTCCTGAGAAAGAACCAGATTTTTTACCTGTAGAAAATGCTTCTTTTTTAAGTCTAGAATAATAAGCGGTCATTAACTCCTCGCCGTCTACAGTCTTTGCCCAGCTATCGTTTTTATTAACATATGTCGAAGGTTTCCATGTTGGATTCCAATAGTAATTCTCAGCAGAAATAATGGCGTGCTTCATATAAGCAGCAGTCTGATTGTGACCTTTTTTCTTAACCATTGATATACCTTTATTGTATGCAGCAATTGCAGCCGCATAAACTGGATTTGCAGGAGTTACCGATGATCTAGCACCTATCTTAGACTTTGGTTCAACATAAAAAGGATCAACTGATTCGGCAACGTCCGCTTTATACTCTTCCAACAATGCATCTTGTTCGGCATCATAGGAATTTAAAACTGTTAAACTCTCATTTAAAGATGCGTTGAACTCTTCAGCACTATCAGAATCTTCAAACATTCTAATTACACCATCAATATAATCTCTATTGGACTCTTCATTGGATATTGCCTCATTAATTAATGATTGATTAGTTTCATCTATCTCAAAACCATTCTCATCTGCATAACCATTTATTTGACCAAAACTTAAAACTGATATACCAAACACTACACTAATTAAAAACTTCTTCATTGTTTTAATCTCCTTTTTAATTATTATTTTACTAACAAATTTAATATACCATGCTACAATATATAAAAAACATTTTAAGTTATATTTATATCCTAACAATTTTGTAATACGTAGGAAAGGATGTAAAATTGAACAAAGTTGAATACGATAATATGCAAGTAAATCTTCGTTCTTTGCGGCACAAACTTGATTTTCAATGCATAATATTCGTTATACTGTATTATTAAAAAAGGAACATAATAGGGGATTTATGAAAAAAGTATAAAAATATTAGGGTTTATCTTGTTGGTTATAATTGGATTTGTAGGGGGCTATTTTCTATCTGTAGATCCAGCTAAAGACTTCTATGGTGATTGGTATGGTGTTGCTAACGAGGGGAAGGAGAGTTTTCTTTTAGAATAGATAAAGAAAAAAATAATCGATTATGGAAATGATGATTATAATTCACCTGGTTTTCCTTACACAGTGAAAAAGTCTGGAAATGGATTTTATATTGAAGTGTCTGATGATGAGCTAAAAAATATTTTTCCCGAATTAATAAAATTTAAGTATAAAAACAATATGACATTTTTCCTGAATGATGATGAAGAATCAATTGAGTACTTTGTAGCTATAGATGGTTTTTTGAATAATGTAAAACTACATAAAACATCCTTTGAAGATTCGTATAACAAAACCGAAGAGTCAACCTCATAAAGTCTAATAGCAAGTGAAACAGAAACTTCTTGCAGTTCTTTGCTTAATGAAACTCATTCATCAGAAACGACATCATCAATTGATTCTCCAAAAGTATCAGATCTAAGTGAAAAAATTGATTCATTTATTGCGAATTATACGTCAATTCCACCAGATTAGATTATGGAAAAGGAAATTGATGGAATTACAATAAGAGCAACAAACTTTACTGCAACAAATGAAGCCGAGGCATCATCTATTCAGTATCATTTGCTAATGGAGAGGCAACATCTTGCAACGATGTATACGCACAAGTCATTGGAGAATAATAGCTATTTTCAATAGAGGCTAATATGCAAAAAGATAAATCTGAGCAGGATGAAACTCATTCTAGCTCAGATTTTTTTGAATATTACTTTCCTTGTTTTGTATTCATATTTGATAGAATCATTCATACCACTTATCGTCCTCTTAGTTTGTTTATTTTGTCGTGATTTAATCATATTAGAGAACGATATGTTTTTTAATACCGAAAATGAAAATGAGGCTGAAGAATCAATTTTGACTCATCAGTCCCATAAATTATAGAGCCTTTCTTGCGGCTTTCTTTTATGGGCTTTTGTCACAGTCTCTTTTTTGCGTTATTTCAAAAATAACTTTACTTATTTTATCGAAATCAGTGATTTATAAAAAAAATAATATTTTTTATTTTGTTATTTTATGTGTGCTGAAATTTTTAAATAACGTTTTTTATTCATTTTTTGATTATAACATTATCATTAACTACGGAGAGAAGACGGGAAGCGTTCTTTTAACTTACTATTTTTGGCTTATATAAAAGACCTTTGGAACATTAGTTTTTGTCAAATATTTTAACTTTCTATTTATTTTTCTCATCTTAATTTAATTTATAGTGTTGATTTATCCCTCGTTTTTTGTATGATTTATGAAAGAGAAAAGCATTTTTTTGAAAAGAGTCGATGATTCATCTTGATAATTTGAGCTTTTTTTAATTGATGAGTAGTTAATAGCTGTAAGATGTGGAAGTTACAAAAATTGGAATTATGAAAAAACAATTATAATCATAATTTTGAATGGAAGAAAAAAAGAATTATAATTCTCTTTCGTCAACTCGCTAAACTAAGAGTTGTAACACAGGGCGTGCACTGCGCGATACGTTTATTATTTTAAGATAGGAGGGATAAAGTGAAACGGTTTTTAACAACTTTACTTGTTTTTCTACTAACATCAGGTCCGTGTTTTTCATATGCAATGGTAGTGGCACAAGCCGAAAGTGTTACAAAAACAAGTGAAGAACAAATGATTTCTTCTGCTGAGCCGGTCGCTTCATCAACCGACAATCAGGAAGAAACCAATCAAACGGAAATAAAAGAATCTAGCGAAGCTGCTTCGGCAGATTCGACTGCAGCAACCACTGAGACATCTTCTTCTGAGACAGAAGAGTCATCCGAAGCTGTAGAAGAAGTCCAGGTGACCTTTCTAACAGATACTGAGCATGTATTTGCTACCGGAAAAACTCGCATCCAGTTCAGCAAAAATAAAGGGGAAGCATTAAAAGAAAGTGAGCTGCCGGCTTTTGAAGATGATAGGAATTTTGAAGGATGGGCGTTAGACGGTACGGTCTATACAAGCCAAGCGCTGACCGAATTGATTCTCACGGAGAATCAAACCGTGACTGCTGTGTTTAAAACTGCTGTCAAAGCAAGGGCGGCAGATGTCTCGTTAGCAGAACAATCGATCAAAGAGATCATTGCAGAAGCCGATAAAACGAAAGTGATCGCTGTACCAAGTCCAGCTGGAGATGGTTTAGCATATGCGGAATATACCAATAGTGCTGAAGGGATTCGTCAAGCGTTGTTTGATATGTATCAAAACGGCAATGGCCAAGAATTTGCTTTGTATGTCGGCTCTGGCTCAGCTTTAACGACTTTGCCAACAAATCTGACTTCAAAGACGATTCCAGACACAGTCGATAATACAAACATGACTTTTTATGCACTACAAGGAAAAATCAGTCGCTTGATCATCACAGGGCATAGTGATGATCCCATCACAGATGCAACAACGTTGACTTCGGGTAGTCGAACCGTTCCTTTTGGTACGGACATCTACTTTGGTTCTGATGTAGTGATTCGAAACCTCAACTATACGGGGACGAGAATGTACATGAATGGGCATAGTCTTTCCTTGAACGGTGGTTCCACCGGCAATGGCCTTTCTATTTATGGAGGAAGCAACAATGGCGACCTTACTGGAAATCCGACGATCACTGTAAATGCGACAGGCTCTGGAACTTGGAACATCTATGGTGGGAATCAAAGCGGTGGTACATTGACTGGGAATACAGCGATTGTCGTAAATAATACGGTGGGCGGCATCAGTACGATTGCAGGAGGTGCCAATATTGGTACGATTGATGGGAACACGAATGTTGCAATCAATCGCTTGAATGGGACATTAGGCAGTTATTATGGCGGTGGTCTTGGAACAAATGCTTCCAATACAGCCAATGTGACAGGAAATGTTGAAACGACGATCCAGACGACCAATACAAGCTTTCGCTTAAGTGCTTTTACTGGTGGCGTTCAATATGGAAATATCGGTGGCACCATCCGTAGTACGATCTCTGGTGCAGGCGGTTGGTCAGGCACAGCCAATCGTTTCATAGGCGGTTCATTTTATGGCAACATCGGCTCTGATCGTTCTAAGGATGCCATCGTGACTAACCTAGATGCTAGCAGTTATTCCACTGGACGTAGTGAATTTGAAGGTGGCAATCGGAATACTGGTACCATCACAGGGAACATCGTTAACACCGTGAAAGCAGGACCGAGTGCGAGCGTTGGTGGGATTGGTGATTTTAACGGCGGCGGGGGAAACAACGTTAGTACCTTGACTCAAAGTTCAATGGGGGCTTCGAATACGACGACGTATGACAATTATACCCCGGAACAACGAGCAGCACTGGCAGAAGCAGCGGCAAGTTTTAAAGTTTATGGCGATATCACTTCTCATCTAGTCAGTGGTTCCTTTTCAAATGGCGCGATTTATTCGACGGCAGCTGGTCGAGGCGGCTATGTTGAAGGAAATACGACGATTGAAGTTGGCACGATCACTTCGGATGGTAGTCCTGGTGGAGATGGGATTGCTTACACAGGAACCAGACCAACGAATCTAGATTACTCAACAACCAACAAAACAAGAGGAAACGCCTCTGGTTGGGACATCGTTGGTGGCGGTGGTTATCCTGGTACGGCTTGGGATATCTATATTAAAGGAAATACCAAAACGATCTTAAATAACACGGTTGCTCGCTGGACCTACGGTGGCTCCTTCTCAGGTGTCATTGAGGGGAATTCTTCCAATACTTTGAATTCGGGGATCGTCGATACGCTAGAAGGAACAGGGTATACTGGACGCCGCGTTTACGGAGATGGACGAACGACAGTAAATAATGGGCAAGTAGACTGGTTTTTATCTGGTGGCGGCTGGGATGACTTATTAGTGACCGGCAATGTCGCAGTAACGGTTTATGATGGGGTGATCAATGCTTCACTCGGTGCCTCTTATGGTGTCGCTTCTTCCCACACTATTAACGGAAACTCAGATAATCGAGTGTTTGGCGGGAACTTCTCAGGCACCCCGCGTACAGGGTCTAATGGTTTTTCAGGCGGTGTTACGAACAATGGACGGTTATTAGGAAATGCTAGTTTGACATTGGATTTGAGAGATTACGATGGTGAGTTTGCCCTTCCTTCAGGAACGAATATCTCAGGAGGTAATCCGTTTAACAGTACGAATATCGTTGGGACCGACAGCTCCAATACGATTACATTGAACATATACACAAAGCCGGGCTCAGATGCACTGAATGGTGCAACGATCTATGGCGATGGTGGACGGACTGCTAGCAATACAAGAAGCGGCAAAATTTATATGAATATCCAGGCAGAAGGATCAAGTATCGGGAATTTATACACCACGTACTATTCCAATATTTCTTCCAGCCAAATTTTAAGAGATGTCGAAATGCGGGTTCAAGGAGCCAAAAGTATCAATGGGATTTCAGGCGGAAATGCGTCAGACAACTTTACGAACACGATCGTAGCCAACAGCAGCAATCAAGTGAAGATGAGCTTTGGTGAAAATGTCGATGGGACAGCTTCTTATCAAACTGATCCAATCGCTGTGACGGGTCTGGGAATCGTCAACTTTACCGAATTGAATGTGACAAACGGCATCAAGCTAATGGCCAATGGGGGAGACATCAAAAATGGCCGTTCAGCCACTGCTGTCAATCACGCAACGACCTATCATCAGTTCGGTGACATCCATCTTTCCAAGGATGCCGGTATCGGTATTTCTTCTGCAACGAATTTGATTTCAGGCGCGAAGTTAACGGTGGAAGACAAAGGGACGATTGAGTCACCGCCGGGAACGGGGCGAATCAATCTTTCAGATTTCGCAACACCAGATACGGACAAAGATCATTTAACGTGGCTGAAAACGACGACCAATGATGCAGGTTCTCGAGTCAACAGTCAAGGGACGTGGTTTGGAGCGGTTAGTGCCTATCAAGTACTGACTATAAATCCAACTGCTGCTAATGCTGCAGCGATCATGCCAATCAACTTCAGCGGGATCGAAAAAGCGACTGGGAAAACCTTCATCGGGGACAACGATGTGACCAATGCAGCCAACGGGTACGGTATTGCGATACCAGGTTCGATCATTAACTACGAAGTCGAAACACCGGGAGTCGCTAACGGGATTGGCGCCATTAGTCACAATGTAACGGCAGTCAAAGAGAACAATACGCCGCTGACCTTGCAAGCATGGGGAACTGAGCAGGCGGGGACACAGGTGCAAAAAGGGCGTTTATTGATTCCCTACACGGTAACGGAATTGCCAACATTGACGTTTACACCAGAAACCCAAACGTCCGGTTCATGGGTCTATGCGGGGCAAATCAAATCCAGCAAGCTGGATAGCACGGATCAGCAGTTGACGGAACAACCAGATTCAGAGCCAGTTGACTGGACGAGTCCTGATGGGGAGTATAGTTACGATATTAGTGTCCGCTACTCAAATAAGGCGGAAGTCCAAGCCCGCAATGTGATCCTTACAGAGCAAGAGGCACAATCGCTGACCAAAGAACAAGCCGTGACTTATCTCGAAGCCAGCGGGCGTCCTTTCTTTAAGGATACGCTGACAGATGAGGTCTTAGCTGCGATTCAAGAACCGTTAGAAACAGCGGTCTACCGCAAACAAGCGATCACTTTTTCAGTAGGGGAAAACGATCAGAATCAGGAAGAAACTACCGTGAATCTGGTGGTGGTCAAAAATGAATGTGTCATTTCTGCTGATCGGCAATTTGCCGTCTATGCAAAAGATGTCCGTTTGACCTTACCAGAAGCAACGGCGCTGACAGATGAAGCCGCTTTGGCAGACTATACCCAAGCAACCACGATTTTTGCAGATAATCGGGCAAATATACCACCGACTGTCGATCCGCAAGCTTTTGCCGCGATCCAGCAAGCAACGGAAGATGAGCTGTTGAAAAATGTATCAACGGCTTACCATTATGAAGCAGGCAGTCAACGGGCAGAAAAAGTCGTCAATGTCGCAGTTGCCGGCGAGCTTATTTTAAGCAGTGTGCCAACAGACTTTGATTTTGGGCAGCAGAAAGTTGCCACAGAAACACAAGATTATTGGCCAACGATCACAGGTGAGCTAGCGGTGAAAGATACGAGAGGGTCCGAACGGAGTCCATGGCGCTTGACGGTCAAAGAGCAACAGCCATTAACGGATGGGACAGATCAATTAACCGATGTCTTCCGCTTTGTGACAAACGGTCAAGAACAGATGATAACCAGTGGGGAAATGATCATCGAGGAAACGGAATTGACAGAAAATGGCACATACGTCGTGAATCAGCACTGGGGCGAAAGTCAGAATGAAGGAATCAAGCTTACCGTTCCAGTCGAACAGCAAAAAGTTGGGGACTATCAAGGAACCCTGAGCTGGCAGCTGGTTTCGGCACCTGGCAACCCATAAAGGCAGGAAAACAAATGAAAAAAATCATGATCGGTATTATTGCTGGCTGTCTATTAATATTTCCTCAGCTCGTTTCAGCAGCCGAAGCAGGTGCTTATGACAGCAATGGCATTACTTCCTTTTTCGGCGTCTATGAAGAACCAGTTGAGGAGCCAGAAGAGCCCGTAAAAGAACAGCCAGGGAATAAACAAGTTAATCAAAAAGGCAACAATATTCTGCCGGCAACAGGATCAGATCACTTCAATAGCTATCAAAGCAGTGGTCTTGTCGTTTTGTTGGCAGCAGGAATCATTTTAATCAAAAGGAGAACAAAAAATGAAAAAACTTTTCTTGACGGCAGGCATTCTATTGATGAGCACTGCTCTGTTACCAACAACCGTTAATGCCGCTGAATACACTTCAAATGGAGCAATCACTTTTGAAGCGGACCCGAATCCAACCAATCCAGTTGATCCGACCGATCCAGAAAAACCAGTGGATCCCGTCGATCCAACCGATCCAGATGGACCAAATCCTGGAACAGCTGGACCATTATCGATTGATTTTGCTTCAAGTTTTCAATTTGGCAACCAACTGATTACTTCTGAAACAAAAGATTATTACGCACAGCTGCAAGAGTTCACAGCTGGCGCTGCTGGACCAAACTATGTGCAAGTAACAGATAAACGAGGAACGCAAGAAGGTTGGTCATTGAGTGTTGTGCAAAACGGACAATTCAAAACGGCTGATGACGAAGAGCTAGTCGGCGCTTCATTATCGATCGCCTCAGGTGCAGCAACTTCAGTCACCGATATGCAGTATGCACCAACAGTTACTGCAAGTCATACCTTTGTACCCGATAGTGAAATCACCTTGGTCAATGCACCTGTCGGAAAAGGAATGGGAACTTGGATTTACAAGTTTGGGAACGATGCAACGGAAGGGTCAACGGCAGTAAAATTAAACGTACCAGGCAGTTCCGTAAAATTAGCCAAAGAGTATCGGACGACATTGACTTGGAATTTAAAGAATGTCCCTGAAAGCAATTAAAATCACTGATTTTCAGTAAAAAAGATAAAGGAGTGTCAAATAGAAATGAAAAAAACAGCATGGGTCTTTTTAAGTCTTGCCGTATTGGCAGCAGCGAGTGCAGCAACCGAGGTTTCAGCAGCCGAAGCGGCTTCTTACACCTCAAATGGGGCGGTTGATTTTATTCCAAATACCGATCCGACGAACCCAGTCAATCCAGAAAACCCAGATCCAGAAAACCCGGTCAATCCTGTTGATCCAACCGATCCCGATGGACCAAATCCTGGAACAAATGGCCCGTTATCGATCGATTATGCCTCTAGCTTAGATTTTGGTGTCAATAAAATCTCCAATAAAAACGAAGTTTATTATGCACGAGCACAAGGGTACTTGAATGACGATGGCACAGCTTCTACATTAAAAACTGCCAATTATGTCCAAGTAACTGATAATCGCGGTAGTAATGCCGGTTGGCGGTTGTCTGTGAAGCAAAATGGACAATTTAAAAATGAATCGACGTTGAATCAAGAATTGACTGGTTCTGTCATCACCCTAACAAGCCCTGCCGTTAAATCAAATGCGATTGGCGTCACTGCTCCAGTGGCAGAAGCAACGATCACGTTGGATGCAGCCGGTGCTGAATCAGTGGTGATGACCGCAGCAAATCAAACAGGTGCTGGGACATGGGTCAATGCTTGGGGAAGCGTTGAGTCGATCACTGAAATAGACAAAGATGATCAAGAAGTACAAGCCGATATTACCAAAGCAGTCGCACTTTCTGTACCAGGCAGCACCCCAAAAGATGCCGTTAGCTACACGACTACATTGACTTGGGTATTATCAGATACACCAGGAACGGAAGGATAAGGAGTATAGACATGAAAAAAACACTAGCATTTCTCTCAGTATTAGGCTTAAGCCTAGCAGCACCAGTGCTGGCACAAGCAGCGGACAGTGCAGAATACAACTCAAATGGACAAATCACCTTTGAACCAAATACGGATCCAACTAATCCAATCAGCCCAACGGATCCAGATCCAGAAAATCCAATCAAACCAGTGGATCCAACGGACCCAGATGGACCAAATCCGGGAACGAACGGACCGCTATCGATTGATTTTGCTTCAAGCCTTTACTTTGGCACACAAAAAATCACCTCAAAAACAGAGATCTACCATGCGGAAACTCAAAAATATGTGGATTCAGTTGGTGATAATCAAGAAGGACCGAATTTTGTCCAAGTGACAGACAATCGGGGAACAGAGAGCGGTTGGACATTGAATGTTCGCCAAAATGGTCAGTTCAAAACAGCGGAAGATCAAGAATTGACTGCTGCGCAAATTCGTTTGACGAAGGGAACTGTGGTAACTCCTTCATTGTCACCAAAACCATCAAATGTGAGCGCAACGATCACATTGAATCCAAATGGTGCCCAATCCTTAGTGATGAGTGCCCAAGATGGCGAAGGGGCAGGGACCTATTTAATGAGCTGGGGCGATAGTTTAGCTGCAGCCATGGATAGCATTGAGTTGGAAGTTCCAGGCTCAACGACGAAATATGCCAGCCAATACAACACCACATTTACTTGGTTACTAACAGACACACCAACCAACCCATAAGTACCAGCTTTCTCCTTGAACCTCGAAAGGGTTCAAGGAGAATACATAGAAAGAAGGGACATCCATCATGAAAAAAATCAAACAGCTTTTGGCGCTCCTATTCGCAAGTATTTTCTTTTTTGTACCAACCATAGGAACCGCTTCTGAATTTAACTTTGCCGTCAATCCAGTGATTCCAGAGAATCAAATCGATAAAGAAAAGACTTATTTTGACTTGAAAATGGAGCCAGGAGCGGTTCAAACTGTAGAAGTCCAATTGCGCAATGACACCGATCAAGAGGTCGTCATCGCGCCAGTGATCGCTTCTGCTACTACGAATCTAAACGGGGTCGTGGAATATGGCGAAAACGACATCGAAGCGGACGAAACCTTGCCTTATGATATGGCTGATTTGATTGAAGTGGAGGAAGAGATCACGATCCCGAAACAATCCCAAATCACCTTACCCTTAAAGATCAGTATGCCCTCAGAATCGTTTGAAGGGGTTATTGCCGGTGGTTTGACCTTGAAAGAAACGACAGCGGAAACCGATACTGCTGACAGTGAAGAAGACCAAGGGTTAGCCATCAAGAATGAGTATGCCTATGTCGTTGCGATTTTACTCCGTCAAAATACAACAGAAGTCACGCCGGATCTAAAACTGCTGGATGTTGGACCGGGACAAGTCAACGCTCGCAATACCATCAATGTTACGTTGCAAAATCCTGAATCAGCTTACTTAAATTCCTTACGGTTGATCAATGAAGTGAAGAAGAAAGGCGATAGTGACGTCTTGTATGCTTCAGATACCTCACGAATGCAAATGGCACCTAATTCAAACTTCTCGTACCCAATTTCCTTGGAAGGACAACGTTTAGAAGCAGGGACCTATGTGTTGACTTCCGTGGCCTATGGTGGGAAAAGCGATGAAGGACAATACAAAGTGGAGAATGAAGAAGGCGAGGAAGAAAGCTATCTCTATAAATGGAGCTTCGAAAAAGAATTCACAGTGACTGGCGATGTTGCTCGTGATCTTAATAAGAAAGATGTGACGATCGAAACAGATTACACGTGGCTTTACTTCTTGATCGGCGGTCTCTTGCTGCTGCTCGCCTTACTGCTGCTTTTATGGTACCGACGAAAGAAAAAAAATGAAACGGATGAAGCGTGAGCACCTTGAGAAATACTTGATCGATGGCTTGATCATCGCAGGTATCCTCTTGTTGGCACTTCCTTTTTTAAAAGAAAGCATCGTCAGTTGGCAATTACGCACAAGCGAATTGACGATAGCGACCCAGCTGCCGACAACGATTCCAGAAGAAGAAACGATTCAAATGCCGGCTCTAGGGGATGTATTGGCTCCGCAGTCGGCAACGATCACCGGGTACGGCTTTGTTGCAATTGAAGCGATCGAGTTCCAGCAGCCGCTATTGGTGGGGATAACCAATCAGCAGCTGCTGAAAGGCGGTGTCGTGATGTTTCCGGAACGTTTGTTAAAAAATAACAATTTTGTCGTTTTAGGGCATCATCTCGGTAGACAAAGTTTGTTATTTGGTCAATTGCTAGAAGCACAGGTGGGGATGGAAGTGTCCGTAACCTACCTCGAGGAACGCCAGCAGTATATTATTATCGATAAAAAAGTCGTAGATGAATCCGACTTGTCGGTTCTAACAGATGACCAGACACCAAAGTTGACATTGATTACTTGTCCCACACCTACTCGAACAGAAGAACGCTACGTGCTGACAGCGATTCCTGTTGAGCAAGCAACTGCCGGGCAGTCGCAAAACACAGCGACCATGGGCAGTACGTCACAAGGCGCAAGAGTGTTGGCTCAAAAACAAGAAATGTTATGGAAACAACAATCTGAAAAAAATTGGTTTCTTTTATTTGTTATTTTATTTATAATTAGTGGATGTCTGCTTGGCGTTCACAAACTGTTGAAACGTTCAGCGCCGTAGAAAGAGCATCAAAAAGAAGCTCTGTTGATAAGGAGGGTGAAGAAATGAAACGCAGATTTGGTTTTGTCATTGGTGCCTGCATGATTATTGGAATGATCGATCTTGTCACAGAACAAGTTGTTTTTGCGACTATCTATAATCCGCTAGACCCCTCAGAAGAAATCGTCCCAACGGATCCGCCAGAAGGAAGTACGGAAAAAGCAGATGAACCGCCTGCAGAAAAGGAAGAATCCAAAGAATCGCCGGCTCCTGAACCGGAACCTGTTCCGAAAAAAGAACAGGAACAATCCGCATTTCCAGAGAGCAGTTTTTTGGAAAAACAGAAGCACTTAGCACAACGAGTCATGTTAGAAGATGTTTTTGCGTCGGATCGTTTGGCTGTCGATTTAGCACTGCCGGGAAATAATACGGATGGTGACGGGGATGACAAACCTTCGTATCTTGCCAGCTTATGCTATCTATTTTCAGGAAACGTTCTTTATGGCCAAAAAAATAACGGAGGCTTGAAAACGCATGTTTGTGACATTTTTGAATAAGGCGGACAAACGAAAATTGATGATGCTGCAATATTTGGAAAACGCAGTCGCTCTTTCTGAAACGAAGGAAACATTGATGGACCAATTGACCATGTCGGAATTTCTGATCAATAAGACCGTTCAAGAATTGAATCTTGATTTTTATGAACTAGGATTGAATGAGGAATTTGAGATCGTGACCGATGGGACGGTCATTAAACTGAATGCCTCCGGGCTGGCAACTTCAGACACACTACTGACCTATTATCTAGATCAAGCGTTAAAATTTTCTATGTTGAAAGAATGCTTTTTTGAGCAATTGTCTTCTTTATACGAATTTGCTACCAATCACTATCTAAGTCATAATCCCGTCTATAAAGAATTTAAACAGTTTAAACTGATCTTGAAAGAATACGACATTGAAGTGACGAAAGAGTTTCAGCTGGTGGGTGAAGAAAGTGAGATTCGGGAGTTTATTTTTCTCTTTTTTATGAAGGAATATTATTTGAACCATTCCCCTTTCCCAAAAGGTATCTTGGACAAAGAAAAAACCTTTGATCGATTCAATGAAAGTACTTGGCTGAATCCAGAACAGTCTGCCCGCATGCGGATTCGCAAGAAACATTATCTAGGTATTGTTTTGGCGCGGATGTCTAAAGGACATTTCATGCAAAACAGTGTGGAAAACGATTTAGTCTTGCCAAAACATTTAGTGATCATTGAAGATTTGAAGCGTTGGTTGCAGGAGATCTTGACGATCAACGATCAAGAAGTCCTAGAACGTGAGGCACGAGATATTTTGCGCTTCTTGATCGTTGAAGGCTGGTTGATCGACAACAATAGCTACATCGACCAAGAACAAACCTATATCCAACAATTAAACGAGCAGTTTATTCAGGCAGTCCAACAGCAGTTTTCGCTAACCACGGACACGTTGGCGCTGCTTCATGTCGAAACGACTACGATTCATTACCAGCTCTTGTCGTTTTCTTTTAGTTCTCGTTATGAATACCAATACATGGATGTCACATATTTTCTTGAGACGTATCCTGAATATGCTGCGTTTTGCCGCAACTATCTGGAAGAAAGTCGTAATCGACCGATCTTATGGAACAATAAAGAGTTTTTGTTTTTTAGATACCTAATTTTATTAGTTTCTACGATTCCACTAAAAGAGATTTTGGTTCCTTTATATGTCTGTGTTGATTTTTCGTTTGGTGATTCCTACAACCAGATGATCAAAAAGAATATTGAAAAAATTCTCGATTTGAATGTGCAATTCCAGAGTTACCCAGATGATCATACGCACCTGATTCTTTCAAACCTGCCATTTTATGGTGCGTTGGGGATCGACCATATTTTATGGCTAGCACCACCTAGACCCATCGATTGGGCCAATTTTACTGAAAAAATCAGCGTGATTCGCAGAGAACAATTTCAAACCAAAACGGCACAGTGAGCATCTTGCCGTTTAACTATCGAAAGCAGCGTCTGCCTCAAATGAAGGCAGGCGTTTTTTGCAGAAATCTACCATATGCAAAAAGCACACAGGGATCTATTGCCCTGATGAAGTGTTCGGATAAGGTCTGTGAAAAAGGACCATTTGATAGGATTTTTTTTTAGTAGAAAATTTGGTATGATAGAAAGAGAAGAAAAAGAGGTGCCTTATGATGGATGGGAAACAAACGAAGGCTGTGATTGGCCAGACATTGATCACCCTTTGTGAGACCAAAGAAGTGAATAAAATCAGCGTACAGGAGATCGCCGAAAAGGCGCAAGTCAATCGGCAGACGTTTTACTACCATTTTCCTGATAAAAAAGCTTTGATCCAATGGATCTATCGGCAAGATGCCCTGATTTTTTTGACGACAGAAGATGTCTCCCTTGATAACTGGGAAGAAGCCGCCTTGCGCATGCTGAAAGCAATGAAACAAGCGCCGGCCTTTTACCGCAAATCACTGGCTTATGACCGCGAGATCTTAATGAACGGTTTTTTACAGATCACAGAACCGCTTTTTCAGCGCTTGTTCTTGGAGGTCGATCAAGAGCAGCAATTGACGAAACAAGACATTCTATTTTATAGCCGATTCTTTTCCTACGGCTGCGGAGGCATTTTGGAAAATTGGATTCACAACGACTTTCCAGAGACCCCATTAGAGATTGCGACGCAATTGTTTCGTTTGGCGAAGGATGTGGAATTTTTTGGCTACCAAATCTATGAAAAAGAGGAGCAGTAAGCGATGACGAAAGTTTTATTTGTTTGTTTAGGTAATATTTGCCGTTCCCCCATGGCAGAAGCTATTTATAAAGCAGAAATAGCAAAACACAAGTTGGATTGGCAGATCGATTCGGCAGCGACCAGCTCATGGGAAGTCGGACATTCTGCTCATCCCGGAACCAAAAAAAGACTGCGTCAAGCAGGGATCTCTAGTGACGGTCTTATTTCACGGCAGATCACTGAAGCGGATTTTGCCACATTTGATTGGATCATCGGCATGGATGCGAACAATGTTGAAACACTTCAAGCGCTAGCACCTGCCGATACGACCGCAAAGATCCGTTCGTATTTGAGTGTTGTTCCTGGCAAAGAGGCTGAGGAAGTACCAGATCCTTATTATACAGGAGATTTCGAAGAGACCTATCAACTGCTGCAAGAGGGGATTCCTTATTGGCTAGAGGTTATTTCTTCTGAAAAATAAGGCGTGTTCGCTTGTATTTTATCAAAAATTTGCTAAAATAGAACCATGGAAATGCGAACGTATGTGTGGTTTTAGAAACTGCTGCAACGCGCAGAAAGGAATGTCCAATGGAAAAGAAACCATCGCCCATCAAACAATTGGGCAAACTCATTGTGATGACATCCACAACGTTGCTGGATACCTTTTTCAGTGATGATGCTGACAAGAAGAATCAGTCTGAGAAAGTCAAAGAAATCCGGCGAACGCTGCAAGAGGCAGCCGCTGCCAAGCATCTGGTCGTGCTGCAAGTAAAAACAGAGAAATTGGGTGGTTTTGAAACCGTTACCGGCTGGATCGTCGGCAAAACGGTAGCAAAAGAACAAGTTGTCTTGAAATTACAAAGCGACCGTCAGCAGCTGCGGATTATTCCCCTGCATCATGTGCTGAAAGTTAGCACCTTGAATACAAAACCCGGCTTGTAAACAAGCCTGTGCATAGCAAAAAAACCGCTGCGTCATTAGACATAGCGGTTTTTTAATTGCTAGTTACGCGTGCTTGTTTTTGACTTCTGCGAGTCGCCAAGCGGTCATCACAGCGATCAGTTCGTAAGGGATCGGCTGTGCAAAAGAAAACTGGACCGCCCCTTTACTGGTCTTGTATGGTTGTAAGTCCTCTTGGAAGGCCGTGATCGCAGAAGGCGTGGGATAAAAGCCTAGATGCTGTTTGGCGCAGGCAAAATGTACGATATTTTCTCCCTGATGATAAGTAGGCATTTGATAACTGATCTTTTCAACCGCTTCAGGTAAAACGGCTTTGATGGTTTGACGGACCTTTCTTAAAATCGCTTGTCGTTCTGCTGGAGCTGCTGCAATGTATTGGTCAACTGTCGTAATGGCTGTTGTCATAGGCCACCTCCTGCCTTTAGTATACGGCAAACCCCGTAAGAAAAAAAGGAGCCTGTCAGTGGGTAGCTGACAGGCAAGGAGTAAAAATGAAAAGTGTTAGTTAGGGTTGTTTGTTGGGTTATGTATACTATACTGTCCAAATATGAATTTTTTGTGGAGAAAAGATTGGAAAGTGTTTAAGTTTGCTGGCTGCGAAAATAAGTAAAAAAAGACCCGTCGGTGGGTGGCCGACGGGAAGGAGTTAAAAATGAAAAAGTGTTAGTTAGGGTTGTTTGTTGGTATACATAGAGTATACGAGATAAATATGAATATTCTGTGACAAATCTTTTCGGAAGTTCTTAAGAAACCGTAACGGTTTGGTTACAGAGAAAGGTTCTTTTCATCAAAACGGTTTTTCAACGTACGATACAAATCAATGTATTGCCGATCGTCTGCCGCATAATCCCAAATATAACTCATTTTTTCTGGTTTGAGTTTTTTCATCAACTGATTGGAACTAACGATGACATCATAATTTTCTTGCTGGTTTAGATCATAAGGTTCTGCTGCTACGAAGGTCAAGTCATGTAGGAATTGATTCAATCCTTGAACGACTAAGAAATTATCTTCTAACGCAACCCCTACCCGTAAACGATTCGAATAACGGATTTGATCATAAAACGGCAGCAGGGCGTGGGTATACATCGTTGCCATCTGCTCTTGGTTTTCATCATTGATATAGTCCACCGCTGATTCTTCGCGATAGTTCGTTAAGAATTCATCGATTTTTTGCTGCAGCTGCTCTTCAGCAGACCCGCGATTGATCGAGGGTGTCAGCAAGCGATAGATATTTGGAAACGGCTGACGGAAAACGTAGTTGCCGAAAGTCACATTGATTAAATTACCCACGACCAATGGCTCGTCTAACAGGCCAGGTTGTGAAGCAAAGAAGGTTGCTTTCATCTCTGCTAACAAGTCTGCGACTAACGGATAAACTGGGTTTTGTTTGCTTGAAAAGAATTGCAAGGTTTGTTGCAAAGCTTCTTCTTCAGGACTCAAGTAGAATGGGAAGATTTGCGCCATCAAATAAATAAACCCTGATTCGCCTTTTAATTGTTTGTCTGTCATTGAAACTTCAGGATCAACGACTTGTGTCAAACGCTCAAAATCGAAATATGGATTATTTTTCATCAGGAAATTGTACCGCTTGTCGTATTTGGCAAAATTCCCTTTTTTGATTCGTAAAAGAATCAAGGCGGCGAAATACTTCAACTCTAATCGGCCAAGATAAGAATGAGTCATTGGGAAATACTCCGTGAATCGATCCACCATTTTTTCTGTCTCACTCTCAGCGATCGCAAATGGCCATTCTATTCCACGAGTACCTAACCAAATGATATTGAATAGGGAGAGCCGCACAAGACGCTCATCGCCCACTAAGTTTGATTCAGTGTACGTAAAGCGAAGCTGAAATTGCTTCAAATGTTTTTTTAGATGTTCAAATTTGCGAGACACCGTTGAACGACTGACATCGTATTTTGCACAAAAATCCGTGATCGTAGGATTGTCTTCATTCAGCATGTAAAGAACATATAAGAACGGAACGCTTTTATTCAATAAATAGAAGCGGTATTCATCGATCGTTACCGCGATATTCTGAGGCTGTAATTTACCGCCACGACCGAGTATCGACATATGATCCGGAGTTAACTCAGTTAGATCTTGGTCGATCTCAGTCAACTCTATAAAAGCTTGTTGGTAGCTTAACTCCATTTCCTTTGCCAATTGTGCGATTGGGTGGCTAGGGTTTTGCAGAGTCAGCATACGCCGGAATATTTTAAATTTAATTAATGTTTGCGGGTCCATCATAAGTTCTTCATAAAACATAGGTATCCTCCTTTGTGGCTCTATTGTATCTTTTTTTTACGAAACTGTCAGTCTTTTTAATCAAAAAAATAGCCTACCCTTTAAAAAAAGGTAGGTTATTTTCATCTTTTTAACTAATTTAGGCTGAAACAGGGTCTTTTTTGAACCACGACCATAGCAAACCGATCAAAAATCCGATCGCAGCTGGTACGACCCACCCCATCCCGATTTGGAAAAAGGGCAGATAATCTGACGCAAAAGACAAGATTCCTTGCACGAAAGCGTTGTTGGTAATCACTGCAGGACTCGCATTTAAGCCGTCGATGATTGCAGCGATCAACGTGAAGTATGTCGTCATTCGATAGACACTGGCACGATGGTTAAATAATGGACTGATGATCGCCAACAAAATCAAAGTGATCGCCAGTGGATAGATAAACATCAAGACTGGAATAGAAAACTCGATGATATTGGTCAAGCCGACATTAGCGAAGATCGCTGGTAAGATACTTGTCAAAGCGATAAAGAATCCGTAGCTTTGCTTTGGAAACAATCCAGCAAAGGTTTCGGAAAAGGCCGTGATCAAACCAATGGCGGTTTTTAAACAGGCAGAGATGACGATCAATGCCAATAGCAGACTGCCGACAGTGCCAAGGTAATGGTTGGCGATTTGTGCCAAAGCGATCCCACCGTTTTCGCTGATGGGAAACTGGCCTAAACTTTTGGTTCCCATATAAGAAAGTAAGGTATAGATGATCCCCATCAACACGATGCTGACAGAGCCGGAAAGGATCGTGTCTTTTGCGACCGTCGCAGGTTTCTCAACCCCCATATTGCGAATCGTTGAGACGATGATGATCCCGAAGGCTAAAGATGCCAGCGCATCGAGAGTATTGTAGCCGTTTGTGAAACCAGTAAAGAAAGCATCGCTTTGATAGCTAGGATAGATCGGCGCATCGCTGATGGTTCCTAGTGGTTGCCAAAAGGCAAAAAAGAGCAAAACTCCTAGTAAGACCAGAAACAAGGGATTTAGAAACTTCCCTACATAATCTAAGATTTTGCTAGGTTTGCGTGAAAACCACCAGGCAGCTCCAAAAAATAGGGCAGAGAACAACGCCAATAACCAAGTTTGCATGTCTGATGAAACATGGGGAGCGATCCCGATCTCATAAGAAGTAGTAGCCAAACGAGGCAGAGCAAAGAATGGCCCAATCACTAAATAAAGCAAAATCGTAAATATCATTGCATAGCGGCGATTGATCCGAGAAGCTAATTCAAAAACACCGCTGCTTTGGGAAACGCCAATAGCAATGACCCCTAAAAATGGCAAGCCGATCCCTGTAACTAAAAAGCCAAGGTTGGCTAAGCCGACATTCGCGCCA
Source organism: Enterococcus sp. CR-Ec1 (assembly GCF_002850555.1). Taxonomy (NCBI): domain Bacteria; kingdom Bacillati; phylum Bacillota; class Bacilli; order Lactobacillales; family Enterococcaceae; genus Enterococcus; species Enterococcus sp. CR-Ec1. The sequence continues at coordinate 392,428 of NZ_CP025223.1, forward strand.
GCTTCTTGTCCCATGTGAACGGGGAAAATCAGATTTCCGGCACCAAAGAAAAGACCGAAAAGCATTGATCCAACATACATGTAATCCTTAAACTGTAACTTTTTTTCCATAAATGAAAGCTCCTATAATTCCTTAGTTTTAAAAAAAATAACAAAGTTTCTAACAAATAGCAATGGTTTTTTGTGATTTTTTGATAAATTCTGACAATTACTCCTCCTGCAATAAAAAAACACTTAGCATTGAATTCTTCCAAGCTTACTGAAAAAGGACGAAAAAGCTCGGAAGAAGACCGCTAAGTGTTTCAAGACAGAAAATTAATTCAACACACGGGAAAGGAATTCTTTGGTGCGTTGCTCTTTTGGATGAATAAAGATATCTTCAGGCGTCCCTTGTTCGGCAATGACACCTTGATCCATAAAGATGACCCGATCAGACACTTCTTTGGCAAAGCCCATTTCGTGGGTAACGATCACCATCGTCAAGCCAGTATGAGCTAACGTATTCATGGTCTTCAACACTTCACCGACCATTTCTGGATCTAGCGCAGAAGTCGGCTCATCAAACAACATGACATCTGGATTCATCGATAAGGCACGGGCAATGGCTACCCGTTGTTTTTGTCCACCTGAAAGCTGGGAAGGCTTGGCATTGGCATATTGAGCCATACCGACTTGCTCCAGATTTTCTTTGGCAGTCGCTTCTGCTTCTTTGCGATAACGTTTCAAAACAGTGACTTGGCCCGTCACGCAGTTTTCTAATACATTCATATTGTTGAATAGGTTAAAGGATTGGAAAACCATTCCTAGATGCGTACGGTATTTCGGCAAGTCATAGCCTTTTTCCAGCACATTTTCACCTAAGTAGATGATTTGCCCACTGGTTGGCTTTTCTAATAAGTTGATGCAGCGAAGAAGTGTAGATTTTCCTGAACCAGAAGAACCGATGATCGTGACAACTTCTCCTTTATTAACAGACAAACTGATGTCTTTTAAGACTTCGTTGTCGCCAAAACTCTTTTTTAAATGGTCAATTTCAATGATTGCTGACATGTTCTTCCTCCTTATTCGTTCGGGTTGATGTCTTCTAATTTGACATACGCACTGGGACCATCCATTTTGCGTTCAACAAAGCGCAAGATCTGGGTGGCACTGATGGTCAAGACTAAGTAGATCACACCGATGATCGCAAATGTTTGGAAGTATTGGAAGTTCGTTCCAGCGGCTGATGTACCTTGGAAGAAGAGGTCTGCAACACTGATGACACTTAAGACGGCAGTATCTTTGATATTGATAATGATCTCATTTCCGGTAGCTGGTAAAATATTGCGCATTACTTGCGGCAACACGACTTTGATCATGGTTTGCCAATGAGTCATTCCGATCGCTTGAGCTGCTTCAAATTGGCCGTCATCTACAGCAAAAATCCCCCCACGAACGATTTCAGACATGTAGGCACCGGTATTGATGGAAACGATCAGCACGGCTGCCAGCGTGCGATTCATGGAGACACCAAAGGCCAAAGCGGTTCCGTAGAAAATAACCATTGCTTGAACCATCATTGGGGTGCCGCGGAAAACTTCGATATAAATGGTCAGTAAACCATTGACGATGCGTTGGAAGAAACGTCCTACTGGATTTTCTGAAAGCGGCAATGTCCGGAAGATACCGACTAAAAGACCGATAATCAATCCGATGATCGTTGAAAGGATCGCGATGAATAAGGTCAAGCCAGCGCCTCGTAAAAAGAGCATGCCGTAATCATCAATGATTTTTTTAAAATCAGCGATCAGACCTTGATCCGCTGTTTCTCCGCTGGCATCTGCAGGTTGATCTAAGACTGCTTGATCCATCAGGGAAACCCGTTCTTCTTCAGAAATTCCTGCAAGAATCTCATTGACTTTTTCAACATCGGGATCGCCTTTGCGCATTCCGACTGCTACTTGGACGTCTTCTGGGTTGGTTTCAAAACCGGCTCCTTCATCGAACTCGACCATCTTCAAATCAGGATTTGCACCGACGGCAGTGACGCCTTCTGGACGTTCGCTGACGTAGCCGTCAATGATGCCCGAAGCTAAAGCAACGCGCATGGAGGAGAAGTCCCGCATGGCTTGTTCTTTTTGGACCTCAGGGATTTGATCTATGACGGTATAATGGAAAGTATTCAGCTGGGCAGTGATTTTTGCCCCCGAAAGATCAGCGAGGCTTTTGGCATCGGCGAACTCGCCATCTTTACGAACCACTACCACCAAATCTGATTCATAGTAAGGATCGGTAAAATCAATTTGCTCGCGACGTTCGGCAGTTGGTGACATACCAGCGATCACAGCATCGATAGTCCCCGCTTGCAAAGCTGGCGGCAAACCGTCCCATTGAGTTTTGACGATCACTAATTCTTTGCCTAAGCCTTCAGCGATTCGTTTGGCGATCTGGACATCGTAACCGCCGGCAAACGCCGAGCCTTCTTCCCCAGAAATCGGCACGGCACCATTGGCGTCCGTCGTTTGCGTCCAGTTAAATGGGGCATAGCCTGCCTCCATACCGACACGGAATTGTTCCGCAGGCGTTTGGTCATCCGCTTGCACGGTTAGGGGCAGCTGAATGAGGGTTAGACAGAGGGCGAAGACTGCCCAGATCCAATTATTTTTTTTCATTTTTTCTCTTTCCTTTCACGAGTTGGACAAGCAGGTAAGGATGAAAAAGCAAAAAAACAGCCGTACTCCATGATTGGAAAACGGCTGTTGACAGGTCATCGTCGACAAACCTTTCACAAAACATAGCGCAACTTAGACAAGCTAAGACAGTCCGCAAATTGTTCATTTGCGGCCCAACAAAATCGATGCAAGCAAAACCGACCTTGTTTCGGCGATGTTCCCTAGCTCTGCTGTAAACGTGTTGCTTCACTCAGCAGGATTAATGAACCTCGCGACCTCTACCTAAATGTTAAAGGGTACTCGTATTTAATTTGATTCTTCTCAGAGTTTAGAAGAAAAGCACCCAAATGTCAATTCTTTTTAACAAAAAAACGACCATTTCCCTATTTTTATCAAAGAGAAAGCGGATCGTTTTTACGAGTGTCTATTGGAACCCTTAAGCGACTTTCGCTTTTGGTTCACGGCCTAAAACAGCTTGGATGACTGTCAAAGCAAGCAATAAGCCAAGTGCTAGATAGATGAGGCTTGAGTATTGTGTAACGCCCCAATCTTGTCCGAAGGTACGGTAAACCACAAGGACGATGGCTTGAATGATTGCTGTGATGACATTTAAAAAGCCGAATGCCCATAAATTGCCATTTTCTTTACGTGCTAAATAGAAGATAGAGAAATATAAGCTGACTGCCAACCAACCGAAACTGATAATGATCATTGCCCAATAAATAATAGCTGCTACCAATGTATTTCACCTCACTTTGATTCGTGACTAGTTTACCACGTTTTTTGTTCCTTGTCATGAAGGAATCTCTTTCTTTGTGAGGCAAAAAACAAAGAGCAAAAGCAGTAATGAAAAGATCATCTGCTATTGGTTGGTTTGCTGAAAAGGGACGGTTTTTCTAGATTGGTTCATTTTCAGCTGTGTATAATAGAAATAAACTGTTTTTTGCAGAAAACTACGAGTTAAGAATCAATTAATAATTAGTTAATAGCTGATTTAGATCTGCTTGCTAGAATGAGCACAGAAGCAAGCAAGGAGGAAGTAAAAATGGAAAATGTTCTTAAAATCAAAGGATTAAACAAACGTTACGGCAAACAGCAGGCGTTACATGATGTCGATCTAACGATCGCTAAGGGAGATATTTATGGATTGGTGGGGAGAAATGGTGCTGGGAAGACGACCCTATTAAAAGCGATCGTTCAGTTGATCCAACCAACTAGTGGCAGTCTGCAGTTGTTTGATGTTGAAGGCGGCAAAGTGTACACTCAGATGCTGAAACGGGTCGGTAATGTGATTGAGACCCCAGTTGCTTACGACCAATTGACCGCAGAGCAAAATTTGAACTATTATTGCAAAATCAGCGGGGTGGTGGAACCTGAGGCGGTCAGTAAAGCATTGGCGTTTGTCGGATTGACCAATGTTGGCCACAAGAAATACCGTGATTTTTCTTTGGGTATGAAACAAAAGCTAGGCTTAGCCATCGCTTTATTGAACCAACCGGATTTTCTAATACTAGATGAGCCGATCAATGGCCTGGATCCTGTAGCGATCGTTGAGTTTCGGGAGCTGCTTTTACGATTGAATCAAGAACGCGGCATGACGATTTTGATTTCCAGTCATATTTTAGAAGAGTTGTACTTAGTGGCTACACGTTTTGGGGTCATTAGTGAGGGGCGTCTGATCAAAGAGATGACCAAACACGAATTCGATCTGATGGCGAAACGGTTTATTCAATTAGAAGTGGATGATGTAGCCACAGCTAGCCGCTTGCTAGAGAGTCAGCTGATTTCCGAATATAAAGTCGTCAGTGACCACAAAATTCATATTTATCAAGAGAATGTGTTGATTCGTGACCTGGTCCGTCAGCTGGTTTATGAAGGGATCGCTATCGACCGGATTTCTTTTGAAGGGGAAAATCTAGAGTCGTATTTCAAAGAGTTAGTAACAAGTGAAGGGGGAAATTAAGATGTTGAATTTTATTCGAGCCGATTTGTATCGTTTATCAAGAAGTAAAAGTTTTTGGATCACAGAAGGAATTATTTTATTGTTGGTGATTTTATCCGTTGTTTCCAATGGTAGTGTAGGGGTCACTCTTGGGGATAGTACGCAAACAGCAGGCAGCCTTACGGAAATGACTGGCTTTCTGGCGATCCAGACCAGTCTGTCTTCCATGTTGCTGTATTACTCCTTGCCATTGGTGATGCAGGTCTTAGGCAGTGAGTACACGAAAGGGACCATGAAGAATATCATTACCGTTGGTGTCTCCAAACCCGCTTATCTTTTTGGGAAATTCTTGGTTTATACATTGGTGCTGGTCTTACAGATCGTCGCGATTTGTTTGGTGAGCTTTGTAGCGGGAACGGTTATTGGGGGGATTGGTTATAATGACCTTTCACAGATAGAAAACTTGTTGTATTATTTCGTTAGTTTTGTACTGATTTTATTAGCGACTTCCTCTTTTGCAGTGCTAGTTTTGTATTTGACCAAAAATACAGCGGTCAGCGTGTTGGCGACGATTTTTATTCCGATGGCCTTTGCGATTGCCCGAATCTCTTTACCCAACTGGAAGTTTTTAGAATACTTGGACTTTCAAGGCGGTTTAGAGATGGTGACCATGACTACTTTCCAAACATGGGAAACAGTCCAACCCATTTTTCTTGGGAGCCTGATCAGTTTATTGCTTTGCCTCTTGGCTGCGCATCTGGTGTTTAAGAGACAAGAATTGTAAGAGCAGAAAAACGCCCAACCGTATCGACTAGTGAAGGTCGAGCGATTGGGTGTTTTTTGTGTATAGCCATGAGTTAGTGGGATTCAACGGACTGCTGCCAAAAAAGGGTCAAACGAAACGTCTCTTCGGTTGTATCCAATTGGATCTTGCCGTCTAATGCATTAGTCAATGCCGCGATGATATACAGACCAAGTCCGGCTTGCTGTTTATGCCGTGAAAGGTCTTCGGTATAAAAGCGGTGGGTCAATTTTTCTGGGTGCTGGATCGGTGATCTCAGCTGATTTTCCTGTTGGAAAACGATGCGATCTCCTTGCTGATTCAAGCGGATCGTCCCCGTTTCACTGCCATGTTCCAGCAGGTTACCAAGGACATTTTGGAAAATTCGTTGCCAGCTTTTTTTATCTGAAATGATCATGATGTTGGGTTGGATCGCAACCGTCAGTGATAAATGGTTTTCCTCAAAAGAAGGATAAAGCTGGAGCAGTTCTTCTTCCAATAAACGAGAAAGATTGAATTCTTCCAAAGTCAAAGCGAGCTGATTGTCTTTGAGACGCTGATAGGTCAACAACTGTTCCAGATGATTTTCGACTTTTTCTAGGTTGCTGCTGACTTTATCCAGCAGCTGTAGTTGTTGCGGGGTGAGGGTCGCATCGGCTTGCAGCAGTTGTGTGTAGCCGCTGGCGACCGTCAAAGGTGTGCGTAAGTCGTGAGAGATATTTTGAATGGCTTGTTCCAACTGCTGGTTTTCTTGCAGCATTTGATAGTGTTGCTGCTTATTTTTTCTAAGTATCTGATTGTTTAACAAGGCGATCGCTTTTAAAGCGGGGACGCGGGTCTGTAAATGGATCTCTTGATTTGTTTCGATTTCGCTGATTCTTGTTAATTGCTGGTGGTACTTTTTTAGATCATATAGTAAGAAAAACCAATAGCCAAACAATAACACAACGATCAGAGCGGCGAAAAACTGAAGTATATGCATGAGGTTCCTCCTTTTTAAGCTAGCTTGACGCCGATGCCCCAGACAGTATCGATATACGCTTCATCTGGATCGAGTGTTTTGATTTTGCTGCGTAAATGGCTGATATGGACATTGATCGTGTTTTCTTCACCGTAGTAAGGTTCTTGCCAAACAGCTTCATAGAGCATTTCTTTGGTATAAACTTTTTTGGGGTTCGCTAAGAGCAGGGAAAAAATCTCAAACTCCTTTTTCTTTAACTGAACCGTTGCCTCTCCTCGTTGCAGCTGAAACGAGTCAGGCAACAGTTGAATGTTTTTATACGAGTGGCTGCTGGCAACTGGAGGGGGTTGTTTATTTGTTCGCAATTGAACAATGATACGTGCCTTTAATTCTTCGACATTGAAGGGTTTGGTCAAGTAATCATTGGCCCCCGCCAGCAAAAGGGTGGAAACATCGGCTGGTTCATCTAAGGCAGTCAAGATAATGACGGGGACCGTGGAGGTTTGGCGAATCTCTTGCAAGACTTGTGTCCCATCTTTACCGGGGAGCATTCGATCTAGCAAAATCAAGTCGAAAGCATCTTGCTGAAAAAGCAGCAGACCTTCCGTGCCTGAATAGGCTTGCTGGACGGTATAGTCAGCTGCTAAAATAGTAGCCAACATTTCGCTGATCTCATTGTTGTCTTCGATAATCAAAATTTTCATTTGGTTTTCCCATTCTTCTTGTATTTATTGCATTTATTATAAGCAATTCCGCAAGAAAAAGCATTAGTTGCTTTTAAAAAAGAAAATGGCTGATTTTTCGCAAAAACGGTTCTTTTTCGGTTAGAATAAGAGAAAAGCCATAAAGGAAGTTCGAACGATGAAGGTATCTATTGAGCAAGCAATCGCAACGGTCACCGCCGCATCATCCGTGACCTTTTTGACGGGTGCCGGTGTTTCAACCCCATCGGGCATTCCTGATTACCGTTCCTTAAAAGGGGTCTATCAAGGACTGGCCCAGCCAGAGTATTTGTTAAGCCATGACTGTTTAGAAAACGAACCGGAAACATTTTATCAGTTCGTCAAGCACCTCTACCATCCTCAGGCCCAGCCGAACATCATTCATCAAAAAATGGCTGCGCTGCAAACGAAAAAAACAGTTTGGGTCGTTTCACAAAACATCGATGGACTGCATGAAAAAGCGGGGAGTCACCAAAGAATCGATTTTCACGGCTCCTTGTACAACTGTTATTGCCGAAAATGCGGTAATCCGGTACCTTGGCAAGCGTATTTGCAGGATTGGCACCATGCAGGATGTGACGGTCAGATTCGGCCGGCGATCGTGCTTTATGGGGAAGGATTTACGGATGAAACCATTGAGGGAGCCATTCAAGCCGTTGCTCAAGCCGACCTGACGGTGGTCGTGGGGACTTCGCTGCAAGTCTATCCTTTTGCAGGGCTAGTCGATTACAGCCAGCAGGTGTTGGTCATCAATAAGGAACCATTGGCGATCCCGAATGAATATGGCATGTTGACCGCAGCAGCCGAAACGTTTTTCCAGAAAATTGAATGAAGGAGTTTATGATATGACACAACGTACCGAAAAAGAGAAAATGATTGCTGGCGAATTGTACTTTTCCCCAGATCCAGAATTGGTGGCAGACCGGAAATATGCCCGTGAACAAATGAACCTGATCAACCAAGAAACTGATACAAAAATCAAAGAGCAGTTACTAAAAGAAACTTTCGGCTCTGTGACTGGTCGAATCTATATCGAACCGAATGTCCGCTTTGATTATGGCTACAATATTTCTGTCGGCAAAAACTTCTATGCTAACTACGACTGTGTGCTATTAGATGTTTGTCCAATTACCTTTGGTGACAACTGTATGCTGGCACCCAATGTTCGGTTGTTTACGGCGACTCATCCATTGCATCCGGTCAAACGAAATAGCGGCTTAGAATTAGGGGCACCGATCGTGATTGGCGATAACGCGTGGATCGGTGGCGCGGCCACGATTTTGCCGGGGGTGCGCTTAGGTAACAATGTCGTGGTGGGGGCTGGCAGTGTGGTCACAAAATCATTCCCAGACAATGTTGTGCTGGCGGGAAATCCGGCACGGGTCATCAAGACGATCGACTTGGAAGAAGAAAACAACCAGCAAGATCCTTTGGCTGTTCAGCGAGCGGCAATTGATGACCTTGATTGGCAGCTCACGCATCTTTTAGAAAAACGCATGAGTACAGTTAATGAAATCGTGCAATTGAAGAAAAGTAGTCAGTTGCCGGTTTTAGATGAAAATCGTGAAGAGAAAGTGCTGAAAAATATTCGGCAGGCGATTTCAAATCAAGCCTATGAGGAAACGATTTTAGCCATGTTTCAATCAATTATGAAACACTCAAAAACCTATCAAGAGAATCAATTGGAGGAATGAGTATGGATGGAGCAACACGTCGAGAAACGATTTTAGCGGCATTGAAGCAAGCGGACAAAGCGATCAGTGCCAGCAAACTGGCAGAATCACTAGGAGTCAGTCGCCAAATCATCGTTGGGGACATTGCCTTGCTGCGAGCAGCCGGTGAAGCGATCGCGGCCACTGCTCGCGGCTATCGACTGCAAGCACTGTTGAATGAGGCGGGGCATGTCAGCAAGCTAGCGGTGCAGCATCGGCCTGAACAAACCGAAGAAGAATTGCGGATTTTTGTCGCTTGTGGCGTGGAAGTGGTCGATGTCATCGTTGAACATGAAATCTATGGAGAGATCACTGGCAATTTGCAGATTCAAACAGACCAAGACGTGACTGATTTCATCAACAAAACCAAACATGCAGAAGCCCGCTTGCTCTCAGATTTAACCAATGGGGTACACTTGCATACGTTGCGTTACACCGATCCTGCGGCTCTGGAAAAAGCCAAACAACAGTTAGCAGAAAAAGGCATGCTCTATCAAAATTGAGGCGTAAACCATTCTGGCAAGGACGCTATCGGCAGTCTTGGGGAACACTTAGATGAAAAAATTGTGATTTTTTGTTGACAAGGCGTTCATTTTCCAGTAAAGTACAACTCAACAAGAATAATGAATCTGTTGAGAAGGAAAGTAACCGCGGATACTTTAAAGAGAGACTCTGGTTGGTGGAAAGAGTCAAGTCAGAAGCGATGAAAAATGGCCTTGGAGGATTGATTGTCGATAAGTAGGCAATCACGGATGCGCACTACCGTTACAAAGTGCACCAATCTCTAGCACGGCTAGACGTTGAGTTGAGGGAAGGGAAACCTTCTAAACAAAAGGTGGTAACACGAGTATTCGTCCTTTTACTAGCAAACGCTGGTAAAAGGACTTTTTTTATACACAAAAATCAAATAGCACCACACACGAAGAATTGGTAAGTACAAAAGCACGTTTTTTCAACAGAGAGCTTCGGTAGCTGAAAAGAAGCATCAAACGACTTTTAGAAAATGGCCAAGGAGTGATTCGTTCCGAGCAGTAGTTTGCAAGGCGACGACGGTAGCGACCGTTATCTGGCTAGAGTATGATCGTACTCGAAAAGGAGCTGTATGCGAGTACAGCTTAAACTGAGGTGGTAACACGCAAAAAGGCGTCCTCAAACAAGTCACAGGTGACTTGTTTGAGGATGCCTTTTTTTATTGAAAAAGACAAGAACTAGGGGGAAGACGATGATTTCATTAAAAGATATATCAGTAACATTCAATCAATCAAAGAAACCCGCGATCCAAGCGGTCAAAAACGTATCGATCGAGATCGACAAAGGGGACGTGTACGGCATCGTGGGTTACTCAGGCGCCGGGAAAAGTACACTCGTCCGTGTGATCAACTTATTGCAGCGCCCAAGCAGCGGCAGCGTCGTCGTCAACGGCACGGAGCTGACCACACTTTCTGCGAAAGACCTGCGAGAAAAACGGAAAACGATCGGAATGATCTTTCAGCACTTCAACTTGATGGACAGCCGCAATGTTTTTGATAACGTGGATTTTTCCTTGAAATATGGGGGACGGTCCAAACAGGAACGTCATCAAAAAGTAACCGAGCTACTGACGCTTGTTGGATTGGAAGAAAAAGCCCAAGCGTTTCCTAGCCAACTATCTGGAGGGCAAAAGCAGCGGGTCGCCATTGCCAGAGCTTTGGCAAATGATCCAGAGATCTTGCTGTGCGATGAGGCAACTAGCGCCCTTGATCCGAAAACGACCTTACAGATATTGGCTTTGTTGAAAAAATTAAATCGGACTCTCGGTTTGACCATCGTGATCATTACCCATGAAATGCAAGTTGTCAAAGAAATCTGCAACAAAGTGGCAGTGATGGAAGACGGTGAAGTTATTGAGCAAGGTTCGAGCGTTCAGATTTTTAGCCAACCAGAAAAACCATTGACCAAAGATTTCATCCGAACGGCGACGCACATCGACCAAGCCTTAGAAACGATCCTCGGCAGTTCGAAGTTTTCTTCCTTGGCACCGAATGAATGGCTGGTGGAGCTGTCCTACGTGGGGGATCAAACCAATGAACCACTGATCGCCCAATTGTACAGTCGCTACAAAGTGACCACCAATATTCTTTACGGTAACGTGGAGATCTTGCAAGAAGTGCCGATCGGCAGCTTGGTCGTTAGCTTATCCGGAGAGTACCAACAGCGCAAACATGCCTTAGAATATTTGAAGTCTCAAGGAGTGTACACCAATATTTTAAAAGAAAATCATGCAGAACCATTAAACAATGTGATTAAAGGAGGATTTTAGATGGCTGCCTTATTAGAAAGATATTTTCCCAATGTTGTTGCGATCCAAGATGAATTTGTCGCAGCAACGATCCAAACCTTGTATATGGTTTTTTGGACCTCCTTGATCGCGGGCATCTTAGGCATCTTGTTAGGGATCGTCCTGGTAGTGACTCGACCGAGTGGAATTTTAGAAAATCGACCACTCTTTGAATTTCTCGATAAGGTCATCAATGTGGTCCGCTCGATCCCTTTTATTATCTTATTGACGTTGCTAGGAACCTTTACCCGATTTCTTGTGGGAACGACGATCGGCGAAACAGCAGCATTGGTTCCTCTGATTGCTGGGATCATTCCTTTCTTTGCTCGGCAGATCGAGATTGCCTTGCTAGAAGTTGACCCCGGTGTCGTGGAAGCAGCCGAAGCGATGGGCACCAGTCCTTTCGGCATCATTTTTCGGGTCTATTTGCCAGAAGGCGTGGCGGGAATCATTCGGGTCTCTGCATTGACCGTGATCAATGTGATCGGATTGACCGCCATGGCAGGAGCAGTTGGCGCTGGCGGTTTAGGTAACTTAGCCATCACCCGCGGGTACAACCGATTCCAGACCGATGTCACGATCATGGCGACCTTGATCATCTTAGTATTCGTTTTTATCAGTCAATTTGTCAGCAACCTACTCATTAAACGAGTATCACACTGACCACCACTTACGTACAAATAAAAAAACAAGCAAGTCTATGGAGGAAGAAAAAATGAAAAAAATCGTACAATCAATCGTCTTAGGGGCAGCATTATTATTTATTACCGGATGCGGAAACAATGGCAGTGCCGCAGCCACTGATCAAGAAGAAGTCACTGTGAAATTAGGAGTGATTGGCGCGGACACCGATGTCTGGGATGATGTCAAAGATCGTTTGAAAGACGAAGGCATCAATTTAGAATATGTCCAATTCTCTGATTACAATCAACCCAACGCAGCATTAGCGGATGGTTCCATTGACCTCAATTCATTCCAACACCAATTTTTCTTGGACAATTATAATAAAGAATTTGGTACCGATCTCGTATCGATCGGCAATACAGTCAACGCGCCATTAGGCATTTATTCCGACAAAGTGACGGATGTCAACGACTTGGCTGAAGGAGCTAAAGTTGCGATCCCGAATGATGTGACCAATGGTGGTCGGGCATTACTCTTGTTACAATCAGCTGGATTGATCAAAGTGGATGAAGCAGCCGGACAAACACCAACGGTCGCGGATATTACTGAAAACCGTTTGAATTTAGAAATTTCGGAACTTGATGCAGCGCAAACAGCCCGGGCACTTTCCGATGTCGATGTTTCTGTTATCAATAGCGGCATGGCGGTAGATGCAGGATTTGTGCCTACCGAAGATGCAATCTTTTTAGAGCCTGTTGATGAAACGGCCCGTCCTTACGTCAACATCATTGCCGCCCGTAAAGAAGATGAAGACAATGAAGTTTACCAAAAAGTGGTTGCTGCTTACCAAACAGAGGATACGAAAAAAGTCATCGAGGAAACGTCAAAAGGATCAAGTGTTCCTGCTTGGGAAACCTTTGGGGCAAAATAAGTACCACGTAATTTGATATAAAATTGAAAAAACATGTATAAAAAAGGAGAGATTTGATTATGACAACAGCAACTATTACAAAAGCAACGATTAAACCATTTATCCAAGAGCGTTTAGCCGCTTATCAAGCCTTGGCATTAGATATCCATAATCACCCAGAAGTCAGCAACTATGAGTTTTACTCAGCCGATGCCCTGATCGCCCAATTAGAAAAAGAAGGCTTTGCTGTTAAAAAGGATGTCGCAGGACATCGTACCGGCTTTGATGCCCGCTATGTCAGTGGAAAACCGGGCCCAACGATTGCCTTTTTAGCTGAGTACGATGCGTTACCAGGGATCGGTCATGCTTGTGGGCACAATCTCTTCGGGACTTATTCCGTCTTAGCAGCCAGTGCCCTGCAACCTTTCATCGATGAGCTAGGCGGGGAGATTCGAGTCTATGGGACGCCAGGAGAAGAAGGTGGGGAAAATGGTTCCGCTAAAGGCAGTTTTGTCCGTGAAGGGTTCTTCAATGATGTCGATGCCGCTCTTTGTGTCCATCCAGCCCATCGCTATGGCAAAACGACAGCGTCATTAGCCAATGATCCAGTGGATATCAAGTTCTATGGTCGAGCTTCCCATGCGGCAGCTGCACCAGAAAAAGGCATCAACGCGTTAGAAGCATTGCTGCAAGTCTTTAACGGGATCAATGGATTGCGTCTGCACTTACCAAAAGACGTCAATATTCATGGTGTGATCACCGATGGTGGCGTGGCAGCCAATGTCGTGCCAGAATATGCAGCCGGTCGTTTTTATTTACGAGCAGCCAATCGAGCGACCTTGAACGATGTCTACGAGAAAGTCGAAAACATCGTCAAAGGAGCCGCTTTAGCCACGGGAGCGACCTATGAATTCGGCTTGTTCCAAAACTCCGTCGACGATGTGATCGTGACACCAAGTTTTGATGAGATCTTCTTTGCCCATGCCCAAGAAGCGGGCGTACCTGCCGATGAGATCGATACGGAAGCCAAAACAAGTCTTGGTTCTTCTGATGTCGGCAATGTCAGTCAAGTGATCCCGACGATCCAACCCACCGTTTCGATTTCAGATGACTACATTGCGGGTCATTCGGAAGAATTCAAAGCCGCTGCCAAGAGTGAAAAAGGCTTGCAGTCGATCGCTATCGCGGCTGAACTTTTAGCGCTGACCGCGTTAGATCTTTTTGAACAACCGGCGTTATTAGAAAAAATCAAAGCCGATCATCAAGAAAGCCTAGCAAAAGGCAATTAACGCCAAAACCTTGAAAGAAGATATCCAGAGGATACTCAATAATATAGAAGAAAAAAAAGTCTCTGCCGCAAAATGTCGGTAGAGACTTTTTAGTTAGTCGATGACTAAAATGCCTTCTTTCAATGAAAAAGGATTTTGTTGATTGATATGATCGTAGAACATGACCCCGTTCAAATGATCGATCTCATGCTGAACGACGATTGCAGGATAGTTCTTCAAACGAACTTTTTTCTTTTTGCCGTTGATGTCGTAATAGCTGATCGTGATCCGGGCATGGCGTACCACGTAGCCAGGGACTTCACGGTCCACGGACAGGCAGCCCTCGCCTTCACCCAAACAAGCTTCTTGCACGGAATGACTTAAAATTTTGGGATTGTAAAGAACATCTTTAAAATCAGGTTCAGTTTTTTCTGGGTCGCTGCTAGGGACGAGGACCGCTGTGATTCGTTTTGAAATATCTAATTGAGGAGCTGCTAGACCAACACCACCTCTTAATTCGAGTTCTTCTGCCTTGACTGGGTCTTGGCTGTTTTCTAAAAAGGTCATCATTTCTTTTCCTAGTGCGATATCTTCTTCGCTCAAAGGAAAAGGTACTTCTTTTGCTACTTCACGCAAGGTTGGATTGCCTTCGCGAATAATATCATCCATTGTAATCATTGATGATGTGATTCCTCCTACTATGTAAAAATGACGAAAGCAAGTTTCGTTCCTAATAAAGTGTACCACAAGTGCAGAAAGAAGGGCATAAGAAAGTTTAAACGGTAAAGCTTTCTTATTAAATGAAACGATATTTCTGTATTGGTGATTTAATTATGAAATATAGTTGCGGACAGAAAGAGAATCAGTTATAATACTTTTATAGAAAACGGTATCACGAAAGTGACTCACCAAGGAGGCAAAGAGATGTTCGGCTTTTCTGTATTTATGAACGAAGACTTGACGGCAGCAGAACTTGAGCAGATGACTGCGATGGCATCAGGCTTTAAAGGGATTTTCACCTCCATGCACATACCAGAAGACGATCGCAGTACCTATCGGCAGCGTCTGACGGACTTGGGAGGTTTCGCACAAGACCATCAGCTGTCTTTAATGGTAGATATTTCTGGAAACGCCTTAGCAGAAGCGGGCTTTTCCATCGACAATCTGGCGGAACTAAGGGGAATCGGTGTCACTGGTTTACGAATGGACTATGCCATCGACAATCAACAAATCGCAGCTTTTTCAAAGGAAATGACCATCAGTTTGAATGCCAGTACATTAACGGAAAAAGACATTCGAGAGCTGCAGGCGTATGGAGCCGATTTTACTCGTTTGGAAGCTTGGCACAATTATTACCCCCGACCAGAAACAGGACTGGATGCTGACTGGTTTCAGGAGAAGAACCGCTGGTTGAAAGCACAAGGCTTTTTCGTCCAAGCCTTTGTTCCAGGAGATGCCAAGAAACGCGGACCGTTATTTCAAGGATTACCCACACTGGAAAGACACCGCAACTGGTCGCCTTTTGCCGCAGCGATCGACTTGTTGGCTACTGGCTCAGTTGATGCTGTTTACATTGGTGATGGGATGGTTTCTGCAAAAAGTGCGCAGCAGTTTGCGACGTATCTGCAAGAAGCGCGGATCGTTTTGCGGGTCAAAGATCTTGGTTCTACTTACTTTGAACACGTACTAGGGGATCACCAGAATCGTTACGATGAAGCTCGGGATGTCTTGCGCAGTGCTGATGCCCGTTTCAATGCTATTCCAGAAGTCAAACCTGAACTTAGTCAAGAGCGGACAATTGGTGCTGTGACGATCGATAACCAAGAGTATTTGCGCTATATGGGAGAGATTCAAGTGTGCAAACGTCCTTTGCCAGCAGACCCAAAAGTCAACCTCGCCGCTCAGGTGATACCAGCTGATCTGCCTTTGATCCAACAAATCAAAGCAGGGATGCGATTTAAATTAGAAAGAGATGATTCCAATGAATAAAATCAATTTAGACAAATTAACGACTGAACGACGCAATAGCGAAACGAGTAATTTAGATGAAATGACAATTTTAGAAGCGTGTCAAAAAATGAACCAAGAAGATCAAAAAGTTGCCTATGCGGTGGAAAATGAAATTCCTAGTATTGAAAAAGTGATTGAACAAACTATCGCTGCTTTTAAAAAAGGCGGACGCTTGATTTATCTTGGCGCTGGGACAAGTGGTCGATTAGGCGTCTTGGATGCGGCCGAATGTGTCCCAACCTTTGGGGTATCACCTGAGATGGTGGTCGGTCTGATCGCCGGTGGTGAAGAAGCGATGACGGTCGCTGTCGAAGGAGCAGAAGACTCCTTAACGCTAGGGAAACAAGACCTTGTCGATCTGAAGTTGAACCCAAATGACATGGTGATCGGGATCGCTGCCAGTGGTAGAACGCCTTACGTGATTGGGGCTCTTGATTACGCCAATGAGCTTGGTGCCACAACGGCTACGATCGCTTGTAACAAAGATGCGGAGATCTCTCAACATGCCAGCTTTCCAATTGAAGTCGATTGTGGCCCAGAGTTTCTGACGGGTTCGACTCGTTTGAAATCAGGAACTGCCCAAAAATTGATTTTGAATATGATCTCGACGTTATCGATGGTAGGGATCGGTAAAGTCTACAATAATTTGATGGTCGACGTGAAAGCGACCAACGAAAAATTGGTGGAACGCTCAAAACGGATCATCATGCAGGCAACTGAAGCTGATTATGAAACAGCCGCTGCAGCATTTGAAGAAGCAGATCAGAATGTCAAATTGGCGATCGTGATGCTGTTGACGGATAGCACGAAAGACGAAGCACAAGCAAAACTTGCCACGGCACAAGGGTTTGTCAAAACGGCGTTAGGAGGAGAAAAGTAATGGCAAAAGAAACACTGACGGTAGAAGAGTTAGCGGAGAAGATTTTTCAAGAAGCCGGCGGAATGGACAACGTAGAAACAGTCAATCACTGTATGACTCGCGTACGAATGACCGTCCGCGACCACGACAAGGTCGATCAACAAGGGTTAAAAGAGATTCCCGGCGTGATGGGTGTCGTCAATGACGAGCAGCTGCAAGTCATTATCGGACCAGGGAAAGTCAACAAAGTAGCTAACGCAATGGTGGCAAAAGCCGGTGTTGATTTAGGGCAAGAGATCCCGCAGCAAAAATCAGGCAAAGAGGCGTTATCAGAAAAAACGGCAGAGATGAAAGCAGCCCAAAAAGCCAAACAAAAATCATCACCATTGAAGTCGCTGCTGAAAGACATTTCAAATATCTTTGTTCCAATGATTCCAGCCTTCGTTGGTGCAGGACTCGTTGCAGGGATCGCCTCCGTTCTGACCAACATGATCACTGCTGGAAATTTAGATGGAGACACTTGGAATTATTATGTCATGATTTTAAACGTCCTAAGAAATGGGATGTTCACCTATTTAGCAATCTTTACTGGGGTCAATGCTGCGCAGGTCTTTAAAGCCAATCCAACCCTTGGTGGAGTGATCGGTTCGATCATCTTGCTGACCGGTATGAACCCAGAAGCCCCGATCCAAAACTTGTTCACCGGCGAAGCTTTAGCTGCCAACCAAGGAGGGATCATCGGTGTGATCTTCGCTGTATGGCTTTTGGCGAAATTAGAGGCAGTGCTGCATCGAGTGATTCCTGAAGCGATCGATATTATCGTGACCCCGACGTTGTGTTTGTTGATCATCGGTTTGACGGAGATTTTCTTGATCATGCCATTGGCAGGTCTGATCTCTGACAGCTTAGTCGGTTCAATCACTTGGGTCTTGAATGTGGGCGGTGCGTTTTCTGGGTTTGTCTTAGGGGCGGCCTTCCTACCAATGGTCATGTTTGGTTTGCATCAAATTTTGACCCCGATCCACATCCAAATGATCGAAGCAACAGGCAGCACGCAATTATTACCGATTTTAGCCATGGCTGGTGCCGGTCAAGTCGGAGCAGCTTTCGCCTTATGGGTACGACTACGTAAAGACAAAGAGCTTTCTGAAATGATCAAAGGTGCATTGCCAGTTGGGATCTTAGGTATCGGCGAACCATTGATCTACGGAGTGACATTGCCATTAGGTCGACCATTTATCACTGCTTGTATTGGTGGTGGGATCGGTGGTGCGGTCATTGGCGCTTTGACAAATATCGGCGCAACGGCGATTGGACCATCAGGGCTAGCTTTGATTCCATTGATTGCCAACGGCCGTTGGATGGGCTATATTTTCGGCTTGTTAGCAGGCTATGCTGGCGGCTTCGTTGTCACCTACTTCTTTGGGATTCCTAAAGATCGCTTAGAAGCAGTCAAAGGGATTGAGGCAGAGGAGGCAAAACCAGCTGCAACCGTCACTGTGCAACCGCAACCAAAAGAAACGAGTGAAACGGCTGCAAAGGAAACGGCAGCAAATTCATCAGCAACAACGATCGATACACCCTTATACGCAGTAGCAACAGGTACGACAAAATCGATCAGCGCGTCAAGTGATCCGGTATTTTCGCAAAAAATGATGGGCGACGGGTATTTCGTCTTGCCAGACAATGGGGCGATCTTTGCACCAGCAGCAGGAACCGTCACGACGATTTTCCCAACGAAACATGCATTGGGGATCAAGACTGCTAGCGGGCTAGAGATTCTGCTGCACATGGGTGTCGACACCGTCGAATTGCAAGGAGCACCTTTTGAGATCCTGGTGGAGGAAGGCCAAGCGGTGACACCAGCCACCCAAGTTGCCCAAGTCGATTTGGCGCAGCTGACAGCCAAAGGCAAAGCCTCTGAGATGCTCGTTATTATCACCAATATGGACCAAGCAGCCAACGTTGAACTGTTACCGATCGCGGAAACAAACGCAGGTCAAGCAGTGATGCACGTGGCAACGATAAAATAATGATAAAACCTCTATCTGATAAAGATGGAGGTTTTTTTTAAGAAGTTACTAAATTGATTGCGGAAACGAGGCCTTTATGTTACAGTTTCGTTACAAAGGGAGAAATCCCATACGAGGAGGCAATGACGATGAAAAAAATAATTTGGTTCGGACTAATGACGCTGGCATTTTCACCAATGATGGTTCATGCAGATGAAACGGCTACGAGTGGAAGTGACAATCCGGTTGCCGTTAGCGAGACGCTTTCATCAGAAGGGCAAACAGACAGTGAGCAGATTCAAAATTCTGCCCAAGAAAGTACAGATGAAAACCAAGAAACGGATCAATCCGCTACTTCAGAAACTACAGCTGACGAGAATCAAGAGCCAGTCGATTCCGAAGCCGTTATTGCCTCGATCCAAGCAGAGACAGGGACGCAAAACGTCAATGAGATCAACACGTTAGCCGATGAACCTAGTTCGCTGCGTAGCGCCTTAACCCAAGGGATCACTGAAGGCAGTGTGACCGCATTTACCCAAGAACAGTTGGACCAGTTGACAGATGAAGAATTGACCAATGGCAATCGCCTAGCGATACGTTATTCTAGTGATGCGATGGGCTTTGATATTGCTTACTTGGCAAAAATCATCGGCGCCTTGTTTGTCGATCAGACGTTATCCTGGGAAGCCATTGAGCCGCAACTGGCTTTTGATGCGAATAGCTACGCCAGTTTTGCTGACTTGATTCCTGTCGTGGATCAGTTGCAGGAATATTTACGGGTCGTCTATCCAGCAGACGGAGTCTTTTTACATTTGAATCAAGCCGTTTCCAAAGAATGGATGATTTCAATTTTGACCAATTTGAATCAGATGGAACAAGAGATGCAAGTCGATCCAGGTGCCTTTGTCCCAGGAAGGATCTCTTATATCATTCAAGCGGCAAATGATTCCATGTATCTGCCTACAGGCACGCAAACGAGTACGACTGAAGAAGCGACGGCAACATCGACGACTGCTCAAGAAACAGCGACAACGACTTCTTCGAAAGAGGCCAACGCTACTGCCGATGGTGAAAAAACATTACCTAAAACCAATGAAGCGCCAAGCTATACCTTACTGATCGCCGGTGTTATCCTGCTGCTGATCGTTTTCTTGATTTTATGGCGCCGAAAGAAAAAATGATCGTTATTTATAATCGGCAGAATGAAAAAATAGCAACCTTCGTTTTCCATCAGGGAAACGAAGGTTTTTTGTTTTCAGAAATTTCATTGGTTATTTCTTTTCAAATAACACCCTTTATAAAAAGACCAGAATCGATTCCTTCATAAAAAAGTCAAATTTAAATTCTTGCATTCTCTGGTGAGGGGTGTATAATGACACAGTGTCATATGACAACGTGTCATATCGAGAGCTGTGATTTATTTTAAATTAGAAAGGAGTTGCTTGTGATGCCGACCGATACATTTTTTCACTTGCCGCCGGAAAAACAAAAGCGCATCTTAAATGCGGCGAAAAAAGAATTCTCAAGGCTGCCGTTGAAAGACGCCTCGATCGCCAATATCATCAAAGATGCCGAGATTCCTCGTGGGAGTTTTTATCAATACTTCGAAAACAAAGAAGATCTTTATTACTATTATTTCCATACGTTGAAAAAAAATAGTCAGCGAGATCTGCTGAAATCGATCCAACATGAAAACGGGGATCTGTTTGCGGGGTTCGAATGGTACTTTTCACGGATGATCGCCGAGGTTTTCAAAGGCAAAAACGCAAACTTTTACCGCAATTTATTTATGAGTATGGATTATCGTTCCTTCCATAAAGTCGTTCCAGAGATGCAGCACAAGATGCATCAAGAACACAAAGCCGATCGGCAGAAGCAACAAGCCATCTTTTTGTCAGAGGTCGACAAAGATTTATTGAAAGTCAAAGACGACCATGAGTTGAAAATGCTGATCCAGCTGCTGATGCATACCGTCTTTTCGACGATTGCCGAAGCCTATCGCCAATCAGCATTTGATCCAGACTATGATCCTGCCGAAGCGATCGCTGATTTCAACAGTAAAGTCCGCTGGTTAAGAGAGGGCGCAAAAAAAGAAAGAGGGGAAACCTATGATTAAGCTGATAAAACGCGTATCCGTCATTTCCATAATCATGGCAGTGGTGTTTATGGTGATCCAAGTCGTTTCTGATTTGTATCTACCGACATTGACTTCCAATATTATCAACAATGGGGTGGCGACAGGGGACATTGATTACATTTGGAAAACCGGCTTTTACATGATCGGCTTTTCATTGATCAGTATCATCGCCGCTTTAGGAAATACGTATTTTGCAACAAGAGAATCACAAAAATTAGGACAAAAACTACGTTCGGACATTTACCAAAAAGTTGAGAATTTTTCTTCTCGTTCTTTCGATAAATTTGGGACCGCATCATTGATCACACGAACCACTAACGACGTCAACCAAATTCAAATGGTGACGCAAATGTTTTTACGTATGATGATCAATGCACCGATCACACTGATTGGGGCGAGCTTCTTGGCCTATCAAAAAGATGCCCAATTAACACGAATCTTTTTAGTCGTTATTCCTATCATGCTAGTATTAGTTGGCGGTATTATGTATTTTGCCGTTCCGTTATTCAAAAGTATGCAAAAGAAAACTGACCGTTTGAACTTAGTCTTTCGTGAAGGCTTGACGGGGGTCCGCGTTATTCGGGCATTTGACAAGACGGATTATGAAGCGAATCGCTTTGATCAAGCCAACAAAGATTACACCCACACCGCGATCAAAGTAAATACCATCGTGGCCTTGATGATGCCTTTGATGACGTTGATCATGAGTGGAACGAACATTGCCATCACATGGTTTGGTGGTCATTATATTGCCGAAATGACCTTAGAAGTCGGGAACCTGATTGCGTTTATGACTTATGCGATGCAAATTTTGATCAGCTTTATGATGCTGTCCATGATCTTCGTGATGGTGCCAAGAGCCCAAGCATCAGCTGACCGGATCAACGAAGTCTTAAATGAAGAAGATGAAATTCTCGATCCAAAAACACCAGCGACATTGAGCTTACAAGGGGATCAAGCAACCTTGACTTTTGACCATGTGGCGTATCGCTACCAAGGCGCTGAGAAATTGGCGTTGGAAGATATCGACTTCCAAGCAAAATCTGGTGATTTTGTTGCCATCATCGGTGGGACGGGCTCAGGGAAAACGACACTAGTCAATCTCTTGCCTCGTTTGTACGATGTGGAGTCTGGTGCAATCAAAATCAATGGGGTCAATATTGCAGAAATCACCCAGCATAATCTACGAGAAGTCGTGGGCTTTGTTCCGCAAAAAGCGGTACTGTTTTCCGGTACCATTCGTGAAAATATGAAATATGGAAAACCTGATGCGACAGACGAAGAAATCTGGCAAGCATTAGAGATCGCCCAAGCCAAAGATTTTGTCTCCGAACTGGCAGATGGCTTAGATAGCCGTGTAGAACAAGGCGGCGGCAACTTCTCTGGTGGACAACGTCAACGTTTAGCGATTGCTCGTGCGTTAGTGAAACAAGCAGATGTCTATGTCTTTGATGATTCCTTCTCCGCATTGGACTTCAAAACCGATGCAAACTTACGAGCAGCGCTGAAACGCGACATGCAAGACAGCATCATGGTCGTGGTTGCCCAACGGGTCAGCACCGTCATGGATGCCGATACGATCTTAGTATTAGATGAAGGACAACTCGTAGGGAAAGGGACCCATGAATCATTAATGGCAGACAATGAAACCTATCAAGAAATCGTTTCTTCACAATTGAGAGAGGAGGATCTTGCATGAGTGAAAAGAAAACAACAACACAACACCGTGGCGGACCAATGGGTGGCGGCCCGGGCCGTAACATCGGTGCCAAAGGACCAAAACCAAAAAACTTTTGGGGGACGGTCAAACGGCTTTTCGGGTACATGTCGAAACGCTCCATCGCTATCATTGCCGTCTTCGTTTTAGCGATCGCAGCCGTGATCTTCCAAATCCAAACACCGAAAATTTTAGGGGAAGCGACCACTGAAATTTTTAAAGGGGTCATGATCGGTACACAGCAGATGCAAGCCGGCCAACAGGTGACAGAATTTCCTATCGATTTTGAGAAAGTTGGTCAAATCATTTTGATCGCGATCGGCATGTATGTGATTTCAGCCGTCTTCAACTTTCTACAACAGTTTATTATGACCCGTGTCTCTCAACGAACGGTTTATGAGCTGCGTCGAGACTTAGATGAAAAAATGAACCGCTTGCCGATCTCTTACTATGATACTCACTCAAATGGGGATATCATGTCACGGGCAATCAATGATATGGATAATATCGCAAGTACCCTGCAACAAAATTTGACCCAATTTATTACGAGTGTCGTGACCTTTATCGGGGTTTTGTGGATGATGCTGACGATCAGTTGGCAACTGACTTTGATTGCTTTAGCAACGGTTCCTTTAAGCTTGATCGTCGTGATGATCGTCGCACCAAAATCGCAAAAATTCTTTGCGGCCCAACAAAAAAGTTTAGGATTGCTCAATGACCAAGTCGAAGAAACTTACGGCGGTCATACAGTAGTCAAAACCTTCAACCATGAAGCTGCCGATCAAGTCGTTTTTGAAGAAGAAAATGACCGTCTGTATTCCGCTGGTTGGAAAGCCCAATTTATTTCAGCGATCATTATGCCCTTGATGAACTTCATTAAAAACTTAGGCTATGTCTTCGTGGCTGTCCTTGGTGGGATCAAAGTGGCGAATGGGAACATGACGTTAGGGGATGTGCAAGCATTCTTGCAATACACCAATCAATTCTCTCAACCAATCACTCAAATCGCTAGCTTACTAAACACCATCCAATCAACCGTTGCATCTGCCGAACGGGTCTTTGAAGTCTTGGATGAAGAAGAAATGAATGATGAGCCTTCTGGTTTACCAGTGGAAGACAGTGAATACAAAGTTCGTTTCGATCATGTTCAATTTGGTTATGCCCCAGACAAATTATTGATGACCGATTTTAATCTGGATGTCAAAGCTGGTGAGATGGTGGCTATCGTAGGACCAACCGGCGCTGGGAAAACCACGCTGATCAATCTCTTGGAACGTTTTTATGATGTTTCTGGCGGTAGCATTCGTTATGATGGCAGAGATACCCGAGACTTGACTCGTGATGAATTGCGTAGTAATATCTCGATGGTGCTGCAAGATACGTGGTTGTTTACCGGCTCCATCTATGACAACATTCATTATGGAAATGAAAAAGCGACCAAAGAACAAGTGATTGCTGCGGCGAAGGCTGCCCATGTGGATGATTTTGTTCGCAAATTGCCAGAAGGCTATGATACGGTCTTGAATGAAGAAGCCAGCAACATCTCCCAAGGTCAACGTCAGCTGATCACGATCGCCCGCGCCTTCTTAGCGGATCCAGACGTCTTGATTTTGGATGAAGCAACTTCTAGTGTCGATACGCGGACTGAGATCTTGATCCAGAAAGCAATGGGACGTTTGTTAGAAAATCGGACCAGCTTTGTGGTTGCTCACCGTCTCTCTACGATTCGTGATGCTGACAATATCATCGTGATGAATCACGGATCTATTGTTGAAACTGGAAACCATGAGGAATTGATGGCGCAAAACGGTTTCTATGCAGACCTTTATAACAGTCAATTTTCAGAAGAAGTGGCGTGATCCACTGTTTGTAATGAAAGAAATTCTTCCCCAAATGATGATAAACAGACCGCCAAAGGTTGACTGAAAGAAAGCAGTGATTGTCACTGCTTTCTTTTTTTATGAATTTTTATCGCTTTAATTTAAATATTTATTGCAATTATCTAGATGAAAATGTATATTAATACATAATTTCGAATGATCCAAGACAAGGAGTGAAACCAATGAGTCATCTTTTTCCTAATTACAGCCGTTTGCCCATCGATATCCAGCAAGGCAGCGGGAGCTATGTCGTAGATTCGCAAGGGAACCAATATTTAGATTTAACGAGCGGTATCGGGGTTGTCAATCTCGGTTATGGACATCCCAAAGTGCAAGCCGCTTTGATGACCCAAGCAGAGCAGATTTGGCATGTGCCGAATTTATATGACAGCCAACTACAAGAAGAAGTTGCCCAAAAGCTGACCCAAAACCAAAAGAACGTATCAGACGAGCCGTATCTGGCCTATTTTTGTAATAGCGGCGCTGAGGCGAACGAAGCAGCTTTAAAGCTGGCTCGCAAAGCGACTGGCCGTAGCAAAGTCATCAGTTTTGAACAATCTTTCCACGGTCGGACCTTTGGCGCGATGTCTTTGACTGGGCAAAGCAGTATTCACGATGGGTTTGGTCCGCTGGTACCAGAGATGGTTTATGTACCGTTTAATGACCTTGAGGCATTGCAAGCCGTTTTAGATGAGCAGACGGCAGCCGTGTTTTTAGAATTGATCCAAGGCGAAGGCGGCGTGATCCCTGCCGAGGTGGCGTGGGTCCAAGGGGTGGCAGCCCTTTGTCAGGAGCAGGGAGCACTGCTGGTGGTGGATGAGATCCAAACCGGGATGGGACGGACAGGAACACTGTTTGCTTTTGAAGGATATGGCATTGAACCTGATCTTTTTACCGTAGCAAAAGGGCTTGGTAACGGGATCCCTGTCGGTGCAATGCTAGGCAAAAGTCATTTGCAAACGGCTTTTGGACCCGGTAGTCACGGTTCGACCTTTGGTGGCAATAAATTAGCGATGGCCGCTGCTAGTGCCGTATGCAGTGTGTTGCAAGAAGAGGACATTCAAGTCAATGTTCAATTGCGCCAGCAGCAGTTTTTCGACGGATTGCAAGGATTATCTAAAGTGCAGGCGATTCGTGGGAAAGGA
This sequence comes from Enterococcus sp. CR-Ec1, assembly GCF_002850555.1. Classification (NCBI taxonomy): domain Bacteria; kingdom Bacillati; phylum Bacillota; class Bacilli; order Lactobacillales; family Enterococcaceae; genus Enterococcus; species Enterococcus sp. CR-Ec1. The sequence goes on from NZ_CP025223.1 coordinate 418,075, forward strand.
TTGATGATCGGTATCGAATTAGCAGATTCGGAAAGCTTGCAATCCGTGTTGACCCAACTGCGGAACCAAGGCCTCCTCGCATTAAAGGCGGGAACCAAGGTTTTGCGCTTGCTGCCACCCTTAACGATCTCGCAAGAGGAAACGAAAGCAGCCTTGGCGATTTTACAAGCGATCTTAGCATAATTGTATAAAAATAGATTTTTCGGGCATTTTTTCTTATAAAAACCGAGTAACAGTGAATTTATTTTGAATAGTTTTATAAATAATCATTGACAGAGCAATGGGAGTTTCTTATAATCTTAAGTAAATTCTTTTGAGGAGTGACGTGTTTGAAGGCAGCAATCGTTGGTGTAACAGGGTATACCGGAATTGAATTGATTCGTTTGATCCAGCAACATCCCCAATTGGAGGTGGGCACCTTGCATAGTCATTCTATGCATGAAAATTCATCAGTTTTGTATCCTCATCTAGTTGGGCTGACAGAGAAGCTGATCGAACCTTTTGATGCAGAAAAAATCCAAAAGGAAAATCAACTCGTGTTTTTTGCGACTCCTGCTGGAATCAGCAAAGAACTCGCAGCGACTTTTGTCGCAAATGACTTTCCAGTGATTGACCTTTCTGGTGATCTGCGATTGAAGGATCGGGATAGCTATCAAAAATGGTATCACCAAGAAGCTGCCCCTGCCGAGTTGTTGGCACACGCGACCTATTCGCTGCCTGAGTTTGCAACGACTCCTGGCAATTTGATCGCCAATCCAGGCTGTTATGCGACTGCTGCCATTTTAGTGGCTGCGCCGTTGGTTCAGCAAAAACTATTCAGCGGCACGTTGATTTTTGATGGCAAGTCGGGCTTATCGGGTGCTGGTAAGAAATTGACCGACAGCAGTCACTTTGCAACCGCTGCGGATAACATGACGATGTATAAGCCAAATCAGCATCAGCATATTCCCGAGATCATGCAACAGTTTCAACAATGGGATCAGGCAATGCCGCCGATCCAATTTTCTACCAGCTTACTGCCTGTCAAAAGAGGGATCTTTATGACGCTTTATGCGCCTCTCAAAGACACGATTTCGCAAGAGGACATCTATGAGCAGTACGTAAAAACATATCAAGACCATCCGTTTGTCCGAGTCCAACCGTTAGGAAAGCTGCCCGAGCTACGGCAAGTGACGGGAACGAATTTTTGTGACATTGGCCTATGTTTCAATCCGCTGACCCAAGTGTTGACCGTTGTCGCAGTGATCGATAATTTAGGCAAAGGGGCTGCTGGCCAAGCAATCCAAAACTTCAATCGATGGGCAGGGATACCAGAAACGACCGGTCTTATGCAAGCTCCGTTATACCCATAAAATAGCCAACAGACACGTGAGAATACTCGTGTCAGCCAGTGGACAATCCGCAAAAAGGTGGCAGTAGGAGGAAAGAAAATGAAAGAAATCGAAGGAACGATCGCAACCCCAAAAGGTTTTTTTGCCGACGGTCTGCATTGCGGTCTGAAGAAAGAGAAAGTCGATCTTGGTTGGATCGTCTCTGAAGTGCCAGCCAGTGCTGCGGCAGTCTTTACCACCAATCAAGTACAAGCGGCACCCATTCTCGTTACAAAGGAAAAAATGCAAGCAGGCACCTTGCAAGGCGTGATCGTCAATGCGGGCAATGCCAATGCTTGTACCGGGGAGCAAGGTTTAAAAGATGCACAAGAGATGGCAGAATTGGCAGCAGACCAGCTGCATACGAGTCCCGAAGCCTTTGCGGTAGCCTCCACCGGAATCATTGGCAAGAGCTTACCGATGGAAAAAATCACTGCAGGGATTCAGCAACTAAACAGGCAAGGGGATGCCCACCAATTCCAAAGAGCGATTTTGACGACGGATCTGACTGAAAAAAGCAGTGTCATCCAATCAACAATCGCTGACAAAACGGTGACTGTTGCGGGCTGTGCCAAAGGGTCTGGTATGATCCATCCCAATATGGCCACGATGCTGGCCTTTGTTACGACAGATGCGGGGATCGCTCCAGCACTCTTGCAAGCACTGCTGAAAGAATTAACCGACGTTACTTTCAATCAAATCACGGTCGATGGCGATACATCTACCAATGATATGGTGTTAGTTTTAGCCAACGGGTTAGCCAAAAATCCAACGATCGAAGCCGATACGCCAGCTTATCATGAGTTTAAAGGGATGCTTAAAGCAGTTCTGACCGCCTTAGCCAAAGCAATTGCGAAGGACGGAGAAGGCGCCAGCAAATTGATCGAAGCTCACACGAGTGGAGCTGTGACCGATGAAGCAGCCCGCATGATCAGCAAAACCATCGTCGGTTCGCCGCTGGTCAAAACAGCCCTCTTTGGCAAAGACCCAAACTGGGGGCGTATCTTATGTGCAGTGGGTTATAGTGGGCAACCCATCGATCCAGCAACGGTATCGATCGCATTAGCCGACATTCCCGTCTTTGTCCAAGGGACGCCGGTAGCTTTTGACGAAACCATCATGCAAGAACAGTTGGCGGAAAATGAAGTCAAAGTCGCTGTTGAGCTGAAAGAAGGGGCAGGTGTTGGCACCGCTTGGGGCTGTGATCTGACGTATGACTATGTGAAAATCAACGCACTATATCATACCTGAAACAAATCAGGTACTAGACAAAAAGGAGCGAGTAGATGGAAACGATCGTAGTAAAAATCGGCGGTGTCGCCTCAGAAAATTTAACCCCGTCATTCTTTGAGACGATAGCAGATTGGCAAGCTGCGGGCAAAAAAGTGGTCATCGTCCATGGCGGTGGTCACTACATCTCAGAAATGATGGAGAAAATGGCGTTGACAGTCAAAATCAAAGACGGCTTGCGGGTGACCGATCCCCAGACGCTTGAAGTGACTAGAATGGTCCTTTTGGGACAAGTTCAACCGCTGATTACGACTGCTTTCCAGCAAGCTGGCTTCCATGCCGTGGGACTGAATGCTGGCTGTGATCAGCTGATCCAAGGAGAAGTTATCGATGAGGAGAAATTAGGGCAAGTAGGGAAAGTTCAGCGAATCAACGCCGCCTTCTTGCAGCTCTTGACAGAGAAAAAACATGTCCCGATCTTGGCCCCACTAGGAATTACGCCAGAGGGGCAATGGTTGAACATCAACGCGGATGAAGTGGCTTGTCAGGTCGCAGCCAGCTTACAAGCCGAAAAACTGTATTTGTTGACGGATGTCCCTGGGATCAAGCAAGAAAGTAAGTGGTTATCCGCTGTTTCTTTTGAAGAGATCCCCCGCTTGATCACCGAAGAAGTAGTCACGGGCGGCATGCTGCCAAAACTAAAAAGTGCTCAGAAAGCCTTAAAAGCAGGGGTAGCTGCCGTTTGTATCACCGATCGGATCGATCGTTTAGGAACCCAGATCCTCGCGGCAAGTCCAGCAGCAGCTGGCTGTAGTTGAAGCCATTAGCGACACCCAAGCGCCTCCTCTCTACTCATAAAAATGCAAAATTCTGACTTTTCTGTGCGTTTCTTCTTATTTTCTCTAAAAAAAGAATAAAAGAGATAGGGATTTCATTTGCTAGAATTTCGTTTTATCAGTACAATGAGTACATATGTAAGTAGGGGGAGAAACAATGACAGATTTCTTATTGGGGAGCAGTACGAAGTTGCTGACTGTTGCAATTCGGGTAAAAGACCGCGATCAAGCGATTGCCTTTTATCGCGATGTACTTGGCTTTGAGCTGAAAAGAGAAGAAAATGAGTTGGCCATCTTTGGTCTAAAAGGATTAGATAGAGAAGTTTTATGGTTGGAAGAAAGCCCGCGTGCCAACGACCATTTCGGTGAGATCAAAAAGATGCAGCGCATCGTTTTAGCCGTATCCTCGCTAGAAGAAGCGGCAACTATCGCGAGCAATGCCCAACAAAAAGCGATTGCTTTCGAAGAAGCTCGTTATGAAGCGAATCAATTAGGCTTCCTGATAGCTGATCCAGAAGGAAACAAAATCGAAGTCTTATTTACAGCACCCGCAGGAACTGTGGTACCAAAAGACGAAGCAGAATTGATCAAAGCGGCACCTGCAAAAGCGGCTGGCTTATCAAAAGAGGCTCATTTTGGCAAGCTGTATTTAAACGTCAGTGATTTAGCCAAAGAGCAGCTTTTCTTAGAAGAAAGCTTAGGATTGAAAACAAAAGAAGCCGAAACAAAGGAATTTATCCTCAATGATGGTGACTTCCAAGTTGGCTTGACTGAAGCACAAGGTGGTACGATCGACTTACCGAGCCACGAGGTGCTTGGCTTAGACTTCTTGAAAATCTCCATCAGTCAAGAAGATATCGATACATTGGAAAAACACTTGTCTGAGAAGAACCAAGAGTTTTTCATCGACAAAAAACGGCAATTGTTGACGACCTACGATGCGATCGGTATCGAATGGTGGTTTATCGTTAAAAAATAAAGTGTTTTGAAAGAAAAAGCAGAGAGGACTATTCTCTGCTTTTTCTTTTTTTTTGTCAAAAAAAGAAACTTTTGTTTTTATTTCGCACGAAAGAGTGCAAAAACCTGTTACATCGATTCGAAGACCAATCATTGAAAAAACGGTAGTTTATCTGCATTAGTAGAACAGGTCCAATCTATTTTGAATTTCTTATTTAGTTATTTAATATTTGAAACGCTTGTCTTAAAACTTAATATAATAGCCATTATGATTCAAAAATCGCAAACATTATATTGAATTGTGGTTATTCTTAATTTATAATAAAAAAGAATCGAGATTCGATGGCTCTGGACGCAGAGGTTATTTGTTGTTATTAATGTATGCGGTTTCTTATGGTGTTGAGCAGTAACGGGAAGACAAGGAGTAGATGTGATGGAAAAAAAGTGGATACACCGATATTTTGCTCAGTGGGATCTGCAGATGATGGTACTGCCGGCGATCTTACTGGTAGGCATTTTTAGCTATATCCCAATGTACGGGATTTTGATGGCATTTCAACAGTACAATATTTTTGAAGGTATGACAGGCAGTCCATGGATCGGCTTTGATAATTTTCGGCGCTTTTTTAGTGAACCACGTTTTTGGGAAATTTTACGGAATACCATTATGATCAGTGTGCTAAAGATTGCTATTTGTTTTCCAGCACCGATTTTGCTGGCGTTGATGCTTAACGAGGTCAAGAACGTTGCATTCAAACGTGTGGTGCAGACGATTACTTATCTCCCACACTTTTTATCATGGGTGATCGTGGCGGGGTTTACGATGTCGATTTTATCGATGGATAACGGTAGCTTAAATATTGCTTTGGAGAGTTTAAACCTGATCGATGAACCAATCAACTTTTTATCGATCCCTCGCTATTTCTGGACGATCATCGTTACGACAAATCTTTGGAAATCGATTGGCTTTGGCTCGATCGTCTATATGGCAGCCATTGCTGGGATCGATCCGCAACTGTACGAAGCAGCATCACTAGATGGCGCAACGAAATTTCAGCAAGTCTTTTTGATCACTCTGCCTTCGATCGTTCCAATCATTACGATTTTTCTCATTTTGGAGATCGGCAACTTATTGAATGCGGGCTTTGAAGATTTGCTTTTACTGGGGAGCAATCCAGCTCTTAGAAATGTGGCGGATGTCATTGATACCTATGTGTATCGGGTAGGGATCAGCAACTCTCAATATTCATACGCAACAGCTGTTGGTTTGTTCAAAGCAGTCATTAGTGTCACTCTTTTGAGCGGAGCAAACTTTTTCGCACGCAAAGTGGGTCACAGCTTATGGTGATCAGCAGAGGAGGAAATGAACAATGAAGAAAAATTGGGGCGACCAAGCGATGATGATTTTTATCTACCTTTTCTTGATAACGCTTGCATTCTTGACATTTTATCCCTTCTGGAATTCACTGGTGATTTCCTTTAATTCTGGACGTGACACGGTGACCGGTGGGATCACGTTTTGGCCAAGAGAATTTACGTTGGAAAACTATCAGATCGTCTTTCAAGATCAGCGCTTGATGAATGCCTTTTTCATCAGTGTTTTACGGACAGTGATCGGGACGTTTTCATCGATCATGCTGACAGCGATGGCAGCATATGGAATGTCAAAAAGAGAACTGATAGGGCGAAAATTTATTACGATTTTTTTCATCCTCACGATGTTCTTCAGCGGCGGCTTGATTCCAACTTTTTTAGTGGTACGTTCACTTGGACTGATGGATTCTTTTTGGGTAATGATCATTCCTGGTCTGATCAGTGTTTGGAATATGATCATCTTCCGTACGTTCTTTCAGCAACTGCCGAAAGGATTGGAAGATTCAGCGAAAATTGATGGTTGTGGTTATTGGGGCACGTTTTTCCGAATCATTTTGCCGTTATCAGGTCCAGTCATTGCCACTTTGTCGCTATTTACCGCCGTTGGGCATTGGAATGATTGGTTTATGCCAAGCATCTACATTACTTCAGATCATCTGATTCCCTTGCAGACCTTTTTGCAACGAGTCTTGAATTCGAACACGGTGAGTTCGCAAATGAGTCAAATCGATTCTGGCTCAGCAGCACGTTTGGCGGAAATGACTGGTGTCACAGGAAAATCCTTGTCGATGGCGATCATGATGGTGGCGACTTTGCCGATCGTAATGGTTTATCCGTTTGTCCAAAAGTATTTTGTAAAAGGTGTATTGATTGGTTCGTTGAAAGATTAGCAGAGCAGGTGGCCCCTATTGATAGAAGGGGAGAGCAGTAAGAGTTGAAAGGGGATAAAAGAATGAAAGCAAAGGTATTAAAAGGCGTGCTGTCAGTGACTGCGATGAGTCTCTTACTGGCTGCTTGCGGCAGTGAGTCAGGGACAAAAGAAAGTGATGGGGCGGCAGCGAATGACCGTGACAGTTCGGAGGTCTTTGAATTAGGTAGTGAACCGTTGGAGATCACGATGTTTGGTAATTATGATTGGTACACGATGGATCGCTGGGGAGATGATCCTGCAACTGCTGCTATCAAAGAACTGACCAATGTGGATATCCGGGCGATCGACGGCGGCGGGAATGCGGCACAGCGGCTAAGTACAATGATCGCTGGCGATGATCTACCTGATTTTATTTGGCTTGATCGAGGGTCGGATGTGGAACGGCTGCGAGAAGCGGGTGCCTTAGTGCCATTTGATGATTACTTGGATAAGTATCCAAACTTGAAAGAATGGGCGGGAGAAGACATCCTGAACATGCTTCGTTCAGAAGACGGCAAACTTTATCAGTTTCCCAACTGGTATAGCTCGGAGCCTTTCGGGAATGCCGGTTATGTCGTCAATAAAGAGATCCATGATGCTTTAGGTGCGCCAGAATTGAAAACAACAGAGGATCTTTATGAGTATTTGAAAGAAGTTCAAACAGAGTTTCCTGATGTCATTCCATTTGAAACAGATGTCAGCGGACAAGGGATCAATGTCTTATACTCCGCCTTTGCAGAAGGGCGTTCACCAGCAGATATCCGCATTCGCGCTGTTCCTGAAGGCGACGTATTGACCTCGATCTTTGCCAATGAAAACTACGTAGAATCGATTGAATATGCGTCAAGACTGTACCGTGAGCGCTTGATGACCCAAGATACCTTGACCCAAGATGCAGATATGGTGGCAGAAAAAGTAACCAGTGGTCGTGTAGCTGTCTATGCGGCTGCCAGCCCGTCCAACCATGCTCGCGATGCCCATTACATCTTGCAAGAACAAAATCCAGATGCGGGGTATTTCTATATCGAGCCGATTGCAAAACCAGGACTAGATCCTGACAATATTTTCCCAGGTTCCTATGAAATGCTAGGGTGGAATGTCAGTGTCATTACTAGAAATGCAGAAGACCCAGAAAAAGTCTTTGCCTTCTTAGACTGGTTGACAGGACCGTTGGGCCAATCGATCTTGATGTTTGGTCCAGAAGGCCAGTATTGGGATGGCTTTGACGAAGAAGGCTATACGCAATTTACGGATGCCTATGCAGAAGACAGTGCAGGCGTTTCAGAGATTGAGCAAGCAACATCAAGTTTCCAATGGAACGGCAACTCCGCCTTTTTAGACAATACCAAAACAAAATTTGAGTTAAATCTTCCAGAAGATCAAATGAACTGGGCAACGAAATGGCAGCATGCCATCACTTGGGACACGCAAAAAGACGACACGGAATTTGCGGCGATCAACCCGATGCCAGACTCACCAGAAGGAATTATTCAGCAACGGATCAACGATATTTTTGAAGAAGCCAATGCTTCAGCGATCTTTGCTGACAGCGATGAAGAAGTGCGTGCCATCTTTGCTGAGGCGGAAGCCCAAGCACAAGCAGCGGGCTATCAAGAGTTGCTGGATTATCAAACAGAGAAATGGCAGCAAAATCTACAAAACTTAGCCCGCTAGAGGGTAAATCAGCTGATTAGAGAAAGGAGGCGGACTGATGGGAAATGAACGATGGTATCGTTGGTATGGTGCCAGTCAAGCGATAGCTAGTATGTTGCTTTTGAATGGCTACTGGTTACTGTTCAATCTGCCCGTTCTATTGCTAGCTTTGGGGCTGATTTTCCCCAGCTCTCCTCGTCAGTTTCTTTTCTCTTTGGTTGGTTTGATCATTAGTTTTCCTAGCATTCTTTTGCCAGCGATCTTTGCTTTATTTGGGGTCATGCGGCGCTGGTTGTACTATCAAGAACCACGACAGGCCATCGGAGGGACCTTTTGGCGGCTCTATCGGGAAAATTATCGGCGCAGTTTTGCCGCAGGCCTCTTTTTCGGTAGTCTCGCTTTGCTGCTGTTAGGCTCTTATCGCCAAATCGATTCCTTTCAGCTGCCCTTATTGGCTGTCGGTTATTTGTTTTTAAGTATCATTCTACTCGTGTGGTTGCTGTATTTTATCTGCGACAGTGTGCATTTGGCGGCACCCATGCGGCTCGCCTTGATCAAAAGCTTTTTCATCATCTTTTGGGCACCGTTGCAGACACTGATGTTGCTAGGGCTGTTGAGTGGCCTCGCTTTACTGCTCATCTTGATCCATCCCTTACTCGCGGGATTGATCGTAGGGGGACTAGGTAGCCAATGTGCGTGTTACAGTTATTTGAGAATCATCCAAAAGGCGCAAGCAAAAGCTGCACCAGCTGACGAGTAATCTATGTAACACTGATTAGAAAAAAATCTGAAAACTATCCTTAATGGGTAGTTTTTTTCATTGGCGAAAAGTGCTAAAGTTAGAAGCAAGACAAGCCTGAAAGGAGCGAGTATGGAGCGATGACAATGTACCCAAAAACAGTACAGCTCATTCAAGAAAAAATGCCGACCGTTTTCCCAGGAGTGGTGCTGCGTTTTATCGCCGGTGAAACCCAAGAGACACAGGTATTCGGACAGGCAGCGCTTCTTCCGAAAACCGAACCCATGACGAAAGATCATTTGTTTGATTTAGCCTCATTGACGAAAGTCATTTGTACAACCACCGTCCTGTTAAAATTGTGGGATCAAGGGAAAATCGAGATGGAGGCACCGCTTACTCGTTGGTTGCCAGCGTTTAAAGACGATCGGGTAACGATCAAGCACTTGCTGACGCATACGGCAGCCATCAACACGTGGATTCCTCATCGAGACCAGTTGGATGCTGCTGCCTTGCGCAAGGCGTATTTGCAGCTTGAAAGCAGTGATACGATCGGTCAAACGGTCAGCTATACGGATACTGGGACGATTTTGCTGGGCTTTTTATTGGAGGAGCTGTATCAAAAACCAGTGACCGAGATTTTTCAAGAAGAAGTCTTGACGCCTTTAGGCATGAAGAACAGCGGCTTTCCGCCTTTTCCTCCTTCACAGCTGCCATTGATCGTGCCTACCCAGCAGCAGCCAGACGGCAGTATCCTTAGAGGAATCACCCATGACCCAAAAGCACGAGTGCTGGGAAACCATGCCGGCAACGCCGGGTTGTTTTCTACCGTGGATGATTTGACGCTGTTCGTTCAACTGTTATTGGCAAATGGTCAGCAGCAAGGGGCGCCGTTTTTCTCAGAAAAAGTGATGCAGGCGCTGGCTCAGAGGCAGACGCCTGAAAGCACAAAGCCCCGCACCTATGGCTGGGACTTATTGGGTGCGCCGTACCAATTATTTCATACAGGCTATACAGGCACGTTTCTCGCAGTAGATATCCCTAACAAAAAAGCGTTTATTTTCTTATCGAATCGGGTCCATCCAGTGGATCATCGAGAAAGCTACTTGGGTCATCGTGACGAAATCCTGCAATGTTACTTAAAAGAATCTGCCGAATAAGCGGATTCATGCTATAATATGCACGAACAACTAGAGAGGGGAACAATTATGGAACCATTGTTTATGAAACCTGTTTTTCAAGAAAAAATTTGGGGCGGCAGTCGCCTGCATTCTGTTTTTGGTTTTGATTTACCGAGTGACAAGATCGGTGAAGATTGGGCGATCAGTGCGCATCCTCATGGGGTGAGCGTCATTGAAAATGGTCCGTTTAAAGGCAAAACATTGGCGGATCTTTGGCAAGACCATCAAGAACTGTTTGGACATTCAGACGAACCAGTCTTTCCATTATTAATTAAAATTCTAGACGCGGAAGATGATCTATCCGTTCAGGTCCATCCTGATAACACGTATGGGCTAGCCCATGAAGGGGAATTAGGGAAAACGGAATGCTGGTACATTATTGATGCCGAACCAGGTGCGGAAATCATTTATGGCCACCACGCACAAACCAAAGAAGAACTTGCGGAAATGATCGAAGCGGGTCGTTGGGATGATTTGTTAACAAAAGTCCCTGTGAAAAAAGGCGATTTCTTCTACGTGCCAAGTGGAACGATCCATGCCATTGGGAAAGGGATCATGATCTTAGAAACCCAACAAAGCTCGGATACGACTTATCGGGTGTACGACTATGATCGTACTGATGATCAAGGACAAACACGGGAGCTGCATATCCAACAATCAATCGATGTGACGACGATTCCTGCACGGACGCCAGAATTATCGATCCGTGAAGTCAAACAAGGACAATCAGCAGTCGTTACCTATCTTGAAACGCCATTTTTCAATGTGTATGAATGGGAAGTACGTGGGAAATTATCTTTGGCACAAAAGGCCGATTATACCTTGATGACCGTGATTGATGGGTATGGGCAGTTGATGATCGACGGTCATTCCTATGAACTAAAAATGGGCACGAGCTGCATTTTGCCAAACCCGATCAAGAAATGGGAATTGGTTGGTGAATTGACTGTCATTGCCTCTGAACCTGGAAAAAAATAAAACGATCAGTAAGTGACGTGATTCGCACAAGCAAAACAGCACACGTTCCTGATTTTTCGTAAGGCTGAACGCGTTCAGCTGCCTGTCATCATTGGCGATTGTTCCGCTTTTGACTGACAGGTTTTTTCGTATGGACACTCACGATAGACGTCTGAGGAAGATTTGTTATAATGGCAGTAATGAAGGATAGGTGAAAAGAATGGTTTACTTAGATCATGCAGCAACGACACCGCTGCACCCAGAAGTGATCAAAGTGATGAGTGAGACGATGCAGACATTTTTTGGCAATCCATCAAGCATTCATCATTATGGTCGAGATGCCCACACCCAATTAGAATTGGCTCGTCAAGCGATCGCTCAGCAGCTAGGGGTCAAGGAACATGAGATCATTTTTAACAGTGGAGGTACCGAAAGTGATAATACAGCGATCATCGGTACAGCCCTTAGCAAACAAGCACAAGGCAAACATATCATTACGACCCAGATCGAACATCCGGCGGTCATTGAGAGTATGCGCTATTTAGAAGGCTTAGGCTTTGAGGTGACCTATTTGCCCGTAGATCAAAAGGGGCAATTGGCCGTCAGTGAAGTTGAGGCTGCCTTACGTCCCGATACGATTTTAGTATCCATAATGACGGCAAACAATGAAACGGGCAATTTGTTGCCGATTGCAGAAATTGGCGCCCTTTTACGGGAGCATCCCGCCGTTTTTCATACCGATGCCGTGCAAGCTTATGGCAAGATCCCGCTTGAAATCAATGAAAATAGCATTGATCTCTTAAGCATTTCCGCTCACAAAATCAATGGACCAAAAGGGATCGGTTTTTTGTATAAACGAGAAGGCTTGTCGCTACCTTCGCTACTCCATGGTGGCGAACAAGAAGAAAAACGGCGAGCAGGAACGGAAAACTTGGCAGCCATCACGGGGATGGCCAAAGCAGCTTCTTTGCATACCCCCGAAGCACAGCAAGCAGCGGCGGAACAATATCAACTGTTTGCCGATGTGCTGATGGAGACCTTAGCAGCACAAGGCGTCGATGTTCAGTTGAATGGTGATCCAGCACACAAATTGCCCCATATTTTGAATCTGCGTTTCCCAGGGGTCAGCAGTGACTTGTTACTGATGAAATTGGACTTAAAAGGAGCCGCTATCTCGACAGGCAGCGCTTGTACGGCGGGCAATGTTGAACCCTCCCATGTGCTAGAAGCGATGGTAGGCAAAGAGCATCCAGCTATCCGTGAATCGGTCAGAGTCAGCTTTGGCTATGGCAACACATTGGCGGAAATCGAAGCATTTGCTCAGCTATTAGCAGAAACTGTCTTAGCAACGAAAAAGTAGGAGAACAGCTAGCAATCTCGCTGAAAACTATTTATAATGAAAGAAATGATGTTAAAGAGGTGAAGAACATGGCATTTGAAACAACAGCAACCGTTTTAGGCGCAGCAACCCAATACCGCATTGCTCCTGAAGCAAAAAAATATACGTTGCGGGACAATGGCTTTACAGAAACGAACGGCGGCAACTTCCAATTGATTCGTGGCCTTGAAGCAACACCCCAAAGCAAAGAAGGCTTTAAATTAAAAATCACTGTTGCAAAAGATCTGCAAACCTTCAAGATGTCGATCACGACAGCCAATGGATTAAAAGCAGTCAATATTTTCAAAGATGAACAGCACAAAATGCTGCAAGAAAAATTTTACTTTTTAATGGATGGTTTTATCAGCCGCGGGTTGTTTGTCAAAGCGTAAGCTTTTGTCAAAAGCAGCTATACCGTTCAAAGGGCAAGAAGTGTGTCACTCCGCCAAGCAGGCAAGGGATTGATACACTTCTTTTGTATCTTTGCCGGTTTCTTTTTATACTAAAGAAAACAAACCTAAGCCGTTCTCAGAAAGTGGATACGTTGAGACGAGAAAGAAGGAATCCAGATGAAACGAACCTTAAACAAGCAATCCGTGTTAGCCGTTGGAATGGGGACTTGGCATATGGGGGATGACCCTGCTAAGGAAAAAGCCGAGATCGATGCGCTGCAAGCGGGCATCAAAGCCGGAGCGGCTGTCATCGATACCGCAGAAATGTACGGCGAGGGAAACGCAGAAACGCTAGTTGGCAAGGCGATCCAGCCCTTTACACGAGGGGATCTTTATTTGATTTCAAAAGTTTATCCCTGGAATGCCTCCGCAGATGAATTGCCGAAAGCTTTAGACCGTAGCTTAGCGCGTTTAGGCACCGACTATCTTGATCTGTATCTGCTCCACTGGCGAGGAGATGTGCCGTTAGCAGAAACAGTTGACGCACTAGAAGCTGCCAAAGCCTCTGGAAAGATTCGTGCATGGGGCGTCTCTAATTTTGACGTGGCAGATATGGAGGAGCTGTTGCGGTTAGAAAACGGCGATCAATGTGCCGCCAACCAAGTACTCTATAATTTAGGTGCCCGGGGGATCGAATACGATCTTTTGCCTTGGCAGGCAGAGGCTGAGATTCCGGTGATTGCCTACTCACCAATTGCTCAAGGCGATCGGCTAGGGCACCACTTCAAAAATGATGAAGTGTTGAAAGAGCTGGCAGAAGCCAAAGGCTGCACGATTTTTCAGCTGCTTTTGGCATGGACCCTTCGACAACCCCACGTCTTAGCGATCCCCCAAACCAGTGACTCGCTGCATATGCTGCAGAACATTGAAGCTACCAAAATCGTTTTTTCCAAAAGCGAATTGGCGACAATCGATGCACGCTTTCCGGAGCCAACGAAAAAGCAGCCGTTAGCGATGATTTAAAGACGCAGATCACAGAAAAAAGCAGTAAAGTAAGGAGCGACTATGAAATTTTTTACGTCTGATACCCACTATTTTCATGTAGCCTTGCTCGGGGACAATGACTTCGCCCCACGCCCCTTTGAGACAGTGACGCAAATGCATGAAACGATGATCGCTAGCTGGAATGAGGTGGTTGCGGATAAAGATGTCGTTTATCATTTAGGGGATGTCGCGATGCACCCTGCTTATGAAGCAGGTTTTCCAGAAATTGCTGCGCTGTTAGCACAGCTGCAGGGCAAAATCGTTTTTATCAAAGGCAATCATGATACCCGGGCTTTCTTTGCGTACTTGCGCAAGCATGATCCTGGTTGTTTGGGAGCCCAAAAGTATGCGTTTGAAGATGTTGGTGTTTTGCTGAAGTTTGCTCATCAGCAATTTATACTGACCCATTATCCTATGCTGCTGGGGATCACCAAAAACAGCCGCAATCTGCATGGGCATATCCATCATCACAGTGTGCCAATCGCTGAGAATCTCAACGTAGGAGTCGATGCGCCGGAATTGGCGTTTCTGCCGCAGCCGCGTCCCTTCGGTCGACCAGTTTCCGAAAATGAACTGGCGGTGCTGTATCATGCAAAACAACAAGAACTTGCCAAGCTAGCTCGTTAACAGATAACAAGAAAAGCAAGCATCCAAACAGATTCGGGTGGCTTGCTTTTTTTGTGATGACTTTGACAGCAAGCTTTGATTAAGGAAATTTTTTTGATAAAAATAAACTTTATATGTAAAAAATAATCGATTCCAAGAGTTATTATTTGATGGATATTTAAGAAATGTGTATGCTTTAAGTAGAAAGCAGTAAAGGAGGTTGCCAATGCGTAAGATTTCTAAAGTGATTTTTATCATCGGATTACTTTTACTCTTACTTGTCTTTTATTTTGGGATCATCGCCAATCAGCAAGCGGCTTCATTGCCTGTTTACTTGATTCCTTTGGATGAATATCCTTGGGTCGGATCTTCCATGAGTATGCTGCTCTTTTGGTTATCTGTTGGCTTTGCTATTTTTACAGTGATCGCACTCTTTGTCGTTTTGTTTTATCCAAAACGCTCAGACCGCTTGATCATTCCCCATAAGACAGGCGATTTAGTGATTCAGAAGAAGGCGTTAGAGCATTTTGTGCTCGAGCGGGTGAAACAAGCAGATTTCATCCATCAGCCATCGGTAAAAATCAAAATCGTCAAGAATAAAGTAGCGGTAAAAATCGATGGAGAAATGAAACAAACAGCAGCCATCCCGCAAAAACAAGAAGCTTTGGTTGGTGAGATCAGCAGCAGTCTGCAGCAGCTTTTCGGTATCGAAAGCAATATCCAAACGGAAGTTGTTTTAAAAGATACGCAAGAAACGCCAGCAGCCCATGACCAACCGCGTGTAGTTTAGGAGGAACAGGTATGAGTGAATGGTTCTACCACTATAAGATCCCGCTTATCTTTGCAGGTTTCGGTTTGATCCTAGCGATCCTGTTTCTAACGATCGGCTTTTTGAAAACCATACTGCTGGTGCTATTTACGGCACTAGGTACGTATCTGGGATTTTATCTCAAAGAAGTCGGATTCTTTGAACAATTTCAAAGACCGCGCCGTTAACTTTGGTAACATTATTAGTTTAATTTATATCAAGATTATAGTAGGAGGAATGTACGATGGAAAACCAAACAAAACCAACAGCAGGTGTTAAAGGAGAATTAACTTACGAAGATAAAGTGATTCAAAAAATCGTAGGCATTGCATTAGAATCTGTAGACGGACTCTTAACAGTCGATGGCGGTTTCTTCTCAAATATTGCAGGTAAATTAGTCAACACCGATGATGTGACTTCAGGGATCAACGTTGAAGTTGGGAAAAAACAAGTGGCAGTCGATCTTGATATCGTTGCAGAATATGGCAGCGACATGACCACGATCTACGACCAAATCAAAGAGGTTGTTTCAACACAAGTCAACAAAATGACGAATTTAGAAGTCATCGAAGTAAACGTGAATGTAGCAGATGTCAAAACACGTGAACAATTCGAAAAAGACTCTGAAACAGTTCAAGACAAAGTAAGCAGTGCGGCAGAAACAACTGGCGACTTTGCGTCAAAACAAACACGTAAAGCCAAAGGTGCCTTCAACCGGACAACGACGCGTATTCAAGAAAACAACGAACCACGCGTTCAATAATAGCAAGATAAGCAAAAGACTAGCTGCGGCTAGTCTTTTTTTGTCCCACAAAAGGTGTATTTTTGCAGCTTCAGCCGATCAGAACATCAAAGCCAAAAGCTCCAATAATGGATTCCTTCTGCTTGAAAGACATCGTTAGGATAGCTTTTCTCATAATGGGCTTTTTCGGGGGAATCATTAGGATCGAATACTTGAATCGTTCCTTCTTTGTTCAAAGCCAATACCATAATATGTCCGGATGTCGTAAAGGTTCCTGATTGAACCGAGACCACAACGGGGATGCCTTGTGTCATTTTCTCATAGGCAGCCTCAAATGAATCCCCTAAATCGGCAAATTGGTAACCAAAAGCTTCGGCAAACTGAGGAAAGATTTGCCAACTCGTTCCTTGTTTGGGAAGATAAAATTGATCGCCAGCCCACTCCAATAGTTTGTCAGGATTCGGCGGACGATCCGTCCAAAAAGAATCGATCATGGCTAAAGAAGCAATAGCGCACCCGTTTGCCGCAAACGTATTTTGCTCTTCTCCATATCCATACGTGTTATTGCCCCAGCGTTGATCGGTTTGTACAATCAACGGCAGTTGCTGCGTATCTGCCATCGCTTGTTGAAGAGCTTGATTGGCTTGGCGAGTGAACTGTTTTGAGACAAGCGCTGTCTGATCAAACGCAGCATCCCTGACCTGATCAATCACGTAATGAATGACAAAAACACCACCGATGAGAAAAAGCAGCAGTGCAAGGCTCTTTTCTTTCTTCCCATCGTTTCTCCTCGTTTTCGATATCCTTGTGTGCAATCGCATGAAATGCCCCTCCTCGTAAAGTAATATCTAAGAGAAGTATAGTCTTTTTCTAATAAGAGCATTTCTGCATTTCCTGAAGAATTTCATACGATTTTATGACAACCACCATTTGAAAAGTAAGTTGTTGCTGTTTGGACAGCTGTCGATGACAGACACAAAAGCAGCGCTTCCTCTATTTGGCTGAGTGGGTGGAGTAACGAACAGCAACTTCTCTCCAGATGTCTTTTCTAAAAAAGGAATTTTTAAGAAAAGACAGCAAACAGTGAAGTTTTTTGTGTTTTGTTGTATAATGCAAATTACTGAAAAGTTGCGACCTTCAAATCGTAGATGATTTCAGAATCTATAATTGAAATGATGGTGAAACGATCATGTCTAACGAAAACACCCGTGTGGTGGTTGGAATGAGTGGCGGGGTAGACTCGTCAGTAACAGCACTTTTGCTGAAAGAACAAGGGTATGATGTTGTTGGGATCTTTATGAAAAATTGGGATGATACCGATGAAAACGGTGTTTGTACCGCAACAGAAGACTACAAAGACGTAGCCAAAGTGGCTGCGCAAATCGGGATTCCTTATTATTCAGTGAATTTCGAAAAAGAATATTGGGACCGTGTATTTGAATATTTTCTTGCAGAATACCGTGCCGGACGGACGCCAAATCCAGATGTCATGTGTAACAAGGAAATCAAGTTCAAAGCCTTTTTGGATTATGCGATGGATCTTGGTGCCGACTATGTAGCAACTGGCCATTATGCGCAAGTGACCGTTGATGAAAACGGCGTAACTCATATGTTGCGAGGCGTGGATAACAACAAAGATCAAACGTATTTCTTAAGCCAATTGTCACAAGAACAATTGAGCAAAACCATGTTCCCACTAGGCGGCATGGAAAAATCAGAAGTACGAGCGATCGCTGAACGGGCAGGTCTAGCAACAGCCAAGAAAAAAGATTCCACGGGTGTCTGCTTTATCGGAGAAAAGAATTTCAAACAATTTTTGAGTAATTACTTGCCAGCGAAAAAAGGCAATATGGTTACATTAGATGGCGAAGTCAAAGGACAACACGATGGCTTGATGTACTACACCATCGGACAACGTCAAGGCTTAGGCATTGGCGGCGGCGGTGCCACTCAAGAACCATGGTTTGTCGTAGGAAAAGACTTAGCGACCAACACTTTGTATGTGGGACAAGGATTCCATCACCCCGCTTTGTATGCAGATCGCTTGGAAGCAAGCCAAATCCACTTTACTACAGAACAAGACCGCGGCACGGAATTTTCATGCACAGCAAAATTCCGCTACCGTCAACAAGATGTACCGGTAACCGTGCGTCTATTAGATGGAGATCGAGCAGAAGTGATTTTTGACGAACCAGTACGCGCCATCACTCCGGGACAAGCAGTCGTTTTTTATGACGGCATGGAATGCTTGGGCGGCGGTTTGATCGATGCAGCCTACAAAGAAGCCAAAGAATTACAATATGTTTAACACCTAACAAAATCAGCCCTAGCTAAGAACACTGAACCAATCAGTTGCACTTAGCTAGGGCTTTCTTTATTTGTACCAACGAATGTTTTGCGTAATCAAGAGAACCAAAAAAATAGGGCTCTTTGTCAATAAGGACTGATGAGTTGTGCAAAATCAAATCTGGGTCAGAATGAACCGCATTCTGGCTCAGATTTTTTGTTATCTTACATTGATTAATTGATTGATCAAAAAGATTCTAATTCTCATGTTCTCGAATGATTTAAATCCGTAGGATACTCGTTTCATTGTCTTTATGTGGGTATTCTTCGCTTCTATTTTTCCATTGGAATAAGGATAGATCATTGCGTTGGTGATGCCTTCTTCATAGGTCAGAAGGTTTTGAAGCTTCTCCCGAAAGCCGTCATCTAACGTTTCGGGAAGTTCTGCCAATATGCAGAAAAATAAGTCAGGGTCTTTGTCTCGAAAGGCTTCAACTAATTCATGAAAAAAGGGATACGCCTCCTTCAGGGGCGTAGAAAACTCAAGCAATCGATCAATCATCATTGCTTCAGTAAGAAATGGGTATTTTGGTGCTCGGAAACTTTTCCATGTTTTGTATTCATAATGGTTGATGTTTGCACGATTTTTTAGCAAAAAGCGCCAGTTCTTTTTCAGTTTTTCTGCCTGGCTTTTCTGTCCTACTTTACGAAGTTCATTCATTTCACGGATACGCAACTCATTGAACGCTTGATTCATGTGTTTGACAATATGAAACCGATCAATCACTATTTTCGCATTTGGCAGAACACGTTTGGTGAGCTGGAAGTAGGCAGCGTTCATGTCTGTAACCAAGAATTCTACTTCTTCTGGATTGGTACAACCTAAGAAATAGCTTGTTAATCGAGGTAATTTACGCGTAGGCAAAACATCTATTAATTTTCCTGTTTCGCCATCTGCGCAAATAAAGCTCATTTTATCTTCTATGGAAGCATGCGAACGAAATTCATCAACCATCAATACTCTGGGGAGAATCTTCTTAGATTGCTTTGGTAAATAGCTTTTAAACTCTTTCAATGTACGAATAACGGTGGTCAAAGATACCTGACAGCTTTTCGCAATAAAAGATAAAGATACTTTTTCAGTCAGTAAAGAAGCAATTTTATATCTAACATGATTTGCGATTGAATGTCTGGGTTGGACAAAATAACTTTGAGCAGTCCAATGGGTTCGGCAGTTTTTACAGGTATAGCGCTGTTTTTTTAGGCGCATAACCAAAGGCATATGATTGTATTGTTCAAAACGGACAATCGTTTCCTTCTTCCCATTTTTCACTATAATTGCTTTCCCGTTTCCATCTACCACAGTAGAACCACAACTTCTACAAGCACGAGGAGCAGGCGAGAGAACAGCATCGACGACCAACGTCTTTTTCTTCTGAAGGGTCTCGTAAGAGACCTCTATAATCATCAAATCTTTCTCTATTATTCTCAGCATTTTTTTGATAGAATCATTCATATAGCATATCGTCCTCTCAGTTGTTTATTTTGTGGTGATTTAATCATACTAGAGAACGATATGTTTTTTAATACCTAAAATGAAAATGGGACTGAAGAATCAATTCTGATTCATCAGTCCCATAAATTATAGAGCCAAAAATAGGTAGCCGTTTATTCTTTGATCTTGAAAAGGTGGATCTTTTCGCTAAATGCAGCGACTTGTGCAGGATCGATCGTACCGTTTGTTTTCGAGAGCGCATTAGACATACCGCAAGCCATCGAATAGATCAATGCTTGTTCCATTGGAAACTGTTTATTCAATGCAACAGCCATACCACCAACGGTTGAATCACCACAACCAGTCGTATTAATGATGGCGATTTTAGGGATCTCGATCTTAAAAAAAGTCGACTGATGTTTAACGATTGCCCCATCGTCGCCTTGAGAAACCATGACGGTGTCGATCCCTTCGAAGAGAGAGCTCTCTAAGACAGAGAAAATGTCTTGCGATGAATGCAATTTTTGACCCATTAGTTCTTCTAATTCCTGTTGATTTGGTTTAATAAAATTCGGACGAGCATTCGTTTGAGTCAAACAATTTTTTAGTTGTTCCCCAGCTATATCCATGAGGATCGGGACTTGTTCACCTAATGATTGACGGATGAATTGAAGCAATTGATCGTGAAAATGCCCATTATCAGAATTTACTGATCCAGAAATACAGACGACCGTGATGGGGTGTTGTTTAATTATTGCTGCAAGGTGTTGGTAAAAAAGTTGTTCGTTTTCCTCCGACAGATAAAGTCCTTTTTCTACTAGCTCAGTATGGGTGTTACCGTCATGCATGATCGTGATCGCATTGCGAGAATTGCCGTTGATGGTGAGGAAATCCAATACATAACGTTCTTCAGCTAGTAAAGAATCAAGGATCGTTTTGCCTACAGGTCCACCTAAAATACCTGTCAATAAAACGGCTTCCCCAGATTGTGCGATGACTCTGCCAGCATTGATGCCTTTTCCTCCAATTGATGTATGTGGGTTATCTACCCGATTTACTTGATCCAATTTTAGCGAAGGAACAAGATAGTTGTAGTCCATGGAAGGGTTCATTGTGATGGTTAAAATCATTTTTGTTCCTCCTTGAGGATCTCTGTAAAGGAACGATAATAGTCAAAAGTAGTCTCAGAAAGTTTATCATCAGTGATCAAATAGTCGATATCTGAAAGCGAGTAGAAGGTATAAACGTCAGAGCGATTAAACTTGGAACTATCTGCAACGATGCATTTTTTGCGGGAATGTTTGAATGCGACTCGTTGAATCGAACCTTCAACAAGATTTGCAGTGGTAATATTATTTTCAAAAATCCCATTTGTAGCAGCAAAAGCGATATCGATATTTAAATTTTCAAAACTCTTCTCTGCTGTTTCCCCATAAAATTCTTCCGTCGTGCGGGAAAATTCTCCACCGGTCAATAAGACACGATAGTCTGTGTTGTAAATCAAATAATTAAAAGCAAGTAAACTATTTGTGATCACGAATAAGTTTGCTTTTTTTAGTTCAGGTAAAGCGTGGAGCATCGTAGTTCCCGCACCGATATAGATAGTATCGTTGTCTGATATGATACTGTTCATTACTTTTCCGATGAATTTCTTTTCGGCAACGTTCGTATCGATTTTTTCTTGAGTAGAAAGCTCGTGTTCGATTTTTTCGAGTTTTTGGGCGCCACCATAGATTTTTACCAATAAAGATTGATTCGCTAACTCTGTAATATCTCTACGAATGGTCATATCGGAAACGTCTAATGTTTTGGCTATTTCTGCAATGGATAAGTAATCGTGCTGATTCACTAGCGCTAGAATTTTTTCTTGCCGTTCTTTCTTTAACATAGTTTCACCTCTGGTTGATTAACGATTTTTTTAAGTTTCTTTTTTATCGATGTTCTTTATACATTAATTAATAGCATTTACTTTTGGAAAAAGCAAGGGAAAATGTTCATCTTTGTTAAAGTTTGATAGTTTCGTGTATTGGTGAAAGGAATCAGTTTGAAAAAAATACCAAAAGAAAGCGTTGACAAGAAAAATTAACTATTGTATATTTACATTGTAAAACATATTGTAACAAACTTTAACAATATTTATCATTTGAGTTGAACAAGGAGGAAGAATAGATGGGCTATACGAGCATGTTTGATGAAAGGCTAATTTTTCTCGATGTGGAAGGAGAGGAGTTGAAAGAACTATTTGAAGAAATAGCCAAACGATTACAGCAACAAGGTTTTGTGAATGAACAGTATGTAGAAGGATTACTAGCAAGAGAACAAGCTTTTCCAACTGGACTGATTACACAGTATTTGAATATTGGCTTGCCTCATTCAGAACCAGCGTATGTCGAAAAGCCTTTTATTGCGATCGTGCGTCTGAAAAACGAGGTGAAGATGAAGCAAATGGGCGACAGTCAAGAAATGCAGGTCAAGGATCTCTTTTTTCTAGGAATCAAAGAACCAAAAGAGCAAGTCGGCTTACTGCAATCGTTAATGGCATTATTTATGGATGAAGGATTTGTAAAGGCATTCATTGAAACACAAGAAGTGCAGGCAATTTATCAGCTAGTTACACAGTATACAAAATAAAATTTTGGGAGGAATTTAAGATGAAAAGAAGATTGGTCGTAGCATGTGGAAGTGGGGTTGCAACAAGTCAAACGATCGCAAGTAAAATTGCTGGAATGCTTGAAGATGACGGAATCGATTTCCCCGTTGAAGCAGTTGATTACAAGTCGATCCAAAATGAATTGCCGTCGACAGGAATTTATGTGTATGTTGCTCAGCCAGATGATGAAGTATTGGAAAAAGCCGCTGAGCTAGGTGTACACGTTTTTGCTGGGATTCCGTTTCTTACCGGTATGGGTATGGATACGATTTATGAAGAAATCAAAGAATTGATTGGCTAGTACAAAACATCCTATCAAAAGAAAGAAGTGAAAAAAATGCAAGTATTTCAAGACATTATCAATTATATCTTAGGTTTAGGTTCCGCTATTTTTGTGCCGCTAATCATTTTAATCCTAGGCTTGGTTGCAGGGATGAAATTCAAAAAAGCCTTTATGTCTGCAATCACGTTAGGTATTGCTTTTACTGGGATGTCTATGGTCATTGGCTTTATGTCAAATGCAGTTAGTCCAGCTTCCGAAGCATTGGCAAAAAATACTGGCTTGAACTTGCCTGCGCTAGATTTAGGGTGGACAGGAGCGGCAAGTATCACCTGGTCATGGTCCTATGCATTTGTTTTCTTTGCCGTCGTTCTTGGCGTGAATTTTGTCATGTTGATTTTGAACTGGACCAAGACGTTGAATGTCGATATGTGGAATGTATGGGGTAAAGCGCTGACTGCCTATCTGGTCTACTTTATCAGTGGAAGTTTACTTGCTGGGTTTATCACCGCCATCGTACAGGTTATCTTGGAACTTAAAATGGGGGATATGTTCCAACGCCACATTGAGGATTTGACTGGTATTCCTTTAGTAACAGTGACCCACTTGATGAATATTTCAGCAGTGCTTTTATTACCGATCAATGTGATTATGGATAAAATTCCTTTCTTTAATCGACGGGCCGATACCAAAGCCTTAAAAAAGAAAATCGGTATCTTCTCTGAAAATTCGGTGATGGGCTTTCTCATTGGTTTGGGCTTGGGATTAGCTGCAGCTTATGGCGTGTCAGGCTCATTGAACTTAGCTATTCAAATCGCGACTGCAATGGCTTTGTTCCCAATGATCTCAAAAATGTTTATGCAGTCTCTTTCACCACTGGCTGATGCAATGTCGGAAATGATGAAAAAACGCTTTAAAGATCGGGAAGTTTACATTGGGTTAGATTGGCCCGTATTAGCTGGTCGCTCTGAGATTTGGGTCACTGCTATCTTGTTGGTACCTGTCTTTATTGGCTATGCTATCATCTTGCCGGGAAATGCTGTGTTGCCTTTAGCAGGAATCATTAACTATTCGATCGCAGTAGGTGGATTATTGCTCACCGGCGGAAACTTGGTGCGTATGCTGATCATGGGGGTTATTTCGATGCCAATCTATCTATATGCAGCTACGTATTTGACGCCGATCCTAACGGGCTTAGCAGATCGAACCGGCGCAGTAGAAGGAATACAAAAAGGGCAGCAAATCACTTGGTCTTCGATCGAAGGACCGGAATTTCGAATTTTATTTGCAGAAGCGTTTAAAGGAAATATCTTGGGTATCGTCGGTTCCGTTGTGTTTATCGCAATGTTTGTCTGGTTGTATAAATATATGAATAAGGTAAAGGTACCAAGTCAAAGATATGAAGAACAAGGGACCCCATCGACGCAAGTACGTGCGACGAATGGCTAATATTTTCAAAAAGGAAAGGACGACAGGAATGGGAAAGAGCGAAAAAATAAAATGGCAATTGCTTCTTTTTCTAGCAATTGGCTGCTATCTCTTAGCTTTGGTGACACAACAGTACCTATTTAATGTCGTAGCGATTGGTCTAGCAGTCTGTGTATACAAATATGGCAGTCCAGTACTTTTTAAAGAATACGATGAACGAAAAAAGAAAAAAGAGGAAGAAGCAGCTAAAGTAAGGGAAGCTGTACAAACAATCTTACGCAACAAAACGTTTGAAAAATAAAAAAGGTGGTCTTGAATATGTCAGATGGACGGATGATTTTTGAAAGAGAACGGGAAGATTTAGCACGAATCGTAAAATTGATTTTTACCCGGAAGAATACAAATGTTGCAGGCGGTAATTTTTCTTTTAAAACAACCGATGAAACTGGAAAAGAATACATTATTATGACACCAACTATGATGTCAGAAGCCTATTTAGGAGAGGTCTCACCAGCCCAGATTTTAGTCGTTGAGCCTCATACGAGAACAGTGATTGATGGGGTTGGTCAGCTGACACGAGAAATCAACTTACACGAAGCGGTTTATGATACGAATCCAGCGATAAAAGCAGTCTTACATGCCCATTCTCCTCACTCGATGTTTTGGGCAACCGCCGGATTGGATATGCCTAACTTAACAGAAGCGACCCAAAAAATTGGCTATATTCCTGTACTAGACTTTGAACCTAATTGCTCACCAGAATTAGCAGAATTAGTTTCTGATTACATGAAAAAAGAACAACTCGCCTTACCGAATATGTTGCTCCTCAACAGTCATGGGGTACTGATCAGTGCGCCAGGAGCATCTGGCATCGAAGCAATCCATAAAGCTTTGCAAATACTAGATACCACGGAATGGAATGCGGAAATTGCCTATAAGCAAACGATTTTTCAATCTTTAGGCTTGTTAGATGGTTTTTACTCCAAAGGGAGACAAGTAGGAACACTTGAAGACTTGAAAAAACATACACCGATTTATAATAAAGAAGAAATTTTTGCTGGTGGTGATTAGCCAGCAAGTAATCATCTTTTTCGATTGATAAAAATCCAAGAACATTCGTTTACGAGTTCTTGGATTTTATTTTTTTATTCAAAATATGCTATAATTTAGTCAGAAAATGAATGTTTTTGATGCATTGGCATTTTTAAAAGAAAGGGGGAGGGGCATGAATCGTACAAGAT
Organism: Enterococcus sp. CR-Ec1; assembly: GCF_002850555.1. NCBI lineage: Bacteria > Bacillati > Bacillota > Bacilli > Lactobacillales > Enterococcaceae > Enterococcus > Enterococcus sp. CR-Ec1. The sequence continues at coordinate 443,629 of NZ_CP025223.1, forward strand.
TCAACCTCATGAAATGAGGGACGTTAGTGCCGTAGGGGTGGTGTTGCTTCATCAGAATCAGGTCATTTCAAGCCAAATCAACCAACTTGCCTTAGCTGTACTATTTGGTTTAGCAGGGTATTTGATTGTTGTAAAAAGTTCTACTTTTTGTCCGCTCAGATTGCGGGGCATTCCGATCAGTATAACCAAGCAGAAGTCAAGTGGGGCAAAATTGCGGGAGTGGTCGCCTTCTGTATTGCGCTGATCAATTTGATTTTGGTCTTTGTGTGAGTGCGACGGAAAAAAGCCACCAAAAGAAATCTTTGGCGGAAAATGGTTTACTTTGGTCATGATCGATCATCAAATTCGGCTTGATGTGCTTGAAAAAAGCGGTAATACTGCTGGACACTAGCTAACTGGGTCCACTTCCGAACATCGACGGGCGTTTGATCCAAATCATAGATTTTGGCTTCCTTTAAAGATAAAACGAAAGGACTATGGGTAGCAATAATGAATTGGCACTGTTCATAGCGGGCGAAATCTTCCAGTAACTGCACCAGTTCCAACTGACGATCAGCAGAAAGGGAATTTTCTGGTTCATCTAATAAGTAAAGGCTGTCGGGACGAATCTTTTCTTGAAAGAAGCGAAAGGCACTTTCACCATTGGAATATTCTCGGACGTTGTCGATCAAGTGCTTGCGGGTGAATTTGGACTGTGTGTTGGATCGTGCGAGATTGATTTTCTTCAATTCATGGTAATCGTCAAAACCTGTGAAACGAAAGTCCGCATACTTTGCTTGGTAGTATTCTTGAAACACTTCTTCTCGGCGATGATCGATCCCTTGATTTAAGTTTCGAATATCCAGCATGAAGTCAAAGACGTCATCGCTGGTCAAAAGCACTTTTTCTTGCGGTTCGTCGTTGCTACGAGCAGTACAGTAGGATAAATAGTCCTCGAAAAAATTCGACCGATTATACGCAGCAAAGCGCTGAGCGTGGATCTTTTCTGCAATCACGTTCAATGCAGTGGTTTTGCCAGAACCATTACCGCCATATAAAATAGTGATTGGTTCAAAATCGATCTGCTGAAAACGGCGGGCACTGAGAATCTGAAAAGGGTAGTAAGAATCATAGACAGTCCGTTGGATAGAAAGGAAAAAATCAAACTCGGTTTCTTGATCGGGAAAAGTGATTTGTTCGAGATACATGGGGCACCTCCTAGCAGTTTCGTGGTTGCCATTATTGTAGCATATCCATCACAGATAAAATTTTTTTTGCGAGGTTAAAATAAATCTTGTTTGATATTTTTTTAATCTTTTACTGTTATATTCACAACAGGAAACTTCTGTGCTAGACTATAAGGGCATAGAAATGATGTAATCTTAAGCAACCGATAAAACGTACAAAAAAACGAAGGTTTAATGAATTCTTTAAGCGATGTTTAAATGCTGAAACTTATTCCTTGCAAGTTTAAGTAAAAGTGACTAATATGGGGAAGGAATCGTGAAAGGAGCAATGGAATGTATCAAGTAGTAGTCATGTATGGGGACAATGAACCGTGGTGGTTTTTTGAGGGATGGCAGTCAGATATTCAAGAGGCGTTCACATTTGCAACTTTCAGCGAGGCGCAGTCATTTTATGAACAAAAATGGCAAGAAATCAGAGAAGAGTATTCGTACATAAATGCAAAATCAAACTTTATGACGGCTTTTTGGAATGAAGAAGACGAACGCTGGTGCGAAGAATGCGACGATTACCTCCAACAATATATTGGACTGGCATTGCTTAAAGAATATCAGCAAGTCGTCGATGAAAGCAGGAAAGATTTTTATGAAACAACTAATTCTAGCGGAAAAGCCAAGCGTTGCCAAAGACCTCAGCAAAGTTTTGGGCTGTGAGCAAAAACATAAAAATTATTACGAAGGACCCAAGGCGATTGTTACTTGGGCCCTTGGTCATTTATTGGGCTTGAAAATGCCTGAAGATTTAAACAAAGAGTGGGCATCATGGCAGATGGAAACGTTACCGATGATTCCTAAGTCCATCGGGATCAAGCCGTTGCCAAAAACCGGTCATCAACTAAAAGCCATCAAACAATTGGCTCAAAGAAAAGATGTCGGGGAAGTCGTGATCGCTACCGATGCGGGAAGAGAAGGGGAGCTAGTCGCTCGCTGGATTTTGGAGTGGGTTCGTTTTGACAAACCAGTCAAACGTTTGTGGATTTCTTCGCAAACCCCTAAAGCCATCAAAGAAGGCTTTGCAAAATTGCAGTCAGCCAAGCACTACGACAATCTTTACTACTCCGCCCTTGCGCGGGCAAAAGCCGACTGGCTGGTAGGGTTGAATGTCACGCGGGCATTGACGGTCAAATATCAAGACAATCTTAGTGCGGGTCGGGTCCAAACCCCTACCTTAGCTTTGGTGCGCAGTCAGGAAATGCAAATCGAGAGTTTCCGTCCGCAAACCTATCATGTGATTACCCTAAACGTAGGCGATGCCAAGGCCCGCCTGCAACAAAAAAATCCCTATCAACTAAAAGAACGCAGCGACGCCGAAGCATTGGTCAAGCAAATGAGTCAACAAAATGGTCGCGTGACAGCGATCGAAGAAAAGGTCAAAACAGAAAGTGCACCATTGCCCTACGATTTGACCGAGATCCAACGAGAAGCCAATCAGCGTTATGGATTTTCAGCCAAGAAGACCTTGTCGCTTGTTCAAAGCTTGTATGAAACCCATAAAATCGTCACTTACCCAAGGACGGATTCCAAGTATTTGACTAATGATATGAAGGCAACCATGAAGGAACGCCTTCAGGCAGTTGCGGATTTTGCCCCAGAAGTCAAAGGATACTTGAAAAATGGCGGACAAGTGGTGCAGCAAGCTGTCTTCAATGATAAAAAAGTTACAGATCACCATGCCCTATTGCCAACGGAACAGCGGGCACGTTATGAAAAATTAACTACCGATGAACAACGGATCTATCAAATGATCGTTAGTCGTTTCTTAATGCTCTTTGCGAAACCCCATAAAAAGCAGCAGCAGAAAGTGACCGTGACCTTTGGTTCAGAAACCTTTGTATTCAACCGCAATACCGTGTTAGAAGCGGGATGGAAAACGACTTCTGAAGAAGAAATCATTGACATAGCTTGGCAAAAAGGCAGTACCGTCAAGCCTGAGTTCACCATCCAGAAAGAGTTGACCACACCACCGAAACCGTTGAATGAAGGAACTCTTTTAGGTAAAATGGAAAAACATAGTCTCGGTACGCCGGCAACCCGTGCGGAGATCATTGAAAAGCTGATCAAATCTGAGCTGATGGAGCGGACCCCAAGCGGCTTGCAAGTATCGCCAAAAGGCAAGCAGTTGTTAGTCTTAGTCAATCCTTCCTTGGTGACACCAGAGTTGACGGAAAAATGGGAGAAGGAACTGGAAGCCATCGCGAAAGGCACCTACTCTGCCCAAACCTTCCTCGCGCAAATCGAAGCAGACACTAAACAATTGGTTAAAGAAATCAAGCAAAGTGAGAGCAAGTACCAAGATTTCTCATTGACCCAAAAACGGTGTCCAGAATGCGGCGAACCATTGCGGGAGAAAAATACCCGTGATGGCAAGATCTATGTTTGTTCCAGTGGCACCTGCAAGTACCGTCGTCGGAAAGACCCGAAAGTTTCAAACCGACGTTGCCCGCAATGTCACCGAAAGATGGAGATCATTGAGGGCAAAAATGGCGCCTATTTCCGCTGTAAATTCGATGGGACCACCGAAAAAATGGCGGATAAAAAAGAGCGCAGCAAAAAGCTGTCGAAACACGAAGAACGCCGCTTGATGAATAAAATCAATCAAGAAGAACCGCAAGAAAGCCCATTAGCAGCTGCTTTAAAAGCTGCTATGGAGAAGAAATAACTGAATGAGGTAGAAAATAAAAAAGAGTGAGGACGATTTTGCTGTCTCTCACTCTTTTTTTGTATCCATTCATTCAACTAGGCATTTTTTTGACGGTATTCTTTCGGTGAGATACTTTCTTTCTTCTTGAACAAAAAGGAAAAATAATTTGGGTCATTATAGCCAACATCAAAGGCGATCTCAGATAGCCGTAGATTTGTCGTTAACAGCAGTTCCTTAGCTAAGGTCAATCGTTGCTCGGTCAAGTATTCGATAAACGTAGAATCAGTGGCTTGCGAGAAGATGGTGCTGAAGTGCGCCGGACTCAAATGAACTTTTTCAGCAACTACATTTAAGGAAATATTGGGATCAGAAAAGTGCTCACTGATAAAGGCTTTGGCTTGATTGATGACGCTTTGATATTTCGCCATTGCAGGATTGATGGGTTGTTTGGTCAATAGCGGCAACAGTTCTGCCAGAGTCGTTTGATAGTTCTCTGGCTCATGGGTCAATGCCGCTAGATAGTCTAAGTCATGGGCGTGCTGAACGATCTGGGGCAGCGAATGACTGTCTTTTTTCTTTAATAATGCCAGCAATTCGACCAAGACGAACAAACGGTACATTTGCGTTCGCTCAACGGTCCCTTGAGGCGCCATCAATTCATCGGTCAGCTCAGGGATCGTCTGTTTCCCAGCATTTGCCAGTCTTGAAGCAAGATCGGTTTTGAAAGGATTGGTGGGGGACAGTTCCCCTTCTCGAATGTCATCTTCATAGCTGATGATTTTTCCTTGCGGATGCTGCCATAGGTTTTTAGCATGTCACGAGCTTTCTGATAAGAAAGAGGGATGCCCGAGAAACGATCTGCTATAGGTCCGATCGCCACTGCCACTTCTTCCCCAGAACCATGAACGAGGCTTTGAGCGATCTGATAGGCCTTTTCTAAAACTTGTTCGCGGTCATGGTCAAAAAGTAAAAACTTGATGAAGCGGCTAGACACACTGGAGAACAAGACGGCATCATCTTGCTCATAGGCTTTGGTCAGCTGCTGGCTAAAGCGAGTGTAGTCAGAAAAACTTTGATTGAAGGGGGTTTTTGCTAACAGCACACAAAACTGTTTGCCTGAAAAGCGCCGTCCCAGTTCTTCTGCTTGCAAAAAAGCTTCTGAGATCGTGATCTTTTGTTTAAAAAGATGATTCAGAAAGTGATTTTTTTTGATTTCCATTTCGAATAAATCGTCTTCTTTGGATAATTGCTGATGGGTGGTTTGTTGTTCATCTAAGTGTTGAACGACGGTTTTGATGGCTTGTTCTAATTCTTCGTTTTTGATGGGCTTGAGTAAGTAATCGTCTGCTTGCAGCTGTAGTGCCGTTTTTGCATAGTCAAAATCATCAAAGCCGCTAACAAAAATAATGCGAACTTGCGGCAATAATTTTTTGGCTTCTTTCGCAAAGACCAAGCCATCCATAAACGGCATTTTGATATCGCTGATAATAATATCCGGACGCAGATCAAGGATCGAAGCTAGCGCCAATTCGCCATCGGCGGCTTCATCGCTATAAACGATCGGGTATTGTTTGGCGAGAGTCATGATTTGGTGACGCAAACTATCGCGAATCAGATGTTCATCTTCAACTATGAACACTTTGTACATGGTTGGGTTCCTCCCTTTTTGGTACTGTGACGTTAATCGTGGTGCCTTCTTGGTATTGACTGTGGATCGTCAGTTGCGCTTCGCTGCCGTAGTTCAGCTGGAGACGGCGATAGACGTTATATAGGCCATAGCCACTCTCAGAGGCGGGATCAGTGGTTTCTTTAAGGTTACGACGAATCTCCTCCAAACGCTCAGGGTCGATCCCAATGCCGTTGTCACTGATGGTCATTTGAATCTGGTGAGGCAATTCTGACACTGTAATTCGAATCATGCCGACGCGACGGACAAACTTGGTGCCATGATAAACGGCGTTTTCAACTAGGGGCTGCAGGACCATTTTCAAAACCTGCAGTTCTGGACTGACGGTTTGATCTTCGATGGTGTAAGACAGCATCCTACCATAGCGAATCTGCAAAATCTTCAAGTAATCGCCCACATGCCGCAATTCTTTTTCCAAAGGAATCCAGTCTTGCCCTTTGCTTAAGGAGATACGGAAAAAATCCGACAACGCATAGGTCATTTCCGTTGCTTGCTCGTAACGGGCAGCTTCAATCAAAGAAACGATCGCATCTAAACTATTATAGATGAAATGTGGGGTAATCTGGGCTTGTAAGACCCGCACCTCACTTTGGGCTAAGTGATACTGCTTCAAGGCATTTTCTTCCAAGAGCCGGGTTAAGTCATCTGCCATTCGATTCAAGCTACTCGTCAAGGTCCGCAGTTCTGGGGTTTCTGGCAGTTCTGCTCGGTAGCTCAAATGTCCTTGGGATAGTTCGTTGGAAAGATCTAATAACCGATCCAGCGGGTCTTGCAGGTTGTCACGAACAAAGCGGCGGTTTTTATTGATGATCGCAAAGATGATCAAAAGCAACACGACTTGAAAAAGGATCAGTAACAATACCGATTGGACTAGTTCGTGATTGGTTTGGCTGGCTAAGCTGATCTCTACCCCGACGAATTGCTGCAAAATATCGGATAGCAAATCGATCACCGAATCCACTTGGATCATGACGTATTTGTTTTTTTCCACCGGCTCATCCTTGAGAATATTGTCGATCAACTGTTGCTGATAGGTTTCTAAAGAATCGAGCGTCCGAAAGGCGACCGCTAAAATATTGAGCTCTTTCGCAGTGCTGGTATTTTCTTGGATGTGTTGCAGGTCGCTCCTCAATTCCTCAATTACATTGGTTTCTTGGACTTGTGCGACGGTTTTTTGGCCGAAGACTAAGTCCCACATTTCTTCCAAGACAATGGCATCGACTTTTTCCGATAGTTGATTGGCTTCTTCAATATTGTTGATGGTATTTTGGTAAATGAAAATCTGCCGTGAGTAAAACACACTACTTAGTACGAGGGGAATAAAGGCGACGAGGATCATCAGTTTATTCGTCTGTTGAAAGATGCCCTTGATACTTTTTGTTTTCATCTTCATCTCCTCAATAATTTCTCGGTGGAATCTGATCGAAATCCATGTCACTGGAAAAAACTGTTTCATGGACATAGATTTCACGAGGGATGGCATCGGCGCCGCGAGCCAAGTAGCGAGAGATGGCATTTTTGACGAACACCCCGGCATCTGGGTTGCACTCAACGACACAATTGACCACTCCTTGCTTCAATTTATCGATCATTTCTTTTTGAGCATCGATCGATACGATCACTAAATCCTTCCCCGGCTCAATATCGGTTTTTTCTAAGGCTTCTAGGGCACCCAACGTCATCTCATCATTGTGGCTGAACAAGACATCAATCTGTTCCATTTTGCCTGCTTCGATGTATTGTTCGATGACTTCTTTGCCTTTACGGCGGATGAAATCGCCGTTTAATTCGTCTACGACTTGGATCGTCACATTGTTATGGGCATAATCACGCTTGATGGTTTCTCGGAACCCTTCTGAGCGCAAATACGTCGGGGACGTAGCATCCAGTCCCGTCAATTCTAAAACATTGACTGTTTCGTTCTCATGCTCTTTATAATAATTACTAACGTAGAGACCTGCACGATTGCCCTCGGCTTTGAAGCTTGGCCCGATATGGGTCAAAAATAAAGAGGGATCGCTGACATTGACATGTCGATCTACCACGAAAACGGGAATCCCAGCTTGGGCCGCTTCTTCCAAAATCGGTTCCCAATTGTTTTCCTGAATGGGGGTAAAGACGATGGCATCGACTTGATACACGATAAAATTGCGGATATCTTGGATCTGTCGCTCTTGATTCATATAACCGTTACGATAAAGGACTTCATAGCCTTCCTTCTCTAACTCAGTGCGGATCGATTCCGTATGGCGTTTACGCCAGCTGCTTTCCGTTCCCGACTGGGAAAAACCGATCACGATACTTTCTTCCGCTGTTTCAGCGGTCGTTTCTTTGATTGCTTGGCAACCAGCCAAGAAAGACAGATACAAACAAAGGAGTAACCCAATTTTTCTATTCCTCATTTTTTTCACCTCTATGGTCTATTCTACTAAAAAATACGGAAGCGCTTTACACAAAATATCAAATCAAATAAAAACCAAGGGAATCTTAAAAAATCCAAGATTACGAAAAGAAAAAGCGGCAACTGGGCCGACCTTTCTCAAGAAATCCAAGAAATCTCGAAAAAATCTAAATGTAAGCGATTCCTTAACTAGCTATACTGAGTATGTAAGAAAAAGACATGGAGGGATCACAATGAAAGGTACTTTTGGTAAATTGGTCGTCCTAGCATCCACCTTATTGGTTGGTGGATTGTTAGCAGCTTGTGGGAATGGATCAGATAGCGGGGCAAACGGTGACGGAGACAAAGGATTTGTTGGGATTGCGATGCCGACCAAATCGGCAGAACGATGGATCGCAGATGGCGACAATATGGTAGAGGAATTAGAGAAGCTTGGCTATAAAACTGACCTGCAATATGGAGAAGACAAAGTAGAAAACCAAGTGGCACAAATTGAGAACATGATCACCAAAGGCGTTGATACTTTAGTGATCGCCTCGATCGATGGGTCGGCACTGACGGACGTGTTGGAAAAAGCCCATAACGAAGACATCACAGTCATCGCCTATGACCGTTTACTGATGAACTCGGAATACGTCGATTATTATGCCACCTTTGATAATTTTGGGGTCGGCGTGCTGCAAGCGTCTTATATTGAAGACAAATTAGGCCTCAAAGACGGTGAAGGACCATTTAACATTGAATTATTCGGCGGTTCTCCAGATGATAACAATGCACTGATCAATTATAATGGGGTCCTTTCGGTTTTCCAACAATACTTTGACAGCGGACAGCTAGTCGTTCCTTCCGGTCAAACCAACTTCAACCAAATCGCTACCTTGCGTTGGGATGGTTCAACCGCGCAAGCTCGGATGGACAACTTGTTGAGTGCCAACTATACGGATCAAACATTGGATGCTGTTCTTTCACCTTATGATCCAATCAGCCTAGGAATCATCTCATCGCTTAAAGGTGTGGGCTATGGTTCCTCTGATAAACCACTGCCTGTGATCACCGGTCAAGATGCGACGGTGGCAGGAGTGAAATCAATCATCGCGGGTGAACAAACCCAAACGATTTTTAAAGATACACGGGTGTTAGCGAAAAACACGATCGAAATGATCGAAGCCATCACCAATGGCGAGGAAGTGCCAGTCAACGATACTGAAACCTATGACAATGGCGTCAAAGTCGTACCAACCTACTTGTCAAATCCCGTTTCTGTGGATAGCGACAACTACAAAGAAGAATTGATCGATACCGATTACTATACAGAAGAAGAGCTGGGCATTTAAGCAAGGAGTGCAGATCCAACGAGAAAAGATGCTAGTTTCCCCTAAAGCAGCAGGGAAGAACGAATCATCCCCAGTATTCGTTCTTTCCGCTTTTCTTACAAAGGGAGCGCATCACTTTTACATAAAAAGGAAAAGGGTGAAAGAACATGGCAGATAATATTTTGATGATGAAAGGCATCGTCAAAGAGTTTTCAGGGGTTCGCGCCCTTGATAACGTCAACCTCTCGATCGAGCGAGGAGAGATCCACGCACTGTGTGGAGAAAATGGCGCTGGCAAGTCCACGCTGATGAATGTCTTAAGCGGACTCTATCCTTACGGCAGTTATGATGGAGAGATCTATTATGAAGGGGAGTTATGCAAGTTCAAAGATTTGCGGGACAGCGAGGACAAAGGAATCGTTATTATTCATCAAGAGTTAGCCTTAAGTCCTTACCTGTCGATCAAAGAAAATATTTTTTTAGGAAATGAACAAGCCAAGCTCGGCATTATTGATTGGGATCTGACCGAAAAGAAAACGGACAATCTTTTAAAGATCGTTGGCTTAAAATTAGACCCGAATACGCTGGTTTCACAAATCGGTGTCGGGCATCAACAGCTGGTGGAAATTGCCAAAGCATTTTCAAAATCCGTCCGATTGTTGATTTTAGATGAACCAACCGCAGCGTTGAATGAAGAAGAAAGTGCCAATCTGTTAGAGCTGATCAAAGAGTTTCGCAACCAAGGGATCACTTCGATCATCATCTCCCACAAGCTGAATGAAATCGTCAATGTGGCGGATCGCATCACGATTTTACGAGACGGGCAAACGATCGAGACGCTGAGCGGGGCCGAAATCTCTGAAGAGCGTATCATTCGGGGCATGGTTGGGCGAGATTTGACCAATCGCTACCCAGAGCGGAAACCCACTATTGGTGAACCGTTTTTTGAAGTCAAAAATTGGACGGTCCATCATCCAATCGACCATACCCGTGTGGTGAATGAAAATTTGAACTTGATGATCCGCAAAGGAGAGATCATCGGCATCGCCGGTTTGATGGGTGCTGGCCGGACTGAGTTTGCCATGAGTGTCTTCGGTCATTCCTACGGCAGTTCGATTTCGGGGGAAGTCTATAAAGACGGCCAACCGATTTCTGTCAAAGACGTGCCAACCGCCATCAAAAATGGGTTAGCCTATGTGTCGGAAGACAGAAAAGCGCTTGGCTTGAATCTGCTGATGGATATTCGCGAGAACACCACCATCGCTAGTCTTGCCAAAATCAGCCGCCAAGGGGTCATCGATAAAGAAAAAGAAGTCACGATGGCAGAAGAATTCCGCAAAAAAATGCGGACGAAAACCAATTCAATCTATCAAAACGTCGGCAGCTTGAGTGGTGGGAATCAGCAAAAAGTCGTTTTGGCAAAGTGGCTGATGACCACACCAGATATCTTATTTTTAGATGAACCGACCCGCGGGATCGATGTCGGGGCGAAGTACGAAATCTATACGATCATCGAAGAGATGGCAGCAGCTGGCAAAGCCATCTGTATCATCTCCTCGGAGTTACCAGAACTATTAGGCATGTGCGACCGGATCTACACGATGAACGAAGGCCGCTTCACGGGCGAAGTGTTACGGGAAGAGGCAGACCAAGAACGATTGATGAATCTAATGACACTAGAAGAGAGTGGGGTTTGAGATGGAAACAACCAATAAATTAAAAAAAGAACGCAGCCATTCGCTGAAAGAAAAGGCACTGGAAATCTTTAGCAAATACAGTATGATCATTATCTTAGCAGTATTATTGGTGGCCTTTCAGCTCATGACCGACGGAATTTTCTGGCGGCCGCTGAATATCACCAACCTCGTGTTGCAAAACAGTCATATTCTCGTTTTAGCAGCCGGTATGCTTTTGGTCGTCTTGTTAGGACATGTCGATCTATCCGTAGGCTCCGTGATGGCGTTTGTCGGTGCGATTGCAGGCGTCTTGATGGTCAATAACGGCATCAGTCCTTGGTTGGCAGTGCCTCTTTGCTTACTGATGGGCGCAGTGATCGGTGCCTGGCAAGGCTTCTGGGTCGCGTATGTCGGTATCCCAGCATTTATCGTGACCTTGTCTGGTTTACTAATGTTTCGAGGATTGACCCAAGTCGTCTTAGGCGGTCAATCATTGGCACCGTTTCCCAAGGCATTCCAACAAATTTCCACCGGCTATTTGCCAGATATTGCAGGCGGTCAGATCCATTTACTTTCCATGATTTTAGGTGTAGTGATCACGGGCATCCTGATTTTAGGCCAATGGCGGACCCGTGAGCGCCGCAAAAAAAATCTTTTTGAAGTGGAATCAATGGCAGCCTTTGCCTTTAAAGCCGTCTTTACTGCGGTTGTTTTTCTTGGTGCTACCTACATCTTTGCCTCTTATCAAGGGTATCCGATCATTTTGATCGTCTTAGGGGTGATCGTGGCTGCCTATGGATTTTTGACTAACAAAACCGTCGCTGGTCGGCAAATCTATGCAACCGGCGGCAACAAAAAAGCAGCCGAACTTTCGGGAATCAAGACGAAGAAAATCACCTTCTGGGTCTTCGTGAACATGGGGATGATGGCAGCTTTGGCGGGCTTGGTTTTAGCGGCTCGGTTGAATGCAGCCACACCGCAAGCGGGAACGTCAATGGAATTAGATGCAATGGCCGCAGTGTATTTCGGCGGTGCTTCTACCTCAGGCGGTATTGGTACTGTGATGGGGGCGATCGTTGGTGGTCTCGTGATGGGTGTCTTAAACAATGGGATGTCGATCTTAGGGGTCGGTGTCGATTGGCAGCAAGCCATCAAAGGGTTGATTTTGCTGCTGGCCGTCGTGTTGGATATCTACAATAAGAAAAAGAAAATTTCGTAGGAGGGCCTGTTTATGGAGGACCAAGCACAAAAGACGATTTTATTGATTTGTACCGCCGGCATCACTACGGGTCTCTTAGTGAAAAACATGCAGCGGGCCGCAGATGAAAAAGGGCTAGCTGTGCATATCTATTCGGCACCAGCCATCATTGCTGAACAGATCCTGCAGCAGCAAACAGTCGATGCTTTGTTGATCGGTCCGCAGTCGAAGTACGAAGTCAATCGATTAAAAGACTTTCTCATGGTCAAAGCGGTGCCATATAAATTAATCAAAGAAACAGATTACGAGCTGTTAGATGGCGAAGCTGTCCTTACAGACAGCCTGACCCTCTTACAAAACGATCACTAGGCTCGCGTAAAAAGATGTGTCTTTTAGCGTTTGAATATGTTGTTTAGAGTAGTGCCTTGCGAATCCCCCAAGCAAGCACTACTCTTTTTATCGTAAAGTAGTTTGATCACCTGATAGGGAAGACCCGTCGATTGAATGCTGCTTCGGTCAGTTCTTGAGCTTTGTTTGCCAGTGAGTGGACAGGTGGCGAAAGTACAGTAAAGGCGGCGGATCTTTTCCAATGATGAAACAGTCAAGAATCGACCTTGTATCTGTTTCCTTAAAGCGGCAAACAACTAATAGAAAGGAGGAACTGTTTATCGAACCAACAGAACTTACTCAGATTCGCCCCAGTAAACGACAACTACAGTGGCAGCAGCTGGAATTTTATGGCTTTATCCACTTTGGTCTCAATACGATGACCAATCGTGAATGGGGGCTCGGCAATGAGTCGCCAACGGTATTTGACCCGCAAAAGCTAGACTGTCATCAATGGGTTTCTACAATGAAGCAAAGCGGTATGCAGGGAATCATTTTGACCTGCAAACACCATGACGGCTTTTGCTTATGGCCAAGCCAGCACACTGCTTTCACAGTCGCTTCAACGCCCTGGCGCAATGGTCAAGGTGATTTAGTGAAAGAACTTTCTGATGCTTGCCGTCAAGCAGACCTGAAATTCGGCATTTATTTATCGCCTTGGGATCAGCATGAAGCTTGTTATGGAATGGGGCAAGCCTATGATGATTTTTATACGGCGCAGTTGACAGAACTTTTAACCAATTATGGTGATATATTCGAAATATGGTTAGATGGGGCCAATGGTGAAGGACCCAATGGAAAACGCCAAAACTATGATTGGGAACGGTATTATCAAGTGATTCGAGAGCTGCAACCCAATGCAGTGATTGCGGTTTGCGGACCGGATGTCCGTTGGGTAGGAAACGAAGCGGGGCAAACCAGACTTCAAGAATGGAGTGTGGTGCCAGCAGCATTAAAGGATGCTGAAAAAACAGCGAGTCATTCGCAAAAAGCCGATAGCATAGCGTTTCGGCAATCGATTTCCAGTATGGAAATGGATTTAGGAAGCCGACAAGCGCTGAAAAAGTACGGCATTAAAGACGCTGCCGAATTGGCTTGGTACCCTGCTGAGGTCAACTTATCGATTCGCCCCGGCTGGTTTTATCATCCATCAGAAGACCAACAAGTAAAAAGCGGCGCTGAGCTCTGGTCCTTTTACAAGCAGATCGTTGGGGGCAATAGTTCATTTCTACTTAATGTGCCGCCGATGCCGGATGGTATGATCCATCCAACGGATCAAAAGGCATTGCAGCAATTAGGTCACTCGATTAAACAATTGAAAGAGGTGACGACTGAAAGGAACGGCACGTTTGCGAGCTCTTCAACCAGTGTGTCCAGCAGAATGGATAAGCTCCAACTATCTCAAGCGTTTGGCCAGTATTGGAAACCGGACTTGGAAGACAAACGGCCATGGCTGACCCTACATTTTGCAGAACCGGTCGTCATCAATTCACTTGTATTGAAGGAAGCGATTCAATATGGGCAACGGGTAGAAAAAGCAAAAATTTTTCTGCAAACTGTAGCAGGACCACAGTTACTGACCGAAATAGTGACGATCGGCTATCAAAAAATCATCAGCTTTGAAGCGGTCGGCGTGTCTGCTGTCAAAATAGTTTTTACTCAAGTTCGGCAAACACCGATCATTCAAACCATGGCCGCGCGCTATGTGCCTCAGGAAGAATAAAGTAACCCAAAAACAGACAGTCGGCTGACTGTCTGTTTTTGAGGGATACAAATAAGGAATAAAAGTGGATATTAGTTAAATGCGACTGCCTAGGGGGCAAATCCGAGAACAGTGCATGGTAACTACAAATTAAGGAAGTGTGATGACATTTTCTGAATCTTTGTCGAAGAAATGCGCTTTGTTGATGTTGAAAGCTAAATCAACTGTTTCACCTGGACGGTGGAAGTCGCGGGCATCAACTTTCGAGATAAATTCAGTCGCACCTACACGTGTATAAAGCATTGTTTCTGCACCTAATAGTTCAGATACGACCACTTCAGCACGTACAGTTGCTTCAGGAGAAGCTTCCAATGCGATTTGTTCACTGTGGATATCTTCTGGACGAATACCAAAGACTAATTGTTTGCCTTCGTAGCCTTTTTCAACAAGAATCTTATTCTTGCCTTCAGGAATACGTAAATTCAAACTTTGACCATCAGAGATCATACCGTTATTCAACGTAACATTGAAGAAGTTCATTGCTGGTGAACCGATAAAGCCGGCAACGAAAATGTTTTTCGGTGTGTTGTAGACTTCTTTTGGTGAACCGATTTGTTGAATGAAACCATCTTTCATGATAACGATCCGGTCAGCCATGGTCATCGCTTCTGTTTGGTCATGGGTTACATAGATCGTCGTTGTTTCTAAACGTTGGTGTAATTTTGCGATTTCCGCACGCATGGCAACCCGCAATTTCGCATCTAAGTTTGACAACGGCTCATCCATCAAGAAGACTTTGGCATCACGAACGATGGCACGGCCTAAGGCAACCCGTTGACGCTGACCACCTGAAAGGGCAGCAGGTTTACGATCTAAGTATTCTGTCAAACCTAAGATCTCAGCGGCATTTTCTACGCGTTTTTTGATTTCTTCTTTGTCGTATTTACGCAATTTCAAACCAAATGCCATGTTGTTGAAAACAGTCATATGGGGATACAATGCGTAGTTCTGGAAAACCATCGCGATGTCGCGGTCTTTTGGTGCTACATCGTTCATTACTTTTCCACCGATGCTCAATTCGCCTTCAGAAATATCTTCTAAACCAGCGATCATTCGAAGGGTTGTTGATTTTCCGCAACCAGAAGGTCCAACGAAAACGATAAATTCGCGATCCGCGATATCTAAATTAAAATCAGTTACCGAATACGCATCATTATTGTCATATTTTTTGTGGATATTTTTTAAGGCCATTTCTACCATTGGGATTACCTCTTTCCATTTAGTTTACATGAATAGCATAAATGAAAACGCTTCGAATGCGCAACGGAAACCTGCACAAGAAAAAAACGTTTTCTTGTGCAGGTTGTTTAATTGCTCTGATGGGTGAACTGATCGATTAGTAAATAGCAAAGCAGCAGATCATCCATATTTTTTAAATTTAAACGTGTCAGTGTTTGAAACTTATCGATCTTATATAGGAGAGAATTCCGATGCATAAACAGTTCTTTGGCAGTGGAACTCGCATTGCCTTGATTGCGCCACAGTGATTGAATGATCGTTTCGGTCTCTTCTTCAAACCAATCTAGATACAAGGTACGAAACAAGGAAATATACTCGGAAAAGCCATTGCGAAAAAGAGCGAAGACCACTTTGGGCAGATCCATACTTTTACTGGTAGTTTTCGTTTTTAACTCATTTTTAAACAGGGTAGATTCACTCGTCCATAAGGTAGTGAAGTCGTGGCGTGGGTGATGGAAGGGGCCAACGAACAGCTGGGAATAGCAGTCGAAATCCATATCCAAAGCCACGAATAAGCCGTCGAGATCTTCGATGGGTAAATTAGTGTCGTCTTGTTTTTCTACGATCACCGCATGGTCTTCGGTGAGGAAAAAAAGATCCACCACGCTAGGGAGCATTTGCTGGATCTCTGCGAGCCATTCGGATTGCAAGGAGTCAATGGTTCGGGTGAAATGAACTTGCAGCATTCGGACCCACGTTTGGTCTTGAACGGGCTGATGTTCAAATAAAATCGGATACCATGGATGGTTTCGGTTATCGATTTCTGGTTGCAAAGAGCCGTTTCCCAGTTGGATCAGCAGTTTTTCACTGTCACTTAATTGGTCAGTTGGCAGCCAAATATATTTTTTGCCGAAAGCGATGGATTCGATGTCCTTCGTTGTGGATACTTTGTCATGCAGCGTTGCCTGGGGGAAACGCGCTTTGATGTCATTAAAAGAAAAAATGAGAAAGACCTCCTTTGAGATACTCTACGTATTCTTCATTTAGTATAGCATGTTCTAAAAAAACCGTTCAAAATTTTCCCAGAAAAAAGCACAGCCCTTCACCGAAATCTCTGCCTTTGCATGGCAGGAGGACTGCTTTTTTCCCGAAGCGATGGCTTCTATAATCCTAACAGTTGTTTTTTCTTTAAGGCAAATTCTTCTTCAGTCAAAATTCCTTCATCGACCAACATTTTCAGTTCGCGAAGATCAGCAATGACCTGTTCCGTCGGGGTTACAGTTGGTCGCGGGGGCAGTATCGCATGCTTACGGGGGAAGTTAGTGAGATAGCGCTGTATGATCCGAGCAATCAGCAGGTCTTTTTCGGCAAAGCAAAGGGAGTGGTTTGGTTCCGTCCTTCTGCGAGAATGGGTTTCTCTGATTGCCCCGCCGCCAATATACAGTTCCAAGAAGCCATTGCCTTTCCAAAGACCAGATTCGGCAACTTCTTTCAGACTGACACTGGTGATCTGGGGAATCTGCAAAACCTGCTTTTCTTTCTTTTTGTAGTCGATGATCGTGAGGGTATCTTCTGCGATGATCCAAGCATCACGATAATGATAAGACAGTAATTTGATTTTACCAGCCTCTTCATCCACGTAACTTTTGGCTGATTGTCCGCCAAGTGCTGCCAAATGATCCGTTAAAAATTCATAGGCTTTTTGGGCATCGATTCGATTGGTGAAATAAAGCAGATGAGAATTACCTGGTACCTGCAGTCGGAGGTAGTCCACTAAGAGACCTTTGCCTATATGTAATTCCACATCGGCAATTTTTGCCATGGGAATCTTTTCATCCGGGATTTTTGGATGGGTATGGTTTATCAAAACACCTTTACTGGTAATAAACCAGCGACAACTAGCCTCGTGTTTGCGATTCTCTCGATATTTTTTTGAATAAAGAATGATTGGCGCCTCACGATTTTCATTCATATTTCTCGTCAAAGTGTTTGCCTCCTTCATAGAAATAACTAACTATTTATTCAATTATACAACAAATATAATCTTATTTATTTTTATTATGAGTAAAATTTAGGTGAATGATCGTTTGGAATTTTTTCTCTATTACTTTTTCAGAAAAATTAGTATAGCAGCAATTGACAAGGAAGCGGTTTCTTGGTATCTTAGATGTACGGACAACTTTTGAAAGATGGGATGAAAATGGCGAATAAGTACGAACAACTAGCGGATATCTTAAGAGAAAAAATCCGCTTAGGCACCTATCAAGAAGGCGATGCGATCCCTTCAGAAGCAACCTTACAGGAAGAATTTCATTATAGCCGCCACACGGTGCGCCAAGCGATCGCTGTTTTGGTCAATGAAGGTTATTTAAGAAAAGAACGGGGCTCAGGTACCTACGTTTCAAAACCTGAGACTGTCAATCATAAAAACCGCAAAACGATTGGGATCATCATGACCTATTTGTCTGATTATATTTTCCCATCGATCATGCGTGGCGTGGAGCAGACATTGCGGGAGCAAGGCTACTCACTGCTTTTAGGCTCAACCAACAATGACCATGAGCAAGAAAGAGCGTGCTTGCAGCAAATGATGGATCAAGGGGTAGACGGGTTGATCGTTGAACCAACGAAGAGCAGCCAGTACAACCCGAATCTTGCCTATTATGTCGCCCTCCAAGAAGCTGGGATTCCTCTCGTCATGATCAATGCCTATTACGAAGAACTAGACTTGCCGCATATTTGTGTCAACGATACACGTTCTGTTTTTTTAGCAACCAATTATCTATTAGAACAACAGCATCAGCAGTTGATGATGATCACGAAAATCGATGACTTACAAGGGAAATATCGGATGAAAGGGTTTGTCAAAGCGTTGACCCAAGCCAAGCGGACGTTTGCAGCAGAAGACGTCTTGACGTATACGACGGAGACGAAAGAAGCCGTTATTGAACAAGCGATCCAGCGCTTGACGGCTGCCGATAATCAAGTCACAGGCATCGTTTGTTACAACGATGAGATCGCGCATCGTTTGATTCAAGCATTGACGGCTGCTGGGAAGAACGTTCCTACTGATTTTTCGATCGTAGGAAACGATGACTCGCCCCTTAGCACCTTGTCCACACCGACGATCACCACACTGACTCACCCGAAAGAAGCGATGGGGGAATTGGCAGCACAATGGATCACTACAGGGAAGGCAACAGAAGCACAACACTTTTATTTTGAACCAGAGCTGATCGTTCGCGGTTCAGTCAATAACCAAAAAGGAGAGTAAGAAGATGACGCAACAAGTAAGGCAAGCAATTATTGACGGGCGCACGTCTCTTGGGATCGAGCTAGGCTCGACACGGATCAAAGCCGTCTTGATCGATGAACAGTTTCAGACGATCGCTTCCGGCAGCTTTGAATGGGAAAATCAATTGGAGCAAGGGATTTGGACCTACTCGCTAGAAGCGATTTGGCAAGGACTGCAAGCCAGCTACCAAGAGTTGGCGCACAATATCCAGCAGCAATTCGAGGTACCTTTGACGACGATCGGCAGTATCGGTTTTTCTGCAATGATGCACGGCTATATGGCCTTTGATCAGCAAGGCACGCTGTTGGTCCCTTTTCGGACATGGCGAAATGCGATCACGGAAGAAGCAGAAAAAGCTTTGACGGCATTGTTCCAATACAACATCCCGCAGCGTTGGAGTATCGCGCACTTGTATCAAGCGATTTTGAATCAAGAAGCTCACGTACCAGAGGTCGCTTTTTTCACTACCTTAGCCGGCTATGTGCATTGGCAGCTGACAGGGGAAAAAGTTATCGGAATCGGCGATGCATCTGGGATGTTCCCAATCGACAGTACGACAAAAAACTATGATGCGAATATGCTGCAGCAATTTGATGCACAAATCAGCAGTCAGGGGTATCCTTGGCAGATCAAAGACCTTTTGCCACAAGTGTTGACAGCAGGCGAACCAGCCGGCACATTGACGGCAGAAGGCGCAAAAAAACTCGACCCAACCGGTACCTTGCAAGCCGGCATCCCGTTATGTCCGCCAGAAGGCGATGCGGGCACTGGCATGGTTGCCACGAATAGTGTGGCACAGCGAAGCGGGAATGTTTCAGCCGGGACGTCGGCTTTTGCCATGATCGTCTTAGAAGAACCCTTAACGCAAGTGTATCCAGAGATCGATTTGGTCACGACGCCTTCTGGTGATTTGGTGGGGATGGTCCATACGAATAACTGTACCTCGGAGATCAATGCCTGGGTCAAACTTTTCCGCGAATTTGCCGACGCAGCTGGAATGAAACTTTCCACGGAAGAATTGTTTGCGACCTTATTCAACGAAGCATTGAAAGGGGATTCAGAATGTGGCGGGATGCTTTCTTATGGCTATTATTCTGGTGAAAATATCACTAAGATCCCTGAAGGACGGCCGCTTTTCGTCCGATCGCCAGAGAGTTCTTTTACTTTAGCAAATTTCATGCGCTTACATCTGTTTAGTGCCTTTGGTGCGATGAAGATCGGGATGAAGATTCTGGAAGCCGAAGACGTCGCCATTGATCGAATCGTTGGTCACGGTGGGATCTTCAAGACGCCAGAAGTTGCCCAGCGTGTCTTGGCAGCTGTCATGGAAGCGCCAGTTACGGTCCTGGAAACGGCTGGTGAAGGCGGCGCCTGGGGGATCGCCCTTTTAGCAGCATACCTTCGCCGCCACACGCCAGAACAATCCTTGGCCGCATTTTTAGCAGATCAAGTGTTTAAAAATGATCACGGCGTGACGTTAGCCCCAACGGAAGCGGACATTCAGGGATTTACCGTCTTTACCCAACGTTACCAAGCAGGGTTGCCGATCGAGCAAGCGGCAATCGATGCGTTGATTTAAAAAGAAAGAAGGGAATTTTGTGTTAGAAGGATTAAAAGAAGAAGTCTTTCAAGCCAATTTGGCATTGCCGAAGCAAGGATTGATCAAATACACCTGGGGCAATGTGTCAGCAGTGGATCGCCAACAGCAGTTGTTTGTCATCAAACCTAGCGGTGTTGACTATGAAACCATGCAAGCCAGTGATATGGTGGTTTGTGATTTTGAGTGCAACGTAGTGGAAGGAGCAAAAAATCCTTCCTCCGATATGCCGACGCATGCCGTTTTATACAAAGCATTTCCAGAAATTGGTGGGATCGTCCATACCCATTCTACTTGGGCGACGAGCTGGGCTCAGGCAGGACTCGATCTGCCAGCGATGGGCACGACCCATGCCGATACGTTTTATGGAGCAGTCCCCTGTGCCCGCTTTTTGACGCAAGCCGAGATCGATGAAGGCTATGAAGCACAAACAGGACAGGTGATCGTCGAAACCTTTAAGGAACGCGACATCACGCCAGAAGAAATTCCTGGTGTCTTGCTTCACGGTCATGGACCGTTTACCTGGGGCAAAACGGCGGATGCGGCGGTGATGAACGCAGTGGTCTTAGAAGAAGTCGCTAAGATGAATTTTATCACGCGCCAGCTCAACAGTTACGCACCCGAATTGCCGCAGCGGGTCTTAGACAAACATTATTTACGCAAACATGGAGAAAATGCCTATTACGGGCAAAAATAACGAAAAAGGAGCAAGTAGAATGTTAGAAATCGGGAAAAAAGAATTTTGGTTCGTCGTAGGATCACAGCACTTATATGGAGAAGAAGCATTACAAGAAGTACGGGACCATGCAGAAGAAATGGTCAAAAGCTTAAATGACAGCTCAAAGCTGCCTTATCCAGTTGTTTTACAAGAACTCGCTGTTACTGCCGATACGATTACGAAAATCATGAAAGAAGTCAACTATCGGGATGAAGTCGCTGGGGTGATCACCTGGATGCACACCTTCTCACCAGCAAAAATGTGGATTCGCGGCACGAAATTATTACAAAAACCATTGCTGCACCTTGCCACTCAATACAATGAACAAATTCCATGGGAAACCATCGATATGGACTTTATGAACTTGAACCAAGCGGCTCATGGTGACCGAGAATACGGATTTATCAATGCCCGTTTGAAAAAGCAAAATAAAATCGTTGTCGGTTATTGGAAAAATGAAGCCATCCAAAAAGAAATTGCTGCTTGGATGGACGTGGCAGTCGGCTACAATGAAAGCTTCCAAATTAAAGTCGCTCGTTTTGGCGACAACATGCGTAACGTTGGGGTGACGGAAGGCGACAAAGTCGAAGCACAGATCCAATTTGGTTGGACCGTTGATTATTTTGGGATCGGCGATTTGGTACAAGTTGTCGATGCGGTGACTGACGAAGAAATCGATGCACTCTTTGAAGAATACAGCCAGCTGTATGATTTCGATTATGGCGATTACGACAAAGAAGAGTGGGCACGTCATGTCAAAGCACAAGCCAAACAAGAAATCGGTCTGCGCCGCTTCCTTGAAGCAGGCGGCTATACGGCATTTACCACGAACTTTGAAGACTTGTATGGTATGCAGCAGTTGCCTGGTTTAGCTGTACAACGCTTGATGGCAGAAGGCTATGGGTTTGCCGGTGAAGGGGACTGGAAAACAGCCGCTATTGACCGCTTGATGAAAATCATGGCTCACAATAAAGCGACTGGCTTTATGGAAGACTACACCTATGAGCTGACACCAGGAAAAGAAGCCATCTTGCAATCCCACATGATGGAAGTCGATCCGGTATTAGCAGCCAGCAAACCAAAAATCGTGGTTTCGCCATTGTCGATGGGGGATCGTGAAGACCCAGCCCGGCTCGTGTTTGACGGCCAAGGCGGCGAAGGTGTCGTGGTTTCGATGGCCGACTTTGGCACTCACTACAAATTATTGATCAATGAAGTCGATGCCTTTGAGCCAACTGAAGAAGCACCAAAACTACCGGTTGCGCGAGTAATGTGGACGCCAAAACCAAACTTCCACGATGGCGTCAAACAGTGGATCGAAACAGGCGGTGGCCATCACACCGTTGTCTCACTTGTCCTAAATTCTGATCAGATCGAAACATGGGCGAAACTTGTAGGATTAGAATACGTAACGATCAAATAAGTACCCAATCACAAAAGGAACCGTTGGCGATGCCGGCGGTTTCTTTGCGTTTTTCTTAAGCTTTCTTGCCTTCTGGCTGTAAAGTGCGGGCAAGCAAACCCTTGAAAGCACCAGCAATCAGCAAAATTGACTTTTAAATATAGGGGGCATAGACTTTTATGTAAGAGTGGAACAATGGACTAAAAGGAGGAGCACAATGAAGACAACCTACGATACACCAGAGTATTATCAGAAAATGAACGCTTGGTGGCGAGCAGCCAACTACCTTTCCGTTGGTCAGATCTATTTGAAAGACAATCCCTTATTGCGCCGCCCCATCGAAGAAAAAGATTTAAAAGTGAATCCAATTGGTCACTGGGGAACGATCGCAGGACAAAATTTTATTTACACCCATCTCAATCGCGTCATCAATAAGTACGACTTAAACATGTTTTATATCGAAGGACCAGGCCATGGCGGACAAGTCATGGTTGCGAATGCTTATTTAGACGGCAGCTACAGCGAGATCTATCCAAAAGCCACCCAAGACGAAGTAGGGATGAAACATCTATTCAAAACCTTCTCTTTCCCAGGTGGGATCGCTTCTCATGCGGCACCTGAAACGCCAGGTTCGATCCATGAAGGCGGCGAGCTAGGCTATTCCATCGCCCACGCTACCGGAGCTATTTTAGACAATCCCGATGTCATTGCAGCAGTAGTGGTCGGTGATGGTGAAGCCGAAACCGGACCATTAGCGGGCAGCTGGTTTTCAAATACCTTTATCAACCCAGTCAATGATGGCGCAATTTTGCCTATCTTGCATTTGAATGGCGCCAAGATTGCCAATCCAACGATTTTGGCTCGTAAAAGTGACCAAGATCTCACGAAATATTTTGAAGGCATGGGTTGGACCCCTTATTTCGTAGAAGGGGACGATCCAGAAGCCGTTCATCCGCAATTGGCACAGAAGATGGATCAAGCCATCGAACAGATCCACGCGATCCAAGCAGAAGCCCGCAAAGGTTCTGCGGAAGAAGCCGCTATGCCTCATTGGCCTGTTTTAATCGTTCGCACACCAAAAGGGTGGACTGGACCGAAAGTCTGGGATGGCGAGCCGATTGAAGGGGGCTTCCGTGCCCACCAAGTGCCGATCCCTGTCAATGCGAAACATATGGAACACGTGGATGCTTTGACGGATTGGCTGCAGTCTTATCGTCCAGAAGAGCTTTTTGACGAAAACGGCCGCATCAACGCTGAGATTCAAGAATTGGCGCCAAAAGGGGAGCAACGGATGGCTGTCAACCCAATCACCAACGGGGGGATCGATCCGCAACCGCTACGCTTGCCAGATTGGCAAGCACATGCCATTGCGATTGAGACACCAGGGGAAACGACGGCCCAAGATATGATGGTCTTTGGGAAATTTGCCCGTGACATCATCAAAGAAAATCCTGACAACTTCCGCATTTTTGGCCCAGATGAAGCCAAATCCAATCGGTTGAACCATGTGTTCGAAGTCACGGACCGCCAATGGTTGGAGCCAAAACATCCTGATTATGATGAATGGCTGTCTTCAGTGGGCCGTGTGATTGATTCACAATTATCAGAACATCAAGCAGAAGGCTTCTTGGAAGGCTATGTGCTGACGGGGCGTCATGGCTTCTTTGCCAGCTACGAGTCATTCCTAAGAGTCGTTGATTCTATGATCACGCAGCACTTCAAATGGTTACGAAAAGCCCATGATCTTGACTGGCGCAACCCGTACCCCTCATTGAATTTGATCGCTTCATCAACGGTCTTCCAACAAGACCATAATGGGTACACCCACCAAGATCCAGGGATCATGACCCATATTGCAGAGAAAAAAGCCGACTTTGTGCGGGTCTACTTGCCAGCCGATGCCAATAGCTTGATGGCTGTCATGGCAGAAACGCTCGCTTCTGAAGAAAAGATCAATCTAGTGGTCTCTTCGAAACACCCACGTCCGCAGTTTTATTCGGCGGATGAAGCGAAAGTGCTTGTCAAAGATGGCTTGAAAGTCATCGACTGGGCATCGACAGATGAAGGACAAGAACCGGACATCGTGATCGCAGCTGCCGGGACGGAACCGAATTTGGAAGCATTAGCTGCTGTTTCCTTGCTGATTGAAGCCTTCCCAGAGTTGAAAGTCCGCTTCATCAATGTGGTCGATCTATTGAAATTGCGTCGTCCAGAAGTCGATCCTCGTGGGTTGAGCGATGAAGCATTCGAAGCCTACTTTACGAAAGACAAACCGATCGTGCTTGCTTTCCACGGGTATGAAGGACTGATTCGCGACATCTTCTTTGGCCGTCGCAACCAACAGCTTCATATTCATGGGTACCGAGAAAATGGCGGCATCACGACACCGTTTGATATGCGGATCCTTTCTGAATTGGATCGCTTCCACTTAGCCAAAGACGCCGCCGAATGGGTCTATGGAGAAAAAGCAACGGACTTTGCCAAAAAAATGGCAGACACCGTTGCGTATCACCATGACTTTATTCGAGAAAACGGCTATGATATCGCCGAAGTCGAAGAGTGGGAATGGAAACCATTGCGTTGATTTTTTCTCCACTACATCAGCGAAAGATAATTTAAGAACAGAAGAAGAACAAACAGTACAAAACGATCCGCAACAGGGTCGGGACGCCTTACCAAGGAAGCCCGACCGACTGTCTGCGGATCGTTTTTTTAAAAGACGTCGAAACCGTAATTTTTGATATGCTGTTTCAACAAGGCGAGATAGTCCAAAGCCATCTCACTCAGTTCCATTTTCTTGTGTTTGAGGTAACCTAGTGTCATCGCATCATCGACTTCCAAAGGAATCGCAACGATTTTTTCATCATTCAGCTCACTGCTGATGATCCCAGAGCTGATGGTATAGCCGTTGAGACCCACCATCAAATTGAAGATCGTGGCACGATCGCTGATGCGAATGTGTTTTTTGCGTTGTAAAGTGCTTAAGATCTCTTCAGAAAAGTAGAAGGAATTGGTTTCCCCTTGTTCGTACGACAAATAGGTATAAGGTTCCAAATCAGCTAATGTGATGCTTTTTTTCTGAGTCAGTGGATTTTCTCGGCCGATGAAGACGTGGGGTTTGGCTTCAAATAAAGGAATGAATTGCAGGTCTTTTTCGTGGATCAAACGGGTGAGGACCGTCGTGTTGAAATCATTCAGATAAATGACCCCCAATTCGCTCTTAAACGTCTGGATATCATCCAATACATTTTGTGTTTGGGTCTCCCGCAAGGTGAATTGAAATTCATCTTCCCCTAACTGTTTGACCAGCTCTACGAAGGCGTGGACGACGAAGGCATAGTGCTGTGCAGAAACACTGAAAACATGCTTGCGATGGCTGTCTTTGCGAAAGCGTTCGTCCAAGAGATTGACTTGGTCTAAAACATTTCGAGCATAGTTGAGAAAGGAACGGCCATCATCGGTCAAGGTCACCCCTAATTTACTGCGGTAAAACAGCTGCAGATCATACTCTTTTTCCAACTCTTTCATGGCTTGGGAGAGGGATGGCTGACTGATGAAAAGCTGTTTGGCGGCTTCATTGAAAGAGCCGGTCTCTACGATTTTTTCCAAATATTCAAGCTGCTGGATACGCATGGGAAGCAACCTCCTTTTTGTGTTATAGGTATTGCCTATGGAATATATAAGTTTATAAGTATTATCTATAGTATAAGATGTTTGCTAGAATAAATCTAACAATTTTGAAAACTTTGTATAGGAGGAATGGATATGGCAACAGACAAATTTCAGCTTGTGGGGTCATTGTTACGACCACAAGATTTATTGGACTACAAAAATCAAATCGAGCATCGGGAGGACATCCGCTACCCGTTTTATGATGCGTTTCCTGGATACCAAGAAACGGAAGCAAAAGCGATCGCTGACATCATTGCAGCGCAAAAAGAACACGGCATCACAGTCATCACAGACGGCGAACACGGCCGCTCGATGTGGCATCTGGATTTTCTCTGGGGATTAAAAGGCGTTGAGCGCTATATCTCCGATCATGGGTATGCCTTTGAAGATTTGGACGGTGGACATTTTGAGACGCGTAAAGACATCGGCATCCGAATCACAGAACCATTATCTGGCAAAAACCATCATTACTTGACATTGTTTAAAGAAACCAAACGCCAAGCTGGCGACCTGCCAGTCAAAATCACCGTGTGGGGGGCTGCCCACGCCTTTACCGAGCTGACTGTCTTTAACGACCTCGTTGGTGAAGGTCAGGTGTGTCCAACGAAAGAAGCCTTGCGGGAAGGGCTGCTTAACGCCTACAAGGAATTCTTGCAGGAATACCGAGAAGCCGGTGGTGAGATCGTTCAGTTCGATGATTGTTTATGGGAATTATTCGCCGAAGACAATGACAAGAGCTTCTTCACCCAAGGCAATGACGGCTTAGAAGCGTTAGCCGATGAATTCGTGGCGATCAACAACGAAGTCGCTGATTACGCCCACGAATTAGGATTAAAAGTCTGGACCCACAATTGTCGCGGCAATTACCAAAGCCGCGCGGCAGCCAGTGGTACCTATAAAGCGATCGCCGAAAAATTCTTACGTGATCAGCATTATGACCGCTTTTTCCTAGAGTGGGATGATGACCGTGCCGGTGATATCTCGGCTTTAGAAGCGCTGAAAGATCGTCCAGAAGTGGAGGTTGTCTTAGGCTTATTATCCAGCAAAACCGCCACATTAGACGATGAAGAGCGAGTGATTGCCTTATTAGACAAAGCTAGTCAAATCATTCCTAAGGATCGGCTTTATCTTTCTCATCAATGTGGCTTTGCCTCTTGTGACTGCGGCAATGAGCTTTCGACTGAGCAGCAATGGGCAAAAATCAAGCAAGGGCAAGCCTTAGCTGAAGCATACTTCGGTTAAGCAGTTGCGTCTTCTTTTCCCTGAATCTTCCCCTCGAAATCGGTGCATGCGACAAAGTTTCGAAAATTTCAGAAAAAATGTTTGACATTTTCTTTAAGAGCGAGTAAAGTAAGACACAACTTAATGAAACAGACATCGAAAAGAAGAGTAGCAAGGCTTGCTGTTTGAAGAGAGTCTCTGGTTGGTGCAAAGAGATAACGCATGGTTGTGAAACACATCTTGGAGTCGTTTTTCCGAAAGAAAAGTAGGAGAGACCGGGTTTGCCCGTTACAGCAGCAGTCATTGATTGATGACTTTCTGAGTTCAGTTGCTGTGAAGCACTGATAAACAAAGGTGGAACCGCGTTGATAACGTCCTTTAGCTGTAATGGCTAGGGGACGTTTTTTTTCTCTTTTTTTGCGGCTCACCGAAAACCGAAAGTGGAAGGGTCACAAGGACTGCACGAGGCCTTTTCCTGTGAAGGAAAGGCAAATTGAGGTGGAACCACGTATCTAGCGTCCTCTGGCAAATGCCAGTGTGCGCTTTTTTTGTTTTTCTTTTTTAGAAAAATGAAATTTGCCAGTTGCCCTCACCAGCCAACGTGCAGCGCCACATAAGCATCGGAGTAAGCCGTCGCTAAGCTGTTTTTCTGCCAAGCGAAATTGAAACCTATCAAGGAGGAAGTCACCATGTTTGAGTATTTAGTCAATGTTATGCCCCAACTGATTTCAGGAACTGGAATCACCGTTAAATTGTTCGCACTGACCTTAATCGGGTCCATTCCCTTAGGCATCTTGTTGGCCTTTGTTTTAGCCAGTCGCCTGCGTATTTTGAAATTGATCGTGCAAGTCTACGTTTGGTTGATGCGAGGAACGCCTTTATTGCTACAGCTGATCTTCGTATTCTACGGTCTGCCGATCTTAGGGATCGTCTTTGACCGCTTTGAAGCAGCCTTGATCGCCTTTATTATCAATTACGCTGCTTATTTTGCCGAGATTTTCCGTGGAGGGATCCAATCGATTCCAGCCGGACAAT
Source organism: Enterococcus sp. CR-Ec1 (assembly GCF_002850555.1). Taxonomy (NCBI): domain Bacteria; kingdom Bacillati; phylum Bacillota; class Bacilli; order Lactobacillales; family Enterococcaceae; genus Enterococcus; species Enterococcus sp. CR-Ec1. The sequence goes on from NZ_CP025223.1 coordinate 472,036, forward strand.
ACGAAGCCGCGAAAGTCTTGCGTTTGTCCCCAATCCAAACGATCCAAAAAATCATCATCCCACAAGTCGTCAAGATCACCCTGCCATCTGTCGGCAATGAAGTCATCAATCTTGTCAAAGACACATCTCTGGTCTACATCTTGGGCTTGTCAGACGTGATGCGAATCGGAAAAATCGCCATGGAGCGAGACAGTACCTTGCTTCCGTTAGTTGGGGTCGGCTTGATCTACTTGGTGATGACGGGCGTCTTCACGTTATTGTTAAAACAAATCGAGACCAAACTGGACTATTACCGTTAGGAGGAACCACGTATGTTAGAACTAAAACAAGTATCAAAATCATTTGGCGCTAAAAAAGTCATCGATCAGCTAGACCTGACGATCGAAGACGGCAGTATCTTAGCGGTGGTCGGTCCTTCCGGTGGCGGGAAAACCACCTTGCTTCGGACACTGGCTGGGTTAGAAACGATCGATTCTGGAAGCTTTTTGCTGGATGGCAAAGCCTTTGATCCCACCGACACAAAAGAACAAGAACAAGTCGTCGGTGTCGTCTTTCAAGACTTCCAATTGTTTCCGCACTTGTCGGTTTTTGAAAACATCACTTTGGCACCAAAAATGGTGCTGAAACAAGACAAGGCCGCGTATACAGCAAAAGCCGAACAGTTGGCAGAAAAACTAGGGTTAAGTGACCTACTAGGCCAATATCCCTTCCAATTGTCCGGGGGACAGCGGCAACGAGTGGCTATTGCACGAGCGATGGCGATGAATCCCAAAGTGTTGGCTTATGACGAGCCTACCAGTGCCTTAGATCCAGGCTTGAGACAGCAAGTCGAACAGCTGATCTTGGATCTGAAAAAAGAAGGAGTGACCCAGATCGTGGTGACCCATGATTTGGTTTTTGCCGAAAATATCGGCGATCAATTATTAAAAGTAGCAGGAGAATAAGGGGGAGAAAAAAATGAAAAGATTACTATTGACGGGAATCGCAGCAGCAAGTGTATTTTTATTAGGGGCGTGCGGCAGCAGTAATGACACCACAACCAGTGCCGCTGACAAAGAAGAAGTGATCGTCGGGCTAGACGATACCTTCGTACCGATGGGCTTTAAAGACGACCAAGGCAACATCGTTGGGTTTGATGTGGATTTAGCCACAGCGATTTTGGATCTAACAGGAACCAAAGTCAAATTTCAACCAATCGATTGGTCCATGAAAGAAACCGAACTAAGCAATGGCACCATCGATATGATCTGGAATGGTTATACCAAGACCGCAGCTCGTGAAGAAAAAGTATTGTTTACAGATACTTATATGGAAAACAAACAAGTCTTAGTCACAGCAAAATCAAGCGGCATTACTAGCTTTGATGATATGGAGGGCAAAGTCTTAGGTGCCCAAGAAGGTTCTTCTGGTTATGAGACCTTCAACAACCAACCGGAAGTTTTGAAGGATCTCGTAGACGGCAATGACGCAACCTTGTATGCCAGCTTTAATGAAGCCTTTATCGATCTAGAAAACGGTCGGATCGACGGTCTTTTGATCGACCGCGTCTACGCAGAATATTATTTGACTCAAACAGGCAAAACCGCTGACTTCAACGAAATCGAAAGTCCTTTTGAAGCAGAAGATTTTGCTGTAGGTGTGCGGAAAGACGATCAAGCCATGGCAGATAAAATCAATGATGGTTTGAAAGAATTGCAAGACAATGGTACCTTTGCTGAAATCTCTGAAAAGTGGTTTGGCGAAGACGTCACACCAAACTAAAAAACAAGTCAACAAGAGGCACTGGCTGCTTAGCAGCTGGTGTTTTTTTCATCATTTAAGAAATTTTCGCTTAAATTCCAACAGCTAACCAAAATTTCTCACAGGAAAACTTTTGTTCGCCTTCTTTTTTCGTTATAATAGGGAAAGATGAAAAGAGGGATAGAAATGGCGCAAAAAAAACGCGCAAAGAAACGCAAAACAAAAAAACAACAAAAACAGCAAGAGAAATTAATGCTGGTCGGCGTCGGCCTGCTCTTTGTCTTGTTTTCGATATTTGGCTTTTTCCATTTAGGTTTTTTAGGAACCTTGATTGCCAACGGGTTTCGGATCGTTGGCGGAAACACGTACCAATTTTTGAGTGTTGCCCTAGCTGCTTATGGTGTCTGGTTAGCGATCAAAACGACCGATGCTCGGTTTAAGAGTATTCGGCGAGTGATTGGCTGTGTATTGGTGTATTTTGGCTTACTGATCATCCTCCATGCGCAAATCTTTAGTAATGTGGTGGGAGAACAAGCCAATGTCTTCCAAACGACGTGGATGACGCTGTTAGGCGATATCCGGCGCAGCCAAGTGACCCAAAATGTCGGGGGCGGAATGATTGGCGCCATGCTTTATGGGGCGACCTATTTTCTTGTTTCCCAGATCGGCAGCTACATCATCGCTGTTTTACTCATGCTGATCGGGGCGTTCTTGTTCAGCCAAATGAGCAGCCACGAGTTAGTGGAGCACCTGCAAGTAGCTGGTGACAAGCTGCAGCGGTTGTTAGAAGGCTCTCCAGAAAAGCAAGCCGAACGAGAAGCCCGCAAAGCGGAACGAGCAGCAGAGAAACAAGCGGCGAAAGAAGCCAAAAAAGAAGCCGAGCGAGCAGCAGTCATGGCGGAGATCAAAGAAAAGAATCAAGTCCGACCAATGACAGAAGACGAAAAATCAGCAAAAGAACAGCAGATGCAAGCGCCAGCTGATTTTGAACCAGAGCAGCTGAGCTTTGTACCCATCGACCACTTCCAAGAATTGCCGCAAGCGGCGGCACCAGAGGCCGCTCAAGCACCGCATCCAGCAGGAAACAAACCGGGACCAAGCAAAAAGGTCAACGAAGACGGGGAGATCCTCGATGACGATGGTGAAGTATTGGAATTTGAGATTTCGGAAGAAGCTGAAAATCGTGATTATGAATTGCCTTCAGCGCAATTACTCGATTCGATCCCTTCAACGGATCAAAGCAGCGAGTACAAAAAGATCGAACAAAATATTGGTGTGTTAGAAACCACCTTCCAAAGCTTCGGTGTTGACGCAAAAGTCGTCAAAGCTAGCTTAGGACCAGCAGTAACCAAATTCGAAGTTCAACCAGCAGTAGGGGTCAAAGTCAGCAAAATCGTCGGGTTGACCGATGATATCGCCTTAGCCTTGGCCGCCAAAGACGTCCGGATGGAAGCGCCGATCCCAGGGAAATCATTGATTGGGATCGAAGTTCCAAACAGCGCAGTCAGCATGGTTTCATTCCGAGAAGTGATCGAAGCCCAACCAGATCATCCAGATAAACTATTAGAAGTACCTTTAGGACGCGATATTTCTGGCCGTGTCCAAACGGCAGACTTAACGAAAATGCCCCATCTCTTGATTGCCGGATCGACCGGGAGTGGGAAGTCCGTAGCCATCAACGGCATCATCACCAGTATTTTGATGCGGGCAAAACCCCATGAAGTCAAACTGATGATGATCGACCCGAAAATGGTTGAATTAAATGTTTACAATGGGATTCCCCATCTCTTGACACCCGTTGTGACCAATCCTCGCAAAGCGGCGCAAGCGTTGCAAAAAGTGGTCAAGGAAATGGAAGAACGCTACGAAAAATTTGCGGCAACTGGGGTCCGAAATATTACTGGCTACAACGATTTAGTAATCAATAAGAATTTAGAAGATGGCGAAAATCGTCCGATCTTGCCATTCATTGTGGTGATCGTTGATGAGTTAGCTGACTTGATGATGGTTGCTAGCAACGAAGTCGAAGATGCCATCATTCGTTTGGCACAAATGGCGCGGGCAGCTGGTATCCATATGATCTTAGCAACGCAACGACCAAGTGTGGATGTCATTACAGGGATCATCAAAGCCAATGTTCCATCACGGATGGCGTTTGCTGTTTCCAGCGGTGTCGATTCTCGGACCATCATTGATGGGAACGGGGCCGAAAAACTGCTGGGCCGCGGCGACATGCTGTATCTGCCGATGGGTGAGAACAAACCGATTCGGGTCCAAGGGGCCTTTATTTCCGACCAAGAAGTCGAACGAGTGGTTGAATTCGTGACAGATCAGCAAGAAGCCAATTATGAAGAAAAAATGATGGTCACTGAGGAAGAAACGAGTGCCGGCAGCAGCGGACAACCGCAAGATGAGCTGTTCGAAGACGCCAAAGCCCTTGTGGTGGAAATGCAGACCGCCAGCGTTTCTCTCTTGCAGCGACGTTTTCGCATCGGCTATAACCGAGCGGCTCGGTTAGTGGATGAATTAGAAGATCAAGGCGTCGTTGGCCCTTCTGAAGGCAGCAAGCCACGGAAAGTCTTGATCGAGCCGCAACCAGAAGACATTCCTACCTTTGATGAATAAGGAGAACACCAGACCAATCCAATGAGAGAAAGGCGAGATAGCAATGAAACGCAAACACATTCTTTACCGTGATGTTGCCGATAAGCTCAAAGAAGACATCATGTCGGGTCGCTACCCGATTGGTTCATTTTTACCGACGGAAACAGAATTGGAAGCTACCTTCAATGTCAGCAAGATCACTGTCCGCAAAGCCATCGAATTGTTAGCGGCAGATGAGTATGTGGAAAAACGCAGCGGACGTGGGACGACGGTTTTAAGCAATCGCCCCTACAACAAGCTGTCAAAAGGCACGACGTTTAGCCAATTGCTTGAAAAGACCGGCAAGGAATACACAAAGAAAAACCTCAGCTATGAATTAGTCGAACTTGCGCCTGAACACCCTGCGTATTCTTTGATGGGCAAAGAAGTCATGCGTTTACGTCGCATGTACTATTTTGACCACCAACCTTTTATTTACTATGAGTACCATTTGCCAAAGCAACTAAAGGGAACCTCCATCGAGGTCTTTGAAGAAAAATCATTGTATCGCCTATTGGATGAACATCGAATGATCATCGATCGCTTTCAAGATGCGTTTGTGGCAACGACGTTGACTGAAGAGCAACAGAAGTTTATGATCACGCCGGAGGTCGCTGCCTTGAAACGAACCCGTTATTCGTATGATCTACAAGGAGAAGTGGTAGAATATACAGAAGGGATCTATAACACTGCCTTGCATCCGTATATGATCGAATTTGAAGCCTAGTCATTGATTAGGCTTTTTTAGCAAAAAGTGGTACCAAAATCAGAAGTGGAGCGTGAAATACATGAGAAAAATCGCCTTTTTAGGAGCAGGTAACATGGCAAAAGCTATCATTAATGGCTTGATTGCAGCAAAGCTGTATGAACCAGCAGAGATCTTGGTTTATAACCATCGCTACGAGCCGACTTTGGCACAATTAGAAAAAGAAACCGGGATCACTGGGACAACTAAGCTGGCGGATGTCACAGAAAAAGCAGAGATCTTCGTCTTAGCAGTCAAACCTTTTGTCTTTCCCCGCTTGCTTGCTGATTTAAAAGCAGGATTGACTGAGGAACATTTGCTAGTATCCATTGCCGCGGGTGTGACGATCGCGCAAATGGAAGAAATCATCGGTGCGCACAAAATCGTGCGGGTCATGCCAAATACCCCCGCACTTGTCGGCGAAGGGATGTCTTCTATCAGCCCCAACGGTCAAGTAACGGAAGCCGAAGCCAACGAAGTCAAACAACTTTTTGAAAGCCTTGGGAAAGCCGAGCAAGTACCAGAAAGCATGATCGATGCAGTCATTGGTGTCAGTGGTTCTTCGCCAGCCTACACGTATTTATTCATTGAAGCTTTGGCAGATGGAGCAGTGGCAGAAGGTATGCCGCGGCCGATGGCGTATGAATTTGCTGCTCAAGCGGTATTAGGCGCAGCGAAGATGGTACTAGAGACGAAGGAACACCCAGGTGTCTTAAAGGATCGTGTCAGCTCGCCTGGGGGCACAACGATCCAAGCAGTCAAAACCTTAGAGGAAAATGGCTTTCGTGCGGCTGTCATCAAAGCAGTGCAAGCAGCTGCTGACAAAAGTCGGGAAATGTCTTGATACCCAGTGAGTGAGGGGAAAATCTTAGCAAAACGAAGGAGCGTTTATGAAAGAACTTTTGATTTTTGATTTTGATGGATTGTTAGTCGATACTGAGAAAGTCTATTTTGATGGGTGGTTGGCTCTATTTAAAAAGTATCAGCTTCCGATTACAGCCGCTGATATTTTTGGTTGGCGTGGTCAAAGTTGGCAACAGACGGCTAGTAAATTAGCCGACCTCGTAGGCGGTCAGCAGCGGGTGCAGGAATTACGAGCAGAACGGGAAGTCTATATTGCCCAGCAAATAACTGATGGCACCTTCAAAACTAAACCCTATGCGAAAGAAACCATCGCATTGGCTAGGGAGAAAGGCTTCCAAACGGCACTAGCCACCTCGACGATGAAAAAAAGAGCCTCTGAATTGTTGGCGCATTTCGATTTGTTGCAGGCCTTTGACTATCAGACCTTTGGCGATGATGTCTCCGCCCATAAACCTGATCCCGCACCTTACTTGCTGACTTTAGAAAAAGCACAAGTCGCAGCAGAAAAAGCATTAGTCATGGAAGATTCTCTTGTGGGAGCAACAGCTGCGACGCGTGCGGAGATCGATGTCGTGTTGATTCCCGATCAAAGTTTTGATCAAGTCTACTCCCCAGAAGAGAAGGCCGGACTTCAGTTATATGGCGAAGCCACCTCACTGAAATATGTGTATGATTTATTGGCAAAGGATCAACTGAAATAACACCTAAAAAAGCTTCCTTTTCGTTGCAGAAAAAGGAAGCTTTTTTTGTGAAGAAAAGACCGGTAAAAAAAACAGTTCAAAGGATATGAGTGGTTTGTTTTTCGCCATCATGGTAAAGTTAAAGAAAGTTTAACAATAAGCGAAAAAAAACAAAAAGTAAAGGGGTTTCATTTTGACAAAAACGTCCATTTGTCAAAAGGACTTTTCTTGGTCGATCGTAGCCGTTGGCGGCGGGGGGAAAACATGGTAAATTATCCTTCGACGAAGAACTAGTGGGGGAAGAAAAAAATGAATAAACTAAAGAATGTTTTCTATTTATATAAACTGGACTGGAAACGAATTTTCAGCAATCCAATCTCTGCATTTTTGATCATTGCCTTAATGATCTTACCCTCGCTTTATGCGTGGTTCAATATCAAAGCACTTTGGGATCCATATGGCAACACCAGTGAATTGCCAATCGCCGTGTATAGTGCGGATAAAGGGGCAGAATTTCAAGGCAAGCATATCGATATCGGTGATGAAGTCATCGACACCCTCCATGATAACAAACAGTTAGGCTGGCGTTTCGTGGATTCAAAAGAGGACTTGGTAGAAGGAGTCAAATCAGGAAAGTATTACGCCGGTATTTATCTGCCAGCTGATTTTTCAGATGATCTGATCAGCTTTACCAGCGGGACAATTGAAAAACCGACCATTGAGTATTACAGCAACCAAAAAATCAACGCCATCGCACCAAAAATCACCGAGAAAGGAGCCAGTAGTCTTCAAGAAGAGATCTCACAGAACTTTATTGAAACCGCCAGCTCTACGTTAATAAAAGTCTTCAATGAAATCGGCTATGACATTGATTCCAACTTAGTCAGCATCAACAAAGTCAAATCCATGATCTTAGATACCGATGACAATTTGGCTACGATCGACGGTTATACGAAAGAGATCGTCACCTTGCATGATAAGTTTCCAGAAATCAAAGAAAAGATCGCAAAAGCCGAAGAATTTACCGATTATATTCCGCAAGTGGATGCCATGGGGGAAAAACTGATTGGCCTAAATGATAAGCTGCCGACATTGAAGAAAGAAGCCAGCATCATTTTGACCTTGCAAGAGAAGATCCCAGAGATCCAAAATGCCGGCAAACAATTGAAGATGATCGATGATGATTTTGATGACATTGCCAGCACCATGACGGACGGCATCGATACCGCCAAACAAGGACTGCAAGTCATCGAACAAGTTCAAGCCGCGTTACCACAGATCGAACAACTAGGCGACCAAGCCGCCAGCTTCGCCACAGCGACCAAAGATGGGGCGCAACAGTTGCAAGATGCCCTGCCAAGTATTTCTAGCAGTGTGAAGGTGACGATTGAGTCGATCAGTCAAGTGGCAACAACTACTGCTGGGCTGACAAGTACGATTCGTCAAGCACTAGCTGACAATGAACTAACGGATGAAGAGCGTCAAGCAATCAGTGCAACGATCACTGACTTTCAAAAGAACATCCAGCAACAACAAGCAGCCTTGGATTCCTTGATTGCCTTTTTAACCAATATTCAGAATTCCGGTAGTAACGCCGATTTAGAAGGTATCATTACGCAACTAAGCAATGCTAAAACATCGCTAGGAGTTTTATCTGACCGCTTATTGCAATTGAATAACCTTGTTCAAAATGGGTCTGTTGATGAAATTACAGCGTACCTCGATCAAGTTACCGCAGCTGCTCAAAACATCGCTGATCTCATGAACAGCATCAATGTTGATTCAATCACTGTAACCATCAACGACATCCTAACCAAACTAATCGAAACCATCACCACAGCCGAAGATGTCTTGAAAAAAGCCCAAGAAATCGATTTTGACTCGTTGCTGTCTTCCACCAAATCAGTGGTCAGCAATGCCGTGACGATTTTGGAAAAATACCAAAAAGAATTGCCTGCCATCAAGCAAGAATTGCACGATGCCAATACGATGCTGAATGGTCATATGGATGAAATCGTCAATGCCATCAACAAAGGAGCCGACCTGTACAACAACGAATTGCCAGTTGTCGAAGAAAAATTAGGGCTGGCCGTAGACTTCTTGCAAAACGATTGGCCAACCATCAAATCAGAAATCAGTTCTACGATGGCGATGGTGGATGAAAAACTGCCAGAAGTTGAAAAAGCCTTGGATGCGGCTGTCGATTTAATCAATAACGATTGGCCAAGTATCAAAGCAGGCATCCACAAAGCCGCTGATGCGATCCGAGCAGGAGAAAATGAAGTCGATCTCGGGGAAGTCATCAAATTATTGAAACTTGATGCCACGGATGAAGCCGACTTCTTCAAACAACCAGTGGAATTAAAAAGCAATGAAATCTACCCAATCGCCAACAATGGTTCAGCTAGCACACCATTTTATACCGCATTGTGTTTGTGGGTAGGGGCATTATTATTGTCAAGTGTCGCTACAACGGAGTATCATTTAGAGAAGAAAGACAAAAAACGCTTTACACAACGTGAAACCTTTGTGGCACGGATGCTGACGTTCTTGACGATGGCAGTCGCCCAAAGTTTGATCGTGACCCTAGGAAATATGTTTTTATTAGGCGTCGATGTCCACAACCCTGTGTACAGTGTCTTCTTCGCATTACTCGTCGGACTCGCCTTTATGATGATCGTCTACGTACTGGCGGGACTGTTCGGAAACCTCGGGAAAGGGATCGCCATCATTATTTTGGTTCTCTCCATTTCAGGTGGGGGAGGAAATTACCCAATCCAAGTCTCTGGGAAGTTCTTCCAATTCATTAATCCGCTACTGCCGTTTACTCATGCGGTCAATCTGTTAAGAGAATCAGCCGGTGGGATCTATTGGCCAAATGCTATCCCGCAGTTGATCATTTTAACGATTTTGTTCCTAGTCTTTGGGATCGTCGGTACGTACGCGTATCCTTATCTAGTCAACTCTACGAAGAAACTAAGTGAAATTTCCAAAGAAAGTCATTTCTTCCACTAAAATCTTAAAGCAGAAAGAGCATTTGTTCTTTCTGCTTTTGTGCCATCACGTGAAATTTCTAATAATCAAAAGAGGGAAAAAGGGTCGTTTTTTCATCTGATTTTCATTGACTTTTCGCGGTTACAAGAGTAGCATACAGTCTTGATAATTCAATATTTGTGAGGATATCGTTACAAGTTTAACGAAGGATTTTTTCATGAAAAGGAGTGTAGAAAAAGTGGAGTATTTGAAACGTTTGTTGGTCGGACGTCCATTGAAATCCGCAGAGAATGATGAACAAAAACTGAGCCGGACGGCGGCCCTTGCGTTGCTATCTTCTGATGCTTTGTCTTCGATTGCTTATGGGACAGAGCAGATCGTTGTCGTATTAGTGGCACTTTCCGCTGCTGCTATCTGGTATTCATTGCCGATCGCTGCTTTTGTTATTATTCTTTTGATTTCATTGACCTTGTCTTACCGCCAGATCATTCATGCTTACCCTCACGGCGGTGGGGCATATGTAGTAAGTAGTGAAAATTTAGGGAAAAATGCGGGCCTGATTGCCGGCGGCTCTCTATTGATCGATTATATGCTGACAGTGGCAGTATCCGTCTCAGCAGGGGCAGAAGCCATCACTTCAGCTGTGCCGGCGTTGTTCGGTCATCAAGTGGCCATTTCTGTCGTGATCGTAATCTTGATCATGATGATGAATCTGCGAGGGTTGCGAGAATCAGCTAGCTTCTTGATGATTCCTGTCTACACCTTTATCGCAGTGATCACAGTCTTGATCGTGGTCGGTTTGTACAATATCGTAACGGGTGCGCAACCGTTAAATGCAACCGCACTACCGGGAGCGGTCGTACCTGGGGTATCCGTGGCCTTGATTTTACGGGCTTTCTCATCAGGTTCCTCTTCTTTGACAGGGGTCGAAGCGATCAGTAACGCGGTGCCGTTTTTCAAAAAACCACGGGCGAAAAATGCAGCTGCGACCTTGACAATCATGGCGTCGATTTTAGGATTCTTCTTTGTCGGCATCACTTTTATCAACTATTGGTATGGTATCGTACCAGAAACAGAAGTGACCGTCCTATCTCAAATCGGTTCTGCCGTTTTTGGTCATGGGTTTATGTACTACGTTTTGCAATTTGCTACAGCACTGATTTTAGCAGTTGCCGCAAATACCGGATTTTCAGCTTTCCCCGTGTTGGCGTATAACCTAGCGAAAGACAAATATATGCCGCATATGTATCAAGACCGTGGGGACCGTCTTGGCTATTCGAACGGAATCATCACCTTGGCTGCTGGTTCCATCGTATTATTGTTTATCTTCCAAGGATCGACCGAGCGTTTGATTCCTTTGTATTCCATTGGGGTATTTATTCCTTTTGCCTTGTCCCAAAGCGGAATGGTGATCAAATGGAGAAAAGAAGGCAAAGGCTGGTTCTTTAAATCGATCGCCAACATCGTTGGGGCTTTGATTTCCTTTGCGATCATTGCCATCTTGTTCGTGTATCGCTTAGGCGATATTTGGCCATTCTTTATTATCATGCCGATCCTCTTGTATATCTTTTACAAGATCCATGATCATTATAAGAAAGTCGCAGAACAGCTGCGGTTGGAAAAACAAGAAGCACTACATGTTTATGAAGGAAATACTGTGATCGTTTTAGTCGGAAATGTTACCCGAGTAAATATCGGCGCATTGAACTATGCCCAATCGATTGGTGATTATGTCGTAGCGATGCACGTATCGTTGGATGAAGATGTGAAGAAAGAAAAAGAAATCGAACAAGAATTTAAGCAAAAATTCCCAGACGTGCGTTTCTCCGTCGTTCATTCTTCTTATCGTTCGATTGAAAATCCCATCTTACGTTATGTGGATCTAGTCAGCCGCAATGCAGCCAAACACAATTACACAACGACCGTCATCATTCCACAGTTTGTCCCAAGACGTCGCTGGCAAAATATTTTGCACAACCAAACAAGCCTGCGCTTGCGTTTCAGACTCTCTTGGCGTGAAAACATCATTGTAAGTACGTACAGTTACCATTTGAAAAAATAACAAAAACGCTAGTTTAGCGACCTGATTCCCAAAAGAAATGTTTAGGTCAGCCGCTAAGACTAGCGTTTTTTTTAGCTATAAAACATTTTTAGTTTGATATCTTGATCGTAATTCCCAAACCCCTTGCCAAAGAGGGTACAACCGCCGACATGCTCGGCATCTTCTTTGACTTCCACTTTTAAATGCCACGTATCTTCGTAGGCAGGTATATCCTTGATCGTAATGTCGGAAAGAGGAACACCTTCCATGTAGGTTCCATGATCCATGATGCGGATCGTCTTCAATAACCCGTACTGATTAAGATTGTCTGGATACCAATCCGGTGTATACTTTCCACGAATGTCTGCAAAATCCCCTGGGCTAGTCCATGTACCAAGCTCCACACCATTTAAGCTGAAGGTGATGTCTGAAGGCCAGTTGTTATTGGAAAAAGGAAATTCAGACGAAACCTCCATTGAAATCTCCATCATTTCGAGTTTTTCTTCTTTTGCTAAGAAGTTTGGCGATTGGTATTCGACAAATCCTTTCGTAAACCACAAGATGCGGGCATCCATTCGTCGGGGATCCATGAAAAACTTCGGTTCATCTACCATTCCCACAAAATCAGCTGAAGTAGCAAGCCCGCACGTTGGTTCTACCGAATAATTTGTATAATGACCGATCGGTATCGCCGTTTCTTTCGTATCAAAGGCATTAAAGATTTTCTCAGGAAAGTTGATATCGATATGATCCACTCTCAAACTGGAAATCTTTTTTTGCCCTACACGCTCTGTTTTGATGATTTTGGCTTCTTCTAATTTTTTGATATGCATCGTAATGATAGCGCTGCTTAAGCCTAACTCTTGTGCCAACTCTTTGACATTCATCTTGTTTTTAGCCAGCAATTGAATGATTTTGATTCGCACGTTACTGGCAAGTGCCTCATAGACAGGCAATGCTTCTTGATTGATTTCTAATTGCATCGTGTCACCTCCGCTTAAACTGTTTGATTTACTTGAATGTTAACATATTTGCTAATTTGTGTAAATAGCGTTGTTTATTTCGCTAGTTATTAATATATTTATTAATTAACATAGATATTATCCTTGATAAATTAATCAAAATATTGTTGACAGCGATTACAAATCAAGTTATGATTTATTTGTAAATTGAAAGTGTTTGCAAACGCTAGAAATGAATAATGCAATTATAAATGCTGGGATAGCAAATAAGAGAAGGAGGATAGGCGTGTGTTCGGCTTCAAAGACCAAAATTCAATTTCTATGAAAGAGGGAAAAACATGAAGAAGAAACTTATTATTATTGGTGCTTTAGTTGCAGTCGTTGCAGTTGCCCTTATTGGTTTTAATCGTTATCAGGCAGCGGAAAAAGAAAAATACACGATTAATTTTTGGTCACCCCTTACCGGTGATGATGGCGCTTATATGGATCAGATCGTAAATGAATTCAATGAACAATCAGGTTCCGATTATACAATCAATCATGTGATCACGTCTGATATGTATACTAAATTAAGTACGGTTGTTAGTTCTAAAAGTGGGATTCCAGATTTGACTTTGATGCATTCTTATAAAGTAGAGGAATTTGTCAATTCCGATATTATTGATCCGGTTGATCGTCTTGTTTCTTATCAACCTGAGTTAGAAGAAAGCAATTATTTAGATACAGCGTGGAATGCAGGAAAAATCGGCGATACTCAATATACGATCCCATTAGATATCCATGCCAGTGCCATGTATTACAATCAAGATCTTTTAGAAAAATACAATGTCACTTCTTGGCTAGACGATAACATCGTGACGTTTGATGAAATGATGTCATTAGCAGGGCAGATGGAAGAAGGCGATTATGTCGTAAATAATGCGTTACTTTCTTGGGTTATCTTAGCGCAAATCCGTAACTTAGGTGGCGCAATTTCTGACGATGCTGGGAACCCGACGGTGAATACGCCAGAAATGAAAGAAGCGTTAGAAAAAATTAAAGCGTTAACAGATGCAGGTTTGATGACACCTTATGGAGAAGATGGGTATTTGATGTTCCAAGGCGGAAACGTACTCTTATCAACAGATGGTACTTGGACTTCCACCGCTCATGATGCGGTTGAGGGCTTGAATTGGGGCGTAACAAATATTTATTCGACTTCAGATGACATCGCAACTAACCGAGCAGCTTCTCATATGTTTGGCATGTTGAAGAGTGAAAGCAGAACAGAAGAAAAAGAAGAAGTAATCGCACAATTTTTAGAATTCGTTCGTACAAACTCGATCGAATGGGCAAAAGCCGGTCAAATCGTTGCAAGTAAAGATATTTTAGAAAGTGATGATTACCAACAATACCCACAATCATTCTTTACTTCTACACCAGAGGAAGAAGAAACACTTTACATCTTTGACTACGTTTATTTCTCTTATGTCTTAGAAGCATTAGATGTTTATAGTACAGATATCGCTTACGGTGAATTAGATATGGATGAAGGATTAGCAACGATGCAACAATATGTCGAAGATAAGATTGCAGAAGTAGCTAGATAAGTGAAGGGGGGATAATTCTATCCCCTTTTCCAATTTTTAGAAGGGAATGAAAGGAATGAAAAAAAAGAGCATTAACTGGGCATCGATCGCATTCATTGGACCACACATGGTACTCTTTATTATTTTTGTATGTATTCCAACGATCTATGGTATTTATGCTTCATTTACGCAATGGAATTTGATCTCTGATCCAGTCTGGGTCGGTTTTAACAACTATAAAACATTATTATTTGATAGTTCCTCGACATTCTATACCCAATTTTGGAATGGTTTGAAAAATACCTTTATTTTCGTTTTGATCATGGTGCCGTTACAAATCATCATTCCACTGATGATTGCAGCTGCATTGCAACATAAAAAAGTGAAGCTGAAAGGACTTTTTCAAGCAATTCTATATATTCCAGGTCTTATCTCTGTTTCAGCAGGTTCTTTGATCTGGTCATTGATTTTCCACTCTCGATTAGGTGCCATCAATAATATTTTTGGGTTCGATTTCTCTTGGGCTTCGCGACAACCCTATGCATGGATCTTGATTTTTGTTGTCAGCATTTGGGGAGCGATCGGTGGTAACATGATCATTTATCGCTCAGCTTTAGCGGGTGTCAATGAAGACCTTTATGAAGCGGCAGAGATCGACGGAGCTGGAGCATTCCAAAAATTCTTGAATGTGACCTTGCCATCTATTCGCTTTCCACTGTTATATACGATCGTGATGACAACTGCTGGAGCATTTAATGTCTTTGCACAGCCTTTGATGATGACAGGTGGAGGTCCAAACCAAAGCACGACTGTATTGATGATGTATATCCGCTCACTGGCTTTTAGTCAAGGAGAATCAATTGCCGGAATGGCTTCGGCAATGGCAGTCATCTTAGGATTGATCATTATGTGTGTGTCCGTATTTCAATATTTTCTTTTAGATAGAAGCAATACTTAAGGGGGCAAAAAAATGAATACACAAAAGAAACATATACCTAGTATGGTCATCGCATATTTGTTTCTGATCGTTTTATGTATCATCTGGGTTATTCCACTGATTTTTAGCTTCGCCACTTCTTTTCGTTCTCAAACCGAAATCGTCTCTACTGGGTTTCGTTTATTACCCGTAAACTGGATATTAGATAACTATGTAGCGATTTTGACTAATACGTCTACTGCACCAATTATGCAGTGGTTATGGAATTCAATGTTTATCGCAGTCACGCACACTGTTTTAGTTGTGATCGTTGTTTCAGTGACCGCTTATGGCTATGGCAGAATGCGGTTTAAATACCGTGATCGTATCTTTTATCTTTTGATGGGGATCTCGATGTTTCCCGGTGTAGTGAATTTGATCCCGTCTTACAAAATCATTGAAACCTTCGGCTGGGTCAACTCTTCTCTTGCTATGATCATTCCAGGCTTAGCAGGGATGGGAAATATCTTTCTTGTGCGACAGTTTATGAAAGGTATCCCGCTTGAATTTGACGAGTCAGCACGAATGGATGGTGCAGATGAATTTACAATTTTTGCAGAGATCATCGTTCCTTTGATCAAACCTGTGTTGATCGTTGCAGGCCTCTTTTCTTTCACAGGCTCATGGAATGATTTCTTGTGGCCAGTGATCGTGTATACGGATGTTAGTAAGATGCCGATTACAGCCGGTTTGCTATTACTACAAGACATTTATGGCAACTACCGAATGATTGGTCAATTGATGGGCTCGGCATTGATTGCGATCATTCCAACCGTCATGCTGTTTCTATTTGCTCAAAAATACTTCATTGAATCTATGAACTTAAATGCAGGAATAAAAGGATAGTGAAGATCATGAATCGAAAATTGGAAAGAAATTTACTACGTGCCAGTGCGGTCTGGGATGTCTGTATTGGTCTCGTAACGATGTTTGGGTATTATCCTTGGTTTGAAGAACAAGGGATCGCAGCATTTCAAAATCAAAATCAGTATGAATACTTGCAGTCAAGTCTGGTAGGAATGATATCGAAGGTAGTTATGATCGTTGCGTTAGCGACGATTTTGATGGGCGTTATCAGTTGGATCAACGCGAAGAATATGCGAGACAAACAAATAAACAAAGGAACGATACGTTGGATGATCGCCTGTGTCATAATCCATTTGATCATCTATGATGTGATCGGTGTCGTCCTATATTTACTAGCTACGACGATGTATATGTCTAAAAACAAAGCAATAAAAATACTAAAAACGGAAAATGGAATTTTTTAAGAAGGTGTAGAATTTATGGCAGAAAATTATTTGGAACCGATTGTATTAGAACGTGCAGACCCATGGATATACAAGCATACCGATGGATATTATTACTTCACTGGATCAAAACCAGGGTATCAGGAAATCGAATTAAGGCGTGCGAAAACCTTGAAAGGTCTGGCTGACAGTGAAGTGAAAGTCATCTGGACGGCTCATGCCGAAGGCCCCATGAGTGAGCTGATCTGGGCACCAGAGATTCATTTTATTCAAGGAAAATGGTACATCTATTTTGCTGCTGCAGATCATGGAGAAGTCAGAAATGATCAGCATCATCATCGGATGTTTGCGATCGAAAATGCGAATGAAGATCCCTTTGCAGGCGAGTGGGTAGAAAAAGGACAGATCGAGACGCAATTTGAGAGTTTCAGTTTAGATGCTACGGTATTTGAACACAGGAACCGATTGTATTATGTCTGGGCACAAGCAGATCCAAACATTCCAGGCAATTCCAATCTTTATTTATCAGAGATGGAAAATCCTTGGACATTGAAAGGAAAGCAGATTCTGCTGAGCATTCCTTATTATGAATGGGAAAAAATCGGCTTCAAAGTGAACGAAGCTCCAGCTGCTTTGATTAGAAATGGAAAAGTGATCATTACTTATTCAGCCAGTGCGACGGATGAAAACTACGCAATGGGACTGTTGTGGGCAGATGAGGATAGTGATCTATTGAATGGGTATTCTTGGCATAAGTTGAAGGAACCAGTCTTTTCAAGTTCTGAACAAAATTCCCTATACGGACCAGGACATAACTCCTTTACAGTCGATGAGGAGGGGAAACAAGATATCTTAGTGTATCATGCAAGACCAGAAAAAAATGATTACAGTAATCCTTTAGAAAATCCCAATCGACATGCGTACGTCCAACCGTTTACTTGGAAGAAAAATGGATTGCCTGATTTTGGCGAACCCGGTGTAGTCAAAGGATAGATAAAAGAGAGGGAAAAAATGAATACAAAAAGAAAAATGCTCTGTTTAACCATGTCCGTTTTTTTTACTAGTTTATTTCTTGCTGGCTGTCAAACAGGAGATGCTGCTGAGCAACTTTCACAAAAGGAGTGGGAAACAACGACAAAAAATCGAGTGTCGATTCATGACCCCTCGATTACTTCTATTCATGTTGGTGACCAAGAGCTGTTTTACGTATTTGGTTCGCATCTCGCCCAAGCGAAAACAGAAGATTTACAAACTTGGGAAGTACCTTTCACTCACGAATATGAATCAATGGAAGACAATATGATCTATGGTAACACAAAAGAAAATCTAGCTGAGACTTTTGAATGGGCAGGCTACGATGATGCCGATTCAAAAGGTGGTTACAGCCTTTGGGCACCAGATGTCATTTGGAATGCTGATTATGAATGGTCAAATGGAGACAAAGGAGCCTATATGCTCTACTACTCAGCTAGTTCTACTTGGCGGCGTTCAGCGATTGGATTGGCCGTAGCTAAAACAATCGAAGGACCCTATAGCTATGCGGATACCGTGATCTATTCTGGCTTTACAGAAAAAGATTCGACAGATGGTAGTGAACGCAATACCAACTATCAAAATACCCATTTGGCGAAATTGATCAAAGAGGGGAAAATCAGTGGGTTCAGTGAAAACTGGGCGATCGAAGATGGTCTGACGTATAACATCGATTATGCGCCAAACGCCATTGATCCAGCGTTGTTTTATGATGAAGAAGGGAAACTATGGATGACCTATGGTTCTTGGTCGGGCGGTATCTTTTTATTAGAAGTTGATCCAGCCACTGGAAAACCAATGTATCCTGGGGAAGATAGCACGACGGAAGATGGGCGTATCATTGATCGCTATTTCGGGATCAAGCTTTTTGGCGGCTATCATCAATCAGGAGAAGGTCCCTATATTGTTTATGATGAGGAAACCGATTATTATTACCTATTCGTCACTTATGGTGGTTTAGCAGCAAAAGGTGGTTACAATATGCGACTATTTCGCGCTGAAAAACCAGAAGGACCTTACCTTGATGCCCAAGGAAATAGCCCAATCTTCGAACAAGGGGACCAAAATTCAAACTACGGCATCAAATTGATTGGCAACTACCAATTCTCGTTTCAACAAATGGGGTATCGAGCAGCGGGACACAATTCGGCGATCATCGATGAGAATGGTCAGTGGTCCTTGGTGTACCATACGCGCTTTAACAATGGAACCGAAGCCCATGAAGTGCGGGTCAACAGAATGTATATGAATGAGGAGGGCTGGCCAGTTCCAGCACCCTACGAGTATCGAGGCAATGAACAAATAGCAGATGCTTTGTCAGAAGATGACATTATCGGACGCTATGAAATCATTAACCATGGTACCGACAATGGAACGACCATGCTAAAAACGCAGACAGTCGAGCTTCAAAAAGATGGAAGCGTTACTGGTGACTTGACCGGAACTTGGACGTACGATGCGGGAGACTTGGCATTGACTTTTGAAAAAGCGACCTTCAAAGGTATCTTATTAAGTCAGGAAATAACAGAATTTGAGCAGCAAAAATTAACGTTTTCAACGATTGGCGATAATAATGAATCCATTTGGGGAATCAAAGAATAGGAGTATAACAATGACGATTAACATTCAAAACACAAAATCAGGAACAACGATCAGTAAATATATCTACGGTCATTTTGCAGAGCATCTAGGCCGTTGTATCTATGAAGGATTATACGTTGGAGAAGATTCGTCGATCCCAAATAAAAATGGGATGCGGATCGATGTGGTTGAAGCACTGAAAAACATTCAAATCCCGGTGCTGCGTTGGCCAGGCGGCTGCTTCGCCGATGAATACCATTGGAAAGACGGAATTGGACCTAAAGAAAACCGCAAAACGATGGTCAACACTCACTGGGGCGGCGTGACTGAAAACAATCATTTCGGGACCCATGAATTTTTTGAATTGATCAAGCAGCTGGAATGTGACGCGTATGTCAACGGCAATGTCGGCAGCGGAACGGTGCAAGAAATGTCGGAATGGGTGGAATACATCACGATGGATGGCATTTCTCCGATGGCTGATCTTCGCAGAGAAAATGGCCATGAAGAAGCGTGGGAAATGAAATTTTTTGGCGTAGGAAACGAAAACTGGGGCTGCGGCGGCAATATGCGGCCAGAGTATTATGCGGATCTGTATCGCCGCTATCAAACCTATGTCCGCCAATACGGCGACAAAAAAATCTACAAAGTCGCCGGCGGAGCGAATGTCGCAGACTATCATTGGACAGAAACGCTGATGAAAAACGCCCATTGGTTGATGGACGGCCTAAGCTTGCACTACTACGTTCATCCGCAAGGCTGGGAAGAAAAAGGTAGCGCTTTGGAATTTGATGAGGCAGAGTGGCAAGTGACCTGTGAAAAAGCAGCCTACATGGATGAATTATTGACCCGCCACAGCGCGATTATGGACCAGTATGACCCAGAACAGCGTGTGGGAATCATTGTTGATGAATGGGGCACTTGGTTCTCAGCAGAACCTGGTACGAATCCAGGCTTCTTATACCAACAAAATACGATCCGTGATGCCATGGTCGCAGCGATCACCTTGAATATTTTCCATAAACATGCCAAGCGAGTGCATATGGCAAATATCGCACAAACCGTCAACGTCCTGCAGGCGATGATTTTGACAGATGGCGAACAAATGGTGAAAACCCCAAGCTATCATGTCTTTGATTTGTACAAAGTCCATCAAGATGCTGAAACCATTGATAGCCATGGAACCAGCAGCGATACCATTACGTATACGATTTCGAAAAAAGAAGATACGATCCATCTATCGGTTTGTAATTTTGCTACCCAAGGCACGGAAGAATTATCCTTCTCCCTTGAAACAGCGATCAATGAAGTGAAAGAAGCTCGTTATATCGTGGGAAACAAAATGAACGCACACAATGATTTTGATCATCCTGAAGATGTGGTGATCCAAGACTTCACCGCTTACAATGTTGAAGAGAACAAAGTCAGCTTGCGGGTGCCAGCAATGAGTGTTCTAACGATCTCATTGACAGTCTGATCCCATGACTTGTAAAGGATGCGAAGTGAAAGATGCTGCGGCAGCAGCACAGGAAGACATTGAATCCTTGATTGCAGAACAACTTTCTTTAGAAAGCGACTTGGCTTCGCCGGAGATCGTCAGTAGGAGAATCGTTGTTTGTGAGACTTGTCCATTGCGATTGAATCATACCTGTACCAAATGCGGCTGCTTTTATCGGTTTCGCGCAAATTTAGCTAAGAAAAACTGTCCTGCAGGAATGTGGGAACAAACAGGGCAGCTCGTCAAGTAGCTGTCCTGTTTGTTTCAATTGGTCAGAAGGATCAACAGATAAAACATTTTTTCGATTACGCTTACATAAACGTTGTAGATACGCTATGATAAAACGAAAAACAATGTTAATAAAGTGGAAAGTGAGCGAGTGATTCAATGAAAATAAATCAACCCGCAGCGCTTACTTATTATGAAGCTGCGAATCATGGCACGGAAGATTTCCCATTAGCATATTATCCTAATTTAGTGAGTGTTTGGCGAGAATTCTTTTTTGTGCCACATTGGCATAAAGAAATCGAAATTTTATGTGTCCATCAAGGACAGCTAGAATTAGTCGTTAATGGAGTCTCACGCAAGATTAAAGCAAATACGATCGTACTGATTCCTCCCAATACTTTACACACTGCCTATCGAATCGCACAACAAAGCTGCCGTTTTTCATGTATCGTTTTTTCTGAAAAATTAATTACGAGTCGGCAATCAGATAGAATTCAAAGCCAACAAATCGATCCTTTTTTGATACAAGAATGTGTTACTTCTTATGTGGATTTTCCAGATAAAAGTCAACAAAGTCTCAGCTTGTTTCAACTATTTGATCAATGCTTTATGGGGAAATCGTCCTATCGTGAATTACGTCTGAAAGGGATCGTTATCCAACTCTTGTCATATCTATTAGAAGTTGGGACTGACCAGCCAGCAAAAAAATCAAGCGAGCGCCTCCAAGAAAAACGGGAAAAAATGGTTTTATCTTATATTCATACTAATTATCATGAAATGATCCAATTGCAAGATTTGGCCGATTCTGTTTCCTTAAGTAAAGAGCAATTCACACGATTTTTTAAGCAATCATTTCGAACTTCCCCAATGGCTTATCTAAATCATTATCGCTTGATCCGATCGGCAGAATTGTTGCGAGAGACTGATTTGACCATGGTGGCGATCGCTCAAGCTATCGGTTTTTGTAATAGTAATCATTTTTCTGTGTGCTTCAAAAAGATGTTTGGTGAGACTCCTACACAATATCGGAAAAATGACATGATTACGATAGAACACGCCATAAAATCGAAGGATAGCCCTCTGTAATCCAGCTATACTGAAAAAAAGGAGGGTTCAAAAATGTCGTTTTTTTCAATAGGTGAGAATTACCTCGAATTTCAAAATGGAAATGAAGTCGTGCGTATTATTGCTTGGGGCACGAACAGTTTGCGGGTGGTGAGTGCACCGTCTGGTGAACTAGATTTATCCTGCTGTGCATTATTAACACAAGATTCTAAGGCCGAGGTTGCGATTGAGGGGGATGTAGGAGCTATCGGTAATGGAAAAATCCACGCAGTAGTCACCAAAGACGCAGGCTGGAACAACTATGGCAAGATCACTTTTTACAATCAAAAAGGCGAAGTGATTTTGAAAGAGGCAGCATCTGGCGGTGCGCTCTTGAAGAAGGCGCGGTTTTTTAAGTCGATTATTGGAGGAGATTTTCAACTAAAAGCTACTTTCGAAGCCAATCGTGAGGAGAAAATCTATGGTATGGGGCAATATCAACAGGATATTTTTGATCTAAAAGGGTGTAATTTAGAATTAGCGCATCGAAATTCACAAGCTTCGATCCCCTTTTATTTATCAAACAAAGGATACGGCTTTTTTTGGCACAATCCAGCAATCGGTTCGGTCTCTTTTGGTAAAAATACGACCGAATGGCGTGCCGAAAGTACGAAGCAATTGGATTACTGGATCACTGCTGGAGAGACACCAGCTCAAATCGAAGAACAATTTAGCCAAGTGACAGGACGGGCACCTATGATGCCCGAATATGGCCTAGGATTTTGGCAATGTAAACTTCGCTATGCGACACAAGCGGAAGTAGTGGCGATCGCTAGGGAACACAAAGAGCGGAACATTCCCGTTGATGTACTAGTGATCGATTATTATCATTGGCCGCGCTGTGGTGATTTTCGCTTTGATGAAAATTTCTTTCCAGACCCCAAGGCGATGGCAGAAGAAGTACGAGATAAATATGGAATCGAGCTAATGGTATCGATCTGGCCCCAAATCGACACGCGTAGTGAGAATTTTCAAGAGATGAAAGAACAAGGCTTATTAGTCAAAACGGATCGCGGCATTGATGTACAGATGTTGTTTCATGGGAATAACATCTTTTATGATCCAACAAATCCTAAAGCTCGAAACTATGTCTGGGAGAAAGTATCAAAAAATTATGTCAATAACGGCATTCGCTTGTTTTGGTTGGATGAGGCTGAACCAGAATTTGGTACGTATGACTATGATTCCTATCGTTATTATGTAGGGAGTGTGTTGCAAAAAGGCAACATTTATCCCCGTGAGTATGTTCGTGGTTTTGATGAGGGAGAAGCTTCCTCACAAAAAGAACATTCAATCAAATTGGTTCGTTGTGCTTGGGCGGGCAGCCAACGATATGGGGCATTGGTTTGGTCCGGCGATATTCATTCGACTTACCAAGACTTTCGCAACCAAATCGTTGCTGGCATGCAAATGGGGTTAGCAGGCATCCCGTGGTGGACAAGTGACATCGGCGGATTTCATGGTGGTTCTGTGACAAGTCTAGATTTTCAAGATTTATTGATCCGCTGGTTTCAATACGGGACTTTTTGTCCAGTCATGCGATTGCACGGTTCACGTACTCCCCATAAAAAAATCTTCAAAGCAGATGGTGAAGAAACAGAGCAAACCGGAGCAGCTAACGAAATATGGGCGTTTGGGGAAAAGAACTATGAGATTATGAAAAAATTTATTGGAATTCGTGAATTGATGCGGGACTACTCGCGTGAATTGATGCGCGCAGCTCATGAAAAAGGAACGCCAGTCATTCGACCAACTTTTTATGAATTTCCAGAGGATCGCCAGGTATGGGAACTGACAACACAGTATCTCTATGGTTCTGATATTCTAGTGGCGCCCATCGTTGTAGCGCATGCTACTGAGCGTGAGGTATATTTGCCAACAGGAGCAAAATGGACCGATGCTCGAGATGGAACTATCTATGAAGGTGGACAATGGATTGTCGCACAGGCACAAATTGATTCCTTACCAATCTTTTTGCGAGAGGGAAAACAGAGTTACTTGATTCATGAAGTATAGGCTGGAAATGGTTACGGTCAGTTGTTTGTAAGACTGGTAGGTACCTTGTTGAGAGGGTAAGAACAATATGAATAGAAAAGCAACACAATGTGCTCGGCACATTGTGTTGCTTTCATTGAGAGGACTATTGTAATGGGCTTTTGAGTAACAAGACACCATGAGTAGGAACCTCAGCATTGGCAATTGTTTGTTCTTTTTGTTGCCATAACTCAGTGCCGCTTTTAATTGGTAGTAAAGCAGCGATCGATTTTGGGATGGTTTGCGTTTGATCAGAAACATTGAAAATGGCATAGTAGACTGCTGTGTCGCTCAACGCCTCCCAAATGATCCACTCTTGATCACGATAGAACTCTTTTTTCGTATAAATTCTTCGATACATTTCTAAGACTTCAGTATTCGTCAATAAACGTAAGGTAAAGAGATCGATGTCTGGTAAAGTACCACCAAACATCAATGGAGATTGGAAGATCGTCCATAAACTCATCAATAAGTATTGCTCGTCTTCCGTAAAACGTGTCCAGCTGTCACCACCGCCTCCATCAACTGCTCGAATGCCGATATGACCCAACGGTAGCATATCACAGTCAGGCCAGTTACCTGGACGAACGAAAGGTGCCCACTCTGCTGCTCGGTCAAACATGGCGTAAAGGGCGTCCCAATGATCCCAAAAGTCATCCGTCAAGCGCCACATATTGGCATGATTTTGAAAGAAACTACCATTTTTGAGGGCAGCTGGTCCGGGAGACAAAGAAAGGACGATCTCTCGACCGGATCGATCGATTGCACGGCGAATCGCTTTGATTTCTGCTTTATGGGCATCACCGTAAATTTTCGAATCGCCGATATCATCCACCTTTATAAAGTCAACACCCCAAGAAGCATATAATTCGAGCAAAGAATCATAATAAAGCTGTCCTTCAGGCAATGAAACATCGACCCCATACATATCGGAATTCCAAGGGCAGATTGAATTCATAGCAATGTCCCGTGCCCGTTTATCCGTTCCTTTGATCGGCGTATTTTGATGAACTGCTTGTCGTGGAATGCCGCGCATGATATGGATACCAAACTTCAGCCCTTTTTGATGCAGATAGTCACCAAGTTTTTTGAAACCAGCGCCATCTTTTGCTGAAGGGAAACGGTTCTCAGCAGGAATCAAGCGAGAATAGTCGTCCATACACAACGGATAAAAATCATTGTACCTTGTAGACTTTGCTTCTGGTTCGCTCCATTGAATATCCACGACGACATACTCCCAACCATAAGCTTTCAAATGCTCTGCCATAAAATCGGCATGGGCGATCACTTCTGCTTCGGTCACAGAAGCGCCATAGCAGTCCCAAGAATTCCATCCCATTGGGGGTGTTTGTGCAAAATGTAAAAAAGACATCGATTTCCTCCTAGTACGTTTTTCTTATAGTATAGTAAGCAATAAAAAAGAGAGGGAAAGTTTTGTCTACTAGAAATAAAAAAGAAAGAAATCGTCAACGAATGAAAAAGGAGTTGATCAATGGTGTTTCCACAAGAAACAAACTATGCGAAGATTACAGCATACTATAGTGTTGCCCTTGAGCGTTTTTCCATGGATCCACATCAACACCCAGCGTGTGAGATCATGTTTGTGACCAAAGGGAAGTGTAAGATAAAGGTGCAAGATCAAGTAATTGTTCTGGAAAGAAATGATTTCGTTTTCATAAACGCGTTTGTGGAACACGCCTTACTCGTTGAAGGAGATTCCTGCACCTTACTGAATATTGAATTTCTTCTGAGTGAGACACCGTCCGGCCTTTGTGTTCGTGATGTTTTTGCATACATCAAAGGAAATGTACAATTGAATGAGCCTTACGCGAAAAGTCGCGATGTCCGCCAATTTGGACAAGCGATCAAGTCATTGCTGCAGCTGCTAATGATCGATGATAGTCAAGAGCAACCGTCTGCTGAACGGCAATTTACGATCGAGCTCTTGTTTAAGCGGATGTTGATGGAATTAGCCTTTTCATTACGTACGAAAGAAACCAAACGGGGCAATTGCTATGTGAACGCTGCGGTCAACTATATTCAACAGCATTTTGATGAAGATATTCAAGTCTCCCAAATCGCAGCGGCTGTGGGGATTACGAAAGCCTACTTGCATAAACTCTTTCATGAGCAACTGGGAGTGACGGTCAACCATTTTCTCACCAGTGAGCGTCTGAAGCAGGCAGCATTTTTACTAAGCAATAGTCAGCTGCCAATCGTCGAAATTGCCGCTCAAGCAGGATTCAACAGTAGGCAGCACTTTACCAATACCTTTAAACAGAAAAAAGGCATGAGTCCTAAAGTTTATCGTCAAATCTACACCCATCAAATCAAAGAAGAAGCAGGACAACATATATTAGGGGAACATACAGCTTTTTTAAGAATGAAGTAAAGACAGATAGTTAGAAAGTGTGAAGCGATTGAAGATAAAAATGAAACTTATGGTAACGATCATTATTGCGAATGTCGTTACTTCGTCACTGATCATTCTCTTTTTTTCTAATACCGCGAATAAGATCATTGATAAAAATATGGAGATCCAAGCGAAAGAGATCGAGGTCTCTATTTTACGTAATATCCATACGATCAGTACGGATCTTAATCATATCAATTATAAATTGATTATGGATGGCTACGACACGTTGAAAGAGGCCAGTGAACAACCACGGATTACGAGAGACACCTTTGAGAGCATCAAACTGACCATGGAATTGAAGGAGATCGTGGAACCATTGTATCAATTTCAACCTTATTTGCTGGGAATGGCGATTTATTCCAAAGAAAATCGGTTGATGTCGTTTGGGTTAGTTGATCCAGTTGTTGAAGAAACGTTGATTGGTTACACCAATGAGGCCGCTTATGCAAGAGAAATTGATGATTCGACTGTTTATATCAAAAATGAAATCAAAGTCGGGCAAGTAGTCCTAGGGCACTTGGTGGGATTTCTTCATACAAGCGAGTTTCTTAATGATCAATTAGAAAACCTCCCAGCTGGGACGCAGATCGCCTTGTTAGATCAAAAGCAAACGGTGCTTGCTGAAGTTGGCACCATTGATGAAGACCAAGCCAATTTGTATGAGAAATCATTCTATAGTGAAGAAGTCGAAGCGTGGTTTCATCTCCATCTCCCCAAAAAACCATTTTTGGGACCGTTGACACAGAATTTGCGACTGATGATTTTCCTGTGTATCGTGATCGTCAGCATGAGTATTTTTGTGGCTACGCTGATTATATTAAAACTGTCGAAACGAATCGATCAATTAAACCAAGCAATGGAGCGGGTCAAGAATAAGGACTTATCGACCACTGTTGAGATTCAAGGAAATGACGAATTAAAACAAATGAGTATAGTCTTTAATTCGATGGTTGCCAATATCAATACTTTAATGGAAGAAAATAAAGCCAGAGAAAAAGAGAAAAAAGAAATTGAAATCGACTTTCTACAAGCTCAAATCAACCCCCATTTTCTGTCCAATACGCTAAACTCGATTACCTGGATGGCTGAATTACAACAGGCTAACAATATTGCCCATCTTTCGAAATCACTTGTATCATTGTTGCATGCCACGATGTATAAGGGACAAGACTTGATTCCTTTGTCTGAAGAAGTAGCCCATGTCAAAAGCTATGTGTCCATCCAAAAAGTTGCCTATATTGATAGCTTTGATGTTCATTGGGCGCTTGATCCAGCGATTTTATCTTGCCGTATCCTTCGATTTATTTTGCAACCCATTGTTGAAAATAGCATTTTGCACAATTTTGTTGGAACGAATAGCGAAAAAGGGCAAATAAAAATAAGTGGAGAAAAAAAGGGAGATAAGCTTTGTTTAATGGTTGAAGATAATGGCAATGGACTAACAGAAGAAGCGATAAAACAGATAAACGAGCGAGAAAAAAGCAATGGAAAACACTATTCGAAAATTGGTATCCATAATATCGATAAACGAATCAAGCTCTACTATGGTCCAGACTATGGGATCACATATGAAACAGAGTTAGGGGTTTACACCCGAGTCATTATTGAGCTTCCTATGATTGGAGAAAAAGACGATGAAGAAAATAGCCCTCTTAGATGATGAGTTGATTTCACGCAACAAAATAAGTACTATTTTACAAAATTTCCCTCAATTTGAAATTGTACTCAGTACGGCAAATCCTTACGAGTTGTTAAATTATTTGGAGATTTATTCTGTAGATCTCATTTTTTTAGACATGAATATGCCAATTATGAATGGCTTAGCCTTTTTAGAACAATTGGAACTGATCGATCGCACGACTAAAGTGATCGTGATGAGTGGCTACGCCGACTTTAATTATGCGAGTGGTAGCATGAAATATGGGGTCGTTGACTATCTTTTGAAACATGAATTGAGCGAGGAAGTGATTTCGGAAGCGCTGAAAAAAATCAATTTTTTTACAGACGAGCCAATGGCTGCGCCTGCTTACGAGACACCCTCTCTACGAGACTTTTTTCATGGAAATACAAGCTTCTTGATGCAACAGTATCCGCATTTTGTAACTGAAAAAATGGTAGGACTTGTTATGATACCTATCTCTATCAGCAAAAATGTTTGGGACAAAGAAAAGTATAAACGAAAAGTGAGCGCTGTTTTAGAGCAATTGATTTTAGACACAAAGAAAGAAACCATAGAAATGCTCTCTTTCGTGACTGATGATGGGAAGCTTTTTATGCTTTACTCGTTTGCAAAAATCAAATCCTATAAAGCGATCAATGATTACTTGGAAACGATCAAAACCAAGTGCTACCATGCTGCTAAGCGCTTACTAGATGTTGAACTTTTTCTCCTGCGATCCCCAGTAAGCAATCAACTGTCGGAGGTATTAGAACTATTTAAGAGCGATGAACGAATCTCAGATTTACTCTTTTTTTCACGTCCGAATGAGTTGCTGCATTTTTCAAGCCAAGAATGCAGTAAAAACGTCTTTCAACAGCATGAGATCGCTTTGTATCTGAAAAAAATCTATTTTTATACCAAATACATCGAACCAGAAAACATCGAATATTATAGTAAAAAACTGTTTGAGTATATAAGAGAAAAACGGGTCGCACGTTCGCTGGCCTTAGAGCTAATTGCACAAATTGATTTTCAAATCAGTTTAGCGATGAGTAATAGCTTTAGACAGCCGATGGAAACGATGATTCAAATCAATTATTATCAACAGTTCGATACGTTACTAAGAATCGAAGCAGATTTTTTTGAAGCCATTTCATTAAGTGTAAAAAATTTCCAAAAAGAAGTCTTTAAGCCTGTTGACGAGCCGGTAAAAAAATGTATTCTTTATCTTCATCAACACTTCAAAGAACCGATCAGCTTGCAGACCTGCGCCGAAGCGATTGATTTAAATTATTCCTATTTAAGTAGGGTGTTTAAGCAGCAATGGGGACAGTCTTTTTCAAAATACTTGTCTGAGTTGCGGATCGATTATGCAAAATTATTGTTGAGTATCTCGTCTTGTAGTGTCAATGAAGTCGCAAGGCAAAGCGGATTTGCGAACTATAATTATTTTTTCCGTGTTTTTAAAGAACGTGTAGGAATCTCTCCATATCAGTTTAACCGCAACATTATGGACTATGAATGAAGCGAATCATGTAAAAATGGTTGGCGAGTAAAAAAAAGAGAGTAGAAGTAAAAATTGTTAATAAAAGCGTTTTCATTTTCGACGTTATACTTAGTGTAACAAGAGTGAAAGGGATGAGAAAATGAAAAAATTAGGTTTGGTGTTTTGTTCCGCAGCATTGATCGGATTGCTCTCTGGATGCGGGGGAGGATCTTCAAGTGAGGGAGATGGAGAGTCGTCAAGCAACCAGTTAAATGTGTTAGTGGTAAAGCATGGCTTGACGCAAAAGAACAAAGATATTGAGTGGTTGAACAAACTAGAAGAAGAACTTGAGCTGACCATAAAGTGGGAGGAAGTTTCCGCTGATTGGGATCAGAAAAAAGCCCCAATGTTGGCTTCTGGAGATATTCCCGATTTGATTCTGGGACCAAATGTTGTGACGGATGCGGAATTTGCGAAGTTTCCTGGCTTGTTCACCGATTTATCTGATCACTTAGATGCCCTGCCAAATGTTCAAAAGATGTTTGAAGAAAAACCAGAAACAAAAGCACTTGCTACTCAACTGAATGGAGAGATCTATGGCTTACCAAAATACCAGCGTTTTTGGCCTAAATCTGCTTCTCGTCAATATATCAATCAAACGTGGCTGGACAATCTTGGGTTAGACGTACCTGAAACATGGGATGAACTATTCGAAGTGTTGGTCGCATTCAAAGAAAACGATGCGAATGGAGATGGGGATGCTAGCGATGAAATTCCAATGGATTGGAGTCCAGTTGGAACCGGCGGTTTTGGCTATTTCCAACCAATGCAGCTTTTAGCAAGTACGGGTATCGTTGTTTCAGAAGGAGGAAATACCGGCTACTTTGCTGAAAATGGACAGGTAGGCAACTTCTTTGTTGATGAGCGTTACAAAGAAACAGTGGAATTTTTGAACAAGTGCTGGGAAGCTGGCTTGATTAATCCTAAGGCTTTTTCTCAAGATTATAGTGCCTATCAGTCCACTGGTAGAGGAGAAGGCGAGACGGCAAAAGTCGGTTTTACTTGGGGCTGGGAAGCTTCAGACCGATTTGGTAATCAGTTAGCAGATCAATATACATCAATGGCACCATTGATTCAAAAAGCTGGAGTGGAACCGACATGGAGCTATGAAACCTCGCTTAATTATGGGGTAAACTTTGCCGTTGTTTCCTCTCAAACCAAAAATATGGACGGAGCCTTAAAATTCGTCAATGCGCTATACGATCCAGAAATCGGAATCCAAGCATTGTTTGGGTCATTGGGCACTAACATCGAAAAAGAGGGGGACACTTACCGCGTCTTGCCACCTGCGGATGAAAATGTCGATCCAGGGACATGGAAGTGGACAACAACTTGGGCGGACAATAGTCCAATGTATATTTCAGACGCTCTTGATGTCGAACTTGGCGCAGATATGAAAGCGAATGAGGTCCAAGATGAAGTGTTGCATCCTTACGTGGATAAAATCGTTCCTGAAGAACAAGTAGTACCATTCAATCTCTTGAAATTTAGTAATGAGGATGCCACAACACTAGCAAACAACAATACAACGATCCTCAATGAAGCAATGACAAAATTTGCTAAATGGGTGACAAAAGGTGGCATTGAAGATGAGTGGGAGCAATATGTCACAACCTTGCAAAATAGCGGCTTAGATCAAAATATCGAGATCGTTCAAAAAGGATTTGATCAATATTACGGGAATTAAGTGAGTGGTGAGGCTGGTCAGAGTTGAGTAAAGCAATCGCAAGTTCATGCTTGAATAACAAAGACCAGCCATTTACCTAAATCTATCAAAGGAGTGAAGATCATGGACACAGTTCTCGTGAAAAAAAATAATCGGTTACTTTCTCATTTCAGTCGACAATGGCAGCTATGGTTGATGGTTTTACCGGCATTAGCGATCATTTTGGTTTTTAATTACATACCAATGTATGGTATCCAACTAGCATTTCGGGAATTCGATTTTACGAAGGGACTCACTGGTGGCGAATTTGTCGGTTTCAAGTATTTCCAACAATTTTTCGAAAGCCCGATGTTCCAAACCGTGATAGTCAATACGTTGCGGATCAGTGTGACAACGCTGATTTTTGGGTTCATTGCTCCCATTTTATTGGCATTGATCATCAATCAAATCAGAAACCCTAAAAGAAAAAAAGTCATGCAAACTGCGGTTTATTTACCTCACTTCATTTCTACGGTCGTGATGGTAGGGATATTGCAAGTCTTTCTTTCACCAGAAACAGGTGTTTTAGTCAACCTCTTGAACTTGGATTCTTCTGTCAACTTAATGGGGAGCGACAGTACGTTCGTGCCCGTCTATGTCATTTCTGAGGTTTGGCAGCACTGTGGCTGGAACAGCATTATTTACTTAGCGGCACTTTCGAGTATCGATACGCAACTCTATGAATCAGCAGATATCGATGGCGCCAATCGTTTTCAAAAAATCCTCCATGTTGATATACCAGCATTAGTGCCAACGATGGTTATTTTGTTGATTATGAATATGGGTGGGGTTTTAAATGCTGGCTTTGAGAAGATTTTCCTGATGCAAAATAGTTTGAATTTGAGCGTCTCAGAAGTCATTTCTACGTATGTGTATAAAATTGGGATCTTAAACAGTCAATTTAGTTATTCAACAGCGATCGGGCTATTCAATAACATCATTAATTTTCTCTTTTTAGTTTTAGCAAATGGTCTTTCGAAAAAATACACGAACCGTAGTTTATGGTAAAGGGGTGGCTATATGAATCTATCACTAACAAACAAACCTAAATCAGATCTTCTTTTTAACCTAGCGATCATCATACTTTGCTTGAGTATCTTTTTGATTGTCGTCTATCCGCTCTTTTTTGTCGTCATCGCTTCAATTAGTGATTCCAACATGGTTTCTAAAGGATTAGTCACGCTCTTTCCTAGGAATATCAGCTTTTTTGGTTTTGAAAAAATTTTACAAGATGCTAGGATCTGGACGGGCTATCGCAATACCTTGATTTATACGTTAGGAGGAACGGCGGTCAATTTAATTTTTACTTTACCCGCAGCTTTTGCCTTATCAAGAAAGGAATTTAAACCTCGAAAACTTTTGATGTTTCTCTTTACCTTTACGATGTTTTTCAATGGTGGCTTGATCCCTACGTATTTACTTTATCGAGATGTGGGGTTGATCGATAGTATGTGGGTCTTTATTATTCCCTCGGCAGTCAATGTCTATAATTTGATCATTGCAAGAAGCTTTTTTGAGACAAGCATTCCGGATAGTCTCTATGAAGCAGCCGCTCTAGATGGTTGCTCCTATGCAAAATTTTTTGTTACTGTAGCACTACCGCTATCCAAAGCAGTCATTTCTGTGGTGGGTCTTTACTATTTGGTCCAACATTGGAACGATTTCTTTACAGGACTCGTATTTATTCGCGACTACGAAAAACAACCTTTACAGATCGTTCTGCGAGATATTTTACTATCAAATCAAGCATCTGCAGGTGGTGCGGGCGCTTTGGGTGATGGCTACGGACAACAATATGCAGATCAGATCAAATATGGCGCCATCATTGTTTCGACCTTACCGATTTTGGTGATCTATCCTTTCCTACAGAAATACTTTGATAAAGGAGTCATGATTGGTGCAATGAAAGGGTGAGTACATGAATAAGCTAGTCGATTTACATGTGAGCATTGGGAAAAAAGGCTTACTGTTATTTCTGTTGCATTGCTATTGGCTGCTGTTTACCTTATTCGGCTTAGTTCTTTTCGGACTATTGCCAGCAACCAATGCGGTTTACGAACTTTGCAATGATGAAAAATATCAAGAAGCAAATGCGATAAAATTGTTTCAGTCCTTTGCAAAAAGCTTTCGAAAAAACTTTTGGAGAATGAATCGATTAGGACTCTTTATACTTCCTTTAACAGCCCTTTTTTCGATTGACTTGATGCTAATGAGACACTATGTCTTTACCGAAGCCGATACAACCGTTTATTTGTTGATCCAACTTCTGATAGTGATTAGTCTCCTTTTTTTAGCCAATCTCTTTTGGTTTTTTCAACACGAACGAGCTTGGAAACCCATGCTTAAAAAAAGTTTGATTCTAATGCTTGGCAAACCTGGATTGACCGGTCAAATTTTCGTCCTTATGGTCGGGATCAGCTGTTGCTACTACCTACTACCGGGTTTATTCTTCGTATTTGGTGTTACACCGCTGGTTTATTTTCAACTTAATTTGTTTAAACAAAAAGATGCGTATGTCTTTTTACCTGAAAAAAAGCATACGACTGTCTAAGCTCGTACATTTACCATAAAATCTCAAAATAAAAGAATAGGAGAACGAAATGAAAGAATTCGCATTAAACAAGATCCAGCTCACGGACGAGTTTTGGCAAGGGTACCAAGAGCTTGTTCGCAAAGAAACGATTCCTTACCAATACCAAGTCCTAAATGATGAAATCGATGTAGATGTTCAAGCAGAACGGGAAGATCCTAATTTGCCAGCTGGGAAAAGCCATGCCTTGGCGAATTTTCGCATCGCTGCAGGGCAAATGGAAGGAGAACATTTTGGCTGGTTTTTCCAAGATAGCGATGTCTACAAATGGATCGAGTCGGCTGGGTATAGCTTGTTGAATACCAGCGATCCGCAATTGGAAAAGACAGTAGATGAAGTGATTGACTTAGTTGCTGCGGCGCAAGAAGCGGATGGCTACTTAAATACCTTCTTTCAATTGACTCGACCGAAGTTAAAATACCGTCAGTTGTATTTCAGTCATGAACTTTATTGTGCGGGGCATCTAGTCGAAGCGGCTATCGCTTATGATCAAGCAACAGGTAAGGATAAATTACTGACCGTGGCAGAGAAAAATATCGCCAATATTTGCACGTATTTTGGGCGGGAGCCTGGAAAAATTCAAGGTGCTGATGGCCATCAAGAGATCGAATTGGCTCTGGTGCGTTTGTATGAATACACCGGTAAACAAACCTATTTGACATTCGCTGATTTCTTTCTTGAAGTACGTGGGGAAGATCCTGCCTTTTACGAAAAAGAAATCTTGAAAAACCAAGCGGATGGCTTATCGGATGAAACGCCAAGGGTAGACCTCACCTATTTACAAGCCTACGATCAACCTAAAAAGCAGCATGAAGCCAAAGGTCATGCGGTACGAATGCTGTATATGGCAAGCGGGATGGCAAAAGTCGCCCAGCATACCCAAGATCAAGCATTAATCGACGCTTGTGAAGCGATTTGGGAAGACATCGCCTGTAAGAAAATGTATGTGACCGGTGGCGTCGGCTCAACCGTTCACGGGGAAGCCTTTGTCGGTCCCTATGATTTGCCAAATGATACGATGTATTGTGAAACCTGTGCAGCCATTGCATTGGTCCAATTTTCTTTTGAGCTGTTCAAACTAACCAATGAACCAAAATATTTAGCGACGATGGAACGAGCGTTGTATAATAGCGTCCTTTCTGGTGCGGCAATTGACGGCAAACACTTTTTCTACGTGAATCCTTTGGAGGTCAATCCCCAACGAGATCAAGAAAATCCTGGCAAAGGTCACGTCAAAGCCCAACGACCCGATTGGCTCGGTTGTGCGTGTTGTCCGCCCAATTTTGCACGGATGGTCGCATCGCTGCAGCGCTTGGTTTACACTTGCGATCAAGAGAAGCTTTACGTGAATTTATTTGTAGCAAGCCGTTTAGAAGAACCTGATCAATTTACGTTTGAACAAACGGGCGGGTTTCCTTTTACAGAGGACCTCACGATTCGCTATCAAGGCATTCCAAAGACGCTCATCATCCACAAACCTAACGGACTAAGTAAGTTTCAAATCGATAGTGAACACGAATGGCAGGAGACGAACGAGGCAATCATCTTTGAGGCAGTCGAAAACGTGACGGCCAATATCCGTTTTGAACAACCATTGCAAATCTTGCGTGCGAATCCTCAAGTTATTCAAGACATCAATCAAGTCGTATTGCAACGTGGCCCCTTCGTGTATTGCATAGAAGAAGCCGACAATGGTCAAGCACTCTGGCGTTGCCGCATCGACCCACAGGCGCTGGAGGCGACCTTTGCGAAAGAGGATACGTTGTTGCCAACTACTTTACGTTTGGCGATCAAAGGCTACCAAAGCGAAGAATGGTCGGGAACAACCCTTTACGAAGAACGAGCGGAAACGGTCATACCTCGTACGTGGCAACTGATCCCATACCATTTATGGGGCAATCGGGGCATAGGCGAAATGCGCGTTTGGCTGCCGCTCGTTGGAAAGGAGTAAGAAGTAAGCAGGGCCAAAGAGCTTCCCCAAAAGGAGGCTCTTTTTTTTCTAAACTCAACCTTCTTGGATTTGTTGCATGATTTCTTTAATTTGTTCCTATATTCCTATCTTTGAAAGCGTTATCGTTTTAGTGTAGGAATGTTGGCGGGTTTATGTAAAACAAGGAGGAAGAAGTGTGACAAGGAAAATCAGTAAAGTTGGCGTATCTTTGTTGGTATTGGCAGCGGCAACGGCAATCGGTGGCTGCACCCAAAGTGAGGCGAAGACAACTGGAAAAGTCGTTTACCAAGAAACAGCCAAAAGTACGTTGGAAAAAGCGATGGACAATCAACCGGAGTCGTCTTATTGGTTCCCAGAGGATTTGTTGGCATGGTCTTTTGAAAAAGATCCAGATGCGAAATATAATACCAGCGTTGTTCCATTAGCGCAGCGGGCAGCTAAAGAGACGTTGCCGAAGATGAATGACACGCAAACGGCAGAAACCAAAGTCGTAGCGCTTTCGATCATGAATAGCAGTACGAGCGGCAATGCACCACGAGGGATCAATACCTTTGATGCCAATGTCTTTTCTTATTGGCAATACATCGATCAATTGGTTTATTGGGGCGGCTCTTCTGGCGAAGGGATTATCGTACCACCAAGTCCTGATGTAACGGATGCTGCTCATAGGAATGGCGTGCCGGTTTTAGGAACGATCTTCTTTCCACAAACTGCCCATGGTGGGAAGTTGGAATGGCTAGATACGTTTTTAGCTAAGGATGAGGACGGCAATTTTCCGATCGTAGAAAAAATGATCGAAGTTGCCAATACGTATGGCTTTGATGGCTGGTTCATCAATCAAGAAACCGATACGGCGGTCACTAGTTTTGATGATGCAGCGGAAGGTGTCGAACAATCGGGGGCTGATGGTAAAGGACTAAATGAAAGCCACGCCAAAGCGATGCAAGAACTGATCGCCCAATTCAAAGAACAAGCCGACGAGCATTTAGAGATCATGTGGTATGATTCCATGACGAGTGATGGGAAAATGGATTGGCAAAACGCGTTGACGGATAAGAACAAAGCCTATTTAGTGGATGCAGAGATGAACCCATTGGCAGATAGTATGTTCTTGAATTTCTGGTGGACCACTGACAAATTGGCGGACAAAGAGCTGTTGAAGGCCTCCAATGAAAAAGCCCGTGAAATCGGTGTCGATCCTTACGATCTTTTTGCTGGGATCGATGTACAAGAAAATGGCTATGCAACGCCTGTGCGCTGGGATCTGTTTACGGATGAAAAAGGCGTTCCTTATACCTCATTGGGCCTGTATGTGCCTAGCTGGACCTATTCTTCTGCTAGTACGCCGGATGATTTCCAAAGCAAAGAGAATGCTTTTTGGGTCAATAACACGGGCGATCCTCGGGAAAGCCAGCTGCCAGAAGCGACAGAGTGGCCTGGAATCTCCACGTATGCCCTGGAACAGACCGCTATCACAGAGCTGCCTTTTGTGACGAATTTTAGTCTGGGTAATGGCTACAACTATTTTATCGACGGAGAAAAAGTGTCCAGCCGCAATTGGAACAACCGAAGCTTGCAAGCTGTTTTGCCGACCTATCGTTGGGTCTTTGATCATGGAAAAGATAATGATTTGGCTGTATCAATCAATTATGCGGATGCCTACAATGGCGGAAATGCACTGAAACTACGTGGACAGATGACAAAAGGCAGTACCAGTCACATGGCATTGTATCAGACAGCATTTCCTGTGACGAAAAAGACGAAGCTAACAACGACTGTCAAAGCAACGGTACCGACAACTCTTGATTTGGTCGTGACCTTAGCCGATGGTTCGACACAAACAATCAAAGGAGACAAAGAGGTCGCAACAGACTGGACGACGATCACCTACTCATTGAAAGACATCAAAGGAGAAGTGACAGCGATCGGTTACGACATAACCACGAAAGAAACCAGTGATGTCTATGAATTGAATTTAGGGCAATTAACGATCGGAGATCAGAAAGCGGAGAAATTCGCTGCCGAAGCATTGACGGTTGAGGATGTGCTCTTTGATGAGGAAGAGGGCAACTATGCGGGTGTCCGTTTAACGTGGGAAGCTGCCAAGGACAAGACAGCTGCGGTTTATGAGATCTACCAATTGAACGATGACGGCTCACGCTCTTTCTTAGCAGCTACGCCAGCAACCAACCACTATTTGAATGCCGTTGAACGTCCAAAAGGGACGAAAACCAAGTTCGCGGTGGTGGCAGTGGATCGCTATGGCAATCGTGGCAAGCTATCAGATACGGTGGAGATCACTTGGCCGAACAATCAGCTGCCAAAAGCGGCCTTTACAGCCTCTAGAACCTTGGCAGCACCGGGGGAAACGATCACCTTCACGAATACCTCATCTGCGAATGCTGAAGCATTCGAATGGACGTTTGAAGGCGGCGATATCACGAGCAGTACAGAAGAAAATCCCCAAGTGACCTATTCGGAACCAGGTACCTACAAAGTCACGCTTGTTGCCAAAAACGAAGCAGGAGAGACCCCTCTGGAAATGGCGGGATTGATCACGATTTCTGCTGATGCGCCGAAAGAGTTGCTGCTGCTTTCAAAAGATGCCGAAGCAACTGCTTCATCGTTTGTCAATGATGCCGAAGCACCGGCTTTTGCCCTCGATGGTGATTTGAGTACGAAGTGGTGTGCGACAGGCAATGCGCCTCATGAGTTGATGATCGATCTCGGTCGGCCACAAACGGTCAGTGAAGTACGCCTCGCTCATGCGGAGGCTGGTGGAGAAGGTCCAGACATGAATACGCGGGCGTATACGGTGCTCGTCAGTGAAGATGGCAAAGACTATGAGCCAGTTTCACGAACGTTGAAAAATGAAGCCGGCAATAGCACCAATACGTTTGCCGTCCAGAAGGTGCAATATGTAAAAATCAGTATCGATAAACCAACACAAGGAGCAGATTCGGCAGCCCGAATCTATGAAGTCGAAGTATACGGAATGGATAAATAGCGAAAAAGAGCAGGGCGTTAAACCTAAGAAGGGAAGCGTCTGAAGCATGCTTTTCTGAAAAATGACCAAACCCAAAAAGCCGTTGCGACCAATAAATGGTCACAACGGCTTTTGCTTTTTGCAAATAAGTTTAGCGTGACGTACGGCTGGCTGGATCTAAGCGGCGTTCAATAAAGCTCAATCCAAGATCCGTAATGATCGCCATCAAGGCAGTTGGTAAAGCACCGGCTAAGATGATCGATGCACCATCCGTCGCATTGGTTCCACGGATGATGATGTCCCCCAGTCCACCAGCACCAACGAAAGCCCCAATAGCGGTGATACCGATCGCCACGACTAAGGCGTTTCGAATCCCTGCCATGATCACCGAAACAGACAATGGCAATTCGATCATATACAATCGTTGCCAGCTAGTCATCCCCATCCCTTTGCCGACATCTAACGTATTGCGGTCGACTTGGCGCATGCCGGTATAGGTATTTTTGATGATCGGTAACAAAGAATAAAGGAAAATCGTTAAAATCACGACATTCACACCTAAGCCCATGCCGATCATTAAAATCGAGATCATCGCTAAAGATGGAATCGTCTGGATGATATTGGCGAAACGAATCACCCAATCTGCCAAACGCATTTTTTTAGAAATCAAGATCCCGATTGGAATCCCGACGATTGAGGCAAAAAGTACCCCGTAGATTGAAATCAAGAAGTGACGAATGAACTGGGCAAAAACATAGCCGCCATTTTCTTGAAAATAGAAAAGAAATTGTTGGAATAAATTCATGTCTGCCATTTCGTCACTCTCCTTCGAAGTAATTATTTTCTTCTAAGAAACGTTCGGCAACTACCGTTGGTTCTAGAAGGTCATTATCCACTTGGTAATTCAATTCTTGCATTTTTTCGGTATCAATTTTGCCTGCTAATTTGTTCAGGGCATCGCCGATTTCAGGTGTTTCTTTCAATAATTTGTCATCGACGATCGGTGCGGCATCATAAGGCGGGAAGAAGTTTAGATCATCTTCTAGCATCACGAGATCGTAACTGCCGATCCGGCCGTCGGTTGAGTACCCTAAAACGATATCCATTTTTCCGTTATCAACAGCATCATAGACGAGACCGATCTGCATCGGTAGGATATTTTGGAAAGAGAATCCATAGGCTTCCTGGAAGCCATCGTACCCATCGCCGACCCGTGTGATCCACGCGGTATCGACCCCTGCGACCAATTGATCTGCGACATCTTTCAAGTCACTGACTTTTTCCAATCCGTATTTTTCAGCAGTGTCTTTCCTGACAAGAAAGACATATGTGTTATCAAAGCCGTAAGATGGGAACCAAGTCTGTTGGTATCGTTTCTCAAATTCTGATTTGACTTTGTCAAAGGCGGCTTGCGGATCAGATTCTGGTTCCAACCCTAACGTAGTGGTCAAGTCAGTTCCTGTGTAGCGGGCAGCTGAGATCGACGCATCGCCATTCATCATCGCTTGGTGATTGATGGTCGTTGTTGCTAAGTTGTTAATGACGGTTGTGTTTTTATCCGTATAGTGTTCGACCATACCGGCAACCACCGCGCCAAGAATTTGGGCTTCGGAAGTGATCCCGCCTGTGATCGCCACGGTATTCTCATCAGAAGTCGATGCTAAACCGGGAAAGGAACAGCCAGACAGTAAAGCGACACTTAAGGAAAACAACAGCGCTAATTTTGAAGTTTTTTTCATTACGCATCCCCCCTTAAGGCAGCTGGTGTCAGTTTGTTTTCTAACAAACCCAGTAACCAGTCAGCTAATAAAGCAAAGATCGTCACTGGAATCGTCCCAGCAAAAATCAAAGGCGGTTGGTAGTTGTTTAGTCCGCTAAAGATCAAATCACCAAGTCCACCGGCACCGATGTAAGAAGCCAAGGTAGCCCAGGCTAAAACATACACGGCCGATAAGCGGATCCCTGCCATGATCGTTGGGATCGCTAGAGGTAATTCCACACTGATGATCGACTGCAAGTTGGTCATCCCCATCCCTTTGGCAACATCGCGGTAATTCCAATCGACTTTTTTCATTCCAATGTAGGTATTTCGCAAAATCGGCAACAAGGAATAAATGAAAAGAGCGACGATAGCAGGGACTTTTCCGACACCTAAAATCGGGATCATCAATGCCAATAGTGCCAAAGAAGGCACGGTTTGCAACGCACTGGTGATGCCGATCACGATCGTTGCTGCTTTGGGGAAACGGGTCAAGATCACACCGATCGGTACGGCAACAAGAATCCCTAAGAGCAAAGCCGCAAAGGAAATATACAAATGTTCAAGACTTTTGGTGACCAATTGGCCGCCATATTCATTAAAGAAGCTTTGCATGCGCTAGACCTCCTCAGTTTCTTCAGGTTTCGCCGACTCAATGGCTTCCATGATCGATGGCTCATCGCCCCAAATCACGTCATAAACGATATCAACTAAGGAAGCACGGGTCAAAATCCCAACTAAATGTTTGTCGGCATCTACTACTGGGACATATTTTAAGCCGCGTTTTAAGATGCGTTGCAAGGTATCCCGCAACAAGGCGGTTTCGCGAACGAAAAAGACATCTTTGTTCAAGATATCGCCGACACTAGTAACTTTGCCACGGTTGCGGTCGATGGATTCGACATCGATGTAGCCTTTTAGCACGTTGCTATTGTCGGTAACA
The DNA here is from genome assembly GCF_002850555.1 of Enterococcus sp. CR-Ec1. Taxonomy (NCBI): domain Bacteria; kingdom Bacillati; phylum Bacillota; class Bacilli; order Lactobacillales; family Enterococcaceae; genus Enterococcus; species Enterococcus sp. CR-Ec1. The sequence continues at coordinate 513,532 of NZ_CP025223.1, forward strand.
AGCAAGGTATCGACCCGTTTTTCCCGCATCAAGTGAATCGCTTCTTGTATGGATTTTTCTGGTGTGATAGCGATCGGGGTATTTAACATTACGTCTTTGACTGGCGTCGTGTCAGGTTTTGCTTGTAACAAGCGGTCTTCACCGATCAATTCTTCCACAAACGGTGTTGCTGGGTGTTGCAGAATATTTTCTGGTGTATCAAATTGAATGACTTTTCCTTCACTCATGATCACGATACGGCTAGCAAGCTTCAATGCTTCGTCCATATCATGGGTAACGAAGACGACGGTTTTTCCAAGCCGTTCTTGCAAGTCTTTAACCAAATCTTGTAAGGAGTCACGAGTGATTGGGTCTAGTGCGCCAAAAGGCTCATCCATTAAAATGACATCTTGGTCAGCTGCCAAGGCACGGACAACACCGATCCGTTGCTGTTGCCCTCCAGACAATTCGTTGGGGTAACGGTCGAGCATTTCTCGTGGCAATTCCACTAAGTCGATCATGCGCTCGGCAGTTTTGTTGCGTTCTTCTTGGCTGACTTTTAACAATTTTTGAACCAATGTGATGTTTTCCCGAATCGTCATGTGAGGCATCAAACCGATGCTTTGGATCACATAGCCGATTTGACGGCGTAACTCCACTGGGTTGATCTCTGTAACGCTTTTTCCATTGATCAAGATTTTTCCTTTAGAAGGATCCGTCATACGGTTGATCATCCGCATACAAGTCGTCTTTCCGCTACCACTTGTCCCGATGAAGCAAATGAATTCGCCTTTTTCAAAGGAAAGATTCACATCTTCAACAGCGACTTTACCACCTTTGTAAATTTTGGATACCTGCTGAAACTCAATCATGATGTCACCTCTATTTTTATTTAAGCAATCTGAATAATGGCTTATAATCTGTACTAAGTATGCCGAAAAGTCACGTGTTATTCAAATAATCTGCCCATTTTTTTCATAATTGTATAGACAAAAACGAAAATAGCGCCATAAGCAAGTCCAAATTAAGGAGCGATGCATAGAGAAAAGAAGCAGCGAAAATATGTCGTTATTTTTCATTGGGAAAAGGGGTGCTTTTTTGCTGAAGGCCTTAGCAGCAGTCTCTTTATTTTTTTCTAAGAAAGGGCAGAATTAAAAGCTGTTTTTTCAATTTTTATAAAAACATGCTAGAATAGAGAAGAATTTAGGGAAAGAGAGGAACAACATGCTTACAACTGAAGATTTTGATTTTGACTTACCGGAAGAACTGATCGCTCAAACGCCATTAAGTGATCGCTCAAGTTCCCGTTTATTAGTGGTTGACCGCGAGACTGGCAAATTTGAGGACAAGCACTTCTATAACATCATTGATGAATTGGAACCAGGGGATGCCTTGGTGATGAATGATACGCGGGTATTACCAGCTCGTATCTATGGCGAAAAACAAGAAACAGGTGCCCATCTGGAAATCCTTTTACTGAACAATATTGAAGGGGATACGTGGGAAACCTTGATCAAGCCAGCCAAAAGAGCCAAAGTCGGCACGAAGATCACCTTCGGCGACGGACGATTAGAGGCAGTGGTGGAAGAAGAGCTCGATCACGGCGGCCGGATCATTCGTTTTCAATACAAAGGAATCTTTTTAGAGATTCTGGAATCGCTTGGCGAAATGCCGTTACCGCCTTACATCAAAGAACGGCTAGAAGACCCAGACCGCTATCAAACGGTTTATGCCAAAGAAAACGGCTCAGCGGCCGCACCAACTGCCGGCTTGCATTTTACCCCAGAATTGCTAGAGCAGATTGCAGCGAAAGGCGTCAAGCTGGTTTATCTGACTTTGCACGTTGGTTTAGGAACGTTTCGTCCAGTCAGTGTCGATAATATCGCTGATCATGAGATGCACAGCGAATTTTACCGTTTGACAGAAGAAGCTGCCGCACAATTGAACGAGGTTCGGGCAAATGGTGGCAAGATCGTTGCAGTCGGAACGACTTCGATCCGTACATTAGAAACCATTGGGACCAAGTTTGATGGGCAAATCAAAGCCGATAGTGGGTGGACGAGTATTTTTATCACGCCAGGCTATCAGTTTAAAATCGTGGAAGCTTTTTCTACCAACTTCCACCTACCAAAATCAACCTTAGTGATGTTAGTCAGTGCCTTTGCAGGACGCGACCTAACACTTTCTGCCTACCAGCATGCCATCGATGAGCGATATCGCTTCTTTAGCTTTGGCGATGCGATGTTCTTAAAATAAACAAAAAAACTGAGCGACGTAAGCGGCTCTTTAAGTTGAATCAATTTCTCAACTTTTAGAACTGCTTTTTTTGTCGCCCAGCTTACTACTAGAGGAAGGTATAAGTGGTGGTCGCTTTTTGTGGTCCATGCAAAGCAATGTTTCTCGAAAATTTGTTTTCATTTACAAACTTACACATGTTTCGTGTATTCCGATACAAAATGAGACGTATCATTTTTCGATATGGAAATGTTCGATCCTTGTTACGTTTTTCTTCTTGTTACTTTACACGTTTGGTACTAGGTGAAACTTGTACGTTCAACAACTTTTAGTAGATTGAGTTTGCGATATTTACGAAAACCACCAACAGAGTTGCTACCTTCCTTACACTTATACTATAACACGAAAAGGAAGCGTTTGCAAAAGAAAACGATTCTTTTCTTCAAAAAAAAAGACCGGCGAACCGATCTTTTAAGCAAGTGCTCGTTTAGGCAGATTGTCATAGAATGCTGCTTTGGTTGCACTGATGTATGGCGTCAACCATAAGTAGCCAATTCCTGCTGTCATGATGGCCAAAATGTGCCAGCCGATGAAGCTCAGATCAAGGATGAACAGTTGACCTTTGTAGCCTTTCATTAAATGACGGCTACCTGTGATGCAGCTGAGAAAATCTGGCCGCATGCCCGTTTCTTCATAGGTATCATAAAAGACAAAATATGCTTGAGAATAAGAATAAGCTTTAATGATCCCAGGAATGATAAACAGGAACGTCCACAACGTCGTGAAAATAGTCGACAGAATATAGATGACGATGATCCCTAACACGAAAGCGCCACTGAAGCCGCGAAAGACATCAGAAAAAGGCTGGATCGATTGCTTCTTACCGCGTAAAATGTCAAGGAAAGTCCAAGAGATCCCAGCACCGAATAAGGCAGAAAATAGACCGCTGATCAAACCGCCACCACTGCCGCTGCCACTTCCTCCTGCGGAATTGACTGCGTCAGTGGAACCAAGATCATTAAACATACCGCTTTGATACAATGGAATAACAGCAAGAACGATAATGACGAGTGCGATAGCGATCGAGATCAAAGTCGGTACAATACACATCAAAACACTGTCTTTCCAGCGGCCTCTCAGGATTGCTTTTGCTTCTGCTTTTAGTTCTCTATTTGATTTCATTTCAAAAAACCTCCCTTCAATATAAATAACATGATAGCAAACTTTCGCTAAATCTTCAAAAAAAAGTAATAGATGTTTCGCATAACTAGGAGAAAATACTCTTAGTTTCTTTAAACTTCCTTGCAAAATGTAAGGGCAACCCTTATCATAGATAGCGTTGCACAGTTAATTGAGTTTAGAGAGAAAGTAGGGAAATGAATGACGGAACCAGCCATTCGTTATCGTCTGATAAAGAAAGAAAAGCATACCGGTGCCCGTTTAGGCGAACTGATCACGCCTCACGGAACCTTTCCAACGCCAATGTTCATGCCAGTCGGCACATTAGCAACGGTTAAAACCCTTGCCCCTGAAGAGTTGAAAGAAATGGGTGCAGGCGTCATTTTAAGCAATACCTATCACTTGTGGTTGCGTCCAGGAGAAGACATTGTTGCAGAAGCAGGCGGCTTACATAAATTTATGAATTGGGATCAACCGATCTTAACAGATTCAGGTGGTTTCCAAGTCTTTTCATTAGCCGAAATGCGCAACATCGTCGAAGAAGGTGTCCATTTCAAAAACCATTTGAATGGGTCGAAAATGTTTTTATCTCCTGAAAAAGCGATTGATATCCAAAACAAATTAGGATCAGATATCATGATGAGTTTTGATGAGTGTCCGCCATTTGATGAAAGCTATGACTACGTCAAAAAATCGGTGGAACGGACGTCTCGCTGGGCAGAACGTGGCTTGAAAGCTCATGCCAATCCAGATCGTCAAGGCTTGTTTGGGATCATTCAAGGTGCAGGCTTTGAAGACTTGCGCAAGCAAAGTGCCCAAGACTTGATTAGTATGGACTTCCCAGGGTATTCTATCGGCGGCCTGTCAGTTGGCGAACCAAAAGCGGAAATGAATCGCGTGTTGGAATTTACGACCCCTTGGATTCCAGAAAATAAACCACGTTACCTAATGGGCGTTGGGGCAGCCGACTCCTTGATCGATGGCGTGATTCGCGGTGTCGATATGTTCGACTGCGTTTTACCAACACGGATCGCAAGAAACGGTACCTGTATGACTTCAAAAGGTCGTTTAGTCGTGAAAAATGCGCAATATGCCCGTGACTTTCGACCAATTGACGAGAAGTGTGATTGCTATACATGTAAAAACTATTCTCGTGCGTACATCCGCCACTTGATCAAATGTGATGAAACCTTTGGTATGCGTTTGACGTCTTACCACAATGTCTACTTCTTATTGAATCTGATGAAAAATGTCCGTCAAGCCATCATGGACGACAACTTGTTGGAGTTCCGTGAGCATTTTATTGAAGAGTATGGGTTCAACAAGGAAAATGCGAGGAATTTCTAACATTCTCTACTAAAATGGTGGGAATAATAGAGGAATTCTGATAAAGTATCTTATAGAAAGAAAATAAATCGAGGTGAAAAAAATGGCACAATCTTTACCAATGCTCTTTATGCTGGTTGCTTTAGTGGCAATGTGGTTCTTTATGAGTCGTTCACAAAAGAAACAACAGCAAGAGCGTAAAAATCTTTTAGAAAATATGAAAGCTGGCGATGAAGTCGTAACCATCGGCGGACTCCACGGCGTTCTTTCTGAAGTCAACACAGAAAAAAGCACCGTGATCATCGACTGTGAAGGAATTTTCTTAGAGTTTGATCGTTCAGCGATCCGCACAGTGAAACCTGGAACTGTTGCATCCGTTGAGACACAAATCGAACCAGCTGATGTCGAAGACGCAACGAGCATCCAAGACGAAACCAAAGAATAAGCACAAACGCACCGTCGCTTTCTCAGAAGCGATGGTGCGTTTTTTTAGTAGTCGGACAGTTTCTAAAATAAAACAAGCACCGCAGCAAAACAGAGATCGCTCGTTTTGCTGCAGTGTTTTGATTGCCTTCGCTACTCGATCGGAATCAGTTTCTTTGACGCTTGTTTGCCTTGATCTTTTGGCAACGTCAATTTCAAAATTCCTTCAGCGTAAGAGGCTTTGATTTCATCCTCTTTGACGTTTTCTAACAGGTATTGTCGCCGAACGCTTGTCAAGCTGCGCTCGCTGCGAACCAGACGTCCTTTTTCATCTTCGGTCGCATGATCCGTCTGGTGTTGTCCCGTAATCGTTAAAACCCCATTCTCATAGGTTACTTGAATATTTTCCTTAGGGATGCCAGGCAGTTCTGCTTCAACGAGAAATTCCTTGTCATTCTCGTGAATATCGGTTTTGATCAGGTTCGATGGAAACCCATCAAAAAAACTGCGGCCAAAATCTTCAAAGAAATCAAAAGGTGTCATACTGTATGAATCTGAGCGGCGTGGCACAATCTCATGTGTCATAAGAATCATCCTTTCTTTATTCTTTTGTTTTTACACTTTTTATTTTATTCATTTTTTAGCGAATTTCAAGTGATTTACTCGCTTTAAAAAAATCTTAAAAAACCTTTTATACCAACGTTTTACTCCTTGATTTTGGCGTTTTTTTACATTGCTTTGTTTCCATTTCTGCCTTCATTTCTCCTGCTTTTTTCGCGTGACAGTATATACTTAATGATATATACTAAAAGCGAAGTGGAGGAGGAAAAACATGGCACGTTATAGAAAACGAATGCTTGTTGCTTTGATCTATGCATTGTTGTCGTCGATTGCTTTAAATCTCTTTTGGCTGCCGGGAAATATTTATGCGAGTGGGATCACTGGTTTGTCGCAATTGTTGTCGCAGCTTTTAGACGAGCAGTTGAATCTGCAGCTTTCGATCCCGCTTTTGGTGCTTTTTTTTAATGCGCCATTGTTAGCGGTTGCTTGGGTCAAAATCGATCGAGAATTTACCATCATGACGGTTTGTACCGTCGTCCTGTCTTCTGTTATGATGAAGGTGGTACCGGTCATTGCTTTAACGACCGATCCGGTGATCTGTGCCGTGTTCGGCGGATTGCTGCACGGGGTGTCGGTGGGCTTGACATTGAACGACGATTTTTCAACGGGTGGGCTTGATATTTTAGGGATTTTAGTGAAAAAAGCCACTGGTAGAAGTATCGGCAGTTTCTTTATCGGCTTCAATGTCAGTTTGCAGCTAGCAGCCGGGCTGATCTTTGGCTGGCCCTATGCTTTTTATAGTGCCATTTCCTTCTTCATCAGTGGGCGGATGGTCGACTACGTCAACCTGAAGCAGCGGCGTGTGCAGCTGCTGGTCGTTACAGAAAAAGCAGAACCCGTCATTACGACGCTGCAATGTGCCTTGCAGCGAGGCATCACGGTCATCAACGATGTCGAAGGTGGATTTGATCATCAACAGAAAAAACTATTATTACTTGTCATTTCCCATAGAGAACTCAAGACCGTCGAAGGCATGATCCAAGGAATCGATGAACAAGCGTTTGTCAGTGTTTCTTCTGGCGTCAGTGCCAATCGATCGTTTTATGAATGGTAGCAAAGTGAAAGAAAGTAGGAGAGACGTTGAAAAAACAAGCAGTATTTCAAGAAGTTGCCCAGCAGATTGCGCAACGGGTTCATGAAGGTACGTACGTGACGAGCCAAAAACTTCCTTCCGATTATGATTTAGCAGAGGAATTTCAGTGCAGCCGTTTAACGGTGCGCAAAGCCATCGATCTATTGATTGGCCAGAATTTGTTGGTGAAAGAAAAAGGCAAAGGAACCTATGTCATGAAACAGCCCAAGATCCAAAGTGGCTCCGGCGGCCTTCAAAGTTTTACTGAAACTGCAAAGGTCCAAGGGAAAAAGACCCGTACGGAAGTTCTGCATATCGAAACCGTCAAAGAGCTCCCGATAGAGATTGGTCAGTTGTTTGGTGATTACGCCAAGGAACCGATCGTTTATTTGGTGCGCTTGCGTTACTTTGATGATGAGCCGATGACGGTGGAAAATCTTTACGTACTGAAACGCTATCTGCAAGAAGGCACCGCAGAACTCACGAAAGCTCAATTAGAGTCGTCTTTATATCAAGTCATTGAAGCCAACATCGAGATTGGTTATTCCCATCAAGAGGTGGAAGCTGTGAAAAGTCCTGCCGATATTGCGAAACTTTTACAGGTGCCTCAAGAGGAACCGATGCTTTTGGTCCATTCGATGACCTATTCCGCATCAGCCAAACCGATCTTATACGATACATCCTATTACCGAGCAGACAAATATACCTTCAAAAATACATTAGTTCGTCAAAAATAAAATCAATCCTTTAGAGGTGAAGACAGTGGATCCACTCACAGCAAGTATTGAAGCCAATTGGTCAGAATTTCTCACGCTTTTGAGCGAAGTGATGCAGATTGCAAGCGTCAAAGGTGAGCCGGCGCCCCATGCGCCTTATGGCAAGGGACCACGAGAAGTGTTAGCATACGTCATGGAAAAAAGCGCAGCATACGGGTTTCAAACAACGGTCATTGATGATGCAATCGGCTATGCCCATTGGGGACCAACGGATACCGACTATATCGGTGTGTTAGGACACTTGGATGTCGTGCCGGCAGGTTCTGGCTGGAGCTATCCACCGTTTGCACTAACTGAAAAGGACGGCAACTTTTATGGCCGAGGGATTTTAGACAACAAAGGCCCAATCATCAGCTGTTTGTTTGCCATGAAATTGTTGAAAGACCTTGGTCATCAACCGCAATTACCGCTGCGGATCATTTTCGGTACAGATGAAGAAAGCGGTATGTCGGATATCCCGCATTATCTAGCGGCTGAGCAGCCACCGCGTTTTGGTTTTACGCCAGACTGCAAGTACCCAGTGGTTTACGGCGAACGAGGTGTCGTCAATGTGCAACTTGATTTTCCGTTGCCCGCCCAAGAACAGCAGCTGTTAGCGGCGTTTTCTGGCGATCAATTCCGCGATCATGTGCCAGACCACCTATCGGTAACCATAGGCAGCCAGTCCTTTGAAGCACTAGGCAAACGCTCCCCTAGCAATGCCCCTGAGCTAGGGGACAATGCCATTACAAAGCTTGCCCAGCAAGCAGCACCGCAACTAGCGGCGACACCGTCCTTGCAAGCAGCTTTGCAGTGGATCGCCCAAAGTTTTCACCAGCAGCACTATGGCGAAGGCGTTGATTTGGTACTAGAAGATGCTGATTCAGGAAAGTTGATCTTGACCCCTGTGGTTCTCCAAAAATCCGCCAGTGGACTAGCGTTAGAAGTGGCCTTTCGCTATCCTGTATCGGTAACGGAGGAACAAGTACTCGCTGGGGTGCAAAAGGCATTGCCAGAAGGGGCAAGCCTTACGATCCTTCGCAGCATTCCGGGGTTCTGCCGATCAAAAGATGCCCCCGAAATCCAAACGCTATCGACGATCTATCACCAAGTAACGGGCAATGATCCAACCCCCGTGACCACTACAGGAGCAACCTATGCCCGCAAGATGCCAAATATCCTTGCTTTCGGTCCGTCTTTTCCAGGGCAAAAAGGGATCGCTCATAACCAAGATGAGTACATGGCGGTTGCCGATCTACGGATGAATCTTGAAATTTATCTGCGCAGCTTACAAGCACTGACAAAATAAGCGAAGACGCGAACGAAGAAGAGTTTTTCCAATTTTTTTGAGAAACTCTTTTTTTAGTATAGACATAGTAGTATATACCGTATAGAATATACTTGAAAGCGCTATGAAAAATGGAGGGATATTTATGTGGGGAATGATTGCTACATGGCGGATGGCACACGATGGCGTGCTCGCTGCTAAATCACTATTAGAACAACAAGGCTCCTGCCAAGATGCAGTAGAAACAGCCATTAAAGCAGTGGAAGATTATCCATTTTATAAATCGGTGGGGTATGGCGGGCTGCCCAACGAAGAAGGCGTGTTGGAAATGGACGCTGCCTTCATGGATGGTGATACCTTCAAAATTGGTGCCGTCGCTGGGATCGTCGATGTGGAAAATCCTATTTCCGTGGCACGCCGCCTAAGTGAGGAAAAATTCAATAGTTTTCGGATCGGCCAAGGAGCGGTCGCTTATGCGCTTGCCGAAGGATTCCAGCCCAAAGCGATGCTGACACCGCGAGCCAAAACCATTTGGGAAAAGCGCAAAGCAGAGATCGCTGCCAACAACCTCGATCCCTATGACGGCCACGATACAGTGGGAGTAGTTGCGCTAGATGAACACCAAAGTATGGCAGCAGGAACCTCTAGTTCTGGTTTATTTATGAAAAAAAGCGGTCGTGTCGGCGATTCACCTTTATCTGGTTCTGGTTTTTATGTGGATAGTGAAATCGGCGGTGCCGCTGCCACAGGGTTAGGGGAAGACTTGATGAAAGGCTGCCTTTCCTACGAAATCGTCCGTTTGATGGGAGAAGGGCTAGCACCGCAAGAAGCATGTGATCAAGCCGTTTACGACTTTGAAGCGCGATTGAAGAAGCGCTATGGCAAAGCCGGCGCCTTCTCGCTGATCGCCTTAGATAAACAGGGGCGCTGGGGCGTGGCAACCAATGTAGAATTTACCTTTAGTGTCGCAACCACCAATCAAGCGCCAGCTATTTTTATGGCAACGCCAGGACCTGAGCAGACAACCATGATCGAGCCTATTACGAAAGAATGGTTGGAAGCGTATGAAGAACGAATCAAAGCGCCGGTCTAACAACCGCGATTGAGAAAAACAAACATTGGAGGAATGGATATGGCAACGAAAAAAATCTATTTGTTTTGTGAAGCTGGAATGTCAACGAGTATCATGGTCAATAAAATGATGGAAGTCGTCAAAAAGCACAACATGCCTTTGACGATCGAAGCATTCCCTGCAATCCATGCAGAAGAAAAAGTCGAACAAGAAAAACCAGTTGCTATTTTGTTAGGTCCACAAGTACGACACTTAGATAGCAAAATGAAAGCAACTTTCGAGCCAATGGGGATTCCAGTCGGCACGATCGCAACAGAAGCATACGGCATGATGGATGGCGAACGAGCATTGAAAGATGCCTTAAGCTTGATCAAAAAAGCCAAAGCAAAGTAATAAAAGTGTTGGAGTAACAGGGGACTACGTGTTATCTGCCAGATAGCACGCAGATGGGAGGAAGAAAAATGCAGAAATTTTTAAACTGGTTAGAAAAAGTGTTAACACCGATGGCAAAGACGATTGGTGAAAACAAATATTTGATTGCGATTCGTGATGGTTTCTTATTATCCACACCGTTGTTGATCGTGGGTTCACTCTTTTTAGTCTTGACCAATTTTCCGATTCCAAATTGGAACGAGATGATGAGCAGTTTGCTGGGAGACAACTGGGCAACGATGTTGAATATGCCAGCAACAGCCAGCTTTGACATTATGACGATTTTAGCCGTTGGTGGGATCGGGTATAGTTTGGCAAAACAGTTTAAAGTTGATGCCATGCAAGCAGCCATTATTTCACTCGTTTCTTTTTTTATCGTGACACCATTTACGACCGTTTTCACACCAGAAGGCTCTACGGAAGTGTATGAAGTTGGCAGCCTGCCATTACGGTGGATGGGTTCCAGCGGTTTGTTCTTAGGGATGGTCGTTGCCTTGATTTCCACCAGAATGTTCGTTGCGTTATTACGCAAAGGGTGGACGATCAAAATGCCTGACGGTGTTCCCCCAACCGTGGTGAAATCCTTTGAGGCATTGATTCCTAGTTTTGTGATCGTGACGGTTTTTATGATCGCCAACTGGTTAGCCAACTTGACGTCTTATGGCAATCTCCAAGAGATCCTCTTTAAGTTCTTACAGACACCGTTGTTAAGTTTAGGAAATACTTTAGGTGCCATGATCATAGCTTACCTATTTTTGCATTTTTTCTGGTTCTTTGGGATCAATGGTTCCAGTGTGGTCGGTGCCGTCTTCAACCCTATCTTACGGGCATTATCTATTGAAAACTTAGATGCTTTCAAGAATGGCGCAGAAATTCCTAACATCATCACCGGTCAATTTCAAGACATGTTCGCGACCTTTGGCGGGGGCGGTTCGACATTATCTTTGATTTTAGTCATGATCTTAGTCTGTAAAAGCCAAAGGGTCAAAAAACTATCACAGTTATCGTTAATCCCAGGTATTTTCGGGATCAATGAACCAATCATCTTTGGGTTACCAATCGTCTTGAATCCAGTTCTGCTGATTCCTTTTGCTTTAGTGCCAACGATCAATATTATTATCTCTTACTTCTGTATGGATCTTGGGTTAGTCAACTATACCAATGGAATTCAGCTGCCATGGACCACGCCACCGATTATTTCTGGTTTCTTAGTCAGTGGTTGGCAAGCGGCCGTGTTACAAGTCTTGTTGATCCTCTTAGGAATGGCTATTTATTACCCGTTTATCAAAGTCTTAGATAATCAATATCTAAAAGAAGAAGCGGATGCCGTTGAACAAGAAGAAGAGGAAATCAATTTTGATGATTTCGATTTTGATGATCTGTAAGAAAAGAGGCACCGCTCATGAAAAAAATAATTTTGATTCTCAATCATGTCACTGCAGGGATGGGAAGTGATGAAAATGCTCAGTTGCCGCCAAGCGGCAAAAAAGCTGCCCTTGGTCCAGGTCGAACCTTGAATCCACTTTTTCAAGAGCAAGACGCACAAATCGTTGCAACGCTTTATTGTGGTGACCAATATTATCACGAGCATCAAGAAGAAGTGAATAAAAAATTTGTGGGGTTTGCTAAAAAATTTGACGCCGATGCCGTTCTTTGCGGACCTGCGATGCATTATCCTAATTTTGGCGAAATGGCAGCAGGATTGACGAAAGTATTCAATGCACAAGGAATTCCAGGGGCTGCAGCGATGTCAGAGGAAAACCCAGCAGTGGCAATCTATGCCAAAGATATCTATATCTTGAAGATGCCGAAAAAAGGCGGAATCGGATTGAATGATTCCTACAAAAAGATGGCGCATGTTGTTTCCCAGCTTGCCCACGGGAAGCCTCTAACAGAAGCAGACCAAGAAGATTTGTTTTAAAGAGAAAGACGATCAGCGCTGGCTGGTCGTTTTTTTATGAATCAAGCCAAGCATGTTCGATGTAAGACATAAATCGACTAAGCCTGTTGATGATTTGTTTTGATTTACGTAGAATAGATACAAGTTAGGAGGGATTCGGTTGTACCATACCGCATTTGGAGTATATGGAATTTTGTTTCAAGGCAACTGCTTGGCCGTCATCAAAAAGAAGGCGGGACCTTATCAAAACCGCTATGATTTGCCAGGCGGCAGCATGGAGGCAGGTGAATTGCTGGAAGACACGCTGTGCCGAGAATTTAAAGAAGAAACCGGCATGACCGTCACTAGCTATCATCAATTAGGGGCAATTAATTTTCTTTACCCCTGGCACTATCAAGGAACATCTATGAATAATCACATCTGTGTCTTTTATGAGATTCAAACAACCGTTGGAAGTCTTGAGAAGAATGTTCCTCAATTTACAGGCCAAGATTCATTGGGAGCAGTTTTTTTCCCCATCGAGCAGCTAAATGAACAAAATGCATCACCTCTTGTAATAAAAGCTTGTGAGGTGTTTAAACAGAAGGCATTTACGGCAAGAAGCCAACGCCTAATGAAATGGGATGTATTAGAGGACCCTTCTTATGAATAATCCTTTCAGATCATATGACGTTTGACAGAAAAAGTGAAAAGAGCAGATGATCATATTTAGTAGGGATAAGGTGTTTTCGTAAATCCCTCCATTGTTCAACTTAGCACATGACATTTTTCTTAATAAAAACCGAAACTTTTGTCCACTTCTTTTCCTTAAAAGCTCTTGAAAACGCTTAATTTAAAGGGAGTTTAATAAAACTGTGAAAAAAATCACAAAAAACTATTTACAAACAAAAAAAGATGTTGTATGATTTGTATGTGAAGTAGTTAACAAACAAAACATGTTTAAAAACTAGGAGGACAAACAATGGCTAAGACATTGGAAAAAGAAGTGACAATCGACGTACAAGCAATGATCGACGATTTAGCAACGAAGGCAAATGTGGCGTTAAAAGAAATGGAAAGCTTTGATCAAGAAAAAGTGGACCACATTGTTCATGAAATGGCAATGGCAGCATTAGACAAACACATGCCTTTAGCTAAAATGGCAGTAGAAGAAACTGGCCGTGGTATCTATGAAGATAAAGCAATCAAAAACATGTACGCTTCAGAATATATTTGGAACAGTATCAAACATGACAAAACAGTCGGCGTGATCAATGAAGACAAACAAAAAGGCTTGATCGAAATCGCTGAACCAGTTGGTGTCGTTTGTGGGGTAACACCAACAACCAACCCAACATCTACAACGATCTTTAAAGCAATGATCGCTTTGAAAACACGTAATCCGATCGTTTTTGCTTTCCACCCATCTGCACAAAAATGTTCAGCAGAAGCTGCACGTATCGTTCGTGATGCAGCCATCGCTGCTGGGGCACCTGAAAACTGTGTGCAATGGATCGAGCATCCATCAATCGAAGCGACTGGCTTATTGATGAACCACCCAGGAATTGCGATCGTATTAGCAACTGGTGGCGCTGGCATGGTCAAAGCAGCATACTCAACTGGTAAACCTGCATTAGGTGTTGGACCAGGGAACGTACCTGCTTATATCGAAAAAACAGCGAAAGTGAAACGAGCAGTCAATGACTTGATCGTGTCAAAAACTTTTGATAACGGAATGATCTGTGCCTCTGAACAAGCAGTGATCGTTGATAAAGAAGTCTATGCCTCTGTGAAAGCAGAATTTGAAGCACATCAAGTATATGTTGTAAAAGCAAAAGAATTACAAAAACTTGAAGATGCCGTGATGAACGAAGGGAAATATGCCGTAAATCCAGCAATCGTTGGTCATTCAGCAATGGATATCGCGAAATTAGCAGGCATCAACGTACCAGAAGGAACAAAATTATTGATCGCTGAACTTGACGGTGTCGGTGCTGATTACCCACTATCAAGAGAAAAACTTTCTCCAGTTTTAGCAATGATCAAAGCAAACAACACAGAAGACGCGTTCGAAAAATGTGAAGCAATGCTTGATTTAGGCGGATTAGGCCATACAGCGGTGATCCACACTGAAAACGAAGACTTGCAATTAGCATTCGGCCTACGCATGAAAGCTTGCCGTATCTTAGTTAACACACCATCTGCAGAAGGTGGTATCGGAAATATCTACAACGAAATGATTCCATCATTGACACTTGGTTGTGGTTCATACGGGAAAAACTCTGTATCACGAAATGTTTCTGCCGTGAACTTGATCAATGTGAAAACTGTAGCGAAACGGAGAAATAATATGCAATGGTTTAAATTGCCACCAAAAATCTTCTTTGAAAAGAACTCTCTAATGTACTTGGAGAAAATGGAAAACGTTGAACGTGTCATGATCGTTTGTGACCCTGGTATGGTTCAATTCGGCTATTGCGATACGGTTCGTGAAGTACTTGCTCGTCGTAAAAATGACGTGAAAATCGAAGTCTTCTCTGACGTAGAACCAAACCCATCAACAAACACCGTTTACGCTGGAACAAAAATGATGGTTGATTTCAAACCAGATACAGTGATCGCCCTTGGTGGTGGATCAGCAATGGATGCTGCCAAAGGCATGTGGATGTTCTATGAGCACCCAGATACTTCATTCTTCGGCGCGAAACAAAAATTCTTAGATATCCGTAAACGGACATACAAGATCGACAAACCAGAAAAAACCCAATTCGTTTGTATCCCAACAACGTCTGGTACTGGTTCTGAAGTAACCCCATTTGCGGTTATCACTGATAGTGAAACACACGTGAAGTACCCATTAGCTGATTACGCATTGACACCAGATGTTGCAATCGTTGACCCTCAATTCGTAATGTCAGTACCTGCTTCTGTTACAGCAGACACTGGAATGGACGTCTTGACTCATGCGATCGAATCTTATGTGTCCGTAATGGCCTCTGATTACACTCGTGGATTGAGCTTACAAGCAATCAAGCTAGTCTTTGACTACTTAGAAAAATCAGTGAAAACACCTGATATGGAATCTCGCGAAAAAATGCATAATGCCTCAACAATGGCAGGTATGGCCTTCGCCAATGCATTCCTAGGTATTTGTCACTCTGTAGCTCACAAAATCGGTGGTGAATATGGTATTCCTCACGGACGTACAAATGCGATTCTTTTACCGCACATCATCCGTTACAATGCCAAAGACCCACAAAAACATGCAATGTTCCCTAAATATGACTTCTTCCGTGCCGATACAGATTACGCAGACATTGCGAAATTCTTAGGCCTTAAAGGCAAAACAACGGCTGAATTGGTTGAAGCATTGGCAACAGCTGTTTACGAATTAGGACAATCTGTTGGTATCGACATGAGCTTGAAAGCGCAAGGCGTCACTCAACAAACACTAGATACAACAGTTGATCGCATGGCTGAATTGGCTTACGAAGACCAATGTACAACAGCAAATCCAAAAGAACCACTAATCTCTGAATTGAAACAAATCATCGTTGATGCCTATAACGGCTAAACAATGAATCAAGAACACCCTGCGGTATCTTAGCTGCCGCAGGGTGTTCTTTTGTCGTTTCATTTTTTTTGAGAAAGCAAGCTGGCAGTTGCCGCTTCCTTGCCCAGATCAGTTAAGAATGCGAAAAACAGCAATCGAACAGGGGGGGATCATAAAAAAGGAGTGGATGTCTCCACTCCGTAAAAGTCTCATTTTTTCAGGGTATCGCCAAGGCGGCTGCTTTTTTGCTCAAACAGATAGGCTCGTTACTTGCTGCCGTTTTTCTTCAAGCGTAGCATCTGGAAGCTTTGTTTTTCCAAGACGACACGCAAAATGCCGTCATTCAATTCCGCTGTTTTTCCATTGACGGGCACAACGTTGTTCGGGGTTGCTTCGGTATTGACAGCATGCAAGTCTGGGTGGTGCAAGACTTGATGGGTAGCGATTTGCAATGAATCATATTGACGCAAGTCGCAAGTGAATTCGTTGGTATCCTGCAAATCCTTATTCACCAAGAAAAAGGTCAAATAGTCATCTTCGTTTTCGATCGCAATGGCATCCACATATGAAGCTTTTCCATGGCTGCTATCGAAATCGGCCCCTCGAAGGATGCTATGCAACACGTGACCGCGACCATAGTTGCTGATCATTTCATAGGGATAAAAAATCGTTTGTTTCCAAGCGGCAGTATCGGAAGTCATGATCGGTGCGATCACGTTGACCAGCTGTGCCATGCAGGCAATTTTAACGCGATCTGCGTGCTGAAGCATCGTGATCATCATGCTTGCGACGAGTAACGCATCTTCGAAGTGATAGACGTCTTCTAATTGTGGTGGGTGTTGACTCCAAGGTTCGATTTTTTGATCCTGTTCATTTGAGTGATACCAGACGTTCCATTCGTCGAAGGAAATATTGATGGTCTTCTTGCTTCGGCGTTTGGCTTTCACCGCATCACAGATCGCTGCGACTTGACTGATGAACTGATCCATTGCGACATTGCTTGCTAGATAGTCTTGGCTATCGCCGTTACGATTGCCATAATATTGGTGCATGGAAATGTAGTCGACTTGATCGTAACAATGACTTAATACTGTATCTTCCCACATGCCAAAGGTCGGCATCGTGAGAGAAGAACTACCACAAGCGACGGTTTCGATCGTTGGGTCCACCAGACGCATCGCTTTGCCAGCTTCTTCTGCGAGACGGCCGTATTCATCGGCTGTCTTATGTCCTTCTTGCCAAGGGCCGTCCATTTCATTGCCTAGACACCAAAGCTTGATGTCATGAGGATCGGCCACCCCATGGGTACGACGGAGATCACTATAATAGCTGCCGCCTTTTAAATTGGTGTATTCAATCAAGTTTTTCGCTGCTTCGATTCCTCGTGTCCCAAGATTGATCGCCATCATCGGTGCCGTATTGACTTCTTTGGTCCAATCCATAAATTCGTTTAAGCCGAACTGATTGCTTTCGATCACCCGCCAGGCCAAATCGATTTTTGCTGGCCGTTGCTCTTTAGGGCCGACGCTATCTTCCCATTTATACCCAGAGACGAAATTGCCTCCTGGGTAACGGACGATCGGCACATTCAACTGCTTGATCAAGGCAGCGACATCTTGACGAAAGCCTTGATCATCGGCAAAAGGACTTTCTGGTTGATAGATCCCTTCGTACACACAGCGCCCTAAGTGCTCCACAAAAGAGCCGTAGATCCGTTCGTCGACTGGTGCCAAAATAAAGTGTTTGTCTAAATACATCGTAGTTTCCTTCAATTTTGCAACCCCTTTCTTTTCTTTCATTGTAGCGATAGTCCATGAAAATAAACACTACATTCTGTCTTATTCTATTGACGTTTTGTCCGTTTTCTTTATACTAAAGGCAAGTAGGAAGGAGTGAGAAGTTGAACGTAACCTATTCAGGATTTCAAATGCACAATGCTGTTTCCGATCATATTTATCGACCCTCTGGCTTAAAGCATTATCTTTTCGTGTTGACTTTGTCTCCAATGGTTTTCACTTTTGAAGATGGTCATCAAGAAACTAGTGAAAAAGGTAGCTGCATTCTTTTTCCTCCAACCGTCTATCAAAATTATCGTGGCAAAGAAGATTTTTTTAATAGCTTTGTTGAGTTTCAAACGGATCAGGTGATCGAAGAAACCTATGCGATCCCTTGCAACCAATTGTTCCAGCCGAAAAATATTCAACAAATCAACAAATTGATCCAAAAGATCAATCATGAATCCTTGTTGCCACAACGGCACACGGAAGAATTGATTGCGGCGTATATGACAAATCTATTGGTCTTACTTGAACGCAATTTTGAAGAAAGCATCCCGCAACCACAAAATGAACACTATCAACTGTTTCAAGCGATGCGGTTGAAAATGTTAGTCAATTGCGAACAGCAATGGGATTTTTACCAGTTTAGCCGAGAGCTTTCCATCGGTAAAAGCCAATTCTACAAGCTCTATCAACAGTTTTTTCATACCACGCCCAAAGAAGATTTATTGCAAGCTCGGTTTCAAAAGTTTTTTTATCTACGCAGCAACGAAACACTGACGATTCGAGAGGCGGCGTTTCAATCTGGGTTCCAAAACATCAACCATTTTAATCGGCTCTTTGCGAAGCGCTATGGCTGTGCACCGACAAAGTACCAACAGGAGCAATAGGCAGGTCTGATCGGTAAAAACGCTGAAAAAAGTCCGACGAATTCTTGACGGATGAAAGAGAAAACGGGACAATGTCATTAGGAGGTGGCGTATGGATACAGAAACGATCGTAAGCGAACTTTCTAAACGTTCAAGCGAATTGGAAGCGCTACAAAGAAAATTGAGTCAAAGTCAATTAACGAACAATGAAGCGGCACAAACGTTCATTTTTGACTTAAAGGATTATTTAGATAGCTTAAAGCTCGTAACGGATTTAGTACCGTCAGCGGCCACTACAGCAGCGGAAGCTGACCAGTTGTCGTACGTCTTAGGTGAACAAAATCAAAGCATCCAGCAGCTGTTGGTTATTTTGGAAGAAGCCGAAGCAAACGACGACCAGCGCTTTTTTGGCAAAAGTGCGGGAGAAGTGCGGCGGATGATTGGCAGTCTGTCCGGGATCCTGGAACTAAACGGTCTGTTGCTGCAAGACAATCGTGGCTTTCAGCAAGTTGTGAAGGAAACTGGACCGCTTCAGGTGACTGAAACAAAGGAAGTCTCTGAGAAAAAAGGATTTCTCCAAAAGCTTTTCGGGAAATAAGCACTGATCGTCGATCAAAACATGAATCACTTGTACCAAAAAAACGGCACTTCACAATACGTGAAGCACCGTTTTGTGGTACAAGTATTTTTTTGCTTTTTGCCAATAGAAACGGAGAGATCAGAAGGTACTGACGCTGAAACCTTAGACTGAAATCGAACTTCTGGGGGGACATTCTTCAATCCCGTAAATCAGAAAGGTGTTTTCGGTAGCTTTTCTACTAGCATTTGCCAGTAATTTTTTTGCTAGTAGCTAAGCTGAATGGTTTTTCTCTGATCCCCTTGGCTCATTGCTACTTTGTCCGCTGTGATAGTGACATCAAAAGATGGAATCTGATCAGAAAAGGCATTGCCTAAACACGCAACGAGCCATTCCTGTTGTCCGGCGAGAACGGTTTTGCTTATTTGAGGGATGACTGTTCGACTATAAAGTAGATTCGTGTTGGGTTCTGGCATCAAGAGGGTACCTTCTTGATGCGTCGGGAAGCTTTTGATACCGACACAGCCAACCGAGCTTTGATAAAAGGTGCCTTCTTTGCTAGAAAGCGCAGCACCATCAGCTGGTGCTGCAAAGCTGCCATTGACCAGTTGCAACCTTCGATCCGTTTGAATCCGATGGTAACGCAGATGCCAAGGATACATCGGAATCACAAAGGTTTCGATGACGATCTGCTCGTAGGGGCGCCAGCGACTATAGACGTAGTCATCTTCAATCGCAAAGGCTTCGTAACCAAAAGCTGTTTTAAAATCCGTCTGCCCCTCTGAGATCGCCAATGTATTATCATAGGCACCTTGTTTCAATAAAACGGTTGCTTTCGGTACGCTAAACCCAAACGTTGTCGAATAGACAAACTTTTCGTATTTGGCATTGCCGTGAGCATGTTCGTGGGAATGTTGCCCCGCAGTGAAAGCTTGCAATTCTGTGCCTTCTTGGTTATGCACCAAAAGCATCCGACTATGCGGATTGCGCACCGTTGTGGCAAAGGTTGGCACCTGCTCCTCAAGCGTCCAAAATTCAGCATCCGCTGGGATGGCCAATACACAGAAATTTTTGAAAGCCCAATAAGGCGATCCGGGTGCGTTATAGCCTTCAGCCATATTTAGGTTGGGGTAGGCATAGCCAATACTTAAAAAGCCTTCTTGCGTAAAGATTGGTTGGCGAAACCAGTAACGCATGTTTTGTAACAGTAAATATTTTCCTTCATTTTTTGTGAAGCCTTCATATTCTATATCGGCGAAAGCACCGACAGCAAAGAAACTTGATTGTGCAAACCGATACGTTAGACTACGACCAAAAGGCAATGCCGCACCGGTTTTCGTGAACCACTGCTTAAAGGATTGCGCAAACGTAGCGGCTCTTTGACAGTAGCTAAACTGATAAGGGCATTGGGAACGACAAGTAAGAACACTGTAAAGGAGTCCGTAATATTGCATCCCAAAAGGAATATAATAGTCGATTTGGTTTTCATAGCCATCAAAATACCAGCCGTCTGCTAAGTAATACCTCTCGATCTCTTCTTGATCAGCCAAAAGGGTTGTTTCTACAAAAGGCAATGCTGCCATTTCAAAGAAGGTATTAACTAAAATCCGAAAGAAGAGCCAATTGGTTTTAGGGATCGTGTGCTGATTGATCTGATTGAGCCAATTAAAGAGATTTGTTTGCTCTCTTGGTGTGAGGAGATCCCAAAAGACGGGTTTGGTAAAAATCAAATAGCTAGCAAGGGCACCCATTTCCACAAACAATTGGTCGTAGTCATGCAGTTTTCCCCAGTACTCCTGAGAGGTCGGGGTGGTGCCTGCAACGATCCCGGCATTGGCTTGTTGAAAAAGTTTTGGGTAACGAAGGCACGCTTCTTCTTGGCTGAACAATGGGCCCAATCCCCAGAGTGTCCGTAAAAAGCCTTCGACGTCACTCTTTTCCTGGGTGTACACTGCTCCTGAATTTCCTAGGTGGACCCTCCCGGGAGTTCCTTGTCGTGCCATACATTCGTATACGGGAGTGACCAGATCAACAAGGGCCTCTTCTAGATCGGTTTTGGTTCGAAGAGGGTTCTTACTTAATGCTTCTTGGAAGTTTCTCATGTAAACAGCTCCTTTTATTTGTTATTTTACTTTATTTAGTAAAATAAAGAAATGGGAACTGTTACATTTCTCGATTTTAAGTAAAAAAATAGTAAAAAATCGCTGGAACCAGTTACATTTTTTTGTCGACATCGCTATAATGGAGAAAATACGAGAGGAGCTACATGCAATGACCCAGATTTCCTTAACGATTTATGACCAAAAGCATCAAGTAAAAAAAGGCAAACGAACACCTGAAAGTGAACCTACCCTTCTGCAAGCGACGGCGGAAGACTTTGTCACGTTGGCATCCCAAGCGTATTGTTACGAGGACGGAGATAAAATCGTTGTCTCGCTCTCACGCAGTGGACAATTTGTGTGGGTCACACTAGATGAAACGCTGGCGACTACTTTGGTGTACATCAAAGGCAACGAGTGGATCTACCCCGTACATCTTAGTGAAAATGCCAAAGAAGCCGCGCCAGAAGGCCGTTTTGCTGGGAAAAGCCATTATTTGAGTGTGCGGGTAGCAACAAAAGAAGAACTAGCGGCTTACCGCAATGTCGCCTTAAACCCTCATGATCAAAAAGAATTCTTGGGTGCCTATCCGCATGCCCATGCCAATGTTGAAACAAGAGATGATGCGACGTTTTTCGCTTGTAACGCTATTGATGGCATTTTTGCCAATACGTCTCATGGCAATTATCCCTATGGCTCATGGGGGATCAATCAACAAGCAGATGCCGCTTTGACGATCGACTTTGGTCATGAGGTCCGCATCGACCAATGTGCGCTTACGTTACGGGCGGATTTTCCCCATGATAGCTATTGGCAACAAGTCACGTTGGCGTTTTCCGACGGGAGTCAAGAAATCTTGCAGACGGTCAAAAACAGCCAGCCTCAACGGTTTTCTTTCCAGCCGCGAACGGTCACTTGGGTGAAATTGCATGAGCTGATCCAAAATGACGATCCCTCACCATTTCCAGCGTTGACCCAAATCGAAGTCTTCGGACGCTCCATTCAGGAGGAAAACGCGTGAATCCAGCAGATGTAAAAGAAGAAATTTTACAGGCGGCACAGGCGTACCTTGACACTGGTGAGATTCCCTATTTGCCTTATCAAGGCTATCAAGAGTATCTCGAATCGGGGAATCGTGTTGCCTTCGAATCCCATTATTTTGCCCGCCGACGGATGTTGGTGGTTTTAGGACTTGCTTATGAAATGGAGCGTAAGGCAGCGATCAAAGTGCTGTTGGAGCAAGTGATTTGGGAAATCTGCAATGAATATACATGGTGTCTGCCAGCGCATCTGCCGATTGTCGATGGCCAGTTTTCTTCGCAAGCGCGCCACACAGTCGATCTTTTTGCAGCTGAAACTGGGCAATCCTTAGCAGAGTTGTTTATGTTGGTTGGGGGAGACCTTTCACCAGTCATCACAGAACGAGTGTTGTATGAGATCGATCAACGGCTTTTTTTACCCTTCGAGGAGCAAACCTGGGAATGGGAGACAAAAGAGAACAATTGGTCCGCAGTTATTGGTGGCTGTCTTGGAATGACGGCGCTCTATGTATTGCCGAAAAAAAGCGAGCGACAATTGCGGATGATCAAACGATTGGATACTGCAATGCAAAGCTATCTCAACAGCTTTGGCGAAGATGGTGCTTGTGTAGAAGGCGTCGGATACTGGGCGTATGGGTTTGGTTATTTTCTGTATTATGCACAATTGTTGGCAGAAGTATTGCAAGAAGATACCTACCTAAAGCAGCCTAAAACCAGAAAAATTGCTGCTTTTCCTTACTACACGATGATTTCTCTAGGGCATTACATTCCTTTTTCTGATTATTCGGCGATCGAACTGCCTAGTGGCTTGGTCAGTTATTGCTACGAGCATTTGGGCGTGGCGGTTCCCCAATTATCGGGGGTCAGTCCGTTAGGTTTTGATCCTTGCTACCGGTTTGCCCACAGCTATCGAAATTTGTATTGGCATAACGAAGCGATCACACGTGAAACGAATGCCTCGTTTCATCACTATTTTGAACAAGCGCAGTGGTTCATGGCAAAAGATGTGCAACAGGATCTTTTTTTTGCTGCCAAAGGGGGGAGCAATCAAGAAAGCCACAATCATCTTGATGTCGGTCATTTTGTCTTAGGAACGACGGAGGAGTTGTTTCTGACGGACCTTGGTGCAGGGGAGTACACCAAAGAGTATTTTGACGAGAACACGCGCTATCACTACTTTCCCGCAGCCGCAATCAGTCATTCGCTGCCAATCATCAACCAGCACACCCAACGCCCAACAGCCGAGGAAGCAACGGTGCTGCAGGTCAATGACCAGCAATTTGACTTAGACCTCAGTGCGTTCTATCCGAAAGCAGCGGTCACTGAATACCAGCGGCGCTTCGTTGTCTCGCAGCAACAAGTAACGATCGAAGACCATTTTGTCTTTGACGAGCACCAACCAAAGAATCTGGTGGTGGAAAACTTTATTACGAACATACCACCAATGGTGCAAGATAAGACCGTTCAACTAATGACAAAAAAAGCACGCTGTGTTCTTCGTTTTACCAGTGATAAGATCCAAATACAGTCAGTCACTTATCAAGACCACCATGGTGTACAGGCACAAGCGTATTTGATCCAAGCCGAATACGCGCTTGAGCAGACAGGGGAAATCAAAACGACCATTAAAATAAAAAAAGGGTGAGAAGGATGCGGTGCTTCCTTGCAATGACGTTGATCAATGCAAGAAGACACCGCAGCTTCTCAGCCTTCTTTTGGTTTTGCGGTAGATTGACGAATCACCAGCTGTGTACTTAAAAAGATGCGTCTGGCGATCCCAGGATTTTCGATGCGGTTATAGAGTAGCTCTAACCCCGTTTCACCCATCTCTTCAGTAAATGCTTGGACTGAAGAAAGGGGTGGAGAGACATAGCGGGACACCGAAATATCGTTGATGCCCATAACACTGATGTCTTCAGGAATCTTGATTCCATGAGCCGTTAGCGTATGAATGACCCCGATTGCAAAGGCATCATTGGCTGCCAAAATCGCAGTCGGCAAGCGGTCTTGCCACAAAGCCAAAGCCTGCTCCGTTAATTCTTCCCCCGTTTGGACATCCAACCGACTATTTTCTTTCACGATGAAATAATCCTCATCAAACAGCTGATAATGCTGCATCATATCGACATAGGTGTTGACCGTTGGCGTTTTGTACCGCCGATACCCATACATATTTTGACTTTCCTCGGCGCCGATAAAGGCGATTTTTTGATGACCAAGTCCCATCAAGTGAGAAAGAGCCAACTCCGTTGCTTGCGTAAAATCGGTATTGACAGAATCGTAGTCATCCAGCGGAAAGTTACTGCCAATCACACAGAGGTTGGGGTGTAGCTCATGGAGCTTCTTGACCCGCTCTTCTGTAAACTTGCCGATTGCCAGTAAGCCGTCGACGGACTGGATCACTGACTCGTCAAGGTTGGAGATTTTTAACAGATCGCAACCCAGTTCGGCGGCGCGTTTTTCCACACCCAAACGAATCGACATATAGTAAATGTCTTCCAATTCTTCATCATCCATCCGCCACTGAACGATCCCGATCGATTTGTTGTGTTTTTTTGGTACATCCACTGGTAGTTCACGCTGCTTTTGCTTGTTTTTGTATTTCGTATAATTTAGTTTTTCAGCTGCCTCGAAAATCTTTCGTTTGGTTTCTTCGGTCACTGAAAGACTAGGATCGTAGTTCAGAACCCGTGATACGGTTGATATTGATACCTCAGCTATGGTCGCTATGTCGGTAATCGTAGCCATAGAATCCCTCCTCCAATGCTTCTCCTCTTCAGTATATTTCTTTTTAGTAAAAAAACCAAGAGAGAAATTGCCCTCAAGTAAAAATTTTACTTTTTTTAGGAAAAACTATTGATTATTTTCCTAAAAAAAAGTATGATTTGAAATGAAGAAAGCGTTTTAAAAATGAGGGTGGCATGAATGAAGTGGATTAATTCGTTATTTATCCTGGGTCTACTTATGGGGTTGACTGCTTGTTCTCCAAATGAAGCAACGCAGACGCAAGCATTTTCCCAAAGCAGCGAAAAGCAATTAAAAGAACGAGCGCTTTGTTATTCTGACGAAGATTTTTCGCAAGGTGTCGTCCCGTTGCATGAATTCGTGAAGCTATCTGGCACCATCGTAAAGAGTGATGCGAAAACAGCAGACATTGAGAAAGGGGATCGATTTATTCTAGAAACAGCGGCTGGACAGTACCAAGTATTCAATGAACAAAGTCAACAACTGAAACTGCAAGATGTGGTGACGGTCTACGGAGAATATTATGGTTTTATTAAAGCGACATTGATTGAAAGGAAGGATGCGGATGCAATCACAGAAGCTGCAGCAATTGAAAAAGAATAAATTTGAAAGTTATGAAGATGTAGCAGCCGGCTTCAAAACGATCATGGATCAACTCAAACCCGCTTTTGCAAGCAGTCGTCCTGGTCATTTGGCTTTAGGCAGCCATGGGACTGTCTATGAGAAAGAGGTACAGGAACTTGAAGCGTTCTTGCGACCGCTTTGGGGACTCGCGCCTTATCTAACCCAGCAAGAAGATTCATTCATGGAAACCTATCTCTCAGGAATTATTGCGGGTACCGATCCAGAGAGTCCCGATTATTGGGGTGTTGTGGAAGACTTCGACCAACGAATCGTGGAAATGGCTTCGCTAAGTACCTTTTTACTATTAAACAAGGAAAAAACGTGGGATGTTTTATCCCAACGCCAAAAAGATAATCTCCATGCGTGGTTGATCCAAGTCAATCAACGAGAAATTCCCGCAAACAATTGGCATTTCTTTCGGGTTCTCGTCAATGTAGCCATGAAGCGTTGTGGCAGCAGCTTTTCCCAAGAAAAGATCGATGCTGACTTGGCATTGATCGAGACCTTTTATTTAGGGGAAGGATGGTACTGTGACGGAGTAGCCACTCAAATCGATTACTATGTATCTTTTGCGATCCACTACTATAGTCTTCTGTACTGTCGATTTGTCCCTGAGGATCTTGAAAGGGGAAGGAAGTTCAAACAACGAGCCACCGAGTTTGCTCAAACCTTCAAGCATTGGTTTGCAGCAGGTGGAGCTGCCGTTCCTTTTGGTCGAAGTTTGACGTATCGCTTTGCGCAAGTTTCTTTCTTCAGCGCATTGGTTTTTGCGGATGTTGAAGCATTGCCATGGGGAGAGATCAAAGGGTTGATCAGTCGTCACCTGCATCAGTGGATGCAGCAAGACATTTTTACTTCCGAAGGGATACTGACGGTCGGCTATTCGTACCAGAATCTGATCTTTGCCGAAGGCTACAATGCACCAGGTTCACCTTATTGGGCGTTAAAAACCTTTCTTTTGTTAGCGGTACCAAAGGAGCATCCCTATTGGCAAGCCACCCCAACGCCATTAGTGATCACTGAAAGAACACTGGCTCATCCCATCAGTAAGAACTTTTATCAACACAATCAAGACTTGACGCATGCCTTGATGTTTCCTGCAGGACAATGTATCAACTATCAAAGTCATGCCAGCAGCAAATATAGCAAATTTGTCTACTCAACGACGTTTGGCAATAGCGTGCCCAAGAGCAATTATTGGTTTTATGAAGGAAATTATGACAACACATTGGCTTTATCAGAAGATGACCATTACTTTCGCACCAAAGGATTGGATCGCCAGTATCAGCTTTTACCTGATCGGATCATTCATGAATGGAATCCATGGGAAGACGTCCAGATAAAAACAACAATCATTCCACTGATAGGCAGTCACCTTCGCATTCATGAGATCAATTCTCAGCGCGCCCTTTCTTTCTATGAGGGTGGGTTTTCATCACCGAAAGAGGCAACTGCCATCACTGAAAAAACCACAAGCAGCGCTGCGGTACGAACATCGATCGGCTATTCGAAAATCGAGGCAATCGCTGGCTATGAAACGAGCGATGTCTTACGAACGGAGCCAAATACGAACCTCTTGTATCCTGCAACGTGGCTGCCGTATCTAACTGCTCAACGACAAGCAGGAAAGCACCTGTTCGTTTCCCTCGTCACCGGCTTGCTTCCACAAGAACAAGAACAAGCAGTGACCGTCGAAGTGACAACAAACAACATTACGATCAATCAATCCGGACATATGATCCAGGTTGAGCGAATAGGAGGAAAAAATGGAAACCAGCTATGACGTACAGCTATCACAATGGGTAGCCGAGCAAATCGACTTCACCGTTAATCAAGTAAGAAAGAATACTAAGACCTTTGACACGTTGGTCCCACCTGCAGCAAGTGAACAGCTTGTCTATCGACCAGAAGCCAACCATGATTGGACGGCGAGTTTTTGGACTGGCATGTTGTTTTTGAGTAAAGAACTGACGGGATCAACAGAATTTGATGAAACCATCGAAAAACAACTGCACTCTTTCCAAGAACGATTGGACCAAAGAATTGGACTAGAAACCCATGATATCGGGTTTTTGTATAGTTTGACTGCGATTGCCGACTATCGAGTGAACGGACGGGAATCTTCGAAAAAACTCGCGATTGCCGCCGCCGATCTATTGATGGTCCGTTACTCACCCAAAGCCCAGATCATTCAAGCGTGGGGCAATCTCGATGATCCGCAACAACGGGGGCGCATCATTATTGATTGCTTGATGAATTTGCCGCTATTGTATTTTGCTTCCCAAATGACGGGGGATGAATCCTACAAACAAGCAGCCTATGCTCATGCCAAGCAGACCCAGAAATACATCGTGCGAGACAACGCCACGACGTATCACACCTATTACTTCGACGTTGAAACTGGAGCGGCGATCGGCGGCAATACCCAACAAGGCTATGCCGATGATTCCTGCTGGGCGAGAGGGCAAGCGTGGGGAATCTACGGATTTACGCTGAGTTACCTTTACACCGGTGATACCAGTTTCTTGAAGACTGCTCAAGACCTTGCGGATTACTTTATTGCTGAATTACCGGCGGACAAGGTCAGTTATTGGGATTTAGTGTTTAACGATGGTAGTCAAGAAGAAAGGGATAGTTCGGCCGCCGCCATCGCAGTCTGTGGCTTGCTAGAACTGGCGAAACATTTACCGATCACGCAGCCAAACCAAGCCGCCTATCAGGAAAACGCCTTGGCGATCTTGGCGTCGTTAGCCCAAAACTATACAACGATCGACCATCCCGAATCAAACGGACTTTTGATGCATGGGGTTTATGACAAGAATTCCCTCAAAGGGGTCGATGAATGCATGATCTGGGGCGATTATTATTACATGGAAGCGCTGATGCGGGTGTCACAAAGTTGGTATTCCTATTGGTAGTTTTAGGGGCGACCCTTTAAAAAAATGTTTAATGGAGGAATGAACATGCACTTTTTGAAAAAAGGTTTATTAGCAGCAACGATGTTTGGGACGATCGCAGCTTTGGCAGCCTGTGGAGGCGGAGCGACAGATGATTCCGCTGCTTCTGAAGATGGCGATATCAAATTGACCGTAACCACTTGGAATTACGATACGACACCTGAATTCGAAAAACTATTCCGTGCCTTTGAAGAAGCGAATCCGGGCATTACCGTTGAGCCTGTCGATATTGCTTCAGATGATTATGATACCAAACTGACGACCATGCTCTCTTCCGGAGATACGACAGATATTTTGACCATGAAAAATTTACTTTCTTACTCTAATTATGCGTTGCGGGACCAATTGGTGGATCTCACCGACCATATCGGATCATTGGATATTGCCCCAGCGCAAGAAAGCTATGACATGTATGACGTAGAAGGCAAAACCTATGCACAACCGTATCGGACGGATTTTTGGGTCTTATATTATAACAAAAAAATGTTCGATGAAGCAGGCTTAGACTACCCATCGAACATCACCTGGGACGAATATGAGGAGCTTGCCAAGCAGCTAACAAAACCAGACGAACAAATTTATGGTGCGTATCAACACACATGGCGTTCTACTACTCAAGCGATTGCAGCTGCTCAAAATGGTGTCAATTTGATCGATCCTCAATACGACTACTTAGAAGAATATTATGATCGTGCATTGCGGATGCAAGACGATAAAGCACAAATGGACTTTGGGACAGCAAAATCAACGAAAGTTACGTATCAATCACAATTTGAAAATGAAAAAGCAGCCATGATGTACATGGGAACTTGGTATATGGGTGCATTGATGACCAATATCGACGATGGCAAGACAGATGTCGAGTGGGGCATTGCGGAAATGCCGCAAAATGAAAAAGGGGAAGTAACGACATTTGGTTCTCCGACTGCTTTTGCCATCAATAAAAATTCAAAACATCAAGAAGCTGCGCAAAAATTCTTAGACTTTTGTTCCGGTGAAGAAGGCGCCAAAGTATTAGCAGAAGTCGGTGTCGTTCCTTCGTATAAGACTGATGCCATTGATGAACTTTACTTCTCCCGTGAAGGCATGCCCGCCGATGAAGTATCGAAAAAAGCCTTCAATCCAGAAACCGTCGCGATCGAGTTTCCTGTCGATGAAAATGGACCAGCGATCGACAAAATCTTGCAAGAAGAACATGACTTGATCCTTGTAGGGGATGAAACACCAAAAGAAGGCATTGCGAATATGGAAAAAAGGGTGAAATCTGAAACCGAATAGTCCTAACGAGAGAAGGGACTTGGGCAAAAAAGTTCCTTCTCTTTATTAATGAAAGGGGGCCTGCTGGCAAGCAGCAGGAGACAAATATGGAAATAACCTCAAAATCAAAAGCAGCCAATAAGTTGAAACGCAAAAATACGCTAACCGCGCTGTCTTTTATTGCACCGAACTTTATCGGCTTTTTCTTATTTACCTTAGTGCCAGTTGTGTTCTCATTGATTCTGGCTTTCATGGAATGGGATTCCTTTAGTTCGCCTGAATTTGTGGGAATGAAAAATTTCAGCAAAATGCTAGGGGACGACACCTTTTGGATCTCGTTAAAGAACACCTTTCTCTATACGATTGGCGTCGTTCCATTAACGTTAGTATGTTCCTTAGGCTTAGCGATTTTATTGAATAAAAAAGTACGTGGAATGAAGTTTTTCCGTACTGCCTTCTTCTTTCCTTATGTCACCTCGTTAGTTGCGATCGCTGTCGTGTGGAACATGTTGTTTCACCCAACGATGGGACCAATCAATCAGTTTTTGAAATTTTTTATTGAAAATCCTCCTGGTTGGACCTCCAGCTCTGATTGGGCTTTGACGGCGATCATCATAGTCAGCGTCTGGCGTGGCATGGGGTATTACATGATCTTATACTTGGCAGGGCTACAAAGTGTGCCAAAGGAATTGTATGAAGCGGCTTCGATCGATGGGGCCAACAAGTGGCAGCAGTTTCGCAACGTGACGTTGCCGTCCTTACGACCAACGACCTTCTTTGTTTCGATCATGCTGGTCATAAACTGTTTCAAGATCTTCGATTTGGTCCAAGTCATGACTGCCGGCGGACCCGGTCGAGCCACCAATGTCTTGGTGTATCAAATTTACAACGAAGCGTTTGTGAAATTTAATTTTGGTTACGCGTCTGCGATCGCCATGGTCTTGTTTGTGATCGTTTTGGGCATCACGGTGATCCAGTTTAAGTGGAACCAAAGACAAGAACGGGTGTAAGGAGGGAGTACAGATGGAAAATACACTGAGTAAAAAGAATGTTCAAGCCAAACCAAAACAAAAAGCCAAGCTGTCGATCGGCAGTGTCTCCTTGATTCTCTTATTAACATTTCTCGCGTTAGTGACACTGATCCCGTTTCTTTGGATGATCTCTGCTTCTTTTAAGACCAATAACGATGTTTTTAGCGTACCGATCCAATGGATTCCAAAAAGTTGGCACCCAGAAAACTATACGGTGATCTGGGATCGCATACCTTTGCTGACTTTTTTCAAGAACACAGCATTTTTGAGCGTCATCATTACCTTGATCCAACTGTTTACCTCTAGCTTTGCGGCTTATGGGTTTTCGAAGATGCATTTCAAAGGACGCGACCTGTTGTTTTTGACATACATCGGTACGATTGCGATTCCTTGGCAATCCTATATGATTCCTCAGTTCATCATGATGCGCCAGTTCGGGCTGACAGACACGCTTTGGTCTTTGGTCCTCTTACAAGCCTTCAGTGCCTTTGGGGTCTTTTTGTTGAAACAATACTATAGTAGTATTCCTGACTCATTGTGTGAAAGTGCGCGGATCGACGGCTTGAGTGAGTGGGGGATCTATCGAAAAATCATTCTACCACTGACGAAGCCCGCTTTAGCGAGTCTGACCATCATCACCTTCGTCAATACATGGAATGATTATATGGGACCATTTATCTACCTTTCCTCAACCGAAAACAAAACCATTCAGTTAGGGTTGAAAATGTTTGTCGGCTTATATGATGCCGAGTATGCCCTGATCATGGCAGCATCTGTGGTCTCCATTTTGCCAGTGGCGATCGTCTTTTTAGCAATGCAAAAATACTTCGTAGAAGGAATCGCTACTTCGGGAATGAAAAATTGAGGTGATCAATCATGTTTACCAAACCTACCTTTGAAAACAATCTTTACATGCGGATCTTCCGCTGGCTATATATTGGCTTTGCCCTGAATATCAGTTTTTGGGTCGTGAATACACCCTACACCCTCACGGCAATGTTCTTGGCAGTCGATCCTAGAAACCTCCTTTGGTTTGCATTGGCACTCTTGCTGATTGGTCCAAGCATGATCAGCCTCCTGGCTGCGATCGATCGCTTTGCAGAACACAAAGACATCGATCCAGTAAAAGATTTCTGCTACTTTTTACGAACCTTTGCCGTGCGCGGGTTTCTCTATTGGCTCATCGGCTGGCTGGGAAGTGTCATTGCGATCGTGGATATTCTGTTTGCGGTTCAATTTGAAAGTGGTAAATGGCTCGTTCCTTTCTTTCTTTTGTTAGGGATGCTTTCCATAGCTCTTAGTATCAACGCGTGGTACTTCCAAGTGCGTAATCCAAAAGCCGCTAAGAAAGATGTCCTGCGTACCGCACTTTTTTTCACTTTGAAAAAATGGCCTGTTAGTTTGTTAGCAACCTGTTTGTTTGTTGCCGTTTTTGTCGCCTTGATTTTGAAGCCGCAATTTGGCTTTACTCTTTTTCCAGTCCTTTTTTTCGGACTCCTTTATTTAAATTTACGGAAATTTCAGATAAAATAGAAAGAAAGTCGTCTACGAATAAAGGAGACGACTTTTTTTAGGAGAAAGGGGGGGGATGAAGATGGCAGAAACAGTCACACTTCAACCGATTACGGAAGAAATGATTGCTGAACTTTGGTCGATCAGCTATGGGCCTAAGGCAGATTTAGAATGGAAAAAATGGGACGGACCGTATTTCCAAGACCCCGTGTTGACGTGGGAAGAATTTCGAACGGGGTTTGGCGCTAGCTGTATCGATAATCCGTTACGTAAAACGATCAGCTATCAAGGTAGAATCGTAGGAATCGCGACCGCTTATTGGGAAGACAATACCTTGCAGCAGTGGTTGGAATTCGGGATAGCCATCTATGATGCTTCCCTTTGGAATCAAGGCATTGGCAGCCAAGCAATTCGCCAGTGGATCAATGAGTTGTTTGAATCACAGCTTCATATCCAGCGAGTCGGGTACACCACGTGGTCCGGTAATCACCGCATGATGAAACTAGGAGAAAAGCTAGGGATGACCAAAGAAGCCCAAATCCGCAAAGTCCGTTTCTGGGAAGGCACCTATTATGATTCCATCAAGTATGGCATCTTGCGAGAAGAATGGGCACAGCAGAAGTGAAGGTAGGGGATACGAAATTTTTTCGTGTCCTCTTTCGTTGTTGATGATTGATCAGATGCATTTTGCGTATAGTAAAGTACCTAGTAAAAAAAGGGCTGCTCTCCTAGCTGTATTTTGTAATTACAGTAATTACGTGGTAAAATAGACTATATATGTTATGAAGGAAAGGTGATTGTTTTGGATACAGTGAAAACAAGAAAGCAAGGAAATGCGGTAATGGTCACGCTAGCAAGTAAGTTTGAGATTCCTGCTGGTAAGACCTACTTTATCAGCAAAGAAGACGATGGTACGATTTCCTTGATTCCTAAGATCGATGATTATTTTTTAGCTGCGAAAGAGAAAGAATTTGTTGATGAAGAAGATATGCTAGCTGCTGATTTTATTGTTGAAGGCAGGCTGCTTGATGAATAGGCTCGAACAAGGGACTCTTGTATTTATTGATTTTGATCCCTCGAAAGGGAGTGAAATCAAAAAGCGCAGGCCTGCTTTAGTCATCAGCAGGGATGAGTACAGTTACACCTCAAATTTGATCATTGTTTGTCCAATAACGAGTACAGATCGGAAGCGTCCTTACTTTGTCGATATTCAACACGACAAATTGAAACCTGGGAGTAAAGTAAATACAAAGCAAGTTTATACGCTAGATTATTCCGAGCGTGGCGGTAGAAAGATTGAAATTTTAGGGAAACTATCAAAAAAAGAACTGATTAACGTTGCACAGCATTTTATGATGAACTTTAATTTTCCATTATAGTTAAAAAACAGCAGGATGGAAAAAGTGAAGGACCCTCACAAAAAACGAGTGAGGGTCCTTCACTTTGATTTCCTAAGAATACAAGGTTTCAACAATAGAGAAAAGAAGATAGTTGAAAGATAAAAGTAAAATTTCAAAAATAGTCGACTTTCTGAACAATAACCATGTACTATCTCTATGTAATACTTTATAATAATTCCAATGTACAGATTAGAAATATTTTAAAAAAGTCGGGAATAGCGTTTGAAGTTCATTCTCAATTAGTCTAAAATAGTGAGAAAGAAAAGATACTGGAGGGAAAGAAATGTCAGTTTTAGAAATCAAAAATCTACACGTCCAAATCGAAGATAAAAAGATCTTAAAAGGCGTTGACTTAGTGTTAAAAACTGGAGAGATCCATGCCATCATGGGACCAAACGGTACAGGGAAATCAACCTTGTCCGCTGCCATCATGGGCAACCCGAATTATGAAGTGACAGAAGGAGAAATTTTGTTCGACGGCGAAAACGTCTTGGAAATGGAAGTGGATGAGCGAGCTCGCTTAGGTTTGTTCTTGGCGATGCAATACCCAAGTGAAATTCCAGGCATCACCAATGCAGAATTCATGCGGGCAGCGATCAATGCCAAACGTGACGAAGACGACAAAATCTCTGTCATGGATTTCTTGAAAAAATTAGATGAAAAAATGGATTTATTGAATATGCCCGAAGAAATGGCGGAACGCTATCTGAATGAAGGCTTCTCTGGTGGAGAAAAGAAACGAAATGAAATCTTGCAATTGTTGATGCTAGATCCAACCTTTGCGATTTTGGATGAGATCGACTCTGGTCTAGATATCGATGCCTTGAAAGTCGTAGCAAAAGGCGTCAATGAAATGCGGGGCGAAGGCTTTGGCGCTTTGATCATCACCCATTACCAACGTCTGTTAAACTACATCACACCAGACGTGGTTCATATCATGATGGAAGGCCGTGTCGTGATGACCGGTTCGGCAGACTTAGCCAAACGCCTAGAAGCAGAAGGCTATGCTGGGATCAGTAAAGAGTTAGGGATCGACTACAAAGAAGAAGAAGCGTAAGGAGGCAAGGTAAATGGCAAAATTACAGGATTATCTTGAACAAGTCAACGTTTTTTCAGCGTTAAAAGAAGAGCCTGAATGGATGTTGGAATTACGCCAAGCAGCCCTTGCGAAAGTGGATGAACTTGCGTTTCCAAAAATCGAGCGGGTGCGTTACGAGCGTTGGCCATTGTTCAATATCGACGAACAAGCACTTGCTGGTGAGTACGCTTTGTCAGAAGAAGAAGTGGCAGGCGCAGTTCCCGCCTTTGACGCGATGGATAACCATCCGACCCTCGTTCAGTTCGATGACACCACGATCTTTGAGCAATTACCGCAAGAGTTGATCGACAAAGGCGTGATCTTTACCGACTTGTTTACAGCAATGAAAGAAGTACCAGAGTTGGTCAATCAATACTACATGACCAAAGCAGTGCCAATGGACGAAGACAAAATGACCGCAGCACATGCGGCGTTTATGAATAGCGGCATGTTCTTGTATGTACCAAAAAACGTGGTGATCGAAGAACCCCTTGAAGCGATTTTCTACCACAATGGCAATAGCCAAGCGCATTTCTTCAAACACATTTTGATCGTTGCTGATGAGCACAGTGAGTTCAGCTACTTGGAACGTTTCCAAACCAAAGGCGAACAAGCGAAAAAACTGTCAGGCAATATCGTAGTGGAAGTAATTGCCAAAGCAGGCGCGAAGGTCAAATTCTCTGCGATTGATCAGTTAGGTGTCAACATTACTACGTACATGAATCGTCGCGGCTACGTATTACGAGATGCGATGGTAGATTGGGCGATCGGAGTCATGAATGAAGGCGACGTCGTGGCAGACTTTGATTCTGATCTTGTAGGCGAAGGCGCGCATTCGGAAGTCAAAGCGGTCGCAATCAGTGCTGGACGCCAAACACAAGGGATCGATACCCGCGTAACCAACAAAGCACCGCATTCCATTGGTCATATCCTGCAACACGGCGTTATCAGAGAACGCGGCGTCTTAACCTTTAACGGTATCGGACACATTTTAAAAGGAGCCAAAGGGGCGGACGCGCAACAAGAAAGCCGAGTCTTAATGCTTTCTGACCAGGCTCGTGGCGATGCTAACCCAATCCTTTTGATCGATGAGCACGAAGTAACAGCCGGACACGCAGCCAGTGTGGGACGGGTCGATCCAGAAGAAATGTACTACTTGATGAGTCGTGGGTTGCGCAAAGCAGAAGCGGAACGTTTGGTGATTCGTGGTTTCTTAGGATCCGTCTTGACCGCGATCCCAGTCAAAGAAGTGCAACAAGAATTGGTTGCCGTTATCGAAGGGAAGTTGCTCGCATGATCGATGCCCAAAAAGTGAAACAAGCGTTTCCCATCTTGGATCAGCTCGTAAATGACGAACCATTGATCTACCTCGACAATGCCGCCACTACGCAAAAGCCAGAGGCGGTGCTGCAGGCGATCACCGATTATTACCATCAAGACAATGCCAACGTTCATCGTGGGGTCCATACCCTCGCAGAACGGGCGACCCATTCCTATGAAGGCGCACGAGAAAAAGTTCGCCGTTTTATCCATGCGAATGAAACGGCGGAAGTGCTGTTTACTCGAGGGACGACCACTGGTTTAAATTGGGTCTCCCGCAGCTACGGCGACCGTTTTGTCAATAAAGGCGATGAAATCGTGATTTCT
The DNA here is from genome assembly GCF_002850555.1 of Enterococcus sp. CR-Ec1. Taxonomy (NCBI): domain Bacteria; kingdom Bacillati; phylum Bacillota; class Bacilli; order Lactobacillales; family Enterococcaceae; genus Enterococcus; species Enterococcus sp. CR-Ec1. The sequence goes on from NZ_CP025223.1 coordinate 549,960, forward strand.
TATATGGAACATCACTCCAATATCATCCCTTGGCAGCAATTAGCTGCTCGGAAAAAAGCTACCTTGAAATATATCCAGTTGACACCAGAAGGCACCTTGGACATGGAAGATGCCAAGAAACAGATCACAGACAAAACCGCCATCGTTTCGATCGCGCACGTTTCCAATGTTTTAGGCGTGATCAATCCGATTGCAGAGCTAACCAAATTGGCGCATCAGCACCAAGCCGTCATGGTGGTGGATGGTGCTCAGGCTGTTCCACATATGGCAGTTGATGTCCAAGCACTGGATTGTGATTTCTATGCCTTTTCTGGCCATAAAATGTGCGGACCAACTGGCATCGGTGTCTTATACGGCAAACGGCAATGGCTGGATCAAATGGAGCCCGTCGAATTTGGCGGTGAAATGATCGATTTTGTCCATCTGCAAGAAAGCACGTGGAAAGAACTGCCGTGGAAATTTGAAGCGGGCACACCAAATATTGCCGGCGCGATCGGCTTAGGTGCAGCGGTCGATTACTTAACAGAAATCGGCTTAGAAAACATCCACGCCCATGAAGCAGACTTAGCTGCCTACGTTTTGCCCAAACTGCAAGCCATTGAAGGTTTGACCATCTATGGTCCCCAAGAAGCAGCAAAACGCACGGGAGTGATCGCCTTTAATCTAGCAGGCATCCATCCTCATGATGTTGCCACCGCTTTAGACATGGAAGGCATCGCGGTACGGGCAGGTCATCATTGTGCCCAACCCCTCTTGACCTATTTGCAAGTCCCAGCGACTGCACGGGCCAGCTTTTACCTGTATAATACAAGAGAGGACGCCGATCGACTGGTTGACGCCATCAAGCTGACGAAGGAGTTTTTCCAACATGGCACTAACGAAATTAGATAATTTGTATCGACAAGTCATTCTAGATCATTCTAGCCACCCACATCATCGGGGCACCTTGGATGATTCAACGTACAAAGTCGAATTGAATAACCCTACCTGCGGCGACGTGATCCACTTGGAGCTCGCTGTCGAAGGAGACACTATCAAAGACATCGCCTTTACTGGCGAAGGCTGTTCCATCAGTACCGCCAGTGCATCCATGATGGGAGATGCGATTATCGGTAAGACACTAGCAGAAGCTGGTGAACTATCAGGCTTATTTTCTGAGCTCGTTCAAGGAAACGACATTCCCCAAAGCGATCGCTTAGGAGATGCTTCCATGCTTGGGGGTGTGGCGAAGTTTCCTGCACGCATCAAGTGTGCGACCTTAGCTTGGAAAGCATTAGAAAAAGCCATTGCTGCCGACAGTACACAAGCATCTGTCAGTCACAGCCACGCCAATGAATCTGACACTGAAGAAACCAGCGAATAGACAACCGCACTACAAAAGGAGTGAGAACCATGGGTGTACCCGAATTAGAAGAATATAAATTTGGCTTCCACGATGACGTGCAGCCTGTTTTTAGTACCGGCGAAGGATTGACCGAAGACATCGTCCGTGAAATCTCACGGGTCAAGCAAGAGCCAGAATGGATGCTTGAGTTCCGCTTGAAGTCTCTTGAAGCCTTCAACAAGATGCCCATGCAAAACTGGGGCCCAGACCTGTCTGACATCGATTTTGATGCCATCAAATATTACCAAAAACCAAGTGATCGTCCTGCCCGTGATTGGGATGACGTACCAGAAAAAATCAAAGAGACCTTTGAGCGCATTGGTATTCCAGAAGCCGAGCGGGCATACCTGGCCGGCGCTTCTGCCCAATACGAATCAGAAGTCGTTTACCACAACATGAAAGAAGAGTTTGAAAAACTTGGCATCGTCTTTACCGATACCGATTCAGCCTTGAAGGAATACCCTGAGCTGTTCAAACAATACTTCTCAAAATTAGTCCCACCAACCGATAACAAGCTTGCTGCTTTGAACTCAGCCGTTTGGTCAGGTGGTACCTTTATCTATGTACCAAAAGGCGTTCGTGTCGATGTGCCATTGCAAACCTATTTCCGGATCAATGCCGAAAATACCGGTCAGTTCGAACGAACATTGATCATCGTTGACGAAGGCGCCAGCGTTCATTACGTCGAAGGCTGTACCGCCCCAACCTATTCAAGCAATAGTTTGCACGCAGCCATCGTTGAAATTTTTACCCTAAAAGACGCTTACTGCCGCTACACCACCATTCAAAACTGGTCAGACAACGTCTACAACCTAGTAACCAAACGGGCCAAAGCCTTAGAAGGTGCTACCGTTGAATGGATCGATGGCAACCTAGGTGCCAAAACAACCATGAAATACCCAAGTGTGTATCTTGATGGCAAAGGCGCACGAGGCACGATGCTTTCCATTGCCTTTGCAGGTGCCAACCAAATCCAAGATACTGGTGCAAAAATGATTCACAATGCACCAAACACCTCCAGCTCCATCGTCTCAAAATCAATTTCTAAAGACGGCGGTGCAGTAAACTACCGTGGACAAGTCACCTTCGGCAAGAAGAGCGCAGGCTCTATCTCCCATATCGAGTGTGACACTATCATCATGGATGACCTATCGAAATCCGATACCATTCCATTCAATGAGATCCACAACAGCCAAGTGTCCTTAGAACACGAAGCCAAAGTCTCCAAAATCTCAGAAGAACAACTGTACTACCTAATGAGCCGCGGCCTTTCCGAAAGCGAAGCAACCGAAATGATCGTCATGGGATTCGTCGAACCATTCACCAAAGAATTACCGATGGAATACGCCGTCGAATTGAACCGGTTGATTAGTTATGAGATGGAAGGCAGTGTTGGATAAACCTGTTATAGGAGCTAGAACCCTTGATATATAAGGATTCTAGCTTTTTTATTTTGTCTTGATAGTAGAAATGACCAGCTTTTGACCAGCTTTTTTACTGATGAGCCATCATATCAGCAAACTCTTGACCAGTTTTCTTAGGTGCGTTGTTTGTAATGTGTGCATAGATGTCTAATGTCACTTTACTATTCTCATGACCTAATCGATGTTGAACAACTTTAACAGATTCTCCTGCTTCTAATAGTAAGCTAGCATGAGTATGTCTGAACCCATGAGGAGTAATACGAGGTAAGGTATACTTTTTCAAAATATATCTTAACCAATCATTCACCGTATTTGGAACATATAAGGTGTTTTTAAGGCTTGTAAAAACATATTGATTATCTGAGTTAGTATTATAACCTAGTTTGAGATAGTCGGCTCTCTGTTGTATTCTCCAATCGTTCAAGATTGCCAATGTTTCGGTATCAAGAGAGATAGTTCTCCTTGATGCTTTTGTCTTAGGTGTTTGAAGTATGATGTTCTTATATTCATCTACAGCTACTGTCTTGTTTACGTGTAGCTCCTTGTTAAAAACATCGATATCTTTCCATTGTAAGGCTAGAGCTTCACTTTTTCTCATACCTGTGTAAGCTACTAATCTAAAGTAGGCATACTGTTTAGTGTTTCCAAAGTCTTTGAAAGCATCTAATAAGGTATTTAATTCTTCTTTAGTATAGAATTTTCGTTGTTCATCTTGTTCCTTTCTACGAGGAAGACGGGTATTTCTCATAACGTTACGTTCAATATACTCTTGAGAAATTCCATAGCTTAAGATTTGTGCTGTTTGTTTTCTCATAGTATCGTAGGTTTTATATTTTTTGTGCCATTTGTTTACCACTTTTTGGCAATATGAAACTGTGATGTCAGTAATTTTTAAGTTTCCAAATTCTGGTAGTATTTGATTTTTTGCATATCTAACGTAGATACCGATAGTAGATTTTTTTACACTTGAACGTTGGAAATCAATCCATTCCTCGTACAAGTCCGCAAAGGTCATGTCAGTAATTTTTTTCTTTGTACCATACTTTATCTCATATGCTAGTTCGTCAAGTAATTTTTGGGCTTCTTGCTTAGTTTTAAAGCCTCTACGTGTGGTATTTACTTTTTCTCCAGTTCGTGGATCAGTGGCTATATGTCCTTTGAACATCCATGCTACTTGACCGTTATTCTTCTTGTACTTTGATATTTTTGCCATTTTCTTTCCTCCTAGATATCGGTCAATAGATATAGTCTATTGGGAGCAATAGTAGGAGTAAATCTAAATTTTAGTTTCTGTTTATTTTAAGATGTTACGCTTAGTATCGCTCCATCTTAAACACCTCCATTATTTTGATTTGTAATTGCTTCTAAATATTGATTAAGACCTAATATCTGTCCATCGGTCAATTTTTGGTTATTAAAGAAAATGTTCTTTTGTTTATTAATTCCCTTAGATATGATATCTGATAAATTAGTTGAGTCTATATAAGGAACGTTTTCTCCTTCATATATCTTCTTCTTAACATCAACATTATCTAAAAATTCTCCTAATTTAAAATTAAGATTTTCGTAATCGAAAGATGTACTAACATCTCTAAAGGCAAATGCTTCAGGTGTACCTATATTTGATAATTCTTCTGGAGATAATAGGTTGTGTGTTCCATCTTTACTTGGTTGGCAATATAGTTCTGTAAGACGTTGGTATTCACATAGATCAATTAAGTTACGGAGACTGATACCCAAAGCATCTGCAATCTTTATCAAAGTCTTGAATGATGGAGTTCGTGTGTTGTTTTCAAGACCTCCAATATATGACTGTCCAACTCCTAAGTCTTTAGCCATCATCGCTTGAGTATATTTTTTTCCTTCAATAGATTTCATTTGTCTAATACGCTTAAGAGCAAATCCAACCTTCAAGTTACTATTTTCTTCCATAGCCATCACCTCTTTCTAAGAACATATTATCACTTAATTGTGATTTTGTAAATACATTTTTCATTAAAAATCACAATTAGGTGTTGTTTATTTTGTGGATACATGCTATACTATGTATATCAACTAATAGAGGTGGTGATAACTATGATCAAACGATAGAAGGGAGGACATTCCATGAATAGTATAGAAGAAATTACTCTGGATAGTCTGCTTGAGAGAACAATCCAAGAAGTTTTAAATAGAGAGCTCATAGAATTAAAAAGTCTGTTAGCTACTTTATCTAATCCTAACAATCATTTCTCAGGTTATTTAACTATGAAAAATGCTTGTGACTACCTGTCAGTATCCAGAAATACTCTAGCTAAATACATCAACGAGTATGATTTACCTATAACAATAATAGAAGGCACTAAGCGTATAAAAAAATCAGATTTAGATGAATTTATGCTTAGTAGGCAGTGTTGACTATGTCTTACAAGTATCTTTATTTATTACTAGTAAGATAAATTAAAACAAAACTATTAAAAATTATAGGAGGATAAGTATGGAAACTAAATATAGAAAGCAGATAGAGGATAAAGTAGTAAAGCAAATGGATAGACTGTTAATTAGTTATAGAAAGGAATATCTTTTCCAAGTGAGAGAAGGAGAAGATGTTGAATTTCGGACAACTACTGATAAAAAGGTTCAGTTAAACGAGTGGAAAGTTAGAAAGCATTTAAATGGAGAATACACATTAGGAATAAAATTAGGTTCTGGTGGCTTAACTAAATTCTTGTGTTTTGATGTCGATATTATAGATGAGGGAGATAGAAGGTGGACAACTATAGAATTGGTAGACACACTCCATTCTTATTATGGTATTCCTATGAAATACATTCATGTTTGGTATTCAGGATTAAAGGGCTATCATGTTGATCTTTATTTTGATGGATTTATTCGAGAACAGGAACTTGAAAACTTCTATTATGAAGTCCTTTCCCAGATTGGAGAAACAATTAATCGCATTGAAAGAAGACCCACTACTGGACTTGGAGTCAAATTACCTTTGGGTATTCATTTGAAAACAGAAGAATTTTGTTACTATGTTGACAATCGGACGCTAGAACCATTGCCTATTGATTATTTTTTGTCTATAGAACCCCAGTCTTTGAATGAGTTCAAAGAAAATGTCCTGAAAGATTGTTCAGCTATGACTAAACATCGGTTAACAACTGACAAGAAAAAGAACGTACATCATAAAAATATCAGTGCTAAGGAGCATAATAACCAAAGTGTTTATACTTACGTAAAAAAAATTCTTGAAGATGGATGCTTGTCAGAACCAAGTAGTAGGAACTATTTTACGTTCCACGCATCTCGCATCCTAAAGTATCAGGGAAATGACATAGAGGCTACATACCAAATGGTCTTCAATGTAATCCAAAATACGTTTGAAAACTCTGAGACAAGAAGATTCTTAGATCAGAGATGGAACTTGAGAGAATTGAAAGATGAAACACAGCGTGTAATTGAGACGGTTTATGATGGTGATTATTCGTTTAGCATGAAGTCTAGTGACGTTACTTTCTATAGACAAGAGTTAGATATTATCTTATCTATTCAAAGAAAAAATCTAAGATATCTTCTCTTTAGTTTACTGTGTCATTCTAAAAAATATAGTGGCAGTGATGGAGTATTTTATTGTACTCACGCAACTTTAGCTGACATGGGCAATGATAGTAATACTGGAAGAAGTGCTAAGAACATCAGATCACTAGAGAAAATGGGCTTTGTTAAAGTGATATCTTCCAGAGTATTTAAGGGAGGAAATTGGCTTCCTAATTACTATAAGATGACTTTAGGAGAACTGGATATTGTTGAGGGTAAGGGGATTACATACAATTCTGATGAGCCTCTTAATCTAGTGAAGGTAATGAATGATCTATATAGTAAAGAAGAGTTAACTAAAATTGAAACTACTGGTGATAGGTTTATTTACCAGTTTAATATAGAGAACAAAAAACACCCTTCCTAATCGGAGGGGTGTTTCTATTTGAACTCATTACGTTCCATTTCTTGCCTCTTTAATAACATCATATATTCTAAGGTTTTAACCTTATCTTCGGATGATAAGGAGCGATACAAAGCGTTGAAATCGTCATCTGCTATCTCTGTTTGCCTGTCAATAAAATGGCTTAGGGGGACTCCTAGAGCCTCTGAGAGTGCTTGTAAATTTTCAGTTCTAGGTTCAGTAACTTCGTTTTCCCAACGAGCAATAGCTTGCTGAGAGGCATGGATTTTCTTAGCAAGTTGTTTTTGAGTCCAACCTAGTTTTTTTCTGCTTTCTCGTATGGTTTTAGAATATTGTTTCATTTGGTCTATCCCTCCGATACTTATACTATACAACGAACTGTTGTTTATTCCTGTTAAAAATGGTGTTTAATTACATAAAATTGTTGAAATACTACAAAATGATGTATATAATGTTTGTGAGGAGGAGGAAGATTATGAAAGAGAAAAGAAGACTTAGTTTGTACAGAGAAGCAAAAGGGTATTCTCAAATTGAAATAGCTGAGAAAATGTCTGTCACTCAGCAGTCAATTAGTTCATGGGAAACTGGTAGGACAGTACCTAAACCTCACCAAATGAAGCTATTATCGCAAGTGTTAGAAGTTGATATGGATGAGCTCTTTTATGATATTTTTAATGTAAATAGGGAGGAAAAAACAAATGTATTGTAGAAATTGTGGAAGTCAAATGGAGGAATCAACAAAGTTTTGCCCATCTTGTGGCGCATCTCAGGAAAATAAGGAGTTATACACAGAACAAATAAGCCCTAAGATAGAAAAATCGCTCAGTGAAGTTAAAACCCAGATTAGTAAGGGAAAGCAAAGTGGAAATCTTTATAAGATTGCTGGGTGGGTTTCAGTTGCCATCTCACTCCTATTTATTCCTGTGTTATTTGGTGCTATTGGAGTTATTATGGGATATTTGTATAGAGAGCATGATGAAAAGCATGGGACTATTTTAATGATTGCAGGAGTAGCAGGTGGTATTCTCGGAACACTTCTGGGCTTATCATCTGGATACTGAGGAGGTCAAGAGATGACAAAAATATTAGGTGGAATAGGTCTTATTTTTTTCGCAATTGCAATAAGAAAGCTTCTCAAAACGCATCATCATCCCAAAGATAGAAGAATAATACTGATAGTGGGGGGCTTGCTATTATTGAGTTGTTTTTCAATGCTATTTAGTTCGGATGGTCTATCAGAAAAAGAATACGTAAAAGAAGTTGTGAACATAGTCGTTGATAGTGATGTGAAAATCAAGCAGACAGATGTCTATTCTGATGAAGATATGCAGGATACAGCAGACTATTTAGGTAAACAAATGAAAAAATTGAAGGACATCAAACCTCCAAGTGCTTTACCTAAAGAGATTAAGGATTCTCATGAAACTCTTTATGAGGGCGTAGATAAAATAAGAACAGGGATATTGGAGCAGGATATCGAAAAAATTCAAGCAGGGCAAACGATTGTTTCTATGACAACTGTGCTTTACAATGATTATATAGATAAAAATCCAGATAAGTTTAATAAGGAGTAACAGAATGAAAAAATCATTGGTGTTATTAGCTCTACTACCCACTATTTTGATGGCATCCTGTCAAAATAAAAAAGAACAACCTAACTCATCTACCTATAGTGAAACTACTGACAGACTTAGTTTTGTAAAAGAGAGCTCTGTCAGTAATTCTTCGACAGAAGATAAGCTAGTTGATGAAATGTTATGGAGTGCTGATAAGGATAAAAAGCTTAATGACTTCATGAATACTTGGGGACAAACCATGAATCAGGCGTATAAACAATACAGTCCGAATAATAATGTTGATTTATACGGTTTGCAACTCCCTGACTCGGTTCTGAATAGCAATAAGTGGCAGGCGGTTATTGGTAACACGCCAATAGTTTTAAACTGGTCAGAAAGTGGTGAAGAAGAATCAGGTTATTCTTTAGTAGCTGTTTATTCGGATGCAGAGGCACAAGATTATTTATCGAAGCATGTTTACTTTTTTACCATTAATTCAGGAGTACCCAAAGTGTTAATAACTAGTCAGAATCAAGGAAATCCGAATAATTACTTATACTTTAAAGAAACAGAGAACAAAGAGCTTAGAGATGGTTTTAATAATATTGTGAATAGTAGTGTAACTTTTGATGCTGTTAAATCAAATTTTACCAAAGATGAGCAACTCAGCTACTTTATCAGTAACTATGGTCAATTGCCTTATAAAGGTTATCTAACGACTGAAAATGATGGTACTGGCACAAGGATTACTTATTATGTTGATGAGTCTATTCCAAATGATAAGCAAGCTATATCAGAAGCAATTGAACATCTGAAAACAATTAGCCTATCTGTTCAGCAGAAGGTGGAAGAAGGGATAACAGTAAGTTTAAAAGAGCCACTGGAAACGGAGTACACTCTTACTCTAATTGATGGACAACCAACTCAAGCTAATCATACCTTTGGTAGAATGATACAAGGAATTGAATGAATAGGATAGAGAACCCCACCTCGTTATTATTTGACCGTACTAAGGGTACCCTTTAAATGAGCTACATGGCTCACTGGGGGTACTCTTTTTTTGGCTTTTGCAAAAGGTTAATAAGTTTTGATAAATGAAACGAAATGAAACACGGCTTTATAGACATTGATATACTAGGGTTTCTGTGTTTCATATGTAAATGAAACAAAAAATATTTTTTGGTTAAAAATCCTTAAAAAGTACTACATAGTTGTGGGAGTTATTGCAGATGAAATAGACCTACAATTATTTCAGGTTGTAATACTCATATGTAATATTTGTACAATGTTTAATATCTATAAGTTTTTATTGTTAATTGATTGAGTAGATGCAGAATAAGCTACTCATGAATTGGGGCTTTAGGAGATATTTTAATATAGAGATAGGTCACTTCTATTTTTTTATTTAATACACTTAAATAATTAATTATATATCTTATGCTTAGTATGATACTATTTATTATAGATAGGAAATTAACAATTGGAGTGAATAAAATGTCAAGTTACAGAGTCATGAATTTAATATTAAAAAATGGGGAAATATCGAATAAATTGGAAAAAATTCATGTTAATGTATTAGAGAATAATCCAGTCACCTATGTTTACTATAATCTTAAAACTAAAAAAATTTATGTTGGAGAGACTAATGGCTTCATTAGAAGACACTATGAGCATCTGATTGAAAGCAATCCAAAAGTGGATTATAGAGATTATAAAAATTGCTTAGTCATATACTCCAGTCTATTTGATAAATCGTCCATTCTGGATTTGGAATCATTAATATTGAACTATATGATTGCTGAATCTGATATGACAAAATTTGTATTAGCTAATGGAAATAATGGACAAACTGAGTTGGTATATAAAAATAAGGAAGAAATATTAACAGAAGTTTTTAATAAATTATGGAATAATGAATTGTATACACTGGGGTTAGTAGATAATCCTAATCTTGAAGAGTTAAGAGAAAGACTTCTGTTTAAGTACTCTCCTTTTAAACAGCTATCATTTAAGCAAAAAGAAATAGTTAATGAAATTGAAAAAAACATAACAAAAAAATATTTAATTGAAGCACCAGCAGGTTCTGGTAAGTCAGTTCTATTTACAAACTTAGCTTTTTCCTTAGCTGAAGTGTATCCTGATTTAAGAATAGGTTTGATAACAACAGGAAATTTAACTAAACAATTTAATTTGATATTTAAGTCGATCGGTCTGAACAATAGATTAATAGTAAAAACAGGTTCTCAACTAATAATGGATGCAAAGAAAAATGAGCAAAAATACGATATTATTATTGTAGATGAAGCTCATAAATTGAAAAAATACTATAGAAAAGGACATCCGAATGCAAGAAGACATCTTGATGAAGGTGATGATGAGATCACTCTTCTTGAAAAATTAACAGATGGATTAGTTCTGTTATATGATCCATATCAAGGTATTAAACCTCAGAATATTAGACCTGCAGAAATAAGAAGCCTTACGAGTGATTATAAAAAAGTTCGTTTAATGCAACAGTTTAGAATCGGAGGAGATAGAGATTTCTCAGGAGAAGATTTTTTAAAAGGCATATTATACGGTTTTCAATTAAGTAATGACAAAAGTTTTAATTCTAAAGTTTTTAAAGATGACTATTTTAAAATTGTAGCCACTTTTAAAGAAGTTATTGACTATGTTGATGATTATTCTCACGCTTATCCAGAAACAACCAATAGACTGATTGCTGGTTACTGCAGAGAGTGGGTATCAAATACTGGGAAAAAAGAAAATAAAGGTAAAAAATTTGAAGAATTGCCATACGATTGGAACATAGATAGCATTAGAAAAAGATGGAACTCAACATATGAAGATTGGGTAAAAAAAACAAACTCAAATAAAGAAATCGGCTCTATTCATGCTATTCAAGGATATGATCTAAACTATTCCGGAGTTATTGTTGGTAATGATTTAACAGTCAAAGATGGAAAAATTGTGGCGGTGCCAGAAAACTACAAAGATATTGGCGGTACACCTCTAAAAGAGGGGTTTAACTTATCTGAATTAACAGAGTATATATTAAATATTTACTATGTACTACTTTCAAGGGGGATTGATGGTTGTGCTGTTTATTTTGAAGATAAGAACGTAGAAAAACTATTTAAAGAACGAGTGGGCTTATAGGAGGAATGCATTATGGAAGACTTAATAAAAGAAATTAACCAATTTAGAGATGACAGAGATTGGAGACAATTTCATAATGCTAAAGACCTAGCATTATCAGTTTCTCTTGAAGCTTCAGAATTACTGGAAAACTTTCAATGGAAGTCGAGTGAAGAAGCAATAGCTGATGATTTAGAAAATATTAAAGATGAGATTGCTGACGTGATGATTTATTGCTTGATGTTAGCTGATGATTTAGGTCTGAGTGTTGAAGAGATTATAAAGAATAAGATTAAGAAGAATGGTGAGAAGTATACTATAGAAAAGAGTAAAGGTACTAATAAAAAGAGGAGTGTTGAATAATTATGAATAGTGAATTTTCAGAAGAAGAAAAAATAAAGTATTTTGACGAGATATGCGAAAAGTACTATCGAAAAAATTTTGGTTTAACATCAAAATCTGAGATGGATTTACTAATGTTCAAATTTTTCTATCAAAATAAACTTAAAAGAAAAAAAAGTGGTGATTTCAATGCGGATTCAGATTATCTTTTAAGTAAAGAGTTGGGTATAACGCAAAGCAGAGTAAGAAATCTCAAAATAAAAAAAGAACTTGTGTATCCTGAACAGAATTATAATTGGAAAGAACAATTTTTAAATTTAATAAGTTTTGCTCAATATGATGAGCAAACTAAAAAAATAATAATGAATATACCAGACCCTAATTTACAAATTGAAATTGAAAATCATATTGAACAAAGAGGACTATTTATAGAGAGGCAACTCAATTCTAAATTACTACAAATTAGAGTGGAATACTTTATTGAATTGGTTATTTCATTAGATGAAAACATAAGTCAAGACAAATTAGTAGAAAATATGAAAGCTCAAATTAGTGAATTAAGCTCGGTAGATAAAAAAATAATGAAGAAAGGATTTGGAAAAGTGATAAAAGAAAAAGGGATTAGTGCTATAGAATTGCTAGCTGCTATAGTTACGATAGCTCCAGCGGTTCAGCCGATAATAGCAATGATTAATCAAAACTAATTAACGGTTATATAAAAAATAATGTTTTTATTTCATAAAACAGTTATAGTTTTTTTATTTTGAAATCACAAGAATGAAGGCTTCATTTTAATATTGAGTAAGAAGTTGGGCTATCTAGATTAGTTTACGGATGTGTTTGATATATGAACATATGTTTTGCAATCAACCTAGATAGAGAATAATTAGAGAAGAGGTAGTTTTATGAAGATAAGTGAAATATATGGACTAGGGAGAACGCAAAATGAACTTGATTTTGTAGATATCGATACTGAAAATGATATGCCTTTATTTTTAGATCCGTACTTCCTTTCAATCAAAACAGACAGATGGTCTATATCAGCACATAGAACTCTTGAAAACTTTTTCCAATATATGTTGAATCTATTTAGAGATAAAAAAATAGAAGAAGCAAGGAGAAATTTTAGATTTTCAGAGCCAAATGAAACATGTTTAGGATTATCAAAATCTGGAACACTAGGAAAAAGTCTTGGAGACAATGATGCAACAAAACTGTTTGAATATATTGTTGAAAGTGGAGCAATGGATAACGGGCTTATCTCACATGTTAATGACATAAAAATATTTGTTGACAACATATCTCATGATAAAATTTCTGATTTAACCACCAATATTATTAGAAAGCATTTAATTCAGTACACTCAAGATCAATGCACTCTTCATGGAATAGAGCTCACCAAGTCAATAGCCACTAGGGAATACTGGGATATACAAAAAAGAGATTGGGTTAACAGTTACGAAGATATGCTTGTAATTAATGATAAACCTATTTTGTTAGTTCCAAAATCTGTGGTATGCAGAAAAAAAGGCTATGTATATGATTCTGCTCAATATGCAAGGCATTTTGTTTTGAATTTTTTAGTTAGTGAAGAACTTCGGATGAATACAAGTTTAGTAAATGAGAAGAAATTGAAAGATGGTAATATAAAAAGGACAATAAACAAAGAAGATGTAGCCTCTAAATATGGTGCTTACAGAAAAGAATTTTTAAGAAATTTTACCAGTGATCATCCAGAGTTTTATGATGACTTTAAGAATAATACAAAAATGAAAATAGCTTCATTAACAAATGAAGAAATTATAAATAATTATAGTGACGATTTTTACTTGCGGATAATCGATAATTTAATTGATGGTTTTAGTAAAATAGGAAAAGGAGCTAAAGATGCTAACAGATTTCATGAACATATAATTGCTACAATGACTTTTCTTTTTTACCCCAACCTCATAAATCCAGTAAAAGAGCTAGAAATTCATGATGGAAGAAAACGCATAGATTTAGTTTATGATAATGCTGCTGAAAATGGCTATTTCTTTAACCTTTCTACTGTGAAAGATATTCCTTCAGGATATATATTTGTAGAATGTAAAAATTATACGAAAGACATTGCTAATCCAGAGCTTGATCAATTAAATGGACGTTTCTCACCTAATCGTGGAAAAATGGGATTCATGGTATTTAGAGATTGTAATAATGAAAAGGCTTTATTTAAAAGATGTTCAGATTATTATGATGATAATAAAAATTTGATTGTTCCTTTGCAAGACAAAGATTTTATCAATGTTCTAAATTCTTTGAAAGAAGAATTTGATAGAGATACTAATTTACCTCAAGAAAAAATGTTAAATTTATTAACTAAGAATATAATTTTATCCTAGTGAATAAGTTGATTTAAGAATATTAAATAGTTTAATTACAGAAATGTTGATAAAAAGTTAAGAGTTGTCTTATGCCAAGGTTTTGTTTTTGAAGATGAAGATGAAGTTATTTTTAGTAGCCCACAAGAAATGTATGAAGACTACAAGAAAAAGAAAATAAAGGGCGTATTGGATTATCAGACAGATATATTAACAGAATACTTTGACTGTATTGAAAAATAATTTTACGCCAAAAATTTACATGGGAAAAGATTTTCAAGTTAATAAAAAAAGTCAATCTTAGCAGACTGACTTTACATTAAGTATTGCTCCCAATAACATATACAAAATTGACCAGATTTTGACCATCTTAATTTGACAATCAATTATAATTATTGACTCATTGAACTACTATGAATCATCTTAATTGTTTAATTTGACAATGCATGACACTGATTGAGAAGTCGATTCCAATATGGAAGGGTCTGTGGGGTAATAGGTGTATACCACTACTTTCAGAGCTCTGTTGACTTGACTAGTATCTTACTGTTTTCCATTAAATAATGAAAAAGGAGTACTCTAAGGAGTGCTCCTTTTTGTATCTTCTTTAGGCTTATTGTTATTAAATTCCTTCAAGAAAAAGGTAGTAATGTCCAACCTACAAAATATAGATTGAACATTACTACCTTTTTCTTAGAGTTTTATCAATTAATAGTTTTCCGAGTTCATATATTGCTGTTAAAACTGCGATACAAAAAAGTAGTGCAGTATATTGTACAAGAAAAACTATGTTGAACCATAGCCCATAGACCATTGGGAAAACGACTAAAAGACAAACATATAATTCTATTTTTCGTCTTTTTCTTATTTGGAACCATCTTTCGTCTGTCAAAACTAAAACCCCTTTAAGTTAAATTAAAACCGTTAGCCCGTATTCGATCATTGAATTTTTTGGTCAAGCAAGTGATGCCCTCAGCTAAGTATAAGAATAATTGAGAGCTACCAAATAAATATTACCTTATTATCTATATTGGAATAATTTTATCGCAAAAGAATAAATTTAGAATATTCGGACTGTTTTCTCGTCCCAAAATAAGTTGACAATCCGACGAAAAAACTGATTGATAACGGTATCAATCAGTAAGGGCGAAAAACGATCGAGGATAGTATTACTTAGCATCGTTTTCTTTAAAGTAGTCATCAATGTACGCCTTAATTTTTTCAAAGTCTTTAGTCAGAAAAAATTTTGAAGGAACTTTTATGATAGGGAGGTTATTTTCATTATCAAAAGGAGCGAATGGCTCAGGAAGGACTAAGTAATCAACAGTATCTTTATCTCTCAGATAATTGATTGAAACGTCGTAATACGGTGAAAAATAGTCTTTGAGGCTTGTGTCTCTTTGATAAAGAACACCTGGAGTTAATGGTGTGTAAGATAACCCGTTGCTCAACACTAAGACAAAACAAATTCTTTTCATAAAAAATCACCTTTCTTTTCGATTAGATACTAGCATTATTTCAACAGCGAAGGGTTCGTTATTCATCTGGTAAATCCATTTTAATAGACAAATGGATAAAAAAGTAGTGAGTAATAGAAAAATGATTCAGTTGTTGGGTAAAAGGGAACTAGCAATCACAAATTGTTCCTTTACTTTAAAAAACAAGAGATAAAAAAATACCAAGAACAATTATGATTAAGATTTCTAATGCTCTTTCCAGAAACAAATTGTTGCTTTTTAAAAATATTGTTTTCTTTTTATAAGGAAACCAAAATGACTGGTTTGCGTAGTCTGGCGGGTACACGAGATCTAAAATACCACTGATAAACAGTAATGGAATTGCTTCGAAAATATTGTCATGGACGGCTAAATAAATATAGTATGTTAACAAAGAAATTTGAGCGATCCGCAGATATCTTAGGCTGGTAACTGTATGGTCCATCAAATCATCCTTTCGTAAATGATTATCTCATATTGAATGATTTGGTCAAATTAAAATTATAAAATATTTATTTATTTTCAGATTGCAAAATAAATTCTTTTGATTTAATAAACAATTTATAAATATCCTAAACAGAGGATATTTGGTGAATTGTCAAAGGGGATTTTCAGCTATTTATTTTAGAACGTCTTAGAGAGTTTTCGTTTGAAAAGAGTTTCAGGATAATAAGTTAGTCTATTAAATCAGTAGCAAAGTATGCACGTTGGACGAAATTAGTAGATTAATCAATAGCGATTTTTTTAGATAATGGTTATTTTGCTAAAACAAAAAATTACCAATTTTGTCTTTAATGCTTTAAGAGCAAAATATGCAGTGATATACTAAAATAAATAAACTTAATGGAATAGACACTAAACGGAGACTTTAAAAAATGACCAACCAACTAATCATAGAAGATCATCATTTCAAGAAAGGTGAGCTATCTAGCATAACGACGGCATATATCGATCAGTACCCAGTCGTTTACATACTCTACAACCGAAATGAAAAGAAAAGGCCTGTTGCGTACATTGGTCAAACGGTTCAAGTGAACAAACGATTGAAGCAGCACTTGAATAACTCTAAGCGCAGAGAAATTAAAGAAGTCTTGCTGATTGGACATGAAAAATTCAATCAATCAGCGACCTACAATATCGAAACCAATTTGATCAATCACTTCATTGGGGATGAGCAGTTTCAGTTACAAAATGTCAGTCAAACAAGACAGGTGCAGATGCATCAGTATTATGAAAAAGAGTATTATGATGAAGTGGTCTTCCAAGAGTTATGGGAAGAATTGCAAAGGCGTCAATTGGCGAAGCACTCAATCGATACGATTCGCAACAAAGATGTATATAAATTATCCCCTTTTAAAGAACTGACGCCAGAACAGTTAGATATAAAACTTGAAATCATTGAGTACTGTAAACAAGCGATTCAGCAGGATGAGACACAAAAAGTCTTGATGATCGAAGGAGAAGCTGGAACGGGAAAGAGCGTCCTTTTGGCATCTCTCTATAACACCCTTCAAGACTATACAAAGTCAGAGCCTGTATTAAAAGGCACCGATAACTATTTGTTGGTCAACCATTCAGAAATGTTAAAAACCTATCATACAATGGCAGAAAGTTTGCCAAATTTAAAAAAGAATCATATGTTAAAGCCAACTTCCTTTATTAATAAAACAGATAATCAGAAGTTGCACCCAGACATCGTTATTGTGGATGAGGCCCATTTGCTTTTAACGAAGAAAGACAGCTATAACAGTTTTCACTATGAAAACCAACTAGAAGAGATTATTAAGCGAGCAAAAATCACGATTTGTATCTTTGATCCGAAGCAAGTATTGAAAATCAAAAGTTATTGGGATCAGGACAAATTGGATCAGTTTCAGAAAAGGTACAATGCTTCTCTCTTTAAGCTAAAAGATCAATTAAGAATGAAAAGTAGTCCACAAATAATTCAATGGATCGATGATATCGTAGAAAAACGTGTAACATCGATTCCAGAATCAACAGCATCTTTTGAGCTTCAGATTATGGAAACCCATGATGCGTTGAAGAATAAAATCTTTTCTCTCGATAAAAAGGAAGGTCTGTCACGGATCATCTCAACATTCGATTATGTTCATAAGAAAGACGGAGCTTCTTATCTTGTAGATCCTGGTGGGATCAACCTGCCTTGGAATACGACCGATACGAAGCGAACATGGGCGGAGCGACCAGATACAATCAGTGAAGTCGGTTCAATCTACACCGTCCAAGGGTTTGATTTAAACAATGTAGGAGTCGTCATTGGCCCTTCCATTGATTACGATCCAGAGACCGACCAGCTTGTCATCGATATCGATAAATATGAGGACAAAGGGGCGTTTACGGGACGTGACGATATGAACCAAGAATTGACGAAGAAAGCCAAAGAAACGATCATCCTTAATTCATTGAATGTATTAATGAAACGAGCAATCAAAGGGCTTTACATCTATGCAATCAATCCCAATCTGCGCCAAAAACTCTTAACCCTACAAAACGAAAGGAGCCAGGCCTACCATGCAAAACCAACCCTCTTCAATGGAACGGATCAATAAATTCCGAGATGATCGCAATTGGCGACAATTTCATAATGAAAAAGATCTAGCTATTTCTATCTCCATCGAAGCCGCCGAATTGTTGGAGATTTTTCAATGGAAAACACCTAAAGAAGCCACTCAAGATTTCGAACATCTAAAAGAAGAAATTGCCGATGTTCTGATTTATTCTTATATGCTGGCAGACAATTTGGGTCTTGATATTGATGAGATCATCAAAGAAAAGCTGGAAAAAAACAACATGAAGTATCCGGTGAAAGAAAGTAAAGATTCGAAAAAGAAGTATAATGAATTGTAACAAAAAAGAAGCAAGGACGCTGCAAGTTCTTGCTTCTTTTTTTGATGGGATAGGAGCAACAATGGCTTTCTGAATTCATCAGTGATTGGTTACGAACGTCAAAAATCTGACATAATTGAGAAAGTTGAAGATAACTTCAAATTGGTTACAATTTTTCGGAAATTTGAAGTTAACTTCAAATAAGCCCAATTTTTATAAAAAACGAAGTTAGACCTACTGTCTGCAAGAACAAAAACAAGATTATCCTTTCCTAAAAATGAAGGCAAGGTCATCGGTAAAAAATCGGCAATAATGAAGGTCGTTTTCTATCAAAAATATTTCTCCCCAAAAACCTAAAAAACCTATTGCCCCCCAAGCCCACTTACTGTATAGTAAACAAGAATATTTCATGAAAATAACCAAAAATAACTAATTAAAAAGACTTTGTTATTGAAAATTGCGATTAAACGATGCTGTAAACGGAATGTAAGAAGGAGAAAACAATGACGTATTTAACAAACAATTTTGTGAATTGCATGATCACTTTAGGGTTTATCTTCATCCATCTATTTTCAAATGTTATCTCATCCAGAAAACTAAACGTGCAATACATGAGCTCCTTTGCCGCTGGGGTAGGAATCTCCTATGCGATCGTTCATCTATTGCCCCATTTGGCGTATTTTCAAACGGTGTTGATTGATGAATTTGGCTGGGACTCGGGGATTTTTTATAGTCATGGGGTCTATGGCATCGTTTTGTTTGGCTTAGTCTTCAGTTACGTGATCTACAAAATCGATGAGCGGACGTTTATGGTGTTAGAAAAGAAAGACATCACCAGTGCCAAAAACGCCTTTTTTTGGTCGGATATCGCTTTTCATGTGATCTACAATATCATGATCGGCTATATCGTGATTGCCAATACGCTATCAGAGCGTTTTTACATTTTGACCTACTTTATTGCTTTTGGTTTGCATTTTCTCATGAACGATTGGCTGCTCTATCACCATCATGGTGCCCTTTATAACAAATATGGCCGCTTTGTGCTTTCCTTTAGTATTTTCGCGGGAGCGGCGTTCTCCCTCTTTGTTTCATTGCCCTACTATTTGGTGGTCATCATTGAAGCCTTGATCACCGGCGCTTTGCTGGTGAATATCATCAAATTTGAGTTACCTAATGAAGGCGAAGGCAGTATTCGTGGGCTATTGGTAGGCACGATCTGCTCTGGAATTTTATTTGTATTTGTCTAGCGCGAAAAGGAGGACTGAATCATGGATGATTCGGTCCTCCTTTTTTGATAAATACGCAAAGCAATTACTATTTTCTATTTCAATCGAACAAATCACAATAGTTTTTTATTTTTTTGACCATTATTTACAATTTTGTTGCAATGTTCGCTTGCTTTTCCCAAAGACATTCTATAGAATGTAAGCGAATAGAAACCAAAAAAATAGGCACCTCGTAATTCTGTTGGCGCAGATTTACGAGGCCCTGATCAGTCACACCCTTAAGACAGTTGACCAATCAAGTTGCCATAGTTGATCGCCAAAGGCATCAACGTGTTTATTGTACCCGATTTCCTTGTCGATTTCTAGTAGATTCAGGCAGGTTTTTGGGCAAAAACCGTGGGATGCTGGACGCTTATTTTGCTATGCCAAAGGCATTGGACAATCTTGTCCAATGCCTTTTTTGTCGTTTGAAACGGTTCATGCGCAGGATCGTTTGCGGCAAATAAAAGGTGTGAAGATCAGTTGAGGACAGTTGCAGGGAAAATAGGCAGTCATAGTTGAGAAATCCAATGCCTTGCTTTCTTACTGTATTCATAGCAATAGCGTTTTGGCGATCAGGACTTCAATCCTAGGTTCTTGAAGGTGGCAAGCCTTGGTTTCTATTCACACTTCGAAAAGATACCTGAACGCACTCTTTCAGCGATCTTTTAAGTTTAAGGAGGAAGCTTATGAAGGATTCGTTAAAGAAATTTATGGAAGAAAAGATGCTACCATGGGGAATGAAAATTGGCGGTGAAAAGCATCTAGTTGCTATCCGTGATGGACTTGTCACCACGATGCCTTTGATTATTATCGGTTCTATTTTTGTTATTTTATCCAACGTTCCATGGGAAGGCTTTAACCTATTTGTTACTAGTATTTTTGGCGGGGAATGGCGCAGCAAATTAGACTTTGTCGTCCAAGTGACCTTTGGTGTGATGGCGCTGTTCAATTCCTTTGCTATTGCGTATAGTTTAGCAACCACATACCGCGTCAGCGGTTTATCTGCCGGTGTATTGGCAGCGTCGGTTTTTCTTTTAGTCACTCCGATTGAAGACGGCGGCATTCAAATGTCTTATCTTGGTAGCCGCGGGCTGATCGTAGCAATCATCACCAGTTTGATCACGGCGGAGATTTTCCGATTATTCGTACAAAAGAATATCGTGATTCGCATGCCAGAAAACGTTCCCCCGGCGGTCAGTCGCTCCTTTATTGCATTGATCCCCTCATTCTTTTGCCTCTCGCTTTTCTGGGTGATTCGTTTATTAGTGGAATCATTCGGCAACACGAATGTTCATGATCTGCTGTACAGCCTTGTGGGACAACCTTTATCGATCATTGGCGGAGGCTTTATAGGTGGTCTATTTGCCATTATGTTTACGTCATTGTTTTGGTCAGTGGGCATCCACGGTTGGGACTTGGTCTTGAGCGTCCTGCAGCCGACATGGATTCAAATGATCGATGAAAATCGGATCGCTTTTCAAAACGGCGAAACGATTCCGCATATCATCAATTATACCTTTATGAATACCTTTGTCTGGATTGGTGGGAGTGGCGTGATTTTGGGCTTGGCGATCTTACTCTTAGTCAGAAGTAAAAGCAAGTATTTAAAAGAGTTGGGGAAACTCGGATTTCCATCAACGGTTTTTAATGTCAATGAACCCATCATGTTTGGGTTGCCCGTTGTCATGAATCCATTGATTTTGTTCCCATATATTCTGACGCCGGTCGTTTGCTATATTATCTCTTATACGACAGTTGCCATGGGGATCGTCCGACCTGCCGTCGTTTTGGTGCCCTGGTCGATGCCGCCAATCATCGGCGGTTATCTAGCTACAGGCGGACATATTTCGGGAGCAATCTTACAGCTGGTGAATCTGACGGTTTCTATCGCCATCTATTATCCATTCTTCAAAATGCTGGATAATCGGACATTAGCCAGTGAACTCGGTTCAGAAAGTGGGGCGTAAAATGAAGACAAAACGATTATTGAATTGCACGGCAGCTGATTTTAAATCATTTGATAAAGACCAGCTATTGGAAAGTATCCGAGGAAGTGCGGGACGGACGATCGTAGCAGAAAATGATGTCCAAATCGATCCGATGTCTAGAGGAATCACCAATGCTGAATTCGTCGCTGCATTTGGGGCGGATTTGATTTTGCTGAACCTATTTGATTGCGAAAACGGCACTATCAAAGGATTACCGACAACTGATGACCCCATTCGCTTTTTGCAATGCTTGACGGGCGGCCTGTTGGGGTCAATCTTGAGCCTGTCGACGATTGTGCGGAGCAGATGGAACAGTTGACAACTATCGCTACAGGGCGTTTGGCAACAAAGAAAAACATGGCTCGTGCAGAAGCACTTGGATTTGATTTTATCTGTCTGACAGGAAATCCTTCCACTGGCGTTTCAAATAAAGAGATCACAGCGGCAATCAAACAAGCAAGAGCCGTTTTCTCTGGGATCATTATTGCTGGAAAAATGCACGGAGCTGGTGTCAATGAACCTGTGTTGGATGAAGAAATTGCGTCTGCATTCATTCAAGCTGGAGCCGATGTTATTCTTGTACCCATTGCGGGCACGATTCCTGGGCTGAGTGAACAACACATGAGTGATCTAGTGGCCTTTATCCACCAAAAAGGGAAGTTGGTCATGGGCACCATTGGCACTACACAGGAAGGTGCAGATACAGGTACGATCCGTGCCTTGGCATTGACTAGCAAACGTGCCGGCTGCGACCTTCATCATATCGGAGATGCAGGTTTTTCTGGGACCGCTGATCCCGAGAACATCTTGCAACTATCCATCGCCGTCAGAGGCAAGCGCCATACCTATCACCGGATGGCCGTCTCAGTGAATCGATAGGTGGAACAAATGGGCACATGCCTATGAAAGGCAAGAATTGTTAGAAGAATTTTTCGTTGAATGTTGAATAATGAAGCAAGACCGAAACAGAGAGTGAGTTCTTTGTTTCGGTTTTTTATAGTGAGTAGCATTGAAGTGTGGATAAAGTGTTTTATAATACATCTATCGGAGGTGCATATGTTTAAGATAGGTGAATTTTCAAAGCTCTCTCAAGTGAGTATCAGAATGTTACGTTACTATGATGAGATGGGCCTATTAAAGCCCAATAGGATTGATACGTTTACTGGTTATCGACTATATTCGGCTGCTCAATTGCCTGAACTCAATAAAATACTCTATTTGCGTGATAGCGGCTTTAGTGTAGCAGAAATTGCGGTGTTGCTGAAAAACAAAGAGCAGGACTTCCTTGCAGAACAATTAGAAAGAAAAGGAGATGAGATTAAGACGACTATTGAAGCGGAAAAACAAAAATTAATCAAACTAGAAGTGGCTAAATTAGAATTGACGAAGAAACGAATAGAGCGCCATTATCAGGTTACAATGAAAGCAGTCCCGAGTTATCATGTGCTCTCCCTTCGCAAAGTCATACCAAATTATTTTGCTGAAGCGGAACTGTGGAGAGAACTAGCCACTTTTATGGAAAATCAGAAAATAAAGAATTTTGGACAATCATTTTCGATTTATCACGACCAAGAGTTTAAAGAAAAAAATGTCGATGTTGAATTGTGTGTGCAAGTGAAAGCAGGCCTGCAGGTAGATTCCAAAGTATTTTCCAGCTACGAAACGGAGGCAGTGCCAATTATGGCGTGCACGATGGTGTACGGTGCATTCTCCAACATAGCCAACGTCTATTTGTCCTTGGCTGAGTGGCTACAAGAACATCCTTATTACCAAATGGACGGACCAGACAGGCAAATCGTGCATCGCGGTCCTTGGAATGAGCAGGAAGAACGTAATTATTTGACTGAAATACAAATACCGCTCATAAAACGTTGAGTAGCAGATTTTTTCTGTTTTTTCTTGACTCTCACACTGTGTCAGGCACTATTCTGAGAGCACAAAGAGGAAATGGAGGAAAGAAAATGACAGAATATAAACTACAACCGATCGGGATCATTCAAAACAATGAGGACGGATGCTTGCTCAAGCTTAAGAAAGAATATATTCCAGCTTTAGCAGGGATTGAAGGATTTAGTCACCTTCAATTAGTATGGTGGTTCAGTGATTTTGCGGATGCAAAGTATCGAATGATTTTGGATGCTGAGCAACCCTATAAACATGCGCCTGAAAAAATGGGGATTTTTGCTACGAGATCACCCATCCGACCAAATCCAATTGCATTAAGTGTTGTTCAAGTATTATCAGTCGATGTTGAGAAAGGAATTCTTTCTATTCCTTATATTGATGCAAACGACCAAACGCCACTAATAGATATCAAACCGTACACACCAAGTTTGGATCGAGTAGAAGTGCCCAGAGTTCCTTCCTGGTGCCATCATTGGCCGAACAGTTTAGAAGAATCTGCTGATTTTAATTGGGAAAATGAATTTAATTTTTAGAGGATGAAAAAATAGAGGAATCAATCGGAAGATTGTTGGCGCAACAATGAAAATTTAAGCAATGTCGATGTTCGATTCAAGTAAAGAAAAAACGCGGTTTGTTTTTAAGGGACATCCTCCGCTATAATTGGGGGGAACATTAGGAAGAGCGAAAGGAGTACACCACATGCTAACAGGCAACAAAGTCACTTTAATCCCTGCGGAAATCAAAGATAAAGAAGCGGTCTATCAATGGTGTTTTCACTCTGAAACCACAAAATATCATTCCGGACCACCTTCTTATCCTAATGCACCGATCGCCATTGAAGCAGAGTTTTTTGAGGACTATCAAGAGTATTACTTTACTGGTGCTCAACCGCAAAATGGCAGAGGCTTTTTGATTCTACATGCAGGTGAACCGATTGGCTTTATTAGCTACTCCTCGTTTCATCTAAAAGACGGCATAGCAGAACTGGATATCTGGTTGAACCGGGAAATTCATTGCGGCAAAGGATTTGGCACCGATGCGATCGTCACCCTCGGTGATCATTTACATGAAACATTCGGCATTCAAAAATTGATGATGCGGCCATCGAGAAAAAATATTGCTGCAGTCAAATCTTACGAAAAGGCTGGTTTTACGCAATCTTCCCAAGACCTTGCTGACTATTTGTTGGAAGAGTATCTTACTTTATATGCCGAAGGGGATTACGGGGCAGAAGAAACGGTGACATTAATCAAAACGTTTCCGTCAACTGCATTGAGTTGATCTATAATAGTCGGCTTTAAACGGTTAAAGGTTATTTCATGAAAACAGTCCATTTCACTTTGCAAGCAAGGGGAAATGGACTGTTTTTTTACCTTTTAGCAATTTAAGGTCATTCAAAATACTCGTTCTTCGCTCTGGCTTCTAACTTCGTTCGCACGCTAAATTCCTTCCTATGCAACAGTTATCGAAAAATTGCATAAGCCCTCTATCCTTGCTATTCCAACATTGAGAACAAAACATAAAATAA
This sequence comes from Enterococcus sp. CR-Ec1, assembly GCF_002850555.1. Classification (NCBI taxonomy): domain Bacteria; kingdom Bacillati; phylum Bacillota; class Bacilli; order Lactobacillales; family Enterococcaceae; genus Enterococcus; species Enterococcus sp. CR-Ec1. The sequence continues at coordinate 575,142 of NZ_CP025223.1, forward strand.
ACATAGTTTTTTTGCAAAATTCCGAGAAACAGCGAGAATGTTTGTGCTATAATGGTCGCTCACTGTAAAAATTCAATAGAATCTGGGAGGGTATAGCATGCAGGAATACATTACGATCCACAACGCCAGGCAGAACAATTTGAAGGGCTTTGACTTGAAGATTCCCAAAAGAAAAATCACGATTTTCACGGGTGTCTCTGGTTCTGGCAAGTCATCGATCGTCTTTGACACGATCGCACAAGAAGCTGGTCGACAGCTGAATGAGAACTTTTCGAAATTTGTCCGCAACTTTTTGCCAAAATACAGCCAGCCCTATGCGGATGCCATCGACAATCTTTCGATGGCGGTAGTAGTTGATCAAAGCCGTTTAGGCGGCAATTCCCGCTCTACATTAGGGACGATCACGGATATCAACCCCTTGATCCGCTTGCTTTTTTCTCGTCTTGGTCAACCGTATTTAGGTCCTGCATGGAATTTTTCCTTCAATGACCCTCATGGGATGTGTCCCACTTGCGAAGGGATTGGGCGGATCGTCGGGTTAGATTTAGAAAAGGCACTGGATCTTGAAAAGTCCTTGAACGAAGGGGCGATCCTGCTTCCTGGCTACAAAGTCGGCTCTTGGCTACTGAAGTCCTTCACCAATACGGGCTTTTTTGACAATGACAAGCCGTTGGAAGAATATAGCGAAGAGGAAATGAACCGCTTTTTGTATGCCCAAGGAGAAAAAATCGATTCCTTGTATATGGAAGGCATGAGTTCCACCTATGAAGGCTTAGTCGCTCGTTTTAATCGCTCCAATATCAAAGGTGGCAATGAAAGCTCCGCTGCTACGCAGAAGAAAATCGCTTCTTTCATGAATGAGCAGAAATGTCCTGACTGTCAGGGAAAGCGATTCAATCCACAAGTACTCGCGTGTAAAATCGCGGGCTATTCGATTGCGGACGTTTTGGCGATGCAAGTGGATGAACTATTGACGGTTCTTCAAGAAATCTCGGAGGAGAGTGTCCAACCCCTGCTTCAAAACATCCAAGCGAGAATCACTGATCTGATCAATATTGGGTTGGATTATGTTTCCTTAGACCGTGAAACAACGACGCTTTCTGGTGGGGAAAGTCAGCGGGTAAAAATGGTCAAACACTTGTCTTCTAGCTTGAACGATGTGATCTACATTTTTGATGAACCGAGTATTGGGCTGCATCCAAGGGATGTCCATCGATTGAATGAATTGTTAGTCAAACTACGGGACAAAGGGAACACCGTCATCGTAGTGGAGCATGACCCAGATGTCATTAAAGCAGCCGATCACATTATCGATGTTGGTCCTAAAGCTGGAAAAAATGGCGGCTATATTACTTACGAAGGAACCTTTGAAGGTTTGCTGCGATCAGATACACTGACTGGCAAAGCCTTTGGACAGATGGTGGATTTCAAAGAAGCCCCTCGCAGAAGCCAACAGTTTATCGAAACGAAAAAATCGACGCTGCATAACTTGAAAAATACAGCACTGCGGGTGCCATTAGGGGTATTTACGGTGGTGACCGGTGTCGCTGGTTCTGGAAAGAGCAGTTTGGTAAATGGTGTTTTTGCCAAAGAATACCCTGAAGCCATTACGATCGATCAATCAGCGGTGGCGGGGAATATTCGCTCTAATCCTGCAACCTATTCAGGAATCATGAATGACATTCGCAAGTTGTTTTCGCAAGAAAACAAGGTTTCAGCAGGTCTTTTTTCCTACAATTCCGAAGGTGCTTGTGAAACGTGTAAGGGCCACGGGACCATCAAGATGGAGCTGTCCTTTATGGATTCCGTCGAGGTTTTGTGTCAGGCATGCGGCGGCAAACGGTTTAAAGAAGAAGTCTACCAGTATCGCTTGAAAGGCAAGTCGATCGATGAAGTCCTTGCCATGAGTATCACGGAAGCGGTGGAGTTTTTTGAGGAAAAAGCGATTCAAAGAAAACTAAAACAGATTTTGGCTGTAGGTCTAGGATACATGACCCTCGGACAGCCATTAAATACCTTGTCTGGCGGTGAATGCCAACGACTGAAGTTAGCAAAAGAATTAAGCAAAAAAGGCAATATCTACATTATGGATGAACCAACGACCGGATTGCACATGGCAGACATCAAAAGCATCTTGGCGATCATCGAACGATTAGTAGAAAAAGGCAACACGGTGATCGTGATCGAACACAACCTTGAGGTCATGAAAGCAGCGGATTGGCTGATCGATGTCGGTGTTGATGGTGGGATTCGCGGTGGTGAAATCTTGTACGAAGGAACCCCAGAACAACTGATCAATTGTCAATCGTCGATTACTGCGCAGTATTTATTTTAACGAAAAAGCCAAGACTAGCCGTAAGCAGCTCTTTTCATCGAGTGTTGCTTGCGGCTTTTTTTCATTCCATCGAAGAAGCGATTATAAGTTAGAAAATAAAATTCAGAACGCTATTTTTTTCATTATTAGTAGGTTTTTTGATAAAAATACTGTAAATTTGAGTATATAATTACCAAATAGTGGTCTATTTATGTAATAGTATAGAAAAGAATCTCTTGAAAAAGGAGTGGAGTGGATGAGAGAGCTGCAATTGGCCTTCATCAGCAACCGCACAACCGCGCGGTTGTTTCGGCTGTTGAGTACGATTGAGCGAGATCGGGTGTTTACGATTGGCGACTTAGCTGAGCGCAATCAGGTAACTCAGCGGACGATTGCCAATGATATCAAATACATGAAAGAATATTTTGGGGACAGTATAGTTCTTGTTTCCGGCAATAGCGGGTTTGTTTTCGAAGAGAAAAAGCCTACAGAATATCAAAAAAGAAAACAAAGTTTGTTAAAAAATGAATGCTTATTTGAAATTATCGGGAATATCTTTCATGGCAAGTTAGCTAAGGTGGATGAGCTAGCACATCATTACCATTTTTCAGAGAGTACATTTCGGCGCTTACTTAATCAGCGCAACCCTATTTTGAAATGCTATGGCTTACAATGGACCTCCAATCCTTTAACGATTGAAGGAAGCGAAGCCAACTTACGTAAGTTTTTCAAAGATTTTTACTATGAAGGGGTCGAAACGATCTATACATTGGTCCCAGACCAAGCATTGCATGACTTGATTTTAGGGCAATTGGATGACAAGTTCGGCTATTATGAAATCGGATCTGGGGCGACCCCCGCAGCGTTTTACTATACGTTTTATATTGCCATCAAACGCGCGAGCCTTGGCTATCATATCACTGTGCCCAAAGAACTGGTCAGGCAAGCGTATAAAGGGAATAGTTTCGCCAAACTTTATTCCTTGAAAAAAGGCATTGAAGAAATCTATCAGACCCAGTTGCCCAAAGAAGAATTTGCTTGGATTTACTTGGTCACCCTGTGTAAGCGAACCTTGGATCAAGGAGAACGAGAGCAAAAATTTTACCGTCAGTTTCATCAAGGTACAGCGATTGCAAACGTGGCCGAATTGTTTCTGCAGAACCATGATGTGCCCAAAGAGCAAGCCATTACGGTGGCGACGTTTTTACGTTCTTTCTTTTTATCGAGGAAAATAAACCATGCGATTGCGCCGGTTTTGAACAAGGAAATGGATGATATCAAAGAAGTGATCATGCGTTCCAACAGCGAGAATTATCAAAAGAACTTACAATTTCTTAAGGAGCAGAGCAAAAAACTCTCTTTGTCTAGTGCTTACTTAGAAGACATCTGTGTCAGTTTAACAATTTATAGCGAGTTGATTTTCGATTATTACGCACCAGCAAAAACCATTTATTTTCTCCTAGAAGGAGATCATTTTGTGTGCCAGCACATTCAAACTCGAGCAATCCAGCGGTTTGGCAGCAAGCACGAGTTGACCTTTGTGCAGCTGCAATATTTAACAAAGAAGACGCTAAATGGATCACATATTGATTTGATCGTGACCAATTACAATCGCTATCTCGTCGATTACAAAGTCAAAACAGATTATTTATTATTAAAATCTCTTCCAGATGATCGAGATTGGGAACATCTCGAACGGAAAATAAACCCGTATCAAAAACCGCTTTTTTAAACCCATTCCCGTACCTTTCACACAGTGAAAGAGGTAGGTTATTTATTCATCTATTTCAGGTGTTTATGAAAATAATGATTTTCTTTTGCTAAAGGACCACGCTATTCTTAGTTTAGTAAGGACCACGCGTGATACACTTACAGTTTTTTTCGTCTCAATAACCTTCGTTTTTAAGAAATCGGAACTCGTATGTAGATATTATTTTACAAAAACCCAATCTAACAACTTTCTTCAGACATTTGATTCGTCCAAATGTCTTTTTTTGTCGTTCCCCCAAAAACGAAGAATATTGAGACAACTTTGTGCGAAAAGGAGGAGGCTGTTTCTTAGCTTCAACCTTCTTGATGCACCAAAGACTTGAAGAAAGGAGGATATGATGAAACTACTTACATTGTTTTCTGCAGTATTCCTACTAAGCAGCACGGCGGTCAACACGACGCTGGCGTTCCAGCAAGTTGCTTATGCAGAAACAGAGTCACTTTCTGAAGAGACGCAACACTCCTCAACTGAGGAAACCACTAATTCTGCTGATCGATCGGAAGACCAAGAAACAACCGAAGAAAGCAGTGAAGAACAATCTTCTTCGGAAGCCACGGATGATTCCACGACAGCTAGCCAAGAAGAAGCAGAGGAAAATGAAGCACTGCCCGAAGCAGAAACGCCAGATAGCTCAGAAGATGAAGCGGAAACAGAAGCTGAGAATGAGCAAGTCGAAAGGTTTGATGCTGAAGCTTCAGCGGTCGCATTGACTGTAGCAAGTGAGGCGCAATTGCGGGCAATTTTACTTGGGGAATCCTTCACCGATGAAGATGGCACGGAGTATCATTACGAAGAAATCGCCAATGATCAATCCTTGGTGCTTACTTTTGCCAACAACTTGGCATTAACTGAGCCAATCAGTGGTATCCAACGGACAGACGTTACTTTTCGTAGTCAAGATACGCCTGTGATCCTTTCGCAGACGGCGGCAGAGAACCTGATGCAGTTTGCGGCACCCGTTCAACTGACTTGGCAAGGGGTGCAACAACAAGGCATTCAGTCGGCGCAAGGGCTGGCTCAAACAACTGGGGCATCAACGATCACTTTTGAAGATACCCAACTGGAGCTGACCACTACCGCAGGACGCGTGGTGAATAACAACCAAGCACATCTTCATTTCAAAGGAACCAATGTGGTGACGACAGCGACGTCTTCCATTCCAACGTTATTCACGGCTGAAGGACTCTTGGTCGAAGGGCAATTGACGGTCAATCATCGCTCATCAAATGCCACACCAATCTTTGAAATGAATCAAGTAGCAGTGGCTAGCCAAGCTGAAATTTCTGTCACCCGAAGTACCAACAGCAATACTGGCACTGTCTTTCACATGACAGGTACCGCAGCAAGCCTTGATTTTGGTCAAGGAAGTATGACCACGATTCGCCAATCTGGCGCAATGGTTTCTCTACCAAATGCCAATCAAGATAGTCGGTTGACGCTAGCAACCGGGGCAACACTAGATGTTGGCACGGGACAGGGGCTTTCTGGTAATTCCACCAGCACGCTAGGCGAAGTAAGGTTACAAGCAGGGAGTCAGTTAAAACTATCTGAGTACGGGACGGTCAGCGGGACGCCCGCCATCAATGTCGGACACCGCTTCATCGTTGAAAATAGTACCGCGGACCAACCTACCATTATTGAAGGAACGCGGACGGGCACAACGACCGGAGCTTTTATCCAGCTCCAAAGTGCAAATTCCTCCATCGATTTTGGGGAGAATACACAAACGCGAATATCGCAGCATGGACCGATGTTTACGGGTGTGGCTAGTACCACGATAGTGATTCAAGACCACGTGAAAATGAACAATCAGCATAGCAACGGGTTTAATGGCAACGTAGCAGTCAACAGTATTGCGATTGGTGATCAGGTGGATATAACCATAAGTGAACCTAGTAATGCCACTGTTGGTCAAGCGTATCGAACCTTTTTCGCAACGTCTTCGGTTCAAATCGGAAGTCATACAACAATTGACGTGCCGAGAACGCGAACGACCTCTTCAGCAAGTACATCGAATGTCGTCATCGGCTTAGCATCAAGCAACGGGAAAATCACCATTGGTGACTATTCTGAAATAGCCGTGAACCAGCGAGGGGCGTTTGTCAACGCAAGTTTGTCCCATGTCACTTTAGGGAAATACTCAAAACTAACGGGCGTATTAGGGAATGGCTTTACCGCTGGAACGATGGTCGATCAATTTGAGCTGCTTGAAGGGGCTGAAATCAATGTTGCTGAGCATTCAACGAGCACAGCAGCCAATTCTTTTTCCGTGCAACGACGTTTCTTCCTAGGAGAAAAAGCAGCGATCAATTATTCTCGCACATCATCAGCAGCCAATCCTTTCATTGCACTGGGTTCAACGTCGACGGCTTCACAATTTTTGTCAGAAGCAAATGCAACCATCACCCTCAATCAAGTAGGACCATTGGTGACTGGTCGCAGCACAACAGATATCTATATTGGTGAAGCAAATACGATCAGCCTACAAACCGCACAAGGCTTTACCGGTGGTACCTCATCTGCTGCTTCTTCAACCATTCGCCGGTTGCATGTGGGCGATCACTCTGAAATCACCGTTTCTGGACGAAGCAATGCAAATGTTGATTTTTTCCGGTTTAGAGAAGAAATCAAACTAGGTCGTGAAGCGGAAGTAACGGTCAATCATACAACACGACAAGCTGCACGAGCCGTTTTTCGTTTAACCTTGGCGAATTCGAAATTTACGATGGAAGAAGGAAGTAAAGTCGAAGTTGATACTGGTGGACGATTTCTACAGGGAGTCGGAACAACAGATCTGTTATTCGGCGAAAATTCCTATACGAGAATAAACGCTGCTAGAGGAATGACAGGAAACACCACTGTTCGTTCAGTTACGCTTGCGCAACATGCTGAAGTGCATTTGACAGAGCCAACAACGACGGCGATTCAAAATTCAGCAACAAGTCAAAATTATTCCAGAATCCGAGTATCACAAAGAGTGGAGTTGCAAGACAATGCTACCATGACGTCAAGAAGAGATCGAACGACTTCAGATTCCCGATTTATTTGGTTGACTGCTAGTAATTCATTTGTTCGGATTGGTAAAGGGGCTACCCTCGACGTGGATCAATCTGGAGGAATCTTTAGAGTAACGACTTCCTCTAATTTCATTCTCAATGATGAGGCAACATTTAAAGGTGTTGCGAGAGGTTTAAATACTCAGGCGGGAGGCAATGCCTCAAGCAATCATTCGAATTCATTTGCGAATATCACAGTAGGGGCCAGAGCTAATTTTTCCATGACCGATAATCGGACAGGAATGGGAACATCGGCGGAATTTATCAATCGCCCGTTAGTCAATGTGCGGAATTCATTTTCGGCAGGAGAAGATTCTACGGTTGTATTGGAAACCATAAGAAATAAATCTGAAGTTCTTTATTTCAGACTTGCCAATGCACGATTGAATATAAACAATGTGAATTTGTTTGAAATTAGTCATCCTACGACAAGAACTGGTCAAGCCAATGCGCAATTGCAGCGTTTGATCCGATCTGCACAAAATACGGTTGCGAAAGGTTTGAGAATCAATGTTGCGAGTCAAAAATTAGCAGTTTGGGAAAATGCTTCTTTAGATGAACCAACAGAAGAATTTATCAATATTTCCGGAACGATGCGAATCAATCGAAATGGGGGAAATACATTCCCTTATGGCGGCACAGGAAATGGCGAAGCGCGTTCCAGATTACTGAGTGGCGAGCAATTAGAGGGTTCTTTGGAAAGTCTGGAAAAACAAACGGACATTTACCAAGTGATTGCTAAGAATAACTTCAATAAGATTCGTTTTTCAGAACCAGAAGGCCTCATTGCCCGAATCGATGCATTGAGTGATCAGTCGACTGAAATCACTGGTTCCATGTACGAGGATACCGATGTCACCTTGATCTCCTATACAAATACCGATGGAGAAATCGTCGAATTGGACAAAAACTCTGAACGAATCGAATGGGGCGACTATCGGGATGAAAATCAGCTGTATCGCTATTTCCGCATTCCCTTAAGAGAAAATGAGCGATTGGAAACAGAGACAGAAGTGTCGATTTTCTTATCGAAACCTTCGATTGAGACCTATGTCGATGTGACCGCTCGTCAAACCGTGATTAAAGGTGTGAATTTTGAAGCATACAATATCACTTTAGATCGCTATAAAATTAATGAATTAAGCACGCAAGAAGAATTAGATGCTTTGATCCTTCAAGAAAGTCGCGCGCAAGCCGCAAATGTGTTGACGGAAGCGGATATGACGGATGACTTTCGCATCGTAGAAACGGATCTTACACGAGAAGTGGACGAAGACGGCAGTTACTTCGCTGTTCTTGAGGTGGGGAATAAAGCCTACCAGATGACTATCGGTATCGATGTGACATCGAAACTGGAGCATATGCGAGTGACGATCCCGACCAAAATGGTCTTTGAATCCTTGTACAATACGGCGGAATCGAATCGTAATTTTGAAAGCCAAGCGTATGAGATCCGCAATCAATCGCCACTTGCTGTGGATACCTATATCAATCAATTGGCGATCGATGATCCTGCCGGAATCGTCTTGTTAGAAGAGGGAGAAGATCCCCTCGATTACGCTGAAAGTGAAAGCGAAGAGGAAGACCCAACCCTTACTTATGACGATATCTCAACCCCGCTGTTGCGACTGAACCTAAAAACGGAAGAAACCCAGATTCAACTCTATGAAGCGATGGAAGAACAACACTTGGTTCGCTTAGAAGAAAGAAGCCGCGTGCCGATTTCCTTAACGGGGGATTTCTATGGGGACTATCCCCAGTGGGTCGTTGATTCAGAAGCCGATCAAGGCGGGTATTATGAAGACTTGCTTGTACCGAATTATCGCATCGTCTTACGCTTTGTTCCACGAGACTAAGAAAAAAAGATCGTACCAAATGGGAAGGAGGTGAATCCATTGGAGCAAACGAATCAAACCGAAAATAAAAAACGACGGAAATGGCTCTGGTGGTTGTTGCTATTGGCCGTACTTGCCGGTGGACTCGGGTACTATTTCTATCAATCAAAAGAAGCGGTTCCGTTGATCAGTGCAGACCTTTTGCCTGAATCTGGCGATGCCACCGATCAGCGATTATCTGAACGGGCGCAGGAAATTGCAGATGCGAATTATTTCACCCTGCAAATCAATCCAGAAGCCATTTTTGAAGATGGTCAAAGCACGGGATCCATCGAAATCGTTAATCCAGGCACCAATGTGTACCCAATCGCCGTGGATATCTCTTTACTGTCGAGCGGGGAAGTCATCTATTCTTCCGGTGCGATCTATCCAAATCAATTTGTTGAAAATGTCGCCTTGGCGACACCATTGGCAAAAGGCGAGTATCCTGCCAAAGCCACCATCAATATTTACGACCCTGAAAGCAAAGAAAAACAAGGGGTCACTGAAGCTGAATTAACGATTATCGTTAAGAATTAAAAAAGGAAAAGTGAGGAAATAAAAATGAAAAAATTTGTAGCAGCTATTCTAAGTACAGCAACGATCGCAGGAGTAATCGCAAGCGGCACCACCGCTTTTGCGACACAAACTATTGACGGACGTGAAGGCGATACGTCAGGAGATGTCCAAGTAAACGGGATCATCGGTGAATTCGATAATACAACACCTGGACCAAATCCCGATGATTTGAACCAATGGATCAATGTAACGATTCCAACGACTGCTTTGTTCTATACGACAGAAGCGTCAAGTCATACAGAGATCGTTTCGCCTACGTACACAGTGACAAATAACTCAGCAGTTGGTGTGATCGCTTCTGTTGCAGGTGTTGATACACCATTGAATATGTCTGAAGTAGACTTGTTAAACGTAAACGGGATTGAGTTGTTTGAAAACGGCACACCAACTGTAACAGAAACAGAATTGTTTACCCTTGAAGGCAACCAAGGAACGAATGAAGGGACGTTTGCGTTCACTGGTGAAGCAACTCCTGTCAATGCATCAGAAGAATCAAACCCAAGTTTCAAATTGGTCTTGAGTTTTGCGCCGGATGTAGAGGAAGACTAAAAACTGAAATCCCAGTAAAGAAGGGATCTATCGTATGAAAAAACGAAAAAGAATCATTTTTTTCATCGCTGCATTACTGGCTCTGACTGTCTGGGATCTATCAGAAACCGTTGTCGCAGAGGCGACAACAGGGCAGGTCACTGTGACTGGTCGAATTGGTGAAACAGCGAAGGAAGAGGAAGAAGCAGACGATGACAATAAGAAAACGATCGTCGCAGATGCTTCTCAAATCGGACAAGGGAAATTACCGCAAACAGGTTCTTCAAACACCACTCGTTTGATCATCCTTGGGTATGCACTCTTAGTACTGTTTGTCATTGCAGCGACAAGAAAAAAGAAGCACGGTGAAAGCGTCGCTCCTTAACTATCGTCATCGCTAGAAGCGTAAAGGAGAAACTGTGAGGAAAACTTACAGTTTCTCTTTTTTAATGAAAGAGTAGAGCGGATAAAAAATGAATCAAAAAGGTAAGCAGTCCTTAGTGATACCACAAACGCTGTATAAGTGAGGTCAGTGATAGTTTTGAAAGGATACAGAAGATGAAGATCAGGAAAGAAGCGTTTGAAAGAACCATCATAAATAGTGAATATATTGGCTACTATTATCATCTGCTGACTGCAGATTCTAGCCCCTATCCCGAAGGGGAACAAATAGATAAGATGCGTTACTTATTAGAAAATAATCACATAGAAGAAATAAAAGCGAATGCTCGCTATTTGTTCATTTTTCGTACGTATAAAGTACCTAGTGTCCTACAAAAAGAGTATCAGTTGTTGGAAGAATGCGTCTCGTACATCTCAAATTTGAACACCCATTTGTTGATGCCTCAAGAAGCAATTGAGCAAAGTCTTTCAATCAAGGCAGAAGATGAGGCGAAGGATCAAAAAGAGCATTACAAGCAGCTGGTCAGAGGGTTGCTGGATATTCTTCATTGACTACTGGACCTTGGTGTTTTTTCAGTAGCTAGAAAAAGTAGTGAATAGATAACGAAAAAGAATAGGCTGAGACTTAGGAAGAAAATAAGGGGGCTTGTTCCCCTCAAAGAAAGGAGCAAAGAAGCTTGACTGTATTTACTTCAAAGATAGAATATCTTGATGGATTTCAAAAGAAATTTACGGATTCCAATCGTGAAAATGGTGCCTTAGCCTCTTATGTAGAAAAGCAATTAACGTTACTTGATCAATTGGTAGCAGGGATTTCTCCAGAAACATTTTGGGCGATCACCCCAGATATTCTGGGAATCGATGCCAAACTGGTTTTAGTCACAGAAATGATGCGATTTGACGATTTTTCCGATGACGAGATCATCCGAATCGTCGAAAAAGATTATCGCTTTTATCTCAAAGAATTGTGCGGTTACAATCTAGGAATGGAAACGAAGCATTCTCTGGTTTTCAACGTGAGATAAATCAAGGAGGGGAATAGTCGGAATCACTTCTAGCAAAACGATTTGGTAAGAAGTGATGAGTATTTTTAATGTTTCTGCAATTAGTAAAGGTGTGCGATTGAAATAGAAGGTTTGTATCGAAAAAAAGGGTGAATAGACAAAAAGCATTCAGGAATTGGTTTCTTGAATGCTTTTTGTCTATTCATCTATCTGAAAAAGGTCTTTGCTTTGGTTTCTACTCCCTCTCATGTAAAATCACCGTTAAAACGATGCCGAATCAGTAAAAATTCTGCAAATAAAATTATTTGTGTTATATTTGAAGGGCATCTGTTCATTTTTTTAATATTCGTTTATTTTTAATCGCGTATAGTGAGAAAAATAAACGACGCGATGGCTATTTTTTTCGCATTAATTGATTAGCTGGGGAAGGTTTGTCCAAATAAAACCCTTGTTGAAGAAAAATCTCTTCTTCAAGCAAGTACTCATGGATATCCGAGGTTTCGACCCCTTCGACAATAAATTGGATTTTACGATTGCTGGCGATATTTCGCCAGAAGTCGATCAAAAAGAAAATCTCCTTTTGGGACAGCACTCGCAACGAGATAGGCGAAAATTTGATCACATCGATTTTATCCAGCATCGGTGCAATATTTGTCAGTGAATGAATGCCTGTCCCTACATCATCCAATGCGACAGAAAAGCGCATCTTTTTTATTTGGTTGATTTTGTTCATAAGAAAAGACTTGGGATCACAGGCGATAGAAGGTTCCGTATCGTCTTCGGTGATCTCAATCAAAATACGATCATGGTAGGGTGCTAAGTCAGCTAACATCAGAAAGGTTTCTGGGTAGCTGAGTTGTTGCGGGTGGATATTAAGACTGATTTTTGTTTCTTCATTCGGGTGAAGTAAGCTGAAAATTTCATTTCGGTACCATTGCAGTAAGCGAGTGTGTAGCTTTTTGTATTTGATCACTTGCTGGAAGAAGGAAAGGGGAAACCTATTTCTTTCGGTACTTCTCAATAATAATTCGTAGCCAATCACTTTCTGACTATCTGCTTTCATTTGAAAGATAGGCTGGGCATCAAAATATAATTGAGGAAATATCGATAAGAGTTCTTGTTCTATTTTCTCAGACATTGGTTTCTGCTCCTTTCTGGGGTAGTTTTATTTTTGGTTTCATGAAGTGCAGGAAAGGAAGATCGAGTTCTTTACCTGCATTGTTAAAGAATCGAGCCTTTCAAAATCATGGGCGAAGGATTTTAAAGAAAAATCTATGAAAGAAAGAAGGAATAGTGTGTTTGTCCATCTGATTTATGCTGCGATCTATTCTGTTTTAGTTGTAAGCTTGCTCATTTCGTATGATCTGTTTATCAAGAACTTCAAAGAATTGAATTTACGCTTGTCATTTAAAATTCTTATCGGTGTCGTTCTGTTCATTTCGCAAGTCTACTTTATTATATCATTTTCTTTGAACAGTATCGGTTATGTTGCGTATGAATATACGATTCCAATCTTTATTTATTATTTTGGTATCCTCAAAGAAAAAATATATCTGATTGGGCTGGTCCCCGTCATCTTGCTAACTTTTTTTGCATTGATCAATAAATTCGAATGGGGAGCCATGCTCTTTATTATCGGATTAAATTACATCATTTTAATCATTACTTGCTTATTAAAGAAAAGATTTTACGGACAGACAAATCATACTGTCTTTTATCTATTTTCGATTGTGGTTACGGTTGTCTCGCCGATGGTCAATGCATTGCTTTTTCATCGCCGTGAAGTTGGTCTTTGGGATGCTGTCACTTTAGGGATTGGATCAGTGGCAATCGTTTCTTTATGGAAGTATTATCTGCAGAATCAAAAAAACTTTCTCGAAAAAATCAATACGAAGATCATTGAGCGCAATTATGATGAGTTGACGAAGGTAAAAAATTTCCGTAGTTTGAACGAAGATATTTCAAAATTGGTGATAAACGAGAAGGATCAGCTGGTCGTGGTGATGATGGATTTAGATCATTTTAAGCAGATCAATGATCACCATGGACATCAAATCGGCAATCAAGCCTTAACCTTCTTTTCGGATAAACTGACGACATTTCTCTATCAAAAAAGTCCTTCCCATTTAATCGAAGTCTATCGGTATGGTGGCGAAGAATTTTTAGTCCTATTTAAAGAGAATACTTCCGTGTCAGTGAAAAAAATTATTGAAGAATTTCATTTGTTCTTAAGTAATGAACAGTTGAAACTAGAGGGAACACAACTGACCCTTTACTTTTCAGCAGGGATTTCAGAAGCAGGTCCTACGTTAGACATTTCAGAAATCTTTTATCAAGCGGATCAAGCATTGTACGAAGCCAAAAGGAAGGGCAGAAACCGCACGATCATATTTTCTTGAGACGCTTGCTTTTCTAAAGAAGGTTCTGCAGTCTTTTCTCAAGTAGATTGGGTGTTGTAGGAAACCAAAAGGAAAGACAAGGCCGTATGATTTTTTTAGACGAATGCTTTTCAGAAGAAGTTTTAATAAAGAGACAATGTTCGCAGGCTTCTTTGTCCAGCGTTGTAGCTTTTTCAAAAGGAAGAGGGGAAGCAATCTGGTAAGTATAATGGTTTACTAAACGGTTTCCGATTATCTTGAGAGGTTAAGCGAGGATAGAAAGGCAAGGAGAGTGCTTTTTAAGAAGTGGGAAGAAACCACTTCTTTTTTTGCACCAAGCATTGGGTAGCCGCACTTGGCAGCATCGAATTGGTTTTCTGCGTGTTTACACCCTTAGAAAGCAATGGTATATTTATTTGATAAGTAAATAAAATTATTTTTTTCCTGTGTGTAACGAAGACTGACTAAGGAGACTTCCCTATGAAACCAATTCGGCGATCACTGTACCAAAGTGCTTTATACGTAGCTATTCCTTTGATCGTGAGTCTACTGATTGGCTACTTAGCCAAATGCTCACTCCTGATTCCTGCATCCATTATTTATGGCGTTCTCTTGGTGTTTATGATCCCTTCCGACAGCTTTTTATCAAGCAGCGTGGACTACCAAACGAAAAGCATGAATCCAAGTTTTCGTCCTCCGCCATTAAAGAGAAGGATCGAAGGTGCGCCAGAAACGATCAATTTCCTCTTCGTTTTAACGGCACTGGTTTTGTGTTTGCTGCTCTTGTTGGTTGGGTAAAGGGAATTCATAGAAATTAAGTACTAAGAAGAATGTCGAAAAGAAAAGGAGAACAGCGATGAAATTACTCAAACAAATTAATTTAATGGATGATAAAAAAACAATAAAGAGATTGAATCTCGCGGCGATCCCTAGTTTTATTTTTTTCTATGTGTTCTTTACACTCTTTGTCTTAGGTGGTCATGGGTCAAATGCTGAAACTTCGTTTATTTTCGATCTTTTGCTCTTAATGGTTGCGTATTTTATTCTCATCATTGTTCATGAATTGATTCATGGTGCCTTCTTCAAGCTTTTTGACCCTAAAGGGAAGGTAAAGTTTGGGTTCAAAAATGGGGTAGCATATGCCACGAGTCCCCATTCCTTTTATTCAAAAGGGAAATTTGCCATCATTTTATTGGCGCCATTCATTGGCATTTCTGTGGGCCTCTTTCTATTATATTTATTTGGCTGGTTGACGGCATCTCTTTTTACCTTGATTGCTACCGCACATGCCGCTTCTTGTGTGGGAGACTTTTACTTTCTTTTTCTGATTGTTAAAGCACCAGCGAACAGTTGTGTAGAAGATACTGAAGTGGGGTTGAATATTTATCAAGGAGAGTAGTTTATTTTTTCAATTGATCTTGGCAAAATCAAAGAGCAAGAAAATGTATGCTAGAAAATCTCTTACAAAAAAACAAACACCTCAAAAGTGTTTGTTTTTTTGTAAGACTGTTTATAAATAACGTATATAGCAAGAAGACTGTTCGGCCGACAAAAAGAAAATTTGTTTTAAACGACCGTTTTCTTACTAGCGCTTTACCGATACAACGGCAAACTACCAGCGACTTTATTGATACTCTTTTTCTTGCCTTTTAAACAAAGACCAAAATAAGCCAGTGTTTCTGTGGGAATCGTCTCAAGCGTCTGACGGTATTGCTCGTAAGAATTGGTGGTCTGAGCAACGTCGGAAAAATCAATGATGGTTACTTCTGGATCTGCTTGCTGACTGATCGATTCACGAATGGTCTGCAACTGTTCCTTGTTCGTTTTTAAGATAGGAATGGGAAAGTTGACAATGCCAAGGTGTTTTCTGCCCGTCGAATCGTAAATATCTTCTCCGATTCCTTCGGGAAACAATTTGCCTAAGGTTGCGCCTAAAATTGCTGCAGTATTTGCAACTAAGCCAATCGGTAATTGTTCATCGATAATCATGACACATTTTTCTTGGTTATTCATACGTTCTCACCCCATCTTCTTGGTAAATTGTTTGGTAAGCTTTGGGGGTGACCCCAATCAAGCTTTTAAAGATACGGGTAAAATGACTTTGGTCACTAAAACCTGTCAGAAAAGCGACTTCTGCAATTGCTTCTTGTGCTTCCAGTCTTTTCTTGGCAGCACTGATGCGCACCGTACTTAAATATTGAAACGGCGACAGCCCATACGCTTTGGTAAATTGCCGAATCAAGACGTACTGATTCATTCCAAGACCGTCACTTAATTCACTCAAGGACAATTTTTCGGCATAATGTTGATCGATATAGGCTTTTGCCGCTGCGGCTTTATTTGAAACCGGATCTGTTTGTTCGTGGGTGAAATCCGCATACTGAACAAGCAGGTCGTGAAGGAGACAAGTAAAGCGTTCTTGTTTTTCAAACTCATCGCCGCGATCCGACAGCAACAGCTGGTGCACTGCATGAAATTCCTCTTTTTCTTTCACTTGGCGAATGACCGGTTCAGGAAAGTGCGGCGTCAATTGAGTGTTAAAAATTTTTTGTACTTGTACCGCCATGTTCTCCGGGGTTAAGTGGATATTGCGGTAAACCAGCTTTTCCTCCGTGAGTTGCTGGCAGCGGTGGGCAGCATTTGGCGGAATCAAAATCAAGTCGCCTGCTTCAACGATATAGCAGGTATTTTGACAGGTGAATTGACGCGTCCCAGCTTCCATCAAGCCAATCACATAATATTCGTGCCAATGGTTAGGAAACTCCTGCTGGATGCCGTTAAATAATAAAGCCTCTACACCAAGGGTGCTATCTTGAATGATTTTTCGTTCATTTCTCATCTGCATTCTCCTTTTTGTTACTATAACAAAAGTGGTTTTTGGTGAATAGAATGATATTGACTTTTGACTATTTTTCTTGATGGAGGCCCTTGATTGGGACTGAGAAAAGGGACTGGAGAATGTCGGGAAAGAGCGGATCAGCCTTGAAGAAAGAACAGCAGTATATTTTGACGATTCTATGGAATGAATCAAAGCAAATAGACCATGCACCGTGAAAAAAATAACGATAAATCCTTGGCATTTGAAAGTTTTATTGATGGAAGTATGGTACCATTTGACTGCAGTAAAGTTTGTGACGGTGGCTATCTTTGAAAGGTGGTGGTGCTTATGAATGTAAGTACTAACTCTTCAGAAAGGAGAAGCCTTTTTGTCCACAGCGGAAGCAATCGGGCTAATGATCAGTTTTGGTACATTTACCGCCATGCTGATCTTTGGTATCCTAGCCGCAGTGAAAAATGACAAAAAAAATAACCGTCGACTTTAACAGGGAAACGGTTATCTTTTAAGTTAAAAAACCTGTCGCCGTCTTAAATGGCGCTGCAGAGGGGTTGTGGCAACAACTCCTCTTTACATAGTTAGTATAGCAAGAAGAGAGTGATTTTTCAACTTTAACAAGGATATTTTCAAACAAAATCGATAAGCGACATAGGCAAAACCTTATTCTCAATTGGAATAAGGTGTTCGATGTAGTCATTTTTGAAAAGTGTTCGAACATCTAAAAACGAATGCAATGTTTAAAGAAAAGGGAAGCATTATTATCGAAACTAGCGGCTAATAAGTTCCAGATAAATTCTGGTATATTTATTGCCGTGCTGCTCTTTCGTATCCTAGCCACAGTGAAAAATAACAAAAAAATAACCGTCGACTTTAGCAAGGAAACGGTTATTTTTTTACTAATAAAACCCTGTCGCCTTCTTAAAAGGTGCTAGAGAGGAGTTGTGGCAACAGGTTTCTTCTATACAGATCACTATCGATCATATTCGTGAATGCTAATCTACCAATCGCTCGAGATCGTAGGAAAAACCGTTTTGCTTACTTAGTTCCTTGTAAAACAAGCCACTTTTCTTTATTGTACGTTTCTGTGTGGCTAAATCTAAAGAAACTAAGCCGTAGCGGTTTTTATATGCATTGATCCATGACCAACAATCAATGAATGTCCATAGATGATACCCTTTTATATTACAGCCATCTTGAATTGCTTTCCATAAATAGGCGAGATGATCCTGGATAAATTCAATGCGATAGTCATCAATCACCTGTCCATTTTCATCCATGAACCGTTCTTCATTAGCAACACCCATACCGTTTTCTGAGATAAAGGATTCAATATTTCCATAGTTATTTTTGATGTCCATACATAAATCATAAATTCCTTTTTCATAGATTTCCCATCCACGATATTCATTCATTCGACGACCAGGCATAATATGCGGTTCAAAGAACCATTCTGGTAAGAATGGACTTTCTAAATTAACGGCAGAAGTTCTTGCTTTGACACGGCGTGGTTCATAGTAGTTTAGACCAAGTATCTGCGCGGTATTCTCTTCAATAATTTTTAGGTCTGTGTCATTGAAATCAACGGGTAATTGGTCATATTCTTCCAGCAAAGAGACTAGTTTTTCTGGAAATACTCCTTTGACCATGGGATCTAAGAAACTACGAGTATAAAAAAGATCCGCAATTTCTGCTGCTTTTTTATCTGCTGAATTTTGGCTTCTTGGGAAAGTCGGACTCAAATTGAGAATTACTCCGATTTTGCTAGATAGCTGGTATTTTTTAAAAGTTTGAATGGCTTTTGCATGGGCTAATATGGTAAAGAACGCTGCTTGAGCACCACGTTTAAAATCAATGAGATTTGGATAGTGAAAATCTTCTAAATAAGAGCCCAAGATTGGCCCCAAAGGTTCGTTAAAGGTGAACCAATGATAAACTAAGTCGCCAAACGCTAGAAAACAGGTATCAGCAAAATTTACATAAGCTTCAACAACTTCACGTGATTCCCATCCCCCTTTATCTTGTAATTTTGCTGGCATGTCAAAATGATAGAGATTCGCAAAAACTTTGATATTATTATTTTTCATTTCGGTAAAAAGATCTCGATAATAGACTATCGCTTTCTCGTTCGCTTTACCACCCCCATCATTTGGAAACATTCGTGCCCATGAGATAGACACCCGAAATGAATTGTGCCCGGTTTGTTTCATCAATTGAATATCTTCGTGGTAACGATGGATATGGTCTGTCGTAATACTAGGTCCAATTCGTTTATAAAAACGATGAGGTTCTTCGTGAAACCACCGATCCCATACGGTCTCTGCTTTTCCTGTTTCTCCACGCCCTTCAGATTGTTCTGCTGACCAAGCGGATCCCCACCAAAAGTCATCTGGAAATGTTAACTGAGTATGTATTGACATTATCGTTTCCTCCTGTTCGTTTTTAACAGTGTAACATTGCTTTTGATATAAATAAATACTTTTTATTAAAAATATATATCTTTTTATGGTGGGTATGGTTTTAGCTGTAAAAAGACAATTTTTATGTTAAAGTATAAGTAATAGAGATGAGTATGAGGGAGTAAGTTATGAAGAAACAGCCAAAATATATGGAGGTTTATACGGAGGTAAAGAAAAAAATTGCCAATGGAACCTATCAAATCGGTGAAAAATTACCTACGGGCGATGAACTTGCGTATGAGTATCAAACAAGTAAGCTCACTGTGAAGAAAGGTATTGATATGCTAGTATCAGAGGGAGTTTTACGAACACGTAGTGGATTTGGAACGGAAGTTCTACGCAGACCAATTGATAATTCGAAAGTGTTTGGACCAAATGAAGGTCTTTTTGATTTAGTAGGGGAAGAACATGTGACTTCTGAAATCCATACGTTCTCAATTGAGTTGCCATCGAATGAAGTTGCAGAAATTTTAGAAATAAATCAAAAAGAGTATGTCTATAATATTATTAGAAGTCGTTTTATTGATGAACAGCCTTATTCTATTGAGCAAACGTTTATGCCGCTTTCTGTTATACCGGGGTTAGAACCAAAGCATTTGAAACGTTCTGTATATGGCTACATTACAAATGAGCTTGGTCTAGAGATTAAATCTTCCCATATTTGGATCAAAGGGGATGTGGCAAATGATTTCGATGCGGAAATTCTTTCTGTAAAACCAGGCGAGTTTATGATAGAGGTAGACAAAGTGGTGTCATTGTCTTCTGGTATACCGTTTGAATATTCTCTTTCGAGACATTTATACAAAGATTTTATTTTTGAAGCAGTTTTTGTTGAGAAGTGAAGACTAACGAATTTCGTTGGTCTTTTTTTGACTTTCAAAAAAGATATATAATTTTAAATAAAGATATTTACTTTTTGGAAGAGCTGGTGTATGATCATCCCATAAGCAATCGCTTACAACTAAAAAAGGAGACTGATTGGAATTATGAGTAAAAAAGATGCTATTTTTGAAAAGTTCGGAATAATAGCCACAAGGTTAGGAAACCAGATTCATCTTCGAACACTAAGGGATGCTTTCGCCACTTTTATGCCTTTTATGATGTTGGCGGGATTTGTTACATTGATCAACTATGTTATTTTAGAGCCAACAGGATTTATGGGAAATATTATTGATCCAGCAACATTAACGACGATTCAAGAGATCGGGACTTCCATCAGTAATGGAACGCTAAGTATAACGACACTATTAGTTGTTGCGGCAGTTTCTTATCATATGTGTGTTAGCAGAAATTATACAAATCATATTGCTGCTGTTCTAGTCGCTATTTCAACGTTTATTGTTCTCACCCCTATGATGACGATGTTTACACCAGAAGGAAGTCAAGAAGCGCTGGAAGTAGGTGGGGTTATTCCTGTCACTCATACTGGTGCGTCAGGAATGTTCGTTGGAATTTTTGTGGGCTTAGCTGCTACGGAACTCTTTATTAAGTTATCTAATAATAAAAAGTTACAAATTCAATTGTCAGGAAATATCCCTCCAGCTGTGTTGAAGTCTTTTAACGTCCTTATTCCAATCATGATTACCGTGACTACCTTCGCAATTGGTTCATTTGCTGTCAATCAATTATTCAATATGGATGTTAATTCGTTGATTACTACTCTAATCACTGGGCCTTTAAGTAGGGTAACGACAGGTTTACCAGGGTTCCTCTTAATTACCTCAATTGCAAATCTCTTTTTTGGGTTTGGAATTCATCAAGCAGTGATATCAGGTTCACTTCTCGATCCGTTCTTGATTCAAAATATGCAAGAGAATATGGCTGCTTATGCGAATAGAGAAGATATTCCACATATCATAAACATGGCATTTAAAGATACGTTTGCTGTTATGGGAGGGTCAGGAAATACTATTGCTTTGCTAATTGCTATTTTTATCTTTAGTCGTCGTAAAGATTACAAAGACTTTGCAAAATTATCCGTAACTCCAGCACTTTTTAATATCAGTGAACCAATCATTTTTGGTTTACCAATTGTTTTCAATATTAGTTTGATTATTCCATTTGTATTGGCGCCGATTTTTTCCCTAACAGTTGCATATTTTGCGACAGCTGTTGGTTTGATCAATCATGTAGTCGTGCAGATACCTTGGACCACTCCTCCCGTCATATCTGGATTTTTAGCAACTGGTGGCGATTGGCGAGCATCAGTCTTGCAAATTGCGATCATTGCTGTGAGTGTTTTTATCTACTTACCATTTTTACGTATCGATGAAAAAGTTACCTCAACAATAGGAAATGAAGAGGCAAATGATTGAGAAGAGGAAACTTCACAAGATTTTTTGAAGTCTTCTCAAACCAAAGGGAAGAGAAACAAATAAATTGAACAAATTTGTATATCAAAAAGAGACCACATAGATACATGTGAGTCTCTTTTTTTTGTGGAAATATCGGTCGGTGAACTTGTGTTTAGACGGAAAGAATTACCTGAAGAATTTATTAGCAAGAATTTTTTTATACAAATCTATTGAGTTTCCATTCTATTTCTCACGGTTTTGGCTAACTTTTCAATAATATACATTGCCGGTATCTGGGTTGTAATATCAGCTTCATTAATTTTTTCTAGCGAAATATTATAGGTTATTGAAATATCAGCTAATTTAGAAAGTGTTGAATTAGAGCTGCTGGTAATTCCTATTACTGAGCTTTCTGATAGATTCAAATGATTTAAATATTGAATGATTTCTGTGGTCTCGCCGGAAACGGATAAAGCGACGATACACATTTTTTTTGCTAACTCAGTGGATAGGTAATTAATAGGATAATTACTAGGATCTTCAATGCGAATCGCCATGTTAAATAGTGACGAGAAATAAAGAGAACCATATTCAGCAACAACATTTGAGGAGCCTACGCCAATAAAAATAATCAGCTCTTTTTCCATCAATAAGTGAACTGCCTCATCAAATTTATCTTCAAAGAATTTGTCTTGTGTCCGTGCTAAAAAATTCAAGAGTTCACTCTCAAAATCAAGTGTTTTTACCTCTTTTTCTTCTTTAAGAGATTCGAGATACGCACTAAGGTAAATTTTAAATTCAGAAAAACCGGTACAGCGAAATTTTTTACAAAAGCGTAATACGCTGGCAGTACTCGTATGACTTTTCTCAGCTAATTCTCGAATACTCATGGAAGCAACTGCATTTACCTCTGAAATAATTGCTTTATATACCTCAATATCCGTTTCATTTAAGTCTGGTTGATAGTCAAGAAACAACATAGTAATCCCCTCCTGTTACAAATTGTAACAGGATTGTAACCGGTGTCAATCGTCTGTTTTTGTAACCGTTTACTTAAAAGCGGTATTTAAGGGGATAAAAATAATCTATACTGACCATGTAGTTAAGTTAAAGGAGTGTTTCAGGATGGATAAAGGAATAAAAATTGCAACAATTGGCGGTGGATCAAGTTATACACCAGAATTGATAGAAGGATTTATTAAACGATATGCTGAATTACCGATTTCAGAATTATGGCTTGTGGATATTGAACAAGGAAGAGAGAAATTAGAAATAGTTGGGGAACTTGCTAAACGTATGGTAAAAAAAGCGAACCTTCCAATGAAAATTTATATGACTCTTGATCGTGAAGCGGCATTAAAGGATGCGGACTTCGTTACGACGCAATTTCGTGTAGGTCTTTTGGAAGCGCGAGCGAAAGACGAGAGAATTCCTTTAACATATGACACGATTGGACAAGAAACGAATGGTCCAGGAGGGCTTTTTAAAGGATTACGCACGATTCCTGTTATCTTAGAAATAGTGAAAGATATGGAGCGCCTTTGCCCAGAAGCATGGCTGATCAACTTCACTAATCCAGCTGGCATGGTGACAGAAGCTGTCTTACGCCATAGCAATATGCGTAGAGTAGTAGGTTTGTGTAATGGACCAATTGGAATAGAACGTGGCATTGCAGAAACATTAAAAGTACCCAAAGAAGAATTATATGTTGAATTTACTGGGCTAAATCATATGGTTTTTGCGAAAAAGATTTATCATAAAGGGATTGATGTGACCCAAAAAGTACTTACATTGATGACGCAAGATACTGGCGATGCAGTTGGTCTGAAAAACATTGCTGATTTAGAATGGGAACCAAATTTTTTCCGAACACTTGGCATGATTCCCATCGGCTATTTAAGGTATTACTATCAAACAGCTACTATGTTGTCTGAGCAAAAACGATCAGCAGAGAAAGAAGGAACTCGTGCAGAAGTTGTGCAGAAAATCGAGCATGAGTTGTTTGAACTTTATAAAGATGAACATCTAGCAATCAAACCACCTCAATTGTCAGAACGTGGGGGCGCTTATTATAGTGAAGCAGCATGTAATTTAATTAATTCCATCTATAATGACAAACGTGATATTCAAACGGTCAATACAAGAAATAATGGTGCCATCAGTGATATCGATTGTGATTCAGCGGTTGAAGTAAATTGTTTGATTACAAAACAAGGACCGATCCCTTTGACTACAGGTGAATTACCTATTCCTATCAAAGGACTAGTTCAACAAATTAAGTCTTTTGAACGTATAGCGGCCCAAGCAGCTGTTACGGGAGACTATAACACTGCTTTATTAGCGATGACGATCAATCCCTTAGTTCCAAGTGATAGGACAGCAAAGCAACTACTTGATGAAATGCTTTTAGCACACAAAGAATATCTGCCGAATTTTTTTAAAGGAGAATGACAATGAAAGTAAAATACTATGTTGAGGCAAATTACCAAGAAGTCAGTAAGATCTGTGCAAAACTCATTTTAGATGTCTTAAAAGAAAAGCCAAATGGGTTATATTGCTTTGCAGGTGGTGATACACCCGTAGGAACGCTTAACATCATTGCAGAAGCAGCAATCAACAAAGAAATAGATTTATCCCAGGCAAAGTTTATTGAACTAGATGAATGGGTTGGAATCGATCCGAAAAATGAAGGCAGTTGTCTATCCTATTTAAAAAGAAACTTATTCAATCGGGTTCCTATTGACCTAAAGCAACTTCACACATTTGATCCTTTAGCCGATGATTTAAATGAGGAATGCAAAAAAGCTGATAAATTTATCGAGGAGAATGGAGGATTAACACTGAGTTTGCTTGGGGTTGGAGAAAATGGTCACTTAGGTTTTAATGAGCCTGGTTCGTCCTTCGAAGATAAAGCTCATATAGTGAACTTAGACGAATCAACCCAAAGTGTTGGGAAAAAATATTTTTCAGACGAGAAAGTTGATCGTACGAAAGGAATTACGTTAGGGATAGGACAATTATTACAATCTGGAACAATGATCGTACAAGCTAGTGGAGCAAAAAAGAAATCTGCGATACAACAGTTTCTATGCGGTACGATTACAAAAGAGTGTCCAGTTACTTCTCTATGGTTGCACAAAGATCCTGTATTGGTGGTTGATAAGGAAGTCGTGAACTAAAAGGAGGAAAAAAGATGCAGGTCATTGAGAACAAGGTATTGCCTATATTGCTGAAAATAGGCAATAGTAAACACTTAGTTGCTATAAGAAATGGGATTTCCATGACGATTCCTTTTACTATTGTTGGAAGTATCTTCCTAATCATTGGTAACTTTCCAATACAGTCATGGATGGATTTTGTGTCAAATTGGGGACCGCAGTTGAATGCACCAGTCAATGTTACGTTCGGAATCCTTGGACTGATATCTGCAATTGGCATAGGCTATCATTTAGGAAAAGAGTTTGGTGTTGATGCTATTTCTAATTCGATGCTCACAACTATCGGCTTTCTTCTAGCAACATTAAACGATGACTGGACGATAAATTTGGCTAATTTTGGTGCTAGTGGTATGTTTACCGCGATCATTGTTGGGGTATTTGTCACTCATGCTTTTAAATGGTTTGTCACTCATAATATTGTAATAAAAATGCCAGAAGGTGTGCCGCCCACTGTAGCAACTTCTTTTGCAACGTTAATCCCAGGGGCATTTATTCTGACCGTTATATGGATCGTCAGAACTTTATTAGGGGTTGATATCAATGAAATCATTACTATTGTTTTCCAACCTTTAATGCAAGGGATGGGAACACTCCCAGGCATGCTGTTATACACACTTCTCGTTTGTTTGCTATGGATATGTGGAATCCACGGAGACAATGTTTTGTCTGGAATTGCGACCCCTGTTTTCCTAAGTTATCTTGCTGATAATACGGCAGCTTTTCAAAGTGGTGCAGAAGTACCTCATGTTTTTGCCGATGGATTTTGGATTGTCTTTATGTGTTTAGGCGGAACTGGAGCAACACTCGGTCTAGTGTTAAATATGCTCCATTCCAGAAGTAAGATGTATAAGTCGATTGGACGATTATCTTTGCCGTCAGCTATTTTTTGTATCAATGAACCGGTTATTTTTGGTTTGCCTATTGTGATGAATCCTGTAATGCTTATTCCGTTTATAGCAACGCCTATGGTCCTATGTATCGGTACGTATATCTTAATGAATATTGGTATAGTAGGACCGATTGTTATTCAAGTTCCATGGACTATTCCTCCTATTATTGGTCCTTATTTAGCTACTAATGGTAGTATTGGAGCAGCCGTTTGGTCTTTTGTATCGATTTTCATTTCATATTTTATTTATATGCCATTTTTCAAAATATTGGAAAAGCAGCAAGTGAAAAATGAAACCGCAGAGGCGCAAGAAACGGGAACAACGATTCCTTTGAGTATAAGTGAGTAGATAGAAGAAGCCTATTTTCCATCATTCATTAAGATAAGTATTTTTAGGTATTAGAAAATAACTTTAAAAAAGTATATTGGAAAAAAGACGATTGTCCTTCATGATTCTGATAGTTTCAATAATAAAACAACAAATAGCATCATTATCTAAGCGAATCAGTAAATGATTCGCTTTTTTTAATGTTGTATTTTTTATCATTTGCTTCTATCAATAAAACCTTCTCGAATACTTTATTGGATGTTATGGTAATCCTTGAAATCTCCTCTTCGGTCCATCGTTTAAAAAAAACGGAGTTTCAGTTGTGCCGAGAAATGATGGCGATTTCATTTTGTGCAAGCTATAGTTTAGGTGGGGGTAGCAAATATGATTCATTTCAAATTGACGTATCTGTTTTCAGAACCAAATATTGAGGCGTTTCTTCAGTTGACGAAGTGGAGGGATGAGGAATTTCTGGCGGAGATTGCCAAGATCAATCAAATCACTGAACAGCGGTTGAATCAACGAATCACGATGCATGAGGGAGAAGTTTTGATTCCTTCGCTGATTCAACGAAAATGGGCGGAAATTCTTTTCGATGTCCAGAAGAACAAGTTGTTTTTTTCGGAAGAAGAGCGGCGGTCCTTGATTTATCTTCTGACTTTTTCAGCAGAGAAAGACTTATCCGTCTACCAGTTTCAAGAGCTGTTCTATGTCAGTAAAAATACGATTTTGAAGGATTTAAAGGGGATCAGAGAGGAACTTGCAGCTTTCAAGATTCAACTATTGTACTCTCGAAAATATGGCTTTTATCTAGAGGGAGAGGAATATCAGATTCGCGCTCTTGCTTTTCGAAAAGTCAGTGCGTTATCCAATACGAAAAATGGGAATTTGCTTTTATTTGAGGGAATCTATGAGCAGAATAAAACGATGTATATTCAAATAAGAGATCGTTTGTCCGCAACATTGACTGCCTTCAATCTGGTGATCGTACCGAGCCGCTTCGAAGAAATGCTTTATTTTCTTAATTATTTATCCTTTCGGATGGCAGAAACGTCTGTTTCTTTAGCGGAGACAGAAACATCGCTGCTACAGTCGCTGCATGTCCATCAAGTTAGTCAGCAGTTTTTAGCAGAATTTCCTGCCATCAAAGATCGGAAAACAGAAGAACTTTATGTAACGATCCTGTTGAAAACGATTCTGCAAGGAGATATCGAAGATACTTCATTAGAGTTTTTATTGGAATGTGCCAGTAAGATCATTCATGAAATGGAACGGCTGGCAGCTATCGAGTTTGTGGACTATCGCACCCTTTTGATGAACACATTCTATCATCTTGTCCCGGCGTATTTTCGAATCCGCTACGGTTTTCCACTGGAGAATGTACTGATTGAAGAAATCAAGCTGCAATACAATGAGTTGTTTGAACTGACGAGACGAGCACTGGGTTCTTTAGAAGACCTAGTCGGTACGATCCCTGATGAAGAAATCGGTTATTTTACGATTTTGTTTGGTGGAGAAATCAGTAAACAAAAGGCCAAACGTGATTACTTCCAATTGAATGCATTAGTTGTCTGCCCAAGCGGCATCAGTTCATCCTTGATTTTGGAATCAGAATTAAAGGAACTGTTTCCCCAGATCCATTTTTTTCCGGCTCGTTCGATCGAAGAGTATGAAAATGTTCGTTTCAATGACGAGATTGATCTGATTTTTTCCAGTGCCCCGATCAAAACCAAACGACCATGTTATGTGATCAATCCGATTATGACGCCCATTGAGAAGGATGAACTGCTTAGAAACGTACAAGCGGCATTCTTTCCTTCAAAAACTGGTTTGCATTCCATTGACGATGTGTTAGAAGTGATTTTGCCCTATGTTGATTTAAAAGCAGGCATCAGTAAGCAAAAGCTGAGAAAAATTTTGCAAAGAAAAATCAATCGAGAATTGAATAGAAGGGAAGACCAACGTCCGATGTTATCAGATTTATTAACAGCAGAAACCATCCAATTTACTGAGGTGCCGCTGACTTGGCAAGAAGCCATTCGAGAAGCTGCTGCGCCATTAAAAAAGACCAATAAAATTGAGGAACAGTATATAACCGCCATGATCAATAAAGTGGTAGATCACGGTCCTTTTATCCATATTGGAAAAGGCATCGCTTTGCCCCATGCGCGTCCAGAAGATGGGGTCAATGCGATCGGGATGTCGTTATTAAAAGTCAAAGAGCCAGTGCTTTTAAATGATGATCCGCAACACCCCATTCAAGTGTTTATATGTTTGGCGGCGGTTGACAATGAGCTCCATCTAAAAGCGTTAGCGAGTTTAACAAAAATTTTGTCGAATAATGAAAAACTAACTGCGTTACTTTCCGCAACCACTGCGGATCAAATAATTGAAGTGATCAGAGAAGGAGAAGATGAAAAATGAAATTTGCAGCAGTGTGTGGGTCAGGATTAGGATCAAGTTTTATGGTGGAGATGAATATCAATTCTGTTTTAAATGAATTGGGTGTCTCAGGTGTGGAAGTGTCCCATTATGATTTAGGAAGTGCCGCACCCGATATGGCGGATGTTTTCTTTGTTGGTGGCGATTTAGCCGATAGTGCGCAGCATCTAGGTGAGATCGTGGTGTTAGACAGTATTATCGATCTCGATGAATTGAAGCAAAAGGTTCAAGCCGTTTGTCAGGAAAAAGGATTACTATAAAAAGGAGTAGACAGTCATGAACGAATTTTTAGATATTCTTGTTGATATCGCGAGTACCCCAGCGATCTTAGTTGCGCTGATCGCCGTTTTGGGGAATGTGCTGCAGAAAAAAGACATTGCCACGATCGTCAAAGGGGGCATCAAAACCTTTGTTGGGTTTCTCGTGGTCACTGCCGGGGCTGGGGTGATCGAAAGCTCTCTGGCGCCATTTGGGGAGATGTTCCAAGCAGCCTTTAACATGCAAGGGGTCGTACCTAATAACGAAGCGATCGTTGCGCTAGCGTTGACGACATACGGCACCTATACCGCACTTATTATGTTAGCCGGAATGGCCTTCAATATTTTGATTGCCCGTATCACTCGCTTTAAATACATTTATTTGACTGGGCATGCCACGTTGTATATGGCTTGCATGATTGCGGTGATTTTGAGCGTTACTGGAATGAATACTTTTAATCTAGTTTTATTTGGCGGCTTAGCGTTAGGGATCTGTAACACGATTTTCCCAGCGATCGCACAACCGTTTACTCGAGAAATTACTAAAAATGATTCCGTCGCATTGGGGCATACGGGGAACTTCGGCTACGCATTGAGCGGGTTGATTGGGAAATACGTCGGCAATAAGGAAAAATCTACCGAAGACATCAATTTTCCGAAAGGCCTGTCTTTCTTGCGGGACTCTACTGTTAGTATCACGATTACGATGGCTATTGTATACGTGATCGTAGCAATTTTTGCTGGGAGTGAATTTATTACAGAAAATCTTAGCAATGGCACGAACTCGATCATTTATTCGTTGCAGCAAGCTGGTTCGTTTGCCGCTGGTGTCTTTGTGATTTTAGCTGGTGTCCGTCTGATTTTGGCAGAAATCGTACCAGCCTTTAAAGGGATTTCCGAAAAGCTTGTTCCTAATGCGATTCCTGCATTGGATTGCCCGATCGTCTTTCCTTATGCGCCAAATGCTGTTCTGATTGGTTTTCTAACCAGCTTTGTCGGTGGGATCGTTAGTTTGATCATCATGGTCTTCACAGGAACAACCGTTATTATTCCAGGTGTCGTGCCCCATTTCTTCTGTGGCGCAACAGCAGGTGTTTACGGCAATGCAACGGGTGGTGTGCGAGGCGCCGTGATTGGTTCCTTTATTCATGGGATCATTATCAGCTTCATGCCGATCTTGTTGATGCCAGTCATGGGGGATCTTGGGTTCCAAGGATCAACTTTCTCTGATACCGACTATGGAGTTGCAGGGATCTTCCTAGGAAACTTAGCCAATATGGGCGGTCAAATCGCCATCTTCTCAGGGATAATTGCGGTAGTCGCGGTCTTGATCGGATTGACGATTTTCAAGAAAAACAGCCGGGCAAAATCTGTTTCTGAATAAATAGAGGATGGAGGGATAAATAGTGGCAATCAGTGAACAAGAATACCACGAACTCGAAAGATTAGCGGCAAAGATTCGTTTAGATACCCTTTGCAGCATCAAGAAAATGGGGCAAGGCCATCTGGGCGGTTCCTTTTCAATTGTTGAATTATTAGCCGTTTTGTACGGCAAACAGCTGCGGGTCAATCCACAAGATCCACAGTGGGCGGATCGTGACCGACTCGTTTTATCAAAAGGACATGCTGGCGCCGCACTGTACAGCGCATTAGCAAATACGGGCTATTTTGATCGGTCGTGGTTATGGACGATCAATGAGGGCGGCACGAGACTGCCTTCCCATCCGGATCGCTGGAAAACGCCGGGGGTTGATGCCACCACAGGTTCACTGGGGCAGGGGACTTCAATGGCTGCCGGGATCGCGACGGGTCTGCGCTTGGCAGGGAAGGACAATTTTGTTTATTTGATCGTCGGGGACGGCGAACTAAATGAAGGACAGTGCTGGGAAGCCTTCCAATACATTGCCCACTTCAAACTGAATCACTGTATCGTCATTATTGATGACAATAAAAAACAGCTAGATGGGCCAACCAAAGACATTCTTGATCCCTTTGACATCCAGCAGAAGATGACTGCATTTGGCTTTTATACAGAAAAAGTTCCAGGAGCAGACATGCAAGCCATTGATGAGGCAATCGAGCGCTGCAAAGCGATCGAAGACCAAGCGGTTTGCATTGTCTTGGACAGCGTGAAAGGACAAGGCATTCCTTTCTTTGAAGAATTAGATGCCAATCACTCCGTGAAGTTTACCACGGATGAAATCAATCAAGCGGCAGAAGCGGCAATCAAAGAATTGACGATAAAAATCGAAGGAGGACGCTAAGGCATGTTTACATTAAGCAAAACCACTGCTGCTGGTAAAGAGCTGCGAACATGTGTCGTTGACACATTGGTGGAACTCATGGATGAAAATAACCAGCTAGTTGCGTTGGATGCCGACCTTGGCTCTGCCAGCGGCTGGACAGCGATTGCCAACAAACATCCCCAACGCTTTATCAACATGGGGATCGCGGAAGCCAATATGGTTGGCGTCGCTGCTGGCTTGAGTTTAACTGGCTATACACCTTTTATCCACACTTTTGGGCCATTTGCAACGCGCCGGGTATTCGATCAGCTGTTTATTTCTGGCGGCTATGGCGGCAATACGATCAATATTTACGGTTCTGATCCGGGGTTTGCAGTCGGACACAACGGCGGCACCCATACGACATGGGAAGATGTGGCTTTGATGCGAATGATTCCCCAATCGATCGTCTGCGATGCAGCGGATGAAGTCCAAATGGCGTGGATCATAAAAACTTTTAGCCAATTATCAGGCATTCATTACGTACGAGGCAATCGGAAAGCGGTTCCGACGATTTATGAAAAAGGCTCGACCTTTGAACTAGGAAAAGGCAATGTTTTAAGACCAGGCGATGAACTGTTGTTGATTGCCAGTGGCCAACTGGTTTCTGAAACACTGCAAGTGGCAGAAGAATTAGCAGAAATAGGAATCAGCTGCGAAGTGATCGACATGTTCACCATCAAACCGATCGATAAAGAATTGATCATCCGCGAAGTTCAGGGAAAACGGCAAGTCATCACCATCGAAAATCATTCTATCACCGGTGGACTAGGGAGTGCCGTCGCCGAAGTGCTTGCTGAAACTGGCAGTGCTGTTCCCTTAAAACGTATTGGTGTCAACGAACGATTTGGCCAAGTCGGCACACCCGATTTCCTGCAAAAAGAATATGGCTTAGATGCTGCTTCAATCAAGCAGCAAATAGTTGAGGGGAAGGTCAGGGAATAGAAAAAGGAAGCATCAACGAATCAATGGTTGGTGCTTCCTTCTCATTTATTTCAGGACTTGCAAAAAACGTCAAACAACGCGTCAGTTCTGCTGTTTGACGTTTTTTTATGAACTACGACAAAAACCAGCGCCGTAACTTTTCTGCTTCGGTTAATGGGAAGTAGAAAAGCTTACTTTCGGTGAAGGTATCTTCGGTTTTGATGGTCAACTGTGACTTGCCCAGACCTTTTTTGTGCTGCCAATACGTCGTGGTGACGGTGAAATCTTGGATTTTATTTTTCTTCAGATAAGCGGTCACCTTTGTTAAGCCGCGAATCGTTTGACACAACAATACATGGTTATCTAAAAATTGATACCCTTGTATTTTGCCCCGCCAGATGCTTGATAACACGAAGGAGCCAAAGAACACGAAGAAAATCAGCGCTAACCACCAGAAAAAGAAGGCGGAGATTCCTACAACAAGCAGCCCGATAAGCAGTGGCCAACGGCAAAAGTACCAAAAGTTGGGTCGCGGATTTTTCACTAGAGCGGTTTGTTGAAACGACCATTCAGGTAAAAAGCGGGCCAATGTTTCGGTCAGCTGCGCCTCTTTCAAAATGGGGAACAGATAGACCGTATCATCGCTTTCTGAAGAACTGCCAGCAGCCAGCAGTAACTTGACGGAGCTTAGATGAAAGATTCGGCGATAAAGATTTTGTTCGACACTTAGCCCTTGGATCCTAGCGAGGGGTATCGTTTGGTGTCGTTTAGAAAACAAGCCTTGCGTGATCAGCAGCTGTTGTTGGTTCGTTTCCACCGTAAAGCCATAATAGCGGAAAATATTTCTAGCAATCGCAAGAAAGAAAAACAAAATTAACAGCCCCAGCAAAAGCGCAGCACCAAATAAAAGGCCGAGTTGCTGCAAATCCGATGCATAGGCAAAGAGATTGGGAATGTTGTCGATCACGTTGTAGCCGATGACTAGAACCAAGGTGAAAACAGAAAAATCAGTGATAGAAAACAAGAAAATCTCCTTGAATTTCAAAGTGAATGTTTCTAACGGCGGATTTGCTGTTTCCTCACCCGAAAAAACAGTAGCGTAATTATTGGTTGGTTCTTCTCCACTAGCTGCTTGGGCAGTCGGCTCTTGTGGTGTCGCAGCTGCTTTTTTTGACGCTTCGATGGAGGCAAT
Organism: Enterococcus sp. CR-Ec1; assembly: GCF_002850555.1. Taxonomy (NCBI): domain Bacteria; kingdom Bacillati; phylum Bacillota; class Bacilli; order Lactobacillales; family Enterococcaceae; genus Enterococcus; species Enterococcus sp. CR-Ec1. The sequence continues at coordinate 608,169 of NZ_CP025223.1, forward strand.
GAGAACCAGCGGCAACGCTGGGAAAAGAATTTCGGCTTCGCCACTCGAACTTGCGGCGCTTTCCAATTTCACTTCAGCTAGTTTAAACGGACGTAAATAAAAGTAATGATTCTCTTGAATGGTTTGGATGCGTTCAAACGGCAAAATCGTTTGTTTTTGGATAAAGAGTCCTTTGTTGACTAGCACACTCGTTTGATCGATTTGAAAGGTAAAGCGGGTGTATGACAGTACCGCAAAAATCAAACAGACCAGTAAAAATAGCAGAATGCCGCCCAGAATCATTGGCAAAGAAGGGGCGTCGTTGAATAATTTGAATACAAGCAGAAACGCTAGTACCAGAAAATTTTTGCAATTTTTGAACCAATAAAGACCGATACACAGCAACGGCAGTCGTTGTTTTTCATAGATCATCTTTGACCACCTCGACTAAAGTCATAATGGTTTCTCGCAAGCGTTCGGCTTGCGCCACTGGTAGGCCTTCAATGGTGTGGTTGGTGGCAGCCGTATGGATCTGTAAGGAGACTAAGGAGTATTTTCGCAAAAAGATCCCTTGGTCTGTTTCGATATGCTGGATTCGGCGGATCGGAATATACGTGGTGCTGCGGAATAGATAGCCGTGTTGAATGGCGATATCATTTTCTTGGATCTCGTAGCGATGGAATGTGTAACGGTAGCTCATCAGCACAAAAGAAAGCAGATGGCTGATCAAAGTCAGCGCCAATAAGCTTGACCAAAGGGTGATCACCCAGAAATGCAGCCAGTTTTGCGTGGCTAGAAACCAAAAAGAAGCAGCGAAAATCAGGCTGAAAATAATCAGTGACGTAATCCTTCGCAACCGCCAAACACGAATGATGGTCTGAGGCATTTGTTCATTTAATAAGGGATAATTCATGGGAAACATCCTCTCTACATAGAAATAAATAGGGTTACCCACAAATATAGTGGAGATAGAAGAAAAAAACAAGCTTAGAAATTAAAAATAGTTAATTGTGATTTAAATAGTGTAGCTCTATCGAACAAAAAGAAAAAGCCGCTTTTAGCTAACCAATGAGTATGGGGTTGTTCGTCATGAAAAAAGGCAAGTAGGCTATTGACTCTCCCTCAAGAGGAGACAGTATGCTTTAGTAGAAAGGGGCGATTGCTGTGGAAAAAATGATTGAGGTTGCCGAGCTATCTAAGAAAATCAACGGTCGGAAAATTATTGATCAACTTACCTTCACCGTAAAAAAAGGCGAGGTGTTCGGCTTATTAGGACCAAATGGAGCAGGAAAAACAACAACGATTGAAACAATTTTAGGTATCAAAACACCAGAGGAAGGTTCTGTCAAAATTCTCGGATCAGATCCTCAAAAAAAGCGGCGTGAGGTATTTGAAAAAGTGGGGGTTCAGCTTCAATCTTCAAGTTATCAGAACAATATACGCGTCGGAGAATTGTGCAAAGAGATGACGCTCTTGTATCGACAGCCTCAAGACTATCAAGAGCTTTTGCGTTTGTTTCAGCTGGAACCATTCGAATCGCAATTCATCGACAAACTTTCTGGTGGGGAAAAACAAAAGCTTTCAATTGTACTCGCCTTGATCCCGAATCCCGAGGTGATTTTTTTGGATGAATTAACAACGGGACTGGATACAAAAGCACGGAGAAGTGTCTGGCAAACGCTCCTCAAACTAAAAGAAGCGCAAATGACGATTCTATTGACGACCCACTATATGGAGGAGGCGGAGATTCTTTGTGATCGGCTATGCATCATCGCTCATGGGCGCAAGGTAGTTGAAGGCAGTACGAAGGAGCTGTTAAAACGAAGCGGTCAGCAAAAACTCGAAGAGGCATATCTTTGGTTTGTAGGGAGGAGATAGAATGAGCAAAGTAATGAGACTAGCAAAAATTGAAGGAAAGATAGCGTTACGAGGAATTGATGGGATCGTCTTTGGTATTGGCATGCCGCTGGTCGTCCTGCTTTTGACGAATATGATCGGTGGAGAGAAAGTGATTGGTGCTGCTTCTTATACATTTCAAGAGGGCAGTTTTGCTTCGCTGCTGGTGGTGGGGATTTGCGCAACAGCCTTTATGGGGATTCCGTTAACTATCTGTGATTATCGAGACAAAAAGATTTTGAAACACTTTTTTGTTACCCCAGCTTCTCCAGTTCATCTGATTGCAGCTCAAGTGGTAGTAGCTGCAGCGACTGCACTACTCTCAGCGATAGGTGTCGCATTCGTGTCGGTGGTATTTCTCGACTATCAAATGAAAGGCAGCTGGATAGGATTGATAGCTAGCTATTTTTTCGTTATGATTGCCATGTATAGCCTAGGACTATTGATTGCTAGTTTGTGTAAAAATATCAAGATTGCCAATCTCGTTTGCACAGTGGTTTATTTTCCGATGTTGTTTCTTTCTGGGGCAGTGATTCCCTTTGAGCTATTTCCAGAAGGTGTGCAAAAAGTCGCTAGTGTTCTGCCATTGACACAAGGTGTTAAATTGTTAAAGAGTGTGAGTCTCGATCAACCAATCGGTGACCCTCGATTCATTCTTTTTCTATTGACAGTGGTGACGATCGTGGGATTTGGTTTGGCAGTTAAGCTTTTCCGTTGGGAATAACAGGAAACGGAGGAAAGAGTTATGACACAAGAATGTGAAAAAACACCAGATAAGCTGTATCGAATCGGCATGTTTTCTAAAATGAATCAAGTGACGATAAAAACACTGCGTTATTATGATGAGGTGGGGCTGCTTAAGCCCCATTTTATCGATCCAGATAATGGGTATCGCTATTATATCTCTAGTCAGTTGGCACCATTGCATCGGTTATTAGCTTTACGCAGAATGGGGTATAACATCGATGAAATCAAACAAGTGCAAGCAGGAGAAAGCGAAAGGCGAATACTGCATCGCAAGAGACAGCAACTGATGAGAGAGATCACGGAACGGATGGCGATGCTCACGCAGATCGAAGGGTATTTGCAACAGGAAGAAGCCAATTACCAAATGATCGTTAAACGTTTGCCAGCGGTTATCGTCGCTTCAATGAGAATGGTCGTGCCAAGCTTCGATCGGTTGTTTTCTATCATCCCAGAAATGGGGCTGCAGATGGAAACAGCTGGTTGCGTCTGCGCATTGCCCGAATATTGCTTTACTATCTATCATGACAACGAGTACAAAGAAGAAAACATTGATGTGGAAGTTTGCGAAGCGGTCACAGAAATGAAAGATAATCAAGGGAATTTGACCTTCAAGCAGATAGAAGAAGTACCAGAGGCAGTTTGCACGGTCCATAAAGGAGCCTACACTGAGTTTCCGAAAGCCTATGCTGCGGTGATCCAGTTTGCTGAAAATAACGGCTATCGAATCACAGGGCCTTTTCGTGAAAGCTATATTGATGGTATTTGGAATAAAGAAAGTGAAGAGGAATGGCTGACTGAGATCCAGCTTCCTGTTGAAAAAATCAGCAGGTGAAGGGAAGCAAAAAATCAGCGTTCTTGCAAAATTTCTACTCCGTAAGGCGTGAATTTCGGCAAGACCATCTTTTAATCGAGTGTCTACAGTCAATTCCCATTGACAAATCGACTAGCGCCTTCTAAACTAAAAGCAGAAAAACAAGAGAAAAAGGTGATGGCTCCGGCCTATCTGCTGTTATTCCTTCGTTAACAGGGGTAGGACTGGAAAAGAGTAAATAAAATCAATTTCATAGGCAAAAAATTGACTGCATGCAGTTTTATTTGAAGTGCCTATCATTGATTTTATTTTACTCTTCGCTTTTTGATCTTCATCGTTTGAAGGTTGACCGCAGAGTGAAATCTGCGGTCTTTTTTGTTTTTCAATTATTTTGAAAGGGGAAAATAAGATGTACCAAGAATTGAGAAAGGCAATCGAGCGGCCACCGCTCTATAAAAAAATGGCAGAGGCGTTTTGGGACGATGCGTATATTTCCAAGCAAATGTTAAAGGCTCATTTGGATCCTGATTTTGAGGGAGCTAGTAGAAAGGTTGACTTTATCAACGAATCCGTTCGATGGATCAGTCGCCTTGTTCCGCCAGAAAAACAGACGCAACTTCTTGATATCGGCTGCGGACCAGGGATCTACGCGGAAAAATTTGCAGCGCTGGGCTATGAAGTGACAGGCGTTGATTACTCCAGAAGATCCCTTGCCTATGCGAGAGATTCTGCGAATAAGCGGGAACTAAATATTACCTATCTATTTGATAACTATTTGGAGATGGCATTGCCTCAGCAATTTGATTTTATTACCTTGATTTATTGCGACTATGGTGCCTTAAATCCAGAGGAACGCAAACTACTGCTAAAAAATGTGCTGGCGCATCTAAAACCGGGTGGCAAATTTTTGTTCGATGTATTTACGATTGCACAGTTTTTAACGCTTAATGAAGAGCAGACCTGGGAAAGTCACGAATCAGAAGGGTTTTGGCGGGGGGAGCCCCATCTTGTGCTGAATCAACGATGGAAATATCCTGATCACGTCTTGCTGGAGCAAACAACGATTTTAGCAGAAGATGAGGTCATAAATTATTATTTATGGACGACCTATTTTACAAAAGATGCATTGATAAAAGAAGCTAGGGTTGCCGGTTTTGATATTTGTGAGATATTCGGTGATGTCAAAGGCAGTCCTTATAGCGAAGAAGGCTCGACAATGGCGATGCTACTGAAAAAACCATTCCCTATCTGAAAGAGTGGTTTTCTGTAAATAGAAAAAAGAAACGACGATTTTCTGTCGTTTCTTTTTGTTTGGCTCCGGCACTGATCAATCAATTTTTTTGTTCTAATGATCGGGCCTATTCAACACTACTCATTCAGCGAAACGTCGAACCATCGTAATATCTGTTTCCAAATAGCCCATTTTTTTGTATAGCTGATACGCAGATTGATTATGGGCAAAAACGTGCAAGCCGATCTCAGTGATGCCTTGCTGGATCGCCCACTTTTCCAAAGCTTGTAACGCTTTGGTTCCATAGCCTTTTCCTCGCTGGTCTTCCTCGATGATAAAGTCATAGATGAAGGCTTTCTGGGCAGCTGTGTTGATCCAAATCACCCCGATCGGTTCACTAAAATCAGCTGCAAATAAAGAAAACAAGTGATTGTTTTCAGTGGCAGTCCCTTGAGGAAGTAAAGAAGCAAAGCTTTCTTTGGCGAGGGAGAGGGCCTTGTCTTTGGCCCATGTGCCTGCTTGGACTTTGTCATTGGCGTATTCGAAAACAGCATTGGCTAAGTAGGCAGCGTAGTCGCTGTCTTTCATTGGTATTAAGTTCATCTATTTCTCCTTTCGTCCTTTTGGATTCTCCCTATCTTGCAGAATGATTGCAGTAAGGGGAAATGGGGACGCTTGATTGGTAACTATTTGTTCCCCCTTCAGTTGAAGGTCTCTGACAGCGGGTCTCGTCGTTGAAACAAAAACAGGTCATCCGGTGCAAACTGGTGGCGTGCATCGCAAGTATAGCCTCGCAACCAGTCACAACCATCGATGCGGCGAACGTAGAATCCTTTGGGGAAATCGTCGGTTTTTTCCAAAGGCACAGAAGCGATCGTGATTGCGGCAGCTGGCACTTTTCCTTGGGATTTCAGTCCGGTGCTATTTGCCAGTTGATGATAACTGAGGCGAAAGTGTAAGGCCATTTCCAATGTACAATCGGTCAGTCCATAAGAAGGTGCAGCTGCAAAAATCTCCGTCAACGAGCCACCTTGTGTGAGTCCCAGTTCTTTAAGGGAAACAATCACACAAGTAGTACGCTGTTTATCGGCACTGAGGGAGAGGTGGGGATGGCGCAAGAGCTGGTTGGCATACGCGTTTAAGTGAATCTGCTGTTCTTCCAACTGCTGGCAAAGGCGGGCTAGCGAAACCCCGCCATAGTCTACGATCACTTCTTTCAAATCAAACACTCCTTTCAATAGGGATCCATTTCTTGAAAAATCAGTTCGCACCCTCGTTCTCAGTCAAATTGGCATAAATCGCAGCAACTTCTTCTTGGTAACGCTTCTTTAGTCGAGGGGGACTTAAAATGCGTAGGCTTTTTCCAAAAGAGAACAAATAGGGCACCACCCAGCTTTCCTCGGGTAAATCAACGGTAACCACAGCAGTGCCTTCCTCCGTCAAAGTAATATCCTGATGATCGAACTCATCATATACCCGATAAAGAACGTCGGCTTGAAAGAATAGACGAGCGGGATAGGTGTCAACAGTCAATTCAATGGCAGAATTAGGCGCAGTGACCGGAAAAAAATGCTGTTCAGTGACGTGGACCTGACTCATACGGCTGATTTTAAATGTCCGAAAGGCATTCTTTTGCTGGTCGAAGGCTTGCAGATACCATGCTTGCGAACGAAAAAGCAGTTTGTAAGGCTGACAGACGCGTTTTTGCGGTCCCTGTTTACTGATATAGTCAAAGGTGATCACGTGGTTCGTTAAAATACTCTTTTTTAATAAATCAAACATGTCGTTGCCGTTTTCTCGCCGATGCCAAGTGGAAAAATCAACTTCTAGCCAGTCTGCATCGTTTTGCTGGAATAAGGATTGCAGTTTTGCCAATGATTCTCCGCTGATCTGTGGCGTCAGCTGGCGAATCCCTTTCAACGCCAAAAGCAGGTTTTTCCGTTCTTCCTCTGATAATAACACTTTATCCAACACAAAACTGCTTAACAAATAGACGCCGCCATTTCGACCCGTTTCGGTATAGATGGGTACGCCAATACTGCTTAGGGTATTGATATCTCTGGTGATGGTGCGAGTCGAGACTTCAAATTGTTTGGCTAATTCAGAAGTGGTTGCTTTTTCATGATTCAACAGGTGGTAGATAAGGCCGAACAGGCGTGTCGTGCTCACTGGGGTTACTCCTTTTATAAAAAGATGATAAAACACTGACAGAAGGTGTCTAGGTTTCTATCGTATCATAAAGACAAAGAAGGAGGAACTCCAATGAAATTTTCGATAATGGCAACGGAAAGAACCAATAATTTTACTGATCCAGCGATTCAAGCAAAAATCACTGGCTTATGGGAGAAAAACAGCGAGGCGGTCAAGAAAGCCGCAGAAAAAGGAACGGTCATCGCTTGCGTTTACCACGAGTATGAGTCAAACTATCAAGGAGACTATGCCGTTTCGCTTTGTTTCGAACAAACGGAGCAAGCAGACTTTGATACAGAAAAATATACTTGGAAAAAGTATCCGGTCGATCGGCGCGATGCGCAGGGCATTCTGACAACTTGGCGTCAAGTCTGGTCAGAGGAAGAAAACCAGCAGTTGCAGCGCAGGTATTCCTTTGATTTCGAACAGTATGCGCCAGACGGCGAAGTAACGATTTTTATCGCCATTGAAGAAAGCGACAAAGAGTAACCATTTTCCTGAATAGGAGGACAGTCAATGAGACAGTACGAAAGCAAAGCAGACTTGATCCAAGAGATCACAGAACGTTACCAAAAATTTCGCCAAGAATTTGTTGAAATTCCCGAAGCGTTACGAAATCAGCGAACAGCTGGGGTCGATAAGACGCCTTCAGAAAACTTGTCTTACCAAATCGGCTGGGTCAGTTTGTTATTGTCATGGGAAGCACAGGAACAACAAGGGATGAGCGTTCACACACCTGCTGAAGGGTATAAATGGAACAACCTTGGCGGATTGTATCAATCCTTTTATCAGACATATGGCAGTTTGACCTTAGCACAGCAGCAAGAGCTCTTAGACCAAAAAGTGACGGCCCTTTGCCAGTGGATCGAGGGCTTATCCGATCAGGAATTGTTTGAAGCAGGGCAACGGGATTGGGCAACCACCAAAGCACAGTGGCCAGTCTATAAATGGATCCATATCAATACAGTAGCACCGTTTACCAATTTCCGAACGAAAATCCGAAAATGGAAAAAGGAAGCACTGCATTGATCAATAGAGAAATGAATGAATCGAACAGGAAAATCACACCCTTTTCATAGTGTGATTTTTTGCTGTACATAAAAAACGGTTTATTGAGAAACAATGGCAAAGAAGCGCCAGCGACTTGCTATCAATTGTGAGAGACTGAAAATCGTGCTATGATGGCGTTAATCAGAGCAAGGAGGAAAAAGCTGATGTGTGGTGGCATTATTTCCCAAAAAATTGCCTAAGCCCATGTAGATCAAGACCAGCAAAAAACGATTTACATGGGAGGAACAAATGATGAAAGAAAACAAATATGATGACCAAACGTTTTTTACTAAATACAGTGAAATGACTCGTTCACAAAAAGGCCTGCAAGGAGCTGGAGAATGGCAGACGCTAAAACAAATGTTGCCGGATTTTAAAAAGAAGCAGGTGCTTGATCTAGGTTGTGGGTATGGATGGCATTGCCAATATGCTGTAGACCATGGAGCGGCAGCAGTACTAGGAACTGACATTTCTCAACGGATGCTTGAGGAGGCCAAGAAAAGGAACCCTGATCCGAAAATAACGTATCAATGTGTCGCAATGGAAGAAGTGACACTTCCTCCAGCCACAATAGACGTTGTTTTAAGTTCATTGGCGTTTCACTATGTGGCAACGTTCGAAACATTGATCAAAAGCATATCGGTCTGTCTGAAACCTGGTGGTGTACTCGTATTTTCGGTGGAGCATCCGGTTTATACTGCGGAAGGATCGCAAGATTGGCAGTATGATAGGCAGGGGGAAATCCAGCATTTCCCAGTCGATCATTACTATTATGAAGGCAAGCGGGAAGCGCAATTTTTAGGTGAAACGGTGACCAAATACCATCGTACCCTGACAACCTATTTAATGACCTTATTGCAAAACGGCTTCATTTTAGAAAAAGTGATTGAGCCGCAGCCGCCAGAAGAATTACTGGAAGTACCGGGAATGAAAGACGAAATGCGCCGACCGATGATGCTGCTAATAGCTGCTAGAAAAAGCTGACTTAAAGAATTGTTAAACAGTTGATCTGTGAAGATCAGCTGTTTTTTTGTTTTGTGTCATCGTAAGAAACAACCGATGAAGCCTGTGATCGCTTGATGTGTAGTGGGGTGAGTTAACAAAATAAACTGTTATTTTAATTCCTAAAGTGACGCGAAGGTGACAAAAATGAAACGCCATTACTTAAAAGGGTATGCTATATTTTAGACAGTACTTGTTTTTTTACGGAAAAAAGCCGATAGATGATGGCGTAACTTACGCAATCGCCGCCAATTGGTTTTATAGAAAAAACGCAAAACCATTACCTAGTCCGATGCACGTTTGCTGAATATTCAGCAAACGAAAAGTAAATGACTATGATTAGAAAGGGTGAGGATCATCGAAAACAACCAAACCATTGGCTTAACGTCAGGGGAAGTCAAGGCGCGGGTGCAGCGCGGTCAAGTCAATAAGACAAAAAAGGATACGACGAATACGTACCCGAAAATCCTGTTTACCAATATCTTTACCTTTTTCAATTTAATCAACTGTGTCCTATTCTTTCTCGTCTGTTTGACGGGTTCTTATCAAAACGGTTTGTTCGTCTTTGTTGTCTTCAGCAATGTGATCATCAATCTCTTTCAAGAAGTTCGTTCCAAACGAACGCTAGATAAGCTGGCACTGCTAAAAGTTGCCAAAGCCGATGTTTATCGGGATGGTAAGCTGGAGAATTTGCCGATCCACAAACTCGTAATGGATGATGTGTTACGACTGAAAAGCGGGGATCAAGTGCCGACGGATGCCAAAGTCATTCAAGGATCTTTAGAAGTCAATGAATCCTTGCTGACTGGTGAAATGGATACGATCCACAAACAGCCGACAGACGAGTTGTTTTCTGGCAGTTTTATCACTGCTGGTGAAGCGTTGTGCCAAGTGATCCACGTAGGCGCTGACAACTATATCGCAAAAATCAACAAAGAAGCCAAGACCATCAAACGACAAAAATACTTGATCCAAGGCAGTTTGAATAAAATCATTCGTTGGATCAGCTTGATTTTGGTACCGTTATGTACCCTCTTGTTTGTCAAACAGTTCTATTTCTCTCATGCGGCTTTCAACACCGCCATCTTACGGACGGTGGCGGCAGCTGTAGGGATGTTCCCCGAAGGTTTGTTTTTATTGACCAGTGTCACATTGACCATCAGTGCCGTCTATCTGGCGCGCAAAAAAGTGATGGTGCAGGAATTGAACTGCATTGATGCTTTGGCACGGGTCGATGTTCTTTGCTTAGACAAAACCGGCACGATCACCGAAGGCAAGATGACGGTGGAAAAGACGATTTCCTTACAATCGGAAACACCGTTGGCAGAAATCACCGGCAACTTAATGGCTCAGCTACCCGATCAGAACCCAACGGCAATGGCGCTACGAACCTTTTTTTCAGAAAAAACGACGTACCAGATGCAGCAAGTCGTCCCCTTTTCATCTGACCGCAAATTCAGTTGCGTCACGTTTGAAGGGCAAGGCACTTATTTCATCGGAGCTGCGTCGATTTTACTGGGAACCAACCATGAAGCTGTCTTAAAACAGGAAAGACAGCTGGCAGAAGAAGGCTACCGGGTGATCGTTTTGGCGCACAGTGCGCAAGGCTATGAGGAGGCAGGACTGCCGACGGATATTGAACCGTTAGGATTTTATTTACTGTCAGACACGATCCGTGAAGATGCCAAAGAGACCTTGGAGTATTTTCGTTCACAAGCAATCCAATGCAAGATCATCTCTGGCGATGATCCAGTGACAGTCAGTCAAATCGCGAAAAAAGTCAATCTACCAGGGGCTGCTGAGTTTATCGATGTATCAAAATTAACTGCAGCCGAATTAAAAGAAGCTGTCAGCAACTATCAGATTTTTGGTCGAGTGACGCCGCAACAAAAGAAAGAAATGGTACTCTACTTGAAAGAACAAGGGCATACTGTCGCGATGACTGGCGATGGCGTCAACGATGTTTTGGCGCTGAAAGAAGCCGACTGTTCCATCGCGATGGCTTCCGGTGTCGATGCTGCGCGTCAAGTATCAAATTTGGTGCTTTTGGAAAATCAATTCGATGCTTTGCCATCGGTCATGGATGAAGGCCGCCGAGTAATCAATAACATTACTCGCTCAGGTTCATTGGTGCTAGTGCAAGTCTTATTCTCCATCATGATCACTATGGGGACGTTGTTATCAGGAACGACATATCCTTTTGAGCCGATCCAATTAACGATCATCAATGCCTGCTTTGTCGGCATTCCGACCTTCTTTTTAAACTTTGAACCAGACTTCAATCGGATCAAAGGGGAATTTATGACAACGATTTTCAAAAATGCTTTTCCAACAGCCTTGACGATTACGGTAGGAACTCTGCTGATCATCAACTTTGGCTATTGGTTCAACAGTAGCAGCAAAGCTCTATCGATCATGAGTATTATTTTTACCGCTTGGAACTATCGCTTGATCCAGAAAAAAGTCTATCCAGCTATCAACAGCTATCGAACGATGATTTTTTTCAGCACCCAGATCTTGTACTTTGCTGCCTTGATCGTCGGTCGTGACCTCTTTAACCTAGGCAATACCAGCTATCTCAACCTCATTCTCTTGATTGCCTTGTTGAATTTTTCCGCCTATATGCAACGCTTTGCGGATAAGGGCATCGAGTTACTGATGCGAAGGTATACGAAGAAACGTAAAAGCTTATCAAAAGAAATGATTCAGTAAACAGTAGAAAAACTGATTGCTTAAGTAGCGCTTGTAGCTTGCTAAGCAATCAGTTTTTGTTTATAAATAAATTTCTTTTATTTTCAAGGAGTCTAAGTCTTGCTATGAAACTCGTTTCATACCGTACAATCAACCAAGGGACCTTTTCAGAAAATTTGTCGAAAGTGAATCAGTAAATTTTCTATGGTAGACTTAGGTCAATCGTAAAACAAACAGATAGGAATGAAGGAAATGGCAACGATACGCGATATAGCAAAAATCACTGGTTTTTCGATCACGACAGTCTCTCGTGTGATCAATGGCCATCCTTATGTCGATGAGCAAAAGCGAGCAGCGATTTTGGCGGTGATGGAAGAACTGGATTACAAACCGAATAAGATCGCCCAAAAGCTTAGCTCGGGGAAAACCTATAATATTGGGGTCATCGTGCCGTTTGTCAATCACGCCTTTTTTGATGGGATTCTAAATGGCATTATGGAAGAAGCCTTTGCTAAAAAATACAAAGTGACGTTATTGCCGACCAATTTTGATCGGAAATTGGAACTAGAATATCTAGAAGAATTCGCTGCAAAAGGGTTTGACGGATTGATCGTCATTACCCGCGCAAATCATATCGAGACGTTTTATCCCTACATGGAAAAAGGACCGATCGTTTTTTGTGAAAATTCGACCGGTACTGCTGTTCCTTTCGTTGCGATCGACTTGGTCGGCTCTGTGACAGCTAGTATCAATTATTTAAAAGAACAAGGCGTAAAACGTTTGGGACTGACGCTCGGGCGCAGCAAACGTCTTAGCTGCAATTCAGTCAATACCATCGCAAAAGCCAAGGAGCTGTTTCCTGCTTTTTCGGAAGCCGATATTTATTGGGATTGTATCAAAGCACAAGACGGGATTTCCGCAGCAGCCTTTTTTAAAGAACGAGGAATCGATGGGGTGATCACAAATGGAGACGAAATCGCAGCAATGATTTTGAATCAATACTCCCACGGGACAGCACCCATCGTGATTGGACAAGAAAACCTGCTTATCAGTCAAATGCTGCATTTTTCTTCCGTTGAGTTTCATCTGAATCAGTGCGGCAAAGAAGCCTTTCGCTTGTTTCAAGAAAGAAAACAAGAACAGATCATTCTGCCTTATGAACTTATTATTCGTGAATAATCATTGTCAAAAAAAGAACACACCTTATTACGAGAGGTGTGTTTTTGCCTGATTTTTAAAGGGAATTTGAGGAGATAAAATAAAAAAATAAAGAAAAAATCAATTTTGAATGCTTGCTTTTCACAGAGTAAAGGGCTACCATTGGTCTGTGGCTTTTTCGCCACAAAAATAGGAAACGTATCAGACAAGAGTACTTGGGGAAGATTCTCTTGGGGGAAGCCTGATACGTTTCCTTTTGTTCATTCTAACACTATTTATATATAAAGTAGAGAGATATTGAGTAGATAAATAAAAATACTGCTGTAATTGATGAATAGGAAAAGAGCAAGCTCACAAAGGACTACTTTCAAATCGTTTTCCTACAACATGTTGGATGGCAAATGGCTCCTCATGTTTTGGTTAATAAAAGAGGATCAACTAACTAATTGTGTGGCACCAACTAGAAAATTACATAGCTTAGCAACACCTGTTTCAGCTGTTTCTTTGATTAGAACAGTTGCAGTATTCTCGTAAACATGAATCACACTAACTTCTTGTAAACCGGTAAAGCCAATAACATTTGCCTGATAGTTTTGACCAGGGAACACTTGGTATTTTTCCATGTTTTTATCTCCTTCATTATTCTTATTTCAAAAGAATAATAATTAAAATTTAAGAAAAAGTAAAGTGAAACGATTTTTCATTCAAAAACACAGCCCTTTGGCGTTTGTCTCGAGTAGTTTCGATCTTTTTCTGCAATTTTTCATTATTTTTTTCAATAAATATGCGGTGGCTTATTGAACTTTATTCAAGAATATGTGCCTCTTTTTTTAGCAGCAACCACAGATTTCATCTAAACGAATGGGAGAAAACAGCAGCTGAATTGTTTGTTTTGTACCGGATTGGGGCTTATAATAAAAATAGGAAGAAGGATCGACGTCACCGCTTCCTAAATCAATTGAAAAGGGCGTGGAAGTTATGGAAAACGTATACCGAAATAACTTTGTCAAAAGAACTATTCAACTGATGTTTGCACCAAAAAAAATCAGAAAGCGTCCACCAGAACAATGGATCAAAATGCCTACCGACCGAGGTATTCGGAGAAAGGACGCGTGATCCAGCATCTCGCAGCTATGCGTGAAATAGTATTTGAAGAGAAAAGAACGTTAGGAAGTCCCGAACGCGGGACTTCCTTTTTTGTGTCAGTGACATTGGGAATTTAACGAGAAAGTAGTTGCCAGCAGGTTCTCTTGTGAAGGGCTCCTTTCAGAAAAGGATATAAAAGGAAGCTTGCACTTTTCCTAGCGCTCAATAGACGAACGGAAGAAATCAATAGATAGCAGTGTTAGTGGATAAAGGATCGAAAGGATTCTTTCCAGCTGTTTTCAATTTTAAATTGGGTTTTCCAAAAAGTATGATATTCAAAGTGGCGTTAGTCTACCTACATTATCAGAATGGATGATTGATAAAAGAAGGGGAATATAAAAGCCACTTTTTTCGCACATAGATTCTGTTAAAATAAACTTAGAGGTTCAAACCTGTAAAATAATCTTATAATTTTTAAAGAAGGTGAAAGCATGGACTACCCAGAAATCGCAGGTCATTTCCAGACAACATCCTTTGATCCCCAACCGTTTGTGCAAACGGCGATCGATGATCGAAAGGTAAGAGAGAGGCTAGTGGAGAATATCGTTGATGGTCAAAATCATATCAATGAGTATTTTAATAGTTATTTGATCATTAAAGAAGTAGCCGTTAAAAACCCTGAGCTGATTTATGATGAATGGGAACGGATCTGGGCATTGCATACCCATAAAAACTCCTATCATCGGTGGATCGCTCATGATTTGATCACTCAACTTTTGGTGATTGATCATGAAGACAAGTTTGAAGGGATCAAGCAAGAGTATGTACTGCTGCCTAAAGGAGAAAAAATTAGTAATTTCTTGAAAATGACTGAAAACATCCAGGAAGCCAGTCGATACAAAGACCTTCAGCAAGAGATTCAGCGTTTACTTGCGGATCAAGAATGGCTGTCCCACTTCAATGAAAAACAAGTGAAGCGTATTGAAAAAGTCCTTCAAACCCTTTTGGCTGAATGAATCAAGAAAAGCAATAAAACTTGTTTCAGAAGGAATTTTTCTACTATTTTTCTTGATTACTAGGAATAGTAGTGAGCAATGGGGAACACATTGCAATGATAGCTAACAATTATTTGCATGTATCGAATACAAAATCTCCCTTAAGTCCTTGTAAGAAGCTAAGTGAAACTTTATACTAGAATGTAATACTTATTCAAAAAAAGGACAAATAAAATGAGGACATGAGCTTTTATGAAGAAATATTGTAAGGATAATGTGCTGGAAGCGGCGATGACGCGCCTGGAATATATTTTTGATACCTTTCCCCATGTTTATTTCTCTTTCAGTGGTGGAAAAGATAGCGGTGCCATGATTCAGTTGGCTGACCAAGTCGCCCGACAAAAAAAGAAAACTTTTGATCTGCTGATTTTAGATATCGAGGCAAATTATGATGCTACGAGAACGTTCATGGAAAAAATCAAAGCGTTACCAACTATCAATCAAACCTTTCACTTCTGTTTGCCCTTTTACGAGGACAACAACACTAGCGTATTTCAGCCACAATGGCTGATGTGGGATGAACAAGAACGTGAGAAGTGGGTACAGATGATGCCAAAAGATGCAATTTCACTTGCTGATTTAGATGAATCATTGATGGAAATCTATCAGAGTGCAAATATGAATCCAGATAAGTTCTTACGAAACTTTGCTCACTGGTACGCAAACTATCATCAGTGTGAACCCGTTGCTTGTGGCGTTGGCATCAGAACACAGGAAAGTCTATACCGATATCGGTCGATAACTTCGCCAAAGTATAACTTTCGGAAGCAATGCTGGATCAAACGGCAAGTAGCAGATTCCATGGTCGTCAATTTTTACCCCATCTATGATTGGAAGACAGAAGATGTCTGGGGCGCCTATGCCCATTTTGACTGGCCGATCAATGGCTTTTATGAAAAATTATATGATCATGGCGTTCCGATTCATCAAATGCGAATCTGTCAGCCTTATGGTATGCAACAACGAAAAGGCTTATACCAATATGCTCTGGTGGAACCGGAAACGTGGGAACGCGTCGTCAACCGCGTGTCAGGAGCCAATTTTGGTCGATTGTATGCCCAGACGGGATTATTGGCGCATTACAATACGAGAAAGCCAAGTCATATGACTTGGCAAGAGTATGCGGTCTTTTTACTGGAATCAATTGGACTTTATTCAAAGAAATTACAGGACCATTATTACCGCAAAATCACAATCTTGATTGATCATTATCGAGAAAAGCACGGGATCGAAGTGGAAGACATTCCCGATGTGACCAAACGTAAGGAGTGGCTGAAAAACGAAGTACTCTGGCATGACTGGAAAGGGATCGCTCGTGCGTTAGAAAAAAATGATTTTTCTTTGAGCACGCGACAATACAGTCTGACGAAAAAAGATGAGACGGAATTGTATGAGTTGGCGGTCGATTTTGGGGCGGCGTTGGGAATCGAGCATTTACCCAAGTATCAGTTAAAAAAATTGAATGCCAAATATGAGTATTTAACGAAAAAAATCACCTAACGATGGACGAATGTGTCCCTAGAGAGGAAGGGTTTTGTGAACGAACGATTGGTTTTATTTTTTCCACCGTATAAGAAAAGCCAATTCTATCAATTGATGGGGGCATTTTTTGCGGAACGGGTGTATCAGCAGCAATTTCCGTACTTAGTCAATGATGAGAACTGCTACTGGTATGTGATTCTTGATGACGAAAAACGGGTGACCGCTTTTTCTTATTATGAAAAAGGCGTCAATAAAGTGGAGCTAGGGGAATTTTATGAAAAAGATCCAACTGCTCAATTTAAAAAGTTTCTTTTACGGAAAATGTTGGTGGATATCAGCCGCAACTACCCAGAAGCAGAGATTCTCGCTTCTAGTAACCAGCCTAGTGAAATTGCACTTTTGGAGTCAAAAGGGTTTGCGGTCTATCGACAAACAAAAAATTATTCATTTCTAAAAAGGAGTGTAGTACCTCATGAGCGATATCGATTTTCCAGTGTTAGCGGCGAAGCTGATCCCAGTCAGCAAGATTCACGCGAATACGTATAATCCCAACACCGTGGCTGCTCCAGAGATGGATTTGCTGGAACTGTCGATTCGGGAAGATGGCTTTACGCAGCCACTGGTTTGTTACCACGATAAGGAGCAGGACAAGTATATTTTGATCGATGGGTTTCATCGGTATGTCGTAGCAAAAGATCGCTTAGAATTGCCAAGCGTTCCGGTCACAGTGATCGATAAGCCTTTTGAGAATCGCATCGCTTCAACGATTCGCCACAATCGAGCACGTGGTACCCATGGCATCGAGAAGATGGGAAACATCGTGCAGCAGTTGGTCGCTAACGAGTGGTCGGATGAACGAATTGCCAAGGAATTGGGGATGGACCGCGAAGAGGTCTTTCGCTTTAAGCAGCGCTCAGGCTTAAAAAGTGCCTTTTCCAACCATGAATTCAGCAAATCTTGGATTGAGTTTGAAAAAAGATACTATAAAGGCAAAAAAGAGACCTGAGAGGTTGAAAAAACTATCTAAAAAAGCTATCTATTAGAAGACAGCGATTCGTTAATAATTCTTTTTAAATTTTGAATAGGTGTTTTTTACAACGATAACGATCAGATTGATCACCATCGACAAACAAAGCGTCCCTAAGAGAATGGCCAGGATCACACCTAATGTGTCTCTTAGAAAGCTGAAGATCGCTTCAATGATAAACATAGTTTTTCCTCCTTTTCTCATCGTCTATTTTTTCTGACAATTGCAAAAATAGGCTCCTTGAGCAATAACTGCCTGCTACTAAAAACATGATCGAACGGTTTTCAAGTCCAGCCTTTTTTGGTGATTGTTCTTTTCCAAAGTAGAGTATACATTGGAAAGGATGAAAGAACGTTTCTATTTTTTATAATCGGTAAAAAATTCTGAAATGTAAAGAACAACAGTGGCTTTTTTATCTCCTGCGGATAGCATGAATAATCGTACCAGTTTGCATAAAAAAAGTAAAATGATAACAAAAAGTGAGTGGCGAAACAAGAGGTAATCATCTGATTGAATAATAATAAGCGAAATGAAAAGCTATGCTGCACAACGTCTGTAGAACAGAAAGAGGTTGTGCGGCTATTTGTTTTCACGCTGCTTCTTTGCTGCTAGAATAAATACTATCATTTTTTTTTGAAGAATAACTGCATAAAAATCGATCTTGATCAAACTGGTTTTATAACAATGACAGTAAGCGCATTTTTAACTCAAAGACAAACTTTTTGTAATATTCGGGAAAAGTGTCAATGGTTGCTTTGACAGTAAGCCAATCGTCATGCGGAGATTCGGTAAAGGCAGTGATAAAATTTTTACTTGAGCGCATGTTTGATCAATGATCGAACGCGGGACTAGACCGCAGAAGCCTGTTTGTTCAATCAAATAAGGAATCGTCGTGCTGCTGCTGACATATTCCCATTGGAGCGAAGGTACACACTGGTCAAGGTAGCCCTCGATATTTCTAAGTGCAGGACAGTCACCGCCGGAACTGTATAGATGGATTCCTGTAAGGTCGGCTAATTCCTTAATGATCAATGGGTTCGTGATCGAAGTGATGCAGCAGATTTCTTCTTGTAAAAGTTCTTCATAGACAAAGGAATCTTCGTGAGGAAGTGAGCATAACGCAAAATCAATACGATTTTCTTTTAATGCATCGGCTAATGCCAGCGTGGATCCCACCATGATCTCGAATTTTATTTTTGGGTATTGGTGGGAAAATACATGGAGAAGCTCCGGTAAAATCAACATGTCATAAGGGGGGACGATGCCCATCCGTAAAGAATATTCGACTGTGTTCGAAGCATTGAGCAACTGTTCTTTGACCTCCTCCCACTGAGCGATCAGACCAGGAACCGCCTGTTTCAACAATTCACCTTCCAACGTGAGTACATTGCTTTTTCCTTCCAAAAATAACGCTACTTCTAACTCTTCTTCTAACTTTTTGATATGGTTCGTAACCGTCGATTGGGCATAGTTTAATTTAGCAGCAGCTTTCGTAAACGTACCTTCTTCAACGATCGTTTTAAAGGAGTGCAGCTCTTTGATAAAATCCACATTGGTCCCCCTCTCTTTTTACCTATTATACAAAAAAGGAGCGGGGAGAAGATTTCTTTTTTTTCTAGTAAATAAAAAAAATAGATACAAAAGTTATTTAAAACATGCAGTCTGTTTTGATCGTATGTTTCTTTGCTTTTAAAATAACGCTTTTCACATTTGGGGCTAAGAGTAGCTGCTAAAATTTCTATCATAAAAAATACACCAAACATCCCAACTTTTCAGGGATTACGAGCAGCACACGAAAACAAGACAATGAATTTTTACGCTGCGCTTGAAAAGAAAAGCGTTTGTTAGGAGAGGAATCTTGAAAAAAGGTCTGATTTTTTTCGGATGTGAAAAAAATAGACACGCTAAGAGAAAAGAAAAATGGATACTTAGGAAAGGACTAAAATAGCAAACCATGCAATGAAAAAACTGACGGCGCTTCCTTCAAGAAGGCCGACAGTTTCCTTAGGTCAATGAATCGGTGTGATTCTTGGCTGAATCAGCTGTTCAATCGTTTTGTGGATGATCGTCCAGTCCGAAAGGGTAGGAACATTGGAAATTCGTAGTTGCTGAAATTTGGGGTTGTTTTTCAGATGCAAGTCAAAATTGCTAACGATCAAATCAATTTCTCGATGGAACAATTCTTGTTCATCAGGAGCCACTTCAAAAAAATAACTGATTTCTGTATGGTCATTTTTGAATAGCTCTGTTGATGCGGCTAAAAAGGCATCTAATCCTGCACCACCTTGAAAAGCAAAGGCCACTTTGAGATGTTTTTTCAGCTGATTGCTAGAAGAAAGTTCGCTTAACAAGGTCAACGTAACTGCGACATGCTCTAAGTGAGTAAACGAAAAGAAACGACTTTGTTCATTAAATTGTTTCAACCATTTATTCCAAGCAAGGTAGTCCGTCTTGAATGTCGCTTCAACAAAGGTTTTGATCTGGGGATCGGCAAATTCGTAATTCGCAGAAATCATCGTTAACAAGCGGAGATTTACGAGATATGCGATGATTTTGTGTGATGCTGCAGGAAGGATAGCTATTCCAGGTTTCTTTAAAAAGGCAGCAACTTCTGCGAGAATTTCTGGTTTCTCTGTATGGTGAAAAATGTAATCCGCCTCGCTTTCCCCATTAATATCCATCGTACTATACGAAATGCAGTGGAGAGCATTGAGGAAGATCCAAAGGAGTTCTTGTTGCGGCAAGTGGATGATCCGATATTTTTTCAAATAATGTTCGTTTAATATTTTTGAGAAAACAGCGAAGCGTTCTTTCTCTAATAGATTGCGTTCTAAAGACGGTGGCAATGTCAAAAAGTAAGAATAGCGCCACCTACGCTTGGCAATACTTAGCCATAGGGCAAGTCGATAATGACTGTAATGCAAATCTTTTTTGTTGGCTTCTTTTGCTTTTTGGACCAGAAGACGCGCATCTGCAGGGCTGTCTTTATCTAAGATCGTGCTATCGCCATAAGCGGAGAAAAAGACAAACAGACAAAAGCGAATATCGGCTTCGGTACCGATAAAATCAAGATGATTCGTTGCGATGGTCACAGAATAGGTTTGTAAAGATTTGTTCATATAACTGATCGTTCGCAACAGATGACTGCGGGAATAGCCAAATTCGATCGTTGCTCGGTGAATAGAGTATTTTTTATTATCAATGATACTAGACATGATTTTAAACTCCAACGTTTCCATGCCCAAAAGCTGAATGGCAGAATTGATTGAAGCATTTGGTGCATACTCAATCGAAACGATGTTGGATCCAGAAAGTTTGATCTTGACCAGATCTTTCGGCAAACTGTCGCTTAAAATACTTAATTCTTTAGAGACTGTAGGCAAGGAAAGTCCCAATAATGTCGCCAACTCTTGCGGGTGATACCCTGCGGGTGCTGCATTTAGCACTTGCAGAATTTTTACTTGACGAGAAAATGCCTTATCTCGATGTAAGTTGATGGATAAATTTTCTAACATTGATGTCACCACCTCTTTCAAGACCCTGTGGGAGCGATCAGCGATCGAATATAAAAACCATTCGTTTTAAGTAAATTATATAATACTCTGGGCCATTCAAGAAGTCTTATCCCTTGAAAATTGAAGGAATTCATGTTAAAGATGCGGCGCCCACATATTTTTGCGAAGGACAGTCATTTAAGGAAGTTATTTTATAGAAAACACCCCTGCCAGTTGCAGTCAACCAAAATTTGGACAGATTGGAACGGAAGTAAGTGTGAATAAAGTTTGGAAAAAGAAAAAGGAGAAAAAGTAAAAATGAAAAAACGCGTAGTTATAATTAAGAGAGGTTTAATAGGGATGCTGATTTTAGGGACAACCTTTCCAAGCACATGGCCGATCGCTCAGGCAACAGAAACACAACAAACAGAGCAGCAAACACCATTCATAGACTCATCGGTTCCCTTGCTGGCAGATTCATCAGGAAGCATGAACACAGGAGAAAAGACAGATACCCAAGAAGGAAATGCTGACGTCATATCTTCTGAAACAACCGAAAGTGAAGTGGTGACCACCACTTCAAACTCAGAAACAAATCAATCTAACGCAGCTGATGTTGCAGAAAAAACTCAAATTTCAGTTACTGCCCCATCTGCTGAAACCAATGTAGAATCTACGGATAGTCAACCTCTCGCTGCAGAATCAACGAAGAGTATCGAGAGTTTCAACTACGATCTGACTGTAGAATATGATCCGATCAAGTATAAAGCACTGGTTTTGGATTTGCCAATCCCGGAAAAATACGCACACCAAACACTATACCAAGACCCGCAGCTGACAGAAGATTTTTATGTCTACAAAACGGATAAGGTATACATGCTAGTGGGACTATGGTATACAAGTGAAGTGACTGGTACCAATCAATTAAATATATCTTGGACAAGCTTCACAGGTTTTACGATCAACTATTACGGTTTAACAGCGGTTTTAGAATATACCGACGCTAACGGTAACCTTTTGTTTACAGCAACATATAATATTCGCTTTACAAATAGCCATCTGACCATTAAATATGTGGATGAGACTGGTATGGAAATCTATCCTTCCCAAACGATCAATGATAGTACCAATGAGCCTTATGATGTCTCTACAAGTGCGTTTATTCCACAAATTCCGGGGTACATCCTTGATACCAGTCAACTGCCAACGAATGCAAAAGGTGTTCTTCCTCGTGGCGAAGTAACGGTGACGTACGTCTATCAAAAAGCACCGACTGACTATACCAATCTGACCGTGAAAGATACCACGATTTATGAACAGGATACATGGACAGCGGCGGATAATTTTGAGCAAGCTATTTCAAAAGAAGGCAAAACTTTGACTTATGAGGAATTTATTGCTGAGGGTGGTCGTGTTTCCGGACAAGTAGATACTAACAAAGCCGCTACGTATAAAATCAGTTATCAATTGAATCATGTGAGTAAAGAAGCAACGATACTCGTAAAACCACGATTCACTGCGATTAAGGTTCATGATTCTTCGATATACGTCGGCGATGACTGGGCCGCAGAAGATAACTTTGATCAAGCCGTAGATCGGGATAACAACCCAGTTTCGTTTGCGGATGTGAACGTTGAAGGAAGCGTAGATACTAAAAAAACGGGGTCCTATGAGGTAGTTTATCGTTATGATGGAGTAGCATCAAAAGCTGTGATCACCGTCAAAGCTGACCAAACCAAGGTGACTGCCCATGACAGCGAGTTGTACACAGGGGACAACTGGAAAGCTAAGGATAATTTCGATAGTGCAACAGATAGAGATGGTTCATCTGTTGATTTTGGGGATATCACTGTCACGGGGACTGTCGATACAACGCAAGCAGGAAAGTACGAGGTCACTTACAGCTATCACGGCGTAGAAAGCAAAGCCACTATCACCGTCAAAGCCAACCAAACGGCAGTCAAAGTCCACGATAGTGAGTTGTACACAGGGGATAACTGGACAGCTAAGGATAATTTCGATAATGCAACAGATAGAGACGGTTCATCTGTTGATTTTGGGGATATCACTGTCACAGGGATTGTCGATACGACGAAAGTAGGCGAGTATGAAGTTATATACAGCTATCATGACTTAGAAAGCAAAGCCCTTATCACCGTCAAAGCCGATCAAACTACAGTCAAAGTCCACGATAGCGAGTTGTACACAGGGGAAAACTGGACAGCCAAAGACAACTTCGATAGCGCAACAGATCGGGATGGTAAACCTGTTGATTTTGAAGATATCACCGTTACAGGAAAAGCAGACACAACGAAAGCAGGCGAGTACGAGGTCACTTACATTTATCGTGGTGTAGAAAGCAAAGCCACTATCACCGTCAAAGCGGATGAAACATCCCTAAAAGTCCACGATTCAACGATCAAGCAAGGCGATGAATGGTTGCCAGAAACAAACTTTGATTCTGCCACCGATCGTGATGGCAAAAAAGTAGCCTTTTCAGAAGTAGAAGTCAATGGCACAGTGAACAACAACATAGTCGGTCAATACACGGTTTCCTACCATTACGGAGCAGTGATTGCCCATGCCGTGATTACTATACAAGCAAAAGTCAGCGAAACACCTGACGAAACGCCAACAGAAGTACCAGAAGAAAATCGCCCGGAAAGTGAGTCGCCTGGGACTGAATTTCCTGAAACTGAAGCGTCTGATCCAATAACAGAAGAACCAATTAAGGCACGTCCTGAGACAGAGACGTCAGAAACAAACGATGATGAGAAAAACGAAAAACGTCCATCAGAACAATCAGACAACCCCTCAGCAACAGGACAGACAACACCGATCAAAGCAAGCAAACAATCCACTGTTAAGCAACTGCCAAAAACAGGAGAAACAAGCAGTGTTTTGCTAAGTGTTACAGGTATCCTATTCTTAATCGGCGGGTTGGTGCTCTTGTACCGTAAGAAATCATGGAGAAAATAACAATAGGATCGACAAAAGAGCTAGAAGAATAAAACATACAGGACGAACAAGCTGGATGAATTGCTTTAAGAGAGAACAAAAAAGCAATCACAAACATCAGCAATGTTCGTCCTGTTTATTTATATAGTGAGCAGCCGAGAGTACTAAGTTTAGCCAGCACTTGTATTTATGAAACGATCTCCTCTTTTTCCAGACTAAGATAACGATAAAAAGTTGATCGTTTTAACCCTGTTTGGGCACAGATATCCACAACAGCTTTTCCTTCTTTTTGATAAAGGTTCAATGCGTGTTGAATCAGTCCAGGATCGATTCGTGGGCGACCACCGATATTTCCTCTAGCACGAGCGGATTCTAAGCCTTCTTTGGTCCGTTCGACGATGATGTCTCGTTCGAATTGGCTAAAGGCTTGGAAAACAGTCATCATCAATTTCCCTTGTGGGGTTTGCGTATCAAAATTTTCTTTAATACTGATAAGCTTTACTCCTTTTTTTTCAAAAAAGTAGACAAGATCAATGAGATCTTTGGTACTTCTTCCTAGTCGCGAGAAACTTTCAATGATGATTTTATCGTTTTCTTTCACTCGTTTTTTTAATTTATTTAATTCAGGACGATTCGCACGAACACCACTGATCTTTTCCGTATAAATTTTATTGCACTCATACCGGTCAAGTAAATCTAACTGACGCGAGAGATCCTGTTGTCTTGTGGAGACACGTGCGTACCCATAAACCATATTTGTCATACGAATTCCTCCAGTTGCACAAAAATAAGTCTACATAGAGAATACCTTGTTTGTTCACTTAAGTACACATTCAAGAAGCTTCTTAATGTGAATTTGGGAAATAGGAAGGTTTTTTTATGCACCTAAATATTGTACTATAGTAAAGACACTAGTCGGTGAGGAAGAAACACGGAGGGGAAAATGAGAGAATTGCAGTTAAATTTTATGCTAAATAAGACGACCGTTCGCTGGCTTCAAATGTTAAATACTTTTGAGCGAGAACGGACTTGTTCCATCGCAAGTTTAGCAAACAAACTTGATGTGACCCAACGGACGATCAGCTCGGATATCAAAGAATTGAAAACCTATCTACAAGAGGCAGCCGAATTTTCGCTTGTAGCCAATGGCTATCATTTTAGGGAAACGAATCCGAAAAAATACTTGTCCCAAAAAAAGGAGCTTGTTGCAGAAGAAGGAATGTATCAAATCGTGGAAGCCATTTTCCACGGTGAATTCTGTTCGGTTGAAGAGTGGGCGCAGCGCTTGTATGTATCAGAAAGTACGATGCGTCGTTATTTGAATACTGCTTCTGTGACGTTGCGAAAGTATCATGTGGAGTGGATCTTGCAACCGGTTAATTTGAGTGGCTCCGAAGCCAATATTCGCAAGTTCTTTAAAGATTTTTATTATGAATCAGATGTCACCCCTCATACGCTCTTGCCCCCCAAAGAACTGATTGCACTAGTCAGTGATGTCTTCTCAGAAATTCCCGCAGAGCTGGTGAATACAGGCGTTTCTCCGAGTGATTTTTATTATAGCTTGTATATTGCGATCAAGCGTTACCAATTGGGAAAGACGGTTCAGATTCCTCAATCGTTGGCAAAAATCATCGAAACCCATGAGGCATTTGCCGTAATGAATGACTTAGCACCTAAAATCGAAGCGCTATACCGAGTAAGACTGCCGCAACAAGAAATTATGTGGCTTTATTTAGTGACCGTGATGAAACGGACTTTGACCGAGCCTGAAAAAGAGCAGCAATTCGTTGCATCGTTTGGACTGTATCCTGAACTCGAAGAACTGAGTCAGCGCTTCGTTCAAGAATGGGGCATTTCCTTTCAAGAGCCCCAACGGGTCAAGACGATGATCCACGCCTTTTTCCTGTCAAAGAAAATCAATGAGCAACTGGCGCCCGTTTTAAATCACTTGCTAACAGAAGTAAAAAATGAAGCGCAGAAGCATCGTTCTGCCGCTTATCAAAGGAATCTGGCATTTATGAAGCAGCACCAAGCGATTCTTGGGATCAAGCAGGAGTATCTGGTAGATATTTGTGCGGCACTGACCCTTTACAGTGAAGCAATCAGGGAGCTCTATGCTCAAAAAGTCAGACGGATCGCATTGATAATAGAAGGCGATCTCTATGCCTGTCACACGATTCGTGCGCGCTTTTTGCGTTATGTCGGCAATGATCATCTGGTATTTTTTCCAAAAATCAATGAATTGACGACCGATTATTTGAAGGGAAATGCCATTGATCTTGTGGTTACAAATTATAGCGAATATTTATCAGAGTTCATCTTATCGACAGATTATCTTTTGCTCAAAGCAATCCCCGATTATCAAGATTGGCAAAGAGTGATTGAAAAAATCGATCCTCAGTTAGGGCAAGCGTTAAACGCTCCCACAGCCTAATATACGTGTTGAAAAAGAGCATGACGAGGACATGTGTGGATAAATCAAAGAGAAAAGCCGCAACCGTTGCGATCGACGGTTGCGGCTTTTATTCGTTCATCTAATAAAAAAGGGAGTTATCTGAAAATAGGCCCACTGTTCCTGAATACCAAAAGATTGGGTTATTTTGGTGAAAGAACAGCCTACGTTGAAACAGTTAGTTGGCATTTACTAGTTTATCAAAAATTGCTTCAAAGGTTTTGAACGTATCACTATCTAACTGACAAAGCCATAAAAGGTAGCTTTTTTCTTTGAATGTCCATTCGATCGAAGGGTAAGAGGCAATCAAGGCATGGTATTTCTCTCGTTGTTCACTGGTAGCTAATAACCACCGCTTCTCAAAAATCTTTTTCTCTTCCATTTTTATCTATCCCCCATAAAGAAACGTTGCCTGAAACTTCACTAACGGGCAACGTAAATCTAATGATATGCAGATCTATGTTTAGTATACCAAAGAAAAATGAATTTTTTTAGAAGATGTGTAAAATTACATACAATTTCTTTTATTTTGCTTTTTTTGGGACCTTTTTTGAAGAAAAGAAGCGTTCTGTTGAAAGGAACTGTTGTTAAAAATGTTTGTGATAATACTAAGAATTAGTAGGCAGAAACCTTGTATCCATCGTATTGAGTCAAGTGGTTACAGGTAATAACAAAAATGGACGATCCTTTTTAAATGATAAGGAATCGTCTTTTTTTTATAACACTTTTTTTTGCACAAACTTTTAAAATGCCTTATTTAAAAAGAAAATGAAAATCAATTTATTCATACAGGTTTGCAAATCTTGATTTATCGATTGATGATCAACCATGGTAAATTTAATCTCGTTAAAAACGATAAAATTTCGTCAAAAAAGCATTATTTTATAGCTCTAATTTAGGTTTTTAGAGAGTTTGTATCGAATAGGTTGTTCCGATAAGAGCTATAACTGATTTTTTTCGAGGGAGTAAGAAAGGGTGACTGATAAAAACGTGAAATGAATCTTTAAAGTACAAGAGAAAGAATAGAGAAAAAGGAGTTACTTATGAATAACAAATTTAGTAAAAAAGTCACAGGTTTATTGTTGATTAGTCATTTAACTTTATCGGCGTTGCCAATAAATGCGATGGCGACAGAAAAAACTGATAATTCTTCAGGAGTGACACAAGAGAGAATAGAAGCTCCAAATTTATTATCAGATAGTGAAGCAACTCAAAGCACAGAAAATGACCATACAGCAACCAATGAGCAAGCAGTTCAGGAAACAGAGGGTTCTCCTACTGAAAGTGAAGAAGCTCAAACAGAAGTTTCTACTGAGAACTCTTCAGAAAATAATGAAGTCGCAGAAAATGATGAACAAGCGGATGCACCAAATGAAGAAACCTCAGAAAGTAATTCTAACGAATCATCAGAAGACGCTGCTGAAACCCGTTCAACAAGGGCAAGTGTCCAAGTAACATCTGATGCTGAATTACGGACAGCGTTAGCCAATGCGACGGTTACACAAATCAGCTTAGCCAATAACATCACGATGACCAGTAGTGTGACATGGACAGGGACGACCAAAACGATTGAAGGTAATGGTCATACGTTAACCTTCGGGAATAATGTTCGGTTGTATGGAAATACGGTAAATCAAGGATTAAGTATCAGAAATGTGAGAATCGTGGCTCATGCAACAAATACGATCTATCAAAATAGAACGTCCAGTGTTTCCTTCACAAACGTTACTCATGAAAATAGTCATGCAACGGGGCGCTTACTCTATTTAGCCGCTAGCAATTCTTCAGCTAATTTCTTTGGCGAAAACCGATTAAATGCAGGTTCCTTGATTTGGGCTACTTCGAATGTCCGAATGAATATCGGCAGTGGTGCTTCTGTAGTTGCAAATAACAATGGAACAGCTCGTGCGATTTATCTTGCAAGTGGTGGTCGAATTGATTTAGGTGAAGGCAGTTTATTAGACGTTACTCAAAACAATCCTTCAAATACAGCAAAAGCAGTCTTGATCGAAGGAAGTGCCTCAAGCGTAGTAGTTAATTCGAATGCAACGTTTAAGATCACAAGTGCGCCAAATACGCAAAAAACACAAGAAGCATTGGGGTTGCGAGGTGCTTTGACCGTATTATCTGGGGGAACACTGGATGTCGTGGGAAGAAGCACGTATTCAACGGTAAACGTTGGACAATCAAGCACTTTCCACGAAGGATCAAATGTTCGAATCCAAAACAATCATACGAATGGAACCGCAATTGGGTCCTATCCAGGAACAACGAACTACACGATCCACTCATCGACAGGAATGCAAACTTGGAGAAGATCAGCTGATTTTTCAGGAGAGCCCAGCTTTAATTATCCAGAGTTTAGACAAGGTTCTTTCTCACTAAATACTTATACGAACAAACAAGTTACTTCGCGAATTGAATCCAATGACTCAATCTTCAACGCAACATTCAATAGTTCTCAAATCGGAAAAATCGCTTTTGGTGACTTTGTGGATACCGCAACGATTCAACAAACGACCATTGACGACTTAACCACAAGCTCAACGCACATTACGGGGCGAGCTGAGCCAAATGCCGATTTAGCAGTCACTATTGAAGGACAAGGAAGTTTAACGGGACGCGTTGCAAGTGATGGAACTTATCAATTTGCGATTCCGAACGCACCATTAGCAGTTGGAACAAAAGTGACTGTTACCGCAACGTCCAATGGTATTCAATCGGTTGCAGAAACAGTTGTAGAGGATAGTGAAAAAGAAACGATTGCCGAAACAACGATTTCCGAGCTAAATACTGACTCCACAAGTGTGACGGGAACGGCTGAGCCGAATGCTGAGATTACGATCAAAGCCGGTGACACGATCATTGCGAATGGACGAGTGGGTAGTGATGGCATCTATGCATTGACGATTGAGAAACAACAAGCTGGTACGGTAGTTACCGCCCAAGCAACCTTAAATGGCATTTCATCAAATATTGCAGAAACCATGGTTGATCGAGCAACGATCGCCGAAACAACATTGAATGAGGTGACAACCACATCCACTACCGTTAGCGGAACAGCTGAACCAGATGCACATGTGGAAATTACTATAGGCGATTCTGAAACGAAAAATGCCACTGTTGACAGTGATGGCAATTTTGAAGTAGAGATTGATCAACAAGCAGCGGGAACAATTATTACTGCTCAAGCAAGCATCGATGGATTGCAATCAAATATTGCTTCAACGATCGTTGTCACTGATCCAGCAAACACTGAAGGCACGATTACACCAGCAAGCTACAATGTTTCTTCGGCCGATCAGTTCCTGAGAGGGTCGTATACCGGTGATGTTGTATCTGCCCGTGTGTATGTAAATGGATCATCCGTTCGTGGTGGGAATTTTGCTGATGGTTCGTTTGAATTCTTTATCGGCAATCGCATCCAATCCGTAGATGATGTCGTAGAAATCGAAGCCTTGGATCAATATGGCAAAGTACTTGATCGGACAACCGTTGAATTAACTAGAGATTTGGCTGGTTCGATCACACCGGATCAATACCGTGTTGGCGAAACAATGATTACAGGGACCTTTACGGGTGATGTCAATTTTGCACGTTTAGTGATCAATGGCACGCCTTCTAATGCATGGGGTGGTACCTTCAATGCCGATGGCACCTTCTCGTTTTATGTAGCGAATCTTGGAATCAAAGCGGGCGATAAAGTTGAGATCCAAGCGTTGAACCGCCAAATTAACGGTAACACGGAAGCCATCGAAGTGCTGGAAACCAAAGAAGTAACAGTGATTGATCAACTTCAAGGGACGATCACACCGGATCAATACAGTTACACCGATACCATGATTACGGGAACCTTTACGGGAGATATCAATTTTGCCAACTTAGTGATTGATGGACAGTCAGTAGGGAACTGGGGTGGCACATTCAATAAAGAAACTGGCCGCTTTGAATTCTTTGTTCACGCACAATTTAGAGAACAGATCAGAACGGCAACGAAAGTAGAATTGCAAACCTACCATCGTGAAACAGTCGATGGACAAACGATTGATCATAAGCTGGTGTTGCAGCCGGTAGAAATCGTCAAAGCAGCAGGCACGATTCAACCAGCAGCCTTCAAAGTGACAGAGAGTGAAATTACTGGAACCTTTACAGGCGATGTGAATTTCGCCAACTTGATCGTTGATGGACGTTCAATTTCATGGGGAGGCACCTTTAACACCGCAAACCAGACGTTTACTTACTTTGTCAATCAAACGACCCGCGACTTGATTCGCGATGCGGAAACAGTTGAATTGGTTGCTTACCATCGGGAGGTTGTTAGTGGCCGTCCGGTAGACACCGAATTGGATCGTAGTGTAGTCACTATCGACAAAGAATTTGTTGGCACAATTACGCCAAACCCTTACACATTTGGTGATCGAATCGTTACGGGAACCTATACAGGAGATGACATCAACTTTGGTCGACTTGAAATTGATGGCATGATCCTGTGGGTGAGCGGTTTTGCGGATGGTACCTTTACCGCCTACTTGAACCAAGAACAAGCCAACAGTGTGACAAAAGACAGCCAGATGACGATCTATGCATTGCATCGCTTTGCTGACTTAAGTACACGAGAGATTGCACAAGCAACCGTTTCAATCACAGAATAAGAAACAGAAACTACGAGAGCCCCTTGTACCTTGCCTGTTGCAAGGGGCTCTTCATTGATAGAAAGAGAGAAAGCAAATGAACATGAAGAAAAAAATCGTTAGCCTCTTTAGCCTTGCCCTCATGGGGAGTTTTTTAGCGGCTTGCTCGACGGATGACCAAGCAAAGACGGATACTACCCAAGGCAGCGAACCAATCGAACAAATCACGGATCAAAGCAATGCCGAGCCGCAATCGATCATTGGTGGATTAAAGATCATCATCGACAAACAAGAAATCAATCAAAAGAAAACAGAAGATGGGGAACAAGTATTACATACATTTACCATCACAGCAGAAAATATGGGGTCAGTTGCCGCTGGATTAGGTTCGATTGATTTTCTTTTAGAAACTGAAGAGGGAGAATTTCTTGAACTTGATCATACCATGGCGATGTTTGGCAATGAGATCGCTGTAGGTGAAACCATCACTGGACAAGTTTCCTTTGCTTTAGAAGAAGGACAAGTGGCGAAAAAACTGATTTATAAACCCGGTGAAGAACAATTAGCAGAATGGGATGTTAAGAGCGAATGAAGGTAAACGTTATTGGATTGGGGTATATCGGGCTGCCCACAGCACTTACTTTTGCAAACCATGGGATTGAAGTCGTTGGGGTTGATGTGTCAGAAACAGTCGTTCAATCACTTCAAGCAGGTCAGGCACCAATCGAAGAACCCGACATTGATCGCTATCTAGCACAAGCTTTAGCGAAAAAGACATTCAATGCACAGTTGGTTCCAGAAAAAGCGGATGTCTTTATTATTGCCGTACCAACGCCAAATATCACCGATCAATTTGGTAGTTGCGACTTGTCCTACGTGAAAGCGGCGATGGCTGCTATCTTACCCTATCTTGAAAAAGGCAACACAGTCATTGTTGAATCGACCATTCAACCCCGCACGATGGAAGACATCGTTGGACCATTTTTTGAAAAAGCAGGTTATACCATTGGAGAAGATCTCTATTTGTTGCATTGCCCAGAGCGAGTTTTGCCAGGGAAAATCTTTGAAGAGCTGGTGATGAACAATCGAATCATTGGTGGCATGACGAGCGCTTGCACCCAACAAGGCAAACGCATTTATCAGACCTTCGTCAAAGGAAACGTGCTGGAGACTTCTGCAAGTATCGCTGAGCTATCGAAATTGATGGAAAACACCTATCGCGACTTGAACATTGCACTAGCCAATGAATTGGTCCAAATTGGGGATCGCCTAAACATTGATGCACTCCAAGTGATTGAGTTAGCCAATCAGCATCCACGGGTCAATATCCATCAACCGGGACCTGGTGTCGGCGGTCATTGCTTAGCAGTCGATCCGTATTTTGTTGTCGCGGCAGCACCTGATGACGCGAAGTTAATTCAATTGGGGCGGATGATCAATACAGAGATGCCTGAATTCATTATAAAAAAAGTCGAAGAGATCTTAGCGATTCATGGTGGAAACAAAATCGCGGTCCTAGGGTTGGCGTATAAGGGCAACATTGACGATGCCAGAGAAAGTCCGGCTGTTGAGATCGCCAAAAGATTGAAACAAAAGAAAGCTCTGCAAGTCACTACCTATGATCCTTATGTCGCCACTTCTGATGTTGCACAAATTGAAGCAGCACTAACAGACAGTGATCTGGCATTGATCCTCTGTGACCATGATGCCTTTAAAGACATAGCGCCGGCAGCCATTCAAGCGATGAAACAAAAAATCGTTTTTGACACGAAAAATATTGTGACAGGTAAAACGAGGTTCGAGGCTGCCTATTCTCTTGGGTCATTACCAAGCGCCCAGTAAATGGTTTGATTGCTATTTCTGTTATTGAAAGGGAAAACCAATGAATAAAGAAATAAATATGAAAAAATTGAAGCAAGTCCTTCAGCAACGAATAGGCTGGATCCTCATGATCATTAGTATTCCCTTACTAGCGATGTTGCTTTATCTAACCCTGTTTGCTGAACCCATTTATCAAAAAAGTGCACAGTTGCTGATTAGTCAGTCAGAAACGATAGCTGGCAATCGTCTGGAAAACCAGACGATTCAGGCAGACCTTCAACTCGTCAGTACCTATAGCACCATCATCATGAGTCCTCGCATCTTAAATGAAGTCAGTGAGGCGCTAGAGGGAAGCTACGATGTGTCTGAATTGTCGGAGATTTTGAGTGTTACCAATGCCACCAACTCGCAGATCATCGAAATCAACGCTTACCATCAAAGTCCGAAGATCGCAGCCGAAATCGCCAATACGACCGCCAGCGTTTTTAGTGAAGAGATCCCTAAAATCATGAACATTGATAATGTCACGATCTTAGCAGAAGGAACCGTTTTGCCACAAGAAACGCCTGCTCGTCCAAACAAGTTTTTGTTGTACAGTTTGACCACTTTTTTAAGTCTTCTTTTCGCTTTTACGTATGTGTTCCTCCTGTTGGTTTTTGAGCGCAGTTTTGCTTCGAATACGGAAATCGAAGAGGTCTTAGGGGTAAAGGTCATCGGAGAGATAAGCAAAGAAAAACGAGTTGCTTCGTTTAAAACCATCCAGTCGAGAAGCTTTAGAGGAAGGAAGCGTGTGTGATGCGTAGCATGAAGGAAAATTATTCCATCATCAGCGAACAAGTCAAGTTGATTCGCGAAAATGTCGACTATTTATGCCAACAACAAGATGCTCAAACGATTTTGATTACTTCAGGAGAAAGCGGTACGGGAAAATCCACGGTCTCGGCAAATTTGGCGGTCGCCTATGCCCAAAAAGGGAACCGAACCTTATTGATCGATGCGGATCTGCGTAAACCCACCCAACATTATTTGTTTTCACAAGAAATGCACGTGGGCTTGTCCAACTATATCCGACGGGACATCTCGATCGAAAGCTGTGTCCAACAAGTGATTTTAGAAGATTGCGAATTTTCAATCATCACTAGTGGAGCCATTATGTCAAACCCTAATGATCTGCTCGCTTCTTCGAAAATGACCGCAGCCTTGCAAGAGGTCAAACAACTATACGATGTGGTCATTATTGATACGCCACCAGTCAATGTCGTTTCGGATGCCTTGATCCTAGCCAAGAAAGTCGACGGTGTACTTTTAGTCGTTCATGCGGATAAAACGAACAAACAATCCGCAAAAAATGCCGTCAAAAAGCTACGCCTAGTTAACGCAAACATCTTAGGTGTCGTGGCGAATGGCACGGACACGGGTGAAAATTACTATTATTAAGGAGGGAAACTTTGTGGAAAGACCCGCTTTAGACAAGCAGTCAAGGGTTCAAGCGACTAGCTATTTACGTTGGAAACGCACGATAGAAACTATCTTTAGCTTGGGCTTATTAGTCGTCCTTAGCCCGCTGTTACTGCTGATTTGTATAGGGATCAAATTTTCTAACTGGCAGGCACCGATTATTTTTAAGCAAGTTCGTGTTGGCAAAAATGAGGCCACGTTTGTGATGTACAAATTTCGAACGATGGTGCCTGATGCCGATCAATTATTAGGGCGATACCTTGATAAAAACGAAATTGAAGGGGCCATGTTCAAGCTGAAGAAAGATCCGCGAGTGACGCGCTTAGGCCGTTTTTTAAGAAAAACGAGTCTTGATGAACTGCCCCAATTGATCAATGTCTTGAAAGGGGAGATGGCACTGGTCGGCCCCCGTCCTCCTTTAGAAAGAGAAGTCGTCAGTTATTCAGAAAAAGACAAGCAACGATTGTGTGTCACACCCGGGTGCACAGGGTTGTGGCAAGTCAGTGGACGAAACGAATTGAGTTTTCAAGAGATGGTCGCATTGGATCTCTATTACATCAATAACCTGAGCTGGTTATTGGACTTGAAAATAATTATGAAAACGATTGGCGTTGTTTTCTTACCCAAAGGAGCATTCTAATGGAGCAACAAGTACGTGTATCACTTTTAGGCAGCAATCTCGATTCCTTAAACTTTCAGGAAACCATTACTAAGATCGAGGCAATGATCGAACAGGGGATGCCCGCACAGCATGTTTCAATTAACGCGGGGAAAATAAACTTGATGCGAAAAGATCCCTCGTTGCGATCGATCGTCAATCGGGCAGCTTTGATCACGGCTGATGGGCAGTCGATTGTCTGGGCAGCGAAATATTTAGGGTGCCCGGTACCAGAAAGGGTAACAGGCATCGATCTTTTTCGCGAGCTGGTCAAATTGGCAGCAGAAAAAGGCTGGCGTCCTTATTATTTAGGAGCAACTGCCGAAGTCGTAGAAGCCGTCGTCAAACATGACCAACAGCTCTATCCCGACCTGAACATAGCGGGTTTTCACCATGGCTATTTTTCCGAAGTCGAATCATTGGACGTGGCAAAAGAGATTGCACGGACGCAACCAGACTTGCTGTTTGTCGCTTTTTCTAGCCCGCAAAAAGAGATTTGGCTCGATACATTCAGCGAAGTGTTGCAAGTGCCATTTGCGATGGGCGTTGGCGGCAGCTTTGATATCGTCGCAGGCAAAACCAAACGAGCGCCTTTGTGGATGCAGCGGGCAGGTTTGGAATGGTTTTATCGCTTTGCGCAAGAGCCAGTCAGGATGTTTGATCGCTATATCATAGGAAATTTACGCTTTTTACAGTATGTGTGGGGAGAAAAAAGAAGAAACGCATGAAATCAAAACAGCAAAGCCATCACCGCTTCTTCCTGGGGATTGTGGCCATTTTTCCGATAATCGACGTCTTAAACGGCTTATTTCTAAGTCTGGGCATTCCTTTTCCCATTGGCGTGTTCTACCGTTTGCTGTTCTTTTTGTTCTTAGTGATTATGATCGTGACAGAAAAGATTCCCCATAGCTACTATACATATTTAACGTATGGGTTTATCGCTGTGACGCTTACGATTTTTCTGTTACAAGCACTTTTTCTAGGGTACAGCTGGCAGTGGGTGATCGAGGATCTATCGGTGTATATCAAATACCTCTTATGGGTACTGATTCCTTATTATGTCTATCAACGAAAAAACGACTTCTCCAAACTGCACTACGACAGCTTGTTTATTGTTATCAGTGTCTGCTTCACCTTGGGGCTACTGATTCCTTATTTTTTAGGGCTAGGCTACCAAACTTATGACAATTCTGATGCTGGGTATAAAGGCTATTTCTTTGCCAATAATGATACGAGCTTTGCCTTTATTGTTTCAATCACCTTTACAGTCCAGGCACTAATTGTTTCGATCAAAGAACAGACCCATAAGTTTTCACTGTTTTTGGCTAGTTTATTCGCTGGAAATTTCGTCTGTTTGGTCTTGGTCGGTACGAAAACCGGCGTGTTTTATGGTGTCGGTGTGTTGTTCTATCTTTTAATCCGATTGGTGCTAGGCATTGAACGTAAAGCATTTCTGCAACAATTGTTTATCTGGTTTATGAGTTTTATTACGATTGCTTGGCTGCTTATTCAAGGACTACCATTGCTAATCCAAGCCGTCGAAGGAACCTATCTTCGCATGGTGTATTTTTATCATCTTTTCGACGGGGACTTGATCCGGCTATTTTCTAGTTCAAGAAGTGATTTTTTGATTGGTGGGATGAACGCCTTCTTAAATGATGAGGCCCGACACTTTACCATGATCTTTGGCCAAGGCTTTGAATACCGTTTGGCACACTTTGGTCGTCTTGGCTTAATTGAAATGGACTTCTTCGACACCCTTTTCGGGCAAGGCCTACTGGGAATAGCGTTATTGCTGCTAATGCTCGCCTATTTTGTCTATTTGGCCTTTCAGCCACGAAAACGATCGGTTTATAGTTTTGCCTTGATCGTGGTGCTTTTTTATAGTTTTTTTGCCGGGCATGTTTTGTATTCGGCATTGTCTTCCACCTTTTTAGGATTGATTTGTGGAGGCATTATTTTAACAGAGAAAGAGTGAACAACTGATTGAAAAAATTACTTTTGAGGCTGGGCTTTTTCTCCCTCGGTTCGTTAGGTTCGGCGGTCTTAAACTTGGTGCTTTTGCCCGTAACGACCAGCTTTTTGACACCCGAAGAATATGGGAAGACCAGTATGTTTTTCCTTGCACAGACCTTTTTGATATACGTGATCTATCTCGGCTTCGACCAAGCCTTTACGAGGGAATACCATGACCACGAAAACAAACGCGAGTTATTGCAACAAGCGATGCTCGTCCCGTTGCTCGGTTCATTTTTCTTTCAGCTGATCCTAGTGGTTTTTGCGGCAGTTTTTTCGCAGCTTTTATTTGAATCTCCACAGTACACCCGTGCGATTTATTTATTTGCTCTTTCGTCGGGACTGCTGATTTTTGAACGGTTTCTTTTGTTAACGGTTCGAATGCAAAACAAAGCGATCCAGTTCTCCGTTTACAGTATTTTGGTGAAATTCATGGTCTTGTTCATCACGTTGCTGTTTCTCTTTTTTGGTCCGCCGACGTTTATTACGGTGGTCTATGGCATGCTCTTCGGTCAGATTATCGGTGATTGTCTGTTGATTCTGGCAAACCTGGCGCTTTTTATGCCGCTCATTCGCCAAATCGATCGCAACCTGATCAAAAAGCTGAGTCGTTTTGGCTTGCCGACGGTGGTGGGAACGTTCCTCTATAGCCTGTTAATGATTATCGACAAAATGATGCTGCGCTATTTTGCTGATTTTGCCGCTTTGGGCATCTACACGGCTGCATTCAAAGTGGCAAGTGCCTTGATGATTCTACAAGTTAGTTTTGCCAATTTTTGGATTCCCACCTCCTATGAATGGTTCAAAAAAGGCAAACCATTGATTTATTACGAACGAGTCAGTCACTTTATCATGTTCGTCTTGTCGATTTTCTTTTTACTGATGGTCTTTTTCAAAGAAACGATCGTCATCTTATTGTCGCAAGACTACTTAGAGGCCCAGTACTTGTTTCCCTTGTTATGTTTTTATCCCTTGATGATGACGATCAGTGAAACGACCAATCTCGGGATCGTTTTTTATAAGAAAAGTCATTTGAATATTGCTGCCTCTTTGTTGGCGGTCTTAGCCACATCCCTTGGTCATCTCCTACTCGTACCGACAATTGGCGCCACAGGAGCGGCTTGTGCTACGGCATTAGGGTACTTGGTCTTCTTTTTTGCCCGTACATATTTTTCGATGACCTATTGGCAGGGGTTCTCAGTCAAACGCCAAATCAGCCTTTCGATCATGCTGTATTGCTTTGCGCTGTTTACGGCATTCAATCGGACTCTTTGGCTGGAAAAGAGCCTCGTTTTGCTGCTTATGCTCTTCGTCGTTGTTCTTTATCGCAAGGAACTAAAGCAGGTAACTAGATTTGTACAAGAAAGGAAAATCAACAAAGCATGAATATCTTACTTATCGGTCCAGATCCAGCAGCAAAAGGGGGGATCGCAACGGTCATTCATAATTTCCAAAAAGCAAAAGCGCCAGAGGACGTGCGTTTCGTCGTCCATAAGACTTGGTCGGAAAAAGGAAAATATTGGACGCAGATCAAAGCGTTTCTTACGTTTCGTCGGCACATCAAAAAAGAAAGGTGCCAGATCCTTCATTTCCACGTTGCGCAAAAGGGCAGTTTCTATCGCAAGAGTTTGCTGTTGTTGCTAGCACCAAAACATTGCAAGACGATTTTTCATATGCATGCTTCGCAATTTGACCAGTTTTATCAAAACAGTCCTTCGTGGGCAAAGTGGTGGGTCCGTTTTACCTTAGCTCGGGTGGATCAGCTCGTAGTGCTAAGTAGTAGCTGGTCAGCATTTTACCAAACGATTACCGATACCTCAATCGAGGTCTTGCCAAATGCCGTAGCGGTGCCGGAGGAATCCTTTTATGACCCCACCGCAAAATGGATCATCACTCTTGGCAGGATCGGGCAAAGAAAAGGCAGTTTTGATCTGTTGGCAGTTGCAAAAGCAATGGCTGTTTCCTTTCCCGAGATTCGCTTTATGTTATTTGGCGATCAAGAAAATCAACAGGTTGCCCAACAGCTCCAAGAAGAGGCTCTCACCAATGTGTTCTTAAATGAGTGGGTAGCAACCGATGCGTTACCAGCTGTTTTTCGTAAGGCAGCCATCCATTTTCTCCCTTCTTATCACGAAGGCTTGCCGATGGCGATCTTAGAAACCATGGCGGCAGGTATCCCCAATGTAACGACGAAGGTTGGGGGAATCCCAGAGTTGATCCAATCGGGTGAAAACGGCTACCTAGTAGCTGCCGGTGATATTCAAGCAATGATCGAGACGTTGAGCGGTCTGTTAGCTAACGAGGAAGAACGAATCAAAAGCAGCCAACAAGCCAGAGCAACGATTGAGCAACAGTATGCCTTAACGTCGTATATGAAGCGCTGGCAGAAGATTTACAAAAAGCAACTTGATTAATGCTCAAATTGCTGAAAAAAAGGAGAAGTACGATGCAAAAAATAAAGGTATTATCTATTTTTGGTACACGACCAGAAGCCATCAAGATGGCACCGGTCATAAAAAAACTAGCAAATGATCCACGCTTTCTATCAAAGATCGTCGTGACAGGGCAGCATCGAGAAATGCTTGAGCAAACATTAGCGGCGTTTGAGCTGACCCCTGATTACGACTTGGCTATCATGCGAGAAAATCAAACCTTGTCTAGTATCACCAGTCGTATTTTAGAAGGACTCGAAGGTATTTTTCAATCAGAAGAACCAGACGTAGTGTTGGTCCATGGCGATACGACGACGGCAGTGGCAGCTGCGCTGGCCGCTTTTTATCAGCAGATCTTGATTGGTCATGTGGAGGCTGGGCTACGAACAGGTAACAAGAATGATCCGTTTCCAGAAGAAATGAATCGCCGGTTGATTGATCAACTAGCAGATTTTCTCTTTGCCCCTACAGATCAAAGCCAGGCAAATCTGCTAAAAGAAAATCATCCACAAGACCGCATCGTCGTTACTGGCAATACGTCTATTGATGCTTTGTACCACACCTTGGCACAAAAAAAAGACCGAAAACCAATCAGTGAGAAAAAAATCCTTTTAGTTACAATGCACCGGCGAGAAAACATTGGGCAACCCATGGAACAAGTGTTTCGTGCACTAAAACGGATCGCTGTTGCTTATCCCGCACTGACGATCGTCTTTCCGATGCATAAAAACCCTCGTGTCCGTACACTAGCCAAGCGCTATTTAGAAGGGCAGCAAAATATTGAGTTGATCGAACCATTGGATGCCCCTGCATTCTATCAGTTACTGGCAGACAGCTACCTTGTTTTGACCGATTCAGGAGGGATTCAAGAAGAAGCACCCTCCTTGGGGATTCCTGTCTTGATCGTACGTGAAACGACGGAACGCCCAGAAGGGGTGGCAGCAGGGACTTTGAAACTCATTGGTACCCATGAGGAGCATGTGTATTCAGAAATCGTTCATTTATTGTCTGATGAGGCAGCATACAAACAGATGGCGCAAGCCAAAAATCCCTATGGAGATGGACAAGCCAGTGAGCGGATCGTGGCTGAATTAAAAAGTTATTTCGAGTAGAGGAAGGCGAACCTATGAGACAATTCCAATCATCTTTTGTCATTAGTAAAACGACGCTAAGGTGGCTACATTTGCTAGAACATATGGAGCACGCTTCTCATACACCGATCCGTGGGTTGTCAAAAGTGATCAAAAGCTCTAGCCGAACCATCATTGAAGATTTACAAAACATTAAAGAGTATTTCGAAGATGCTATCGAAATGGAAACGTCAAATAGTGGCTATCAGCTACAAGTCATCGATACAGAAAGCTACTTAGAAAAAAAACGGAATTTGATCAGTAACGAGCCGTTGTTTCGCATCTTTGAGAGCATTTTTTTAGGGGAAATATTGACCATCAATGAGTGGTCAGACATTTTGTTTATTTCCCCTGCCACGTTGATGCGGTATTTTCGAAAGATCGACCCAATTTTAGCACAGTACCAACTGACATTAAACAAAACCACCGTTGATCTTATTGGTGAGGAAGTCAATATTCGCCATTTTTTTCTGAACTTTTATTATGAATCCGATAGTACGCCGCATACCGTATTTCCGCCGTTGATCATTCATGAGATCGGTTTAAACTTGAAAAAAGAAGAATTCGATAGCAATTTCTCTAATCTTGCCTTTGAGGAAATCAGTTACATGCTTTATATCATTTTAGAGCGAACCTCTCATGGCCATTACGTCACGATCGATCCAGCCATCGTCAAGCAGTTTCGTAAAGAGTATTATCTTGAGCTGAAAAAATTAAAGACGATGCTATCGAACCATTTGCAAACGACGATCGCCGAAAAAGAAATCATCTACTTTTATGCGTTATCGATGGGAAAACGGACGGTGTTTGATATTGATATGGAAAGGGACTTTTGCAACAAGTTAGGCAAAGACTCGCAGATCCTGCAACTAACCCAACGTTATCTAAAGGAGGCAGGCGTACCGCCGTATGCGCTGGAATATAGTACGGTTTTGATCCAGTCTTTTTTTGCGACGATCTTACTAAAAAATAAACTTTCACCGGTCTTGAACAAAGTGATTCCCGATTTGATCTCATTTGTAAAAAAACATTTTCCAGAGGAAATGGCACAAAACACAGCGTTCTTACAAAAACAATTCAAACAACTGAAGTGTCTGTCTTTAGACATGATCGTAGATATCAGCGCAGTGTTTACCATTCATATGGACTGTGTGAAAGAATTGTACTGGGGGAAGCCTAAAAAAATTGCGTTCCTGTTAGAAGGGAATCAATTTATCTCGCAACGAATTCAGGTCACTGCTCGTAAGTATCTAGGCAGTTATCAGAAACTCTTTTTTCCGAATGTATTAGATATCAATCCCGGCTATTTTGAGGCGAACCAATTTGATATCGTCGTCACAAATTATAATGAGCATATGTCGAATTTTTCTTGTTCTGGCGTGTATTTATTGTTCAATAAAATCCCGAACTCAACCGATTGGCGCAGACTCATGTCATTGATCGACTTTAAACTTTAACAATGGTCCAGGTGCAAAATAATTCTCAGATGAAAGATAGGAATGATGCAATCATGATGAAAAAAGGACATATGACACCAGAAGCCTATTTAAAAAATTACAGCGAACTTTGTTACTTGCAGGAATTTCCCTTAATCAAACAAGTATGTACAGAGTTGCAAACACGATTCAAAGAAATTTGCTATACCGAGTACGATAATGTGCTACAACAAATGGCGGATTTGCTAGAAATCGATGCCCAACTGCAAATGTTTTTAGATTTTTTCCGACACGACTTTTTTAAAGAAATCGAATTAGCAGAAGAAGAGATCGTCGAAATGATCAAAAAGGACAAAAATGTCTATTACCGACAAATGGCAGGGATCGGCACAAACCAGAAAGCGCCCCATGGCTTGATTTATCTCAGCGAGAAATGAACACTGTGATCGCTGAGATAAATCAGAGTGTCAACCACTCGTTGGGTAAGAATGGTTTTTATAAAATAACACTTCGAAATGCTTTGTGACCGTAATGATTCCACAAGATAGTGTCTAGCAAGTTGACTTACGCATTGTCCAACACAACCAGACGCAAGATCCGTGGATTGATTTGATTAAGTAATCGATTCCAATCTGTCGCATCTGGAAAAGATTTTAGAAGAACGCATTCTACTTCCAGTAAGTATTCTGTCGTATACTCCGAATAATTGGTGACTAATAGATCAATTTGCTTTTCTTTTAAATAGGTTGGAGAGAGTTCACTGGCATTAGGATAATACAATGTATGGAAGCGACCCAAATATTTTCGCACGATACTTTCGGCATATTCACAAACATATTCGTTTCCTTCAAAAATCACAGCGATCGTCCGTTGTGATCCCCAATTTTCTTCTTTGATCGCTTCCATATGAATCGTTAAGCTGGCACAGAAATCGTCAAGATAGGAGGATGAATACAGCTTTTTGACTAGCTTGTGTTTTGCCAAAAATGCATAGTTTCTCTTATATTCGTAGGAAAACTTCTCTTTGACGAATTGCGTAAGATCGTCAATATTGACATTCATGATGGGCGAGAGCATATCGCGTATTTTCACAATCGTAAAAAATGATTCTAACCAGTGTAAATCTTTTTGTTCATCATAGGAATTGCCTTGATTTAGGGCATAGAAATCTTTTGTCACTTGTTGGATCTCAGGCCAGCGATTATACTTTCGGCAAAATTCTTCGATCGAAGGATGATTGATTTTTCGGCGACAGATGAGACAAAGTAACAAATAAATGATTTCGTCCTCTGGCAGATGGTAATGAAAATAGGAATAAAGGATCTCTCTTAACGTATCTGGAGCAATCAATGAATGATAAGCATAAAAGATGTCCTTTAGTTCAGGTGAAAGTTCGACTTGTAACCCTTTCTTGCTGCGTTCCAGTGTAATGTAGAGAATATAGGAAAAGTAAGAAAAAGTAGAAGCCGGTTGCTTTTTTGAATGCAAAAGATTGGTGATCTCAATGACAGCATCTTGGACATCCAGCGATGGGAAGATCGTATTGACATTGATATCTGACTCATAATAAAACAGACAAAAAAAGCGGCGAATATCGATTTCGGAACCTATCAATGTGACAGGGTTTGTTGATAGACGAAGTTTGAAGGGCTTTAATAATTCGTTCATTTTTTTAAGTAACTGAGCAATGCTTGTTCAGAAAGATTAAGGGTCAAGCTCCAATCCAGAGCAGATTGTAATTCATCAAAAAAAATACTCTCCAAAATCATAAAAAATGGCTCGTCTTTAACTAAATTTTGTTTTTGTT
Organism: Enterococcus sp. CR-Ec1; assembly: GCF_002850555.1. Lineage (NCBI taxonomy): Bacteria > Bacillati > Bacillota > Bacilli > Lactobacillales > Enterococcaceae > Enterococcus > Enterococcus sp. CR-Ec1. The sequence continues at coordinate 651,867 of NZ_CP025223.1, forward strand.
TGATATACCCCTCGGGATCAAGTTCTTCAAATAAATACCCAAACTTAGAGGAATAGATTTCGATCGCATCATTAAAATGTTCGCGAATCATGGCAATATCCACAATGATCGTACGGGTACTGCTTTTTGTTACTTCTGATAAATCGCCCAATGTTGCAGATGGATTCTTCTCAAATTCATTTAATAATTGCAATCGTCGGATTAAAGAACGATTTTTGATAAATTTTAGCTGAAAATTTTTCATAGTTGCCCCCGTTGAATTTAAAAAAGAATTAAACACATTATAAACAATTGGTTAAAAAACTTCAATTTTTATGTTTAATTTTATTTTATTTGACTGAATATTCGATTTTTTATTATTCTGGTGGATGTAAACGGTTGAAACGAATTGATACAATGTAGGTTTTTTCACCGACAGGTGAAAATTGCTATTTTTTTTAAGGATATTTGACGCTATAGTGAGACCATAGTCCGATGCTTAGGAGTATTTGTTTTTTCTCAAGAGGAAACCTGTGAACTGTTGGTTGGATCAAAAGGGAGAAAATAAACAGTAAATGTAACTAGCAAATGAGTGAATGTGCCATCAATACCTAGAAATGCAGTGTACTTGAGGGGTATCCACGAATGAGAGAGAAAGAAAATAGAAGACATTGATTGGTTGAAGAACATCTACGGTTACCAGAAAGTGTAAACTGGAAACGAACATGCAGATAGATTACGAGGAGGCTAATATGCTGGCAGAAAAGATAGCGGGAGCAGAAGAATATTTGGCGCATTTTCAAACAGAGCTAGAAAAACAAGGGGTGTTACGCTTTTTTCCAAAAATAAATGCCTTTTATCATCGGTTAGCAAAAGAGTTTTTAACGATTTTTCATAGCAAGGAAGAAAACCTGTTTGTTCAGTGGGGCCACTTATTGGCGATTGATGCACAATTGCAAATATTGATGGAAAACAGCAACAATCGCAAAGAGGGATTGCTAGATGACCTTGGGATGAGTGAGGAAGAAGTCATTGAAATGATAGAAAATGACCATAAGTATTTTTACCGTGAGATCACGGGGGCAAAGTTAACGCAAAAACCCAAAATGGGCTTGATTTATTTGAGTGAACACTTAGCGGAGTCCTGAAGTTTTATGTCTAATACGTCGAGTAGACCTGAGAGTTAGGAAAAAAATTGAGATAAATGGGAAACGATGATGCTCAGTAGACTATTGGGGAAGTTTCATAGATAGTTTTTTGGAGAAATAAATGGAGAGTAGTAGTGGGGCTAAAAGGATGATTTTCAGGTGGAACGTACCCTTGAGAATGACAGAGGGCAGATGGACTACTCAAACAACGCAGTGGGGAAGGCAATTGGTTGGTCTTCCTTGCTTGAGTAAGAGTTGTTTTTAAGAAACAACAGATTGACCGCTAAAGTCAACGACAAAGACGAATGTTTTTTTCTCTTCATAAAATAATTACTGTGTAAGACGTGAAAAAAAGCAAAAAGCGCTTGAAGGTAGGACATGAACGGAATGAAACTTTTTATTATTTTTGCCTACTTGTCGGTAGGCATATCGGTGGCACAATACGGCATGTATGATTTCTTTCCCAGCATATCTGTGATCCTTCGCAGCTGGTTTCAATTGGGGCAAACCATTCTTTTGCTTGGCTATTTCTTTCTGCTGGTTATGTATTTTTGGGTACAGCGTGGCAGAACAAGGAAAGAGAAGCAATCTTTAGGAGAATGATCAAGAATTAAACAGCAATGATCAGCAAAGAAGCGTTTTTACAGTAGGAAGAAAGCGCTTGTTTGTAAGCAAAAGTATACATAAAATAGTACGACCGAGACGAGCCTTTCGTGGGCTCTTACTTAACATAAACAAATCTGCAGCAAACGTTTGCTTCTTTTGGTGAAACCAAGAAGGGATCGTTTGCTGTTTTTTTGTGCTAACAAATAGGCCTGTTTTCAAATGTCCCGTGGAGAGCTTTTTTCAAGGAAATGAAAAATTCTTAAGGGGGAGGCTGGAAGAATCGATTCGTTCTGTAAATAGTAATCAAAAAATGGATGGCCGAAGAACTACATACGAGAGAGTCAATAAAATGCTTCATGGAGGAATGGCTGATTTAGCCAAGCGGCATTTCAAGGGAGTACCGAAGGATAATAGATAGAGAAGATAAAGCAATGGACAGAGACGCCAAAGTTTTTAGCGCTGCAATAGCTATTGGAGTATGCGTTGGTTTGGCTGCATCTGTATTGGCAACAAAAGAGTACCGGGAAAGGGCTGGACAAGTGAAAATGAATGGGAAAGGTGGCGCTCCAAAAGAAGAACCATAGCTGATGATCCGCCAATCGTCGAGGAACCACCCAACTGTTTTCCGTAGAGAAATACCAAACGAGCAGGAGATGACCACTGACAGGCATGCTTCATGTTCTTGTCAGTTTAGTGATTCTAAGAAAAACAACATAAAAGAAAGAATACCCGACAAACGTAGCTTGGGGGATCAGATGAAAAGAGAGGAACGTTCTTAATAATAATAGTCCCCCCCTCTTTTTTTACCGTTATTTTATTGTGGCTTTTATAGAATGGAGAACTGCAGGTGCTTTGGAGATTGATATATGATTTTTCTATGGTAACAAGCACTTTGGTAGATGTTAAGGATTTCTCACTTTAGCCATATCCTATGTTGAATAATTTATTTAAAACGGGGGTTTGTTTTTTTATTTAGGCATAGATTTCATCAGCCAGTGAATTTATTGATTTTTCCCGCATCACAAAGATAGCTATAATGAAGTATATCGAGGATAAAACCCAGCGTTTTTGGAAGCCAACTGAAACAAAGACCAATCGACTTTGTTCAAGGTTACCGTCTAAGTAAAGGTGTCTAAAAAAGGGGGGTTTTTAGGCTTGATGATGTCAAAAAGGGGGAGGGAGAATGAAAAGAGCGAGGGGGAATTTTTGGGTCAAACTGATGATCTTCGCTGCTTTTTTTCAAGTGATCAGTGCTTCGACGATTTTAGTTTCGGCACAAGAAGAGCGTTCCGTCGATACAGAAGGCTCAGTCCAGTTCACGGGTGTCTATGAACCAGACAAACCAGAACCTTCACCACCGACCGGACCGACACAACCTGGCGGGGATGGGGGACGTTTGCCGCAGACAAATACCCGAAAAAGTTCCAGTGCCACGGCACTCGGATCATTGCTGCTATTGATCGCTGGCTATTCAACAGTGAAGAAGACACGCAGGTACCAAAAAGAACGAACAACCTCAAGAACACAAGAAAAGTTGAGTAATAGAGAATAAGGGAATGATCTTATGAGATTTTTGCGATTTGCAACGAGCACCGTACTTGCCGCAACCCTTTTGACTGGTGGGATCCAAGGGACCGCCGCTGAAGTAAGAGTCGCTGAAACCGATGGGCAAGTCAGTTTTGTGCCCAATGATCGAGACCCGACGGAAGTGTTACCGCCTGATCCAGGCCCCGATGGCCCCGATGTGGAGATACCGCCGATCGGACCAGATGGACAAACAGGACCATTGACGATCGCTTATGCGCCGACTTTGGATTTTGGTACCCAAGAAATCTCCAACCGAGATGCCGTCTATTCGATGGTGGCAGAAAAGCAACAATTAGCGGATACCCAAGGGGAAGAAAACCAAGTACCGTATGTTTCCTTCGCCCAAGTACAAGATACCCGTGGGTCAAATGCTGGCTGGCGTTTGACTGTAGCACTAAGTGCGTTTGAATCAGGGACGCAACACAACGAACTGCGAGGGGCACAAATCATCTTTGCCTCACGAGAAGTTGACTACAATAGCCACAATCAAGAAAACGCACCGGCCGCACATGAAGCAGGCTTGCGTTTGGATGCCAATGGTTCAGCACAAGCTGTTCTGACTGCTGATGCCGGCAAAGGGGCAGGCACTTCATCCGTCGTTTGGGGCTACCAAGATGAGTTGAATGCGCAGGTCCAAGCCCAGGCGCCGGTGGTTCGCAATGAGGCGATCCAATTGTTCGTCCCGGGAGCGACTGCTAAAGATGCAGCCTTGTATGTGGCGACTTTGACGTGGCAATTGACGACCACTACCTCGCAATCAGGAGAAACAGTTCCAACGGCGCAAGCCGATGAAACAAACTAAAAGAAAAGAAAGAAGGAATAAAAATGAAATGGATTCGCTTAGCAACAGTCGCAACACTGACCTCTACGATCTTCGCAGGCGGTGTACAAGCAGTAGCAAATGATGAACCAACACCGAACCCAGAGCCGAGTGGAGAAAGACGTCGTCAGAATACAGAAAATAATATTGAGTTCCGAGCTGGTGATGGGGAGAGCGTAGAGGTCGTTCCTCCTGTACCGTATCCACCAGTAACAATCGTTGATCCAGATCCACCAACCGGACCGTTAACGATTGCCCATGTACCGAAAAAATTTGATTTTGGCATACAAAGAATTTCAACTACTAATGAATTTTATCCAATAATCGCTGAACAAGAAAAGCTTGTCACCGGTGATGATGAGGGGGAGGAAATCTCAAGAGATAATGGCGAAGAGGTAAGAGTACCATATGTATCCTTCGCGCAAATCGTTGATACTCGCGGATTGGATGATCCACAGTGGGGACTGCATCTTGATTTAACAGAGTTTACTACATCCAGCGGGAGTAATTTGAGAGGGGCTTATTTAGAATTCCTTAATCCAACCATTGTTCACAATGGCGCTACTGAGGAAGAGCTGAAGGCACTGCCTGATGACCATGAGGATAGGGATTATTTACTGCAGTTACTTCCTAATGCCTTTACCACACCAGACGAATTAGGAAACCAGAGTTTGATTGTCCCTGCAAACTCGACCAACGTTACAGTGATGGCTGCTACCGATGGGCAAGGGCAAGGTGTATCGTCTATTTATTGGGGGGATCAAGAAGAATTAAATGCTGCTCACGAGTCAGAAACAGATCCAGTTTTGAATCAAGCCATTCGCCTGCATATCCCGGGAACGGCTACACCACAAGCTACTGAATATACGGCAACACTAACTTGGCATTTAACAAGTACGATGGACGCCGATGGTGAAACAGTGCCAGACTAAGACGACTAATCTTCAAAGCAACGCAACAATAATGTGAAACAACTGGCAGGAGTAGACCGTTATTCCTGCCTTTTTTGGAAGGAGAAACAACAGTGATTGAACAACCAACAAACCAACGCTGGCTGCGGCTTTTGACTGCAATGATCGTGCTATGCTCATTGATTGCTTGGCCGACACCAGTAAGAGCAAATGATGACATTGAATCAGAGTTGAATTTTTTTGTAACCCCGATATTCCCTGACAGTCAGATCGAAGGCGGTGCTAGCGGTTATTTTGATCTGAATTTAGGCGCAGGGGAACAAGAAGAATTGCAGCTGCGCGTCCAAAATACATCGGAAGAAACCATCGACGTCGAAGTATCGGCTCATACTGCTTTCACGAATGTCAATGGGGTAGTAGAATACGGTCGTGATGCCGAAGCTCCTGACCCGACATTGCCTGCCTCGATTGCAGAATTGATTGAAGCACCAGGGGTCATCACCTTAGAAGCCCAAGAAGAACGGATCCTTACACTGCCTCTGACGATGCCTGAGGAAGAATTTGATGGGATACTGGCAGGGGCGATCCGAGTAGAAGAGGTCCGCGATGCTACGGCAACGGAGTCAGAAACAGAAGGCATCGGGATTCGTAATGAGTTTGCCTTTATTTTAGGAGTCGTCGTAAGCAATAACCGCTCGTCAACGGATCCGGGCCTTGAATTGCTGGACGTTTTTGCCAGTCAAGTCAATTATCGGAACGTGATCAGTGCCAAGATTCAAAATTACACACCGACTTTCGTCAACCACATAGAAATTGATGCTGAGATTCGTGCCAGCGGCAGTGACACCGTCTTGTATGAAACGCAGCGCACAAGCATGCAGATGGCCCCAAATTCGCAGATGGATTTTCCGATTCCTCTAAATGGCGAGCGTTTCCGTCCGGGAGACTATGTTCTAACTATGACGGCCCGTTCACAAGGGGAGGAATGGCATTGGGAAGAACTCTTCACGATTGCGGCTGCTGATGCCCGACGTTTAAATGAGGAAGACGTGACATTGGAACCAGAAACCAATTGGTGGCTGATTGGCGGAATCGCCGCACTTGTTTTGTTATTGATCATCGTTGTTGTTTTAATCATTAACAAGAAAAAAAAGACAAAGGAAGGTGGGGATCAGTAAAATGAAAAAAAAAACACTAAAGATAGTACTATCACTTATGGTAGGACTATTTAGTGTTTACTTGTTTTTTCCGTCTATTCGTGTGTTCTTTTTTGAACCACTACATGCATGGCAAGGAAGAGAAGGTACGTTAGGCGAGGTGTTCACTGGATCTTCTTTTGAAGAATCTTTAGAGGATCAAGAGGAGTTGGTGGTTTCTTTTCTGGAAGAAATCCAGCAAGCCTATGTTGGAGAAGTGTTTCCGATCATGTTTTTAACAAACCGCCCACTAACAAGCATCGACATCCAGCTGCCTGCAGCCACGATCATAGAAGAAACATTTTTAATGGAAGAAATAGTGATCACCCAAACCGAGGATCCCGAGCAATGGCTTCTGAACTCCGAAGTGCCGTTGACGTCGTTTAGTCTACCACTGACGATAGAATCCGTAGGTACTTATGAAATAACGGTAGCAGAGACAGTGCTTACCTTGAACGTGGAAGAAAGAAAATCCGGAGATGAGGGGGAGAGGCCCCCTATGGAAACGGACGACCACCCGATTGGCACTAACTTAGCAGCGGATCCTGTCAAATCAGATGGTTCATTTTTTGATGACATCGAGGTGGATGAAGGCAATCTTGATCTTTTGGAAGATAGGCGAAGAGAACAAGAAGTAGGCTCCTGGCTAGAATTTTTAGAAGCTGTCATGGACCCAGAGGTGAATCATATAAAGTTGATCGATAGCTTTGAATCTAGTGATAATCCGATTGAAGGTATAGCTTCAGGCGTATCAGGAAGTACAATTAATATTTCGAGTGGAGACTCTTATGTCTATATCAGCCAACCGGGAATCTCAAGAACTCTTATTATTGATGGACAAGGAAAATACCAAATTGATTTTCGTGCGGTTGCTGTTGGCTTCTTGGATAGTACGATGGTACCAGAATCTCCTTGGGATATTTCGTATCAAAATATTACCCTTTATCATGGGAATTATTACGGACCTATGAACGTTACTACTTTGGGTGTTAACAATCAAGCCATATCCACCATGCGGTACCATAATGTTGAAAACATTGGGAATCAGCTTTTGCATTCCGTTGGTACAACCGCAGTGCTTTCAGGAAAGGTTACCTCACATCAAGCACGAAGCTACCGTTCGACTTTTAATGAAAATTGGCAGATCAATGCTTGGAATCAAGCAAATTTTGAAGTCCATCGACTTTTGATCAGTCCCAATGCAGAAGTAGAATTGTCGACCATCAGTTCAGGAAATTTATTTTATCATGGTTTGAATCATCCAGAACTGGTTATTGGAGAGAATGCCAAAGTTTCCATGAAAGCAAATTTTGAAGGGACTAGAGGGGAAGCCGATGGTGTGAATGTCTGTTTTGGAAATGGTGGTGGGAATCTGACTGTTGGCAAGGGAGCAGAATTAAAACTTGACACTCAGATCAACGCCTCTGCGATTTCCACACTTCATGGAAACCATACCATCGATCTCTTGGAAGACAGCAAAGTGCATATCCAATCCTTAGAGAATCGAAGTCACACGAATGGATGGAATTGGAATATTCTTTCATTTCAAGGAGGCAACACCCATATCAATCTAAAGGAACGTAGTATGTTAAAAATTGATGCGGAAAATCAACCCAACTTATCGGCACATGTTGTTGGCTTCTGGGAACCTCAAAACAGTATCACTGTTGGTAAAGATGCTATTTTAGATATTCGTTCGGACAGTCGCAATGATTCTCAAAATTTGATCTTTTTTGGAAATCTTTCGAAGTTGACGTTCAATGAGGCCCGAAAGGTCAATTTAGAACGAACGGCGCCGCTTTCTTTTAATAACGGAAGTTTGATCAACTTAAATGGAACCAATGAACTGGAAATCGAATTTCAAGGAATCAAACAATGGCAATACGGTGAGTTTGATGAGGTGCAGTCTACCCATGAGTGGATGCCTTTGATTCATATGAGTACCAACCTTACTTGGATCAATCCAACAATCAACAGTGTCGTAACTTTGGATCCAACAGTGGAACAAGGGGTACGTAGTCATTTTTCGACTCATAGCCAACGATTGCTTTTCGAGCAAGTTTCTGAAGTTGAAATAGAGTTGAATCCATTAACGGAAGATCCGACCTTATCAAATTCTCGGATCATCTCTGGAAGAGCAAATCCCAATAGCTATATTCGTTTTGAGCGGGAAGCATTTATGCCCGAACCAAATCCTTCCCTTGGTACTGTAACGGATCCAGATGGACGCAGAGAATTCTTTCACGTCCAAGCTGATGAAGAGGGAAACTTTCAGTTTGATTTATCCGAATTTCCAAACTTCCAACATTTTCGTCACGAAGAGCTAGTGACAGCCGAGGCGTTTTTGAATGGGAGATGGGGAAAGGATTCGGTGATTGTAGAGAAAATCGACATTGTGGATCCGCGGGATCCTTTTCGCCCGGATGAAACGGTCGATCCTGTGAATCCTCCTGTTTTGCCAGAAAACCAGGGATTTGTCAGCATCGACTTTATTTCTCAATTCGATTTTGGAGAAGTACCAATTCTTTCAAGTACCACTCGATATCCAGCAAAGCCGCAGGCGTTGCGGGAAGTTTATGAGGATGTGCATGAAGGGGACCGTCCCAATTATATCCAAGTATCGGATCGGAGGGTCGCTACTACTGGTTGGACACTGAGTGCTCGCTTATCTGAAGAGGGTTTTGTGGGTACGCATGATGAAAGGCAACGACTAAGAGGGGCAAGCGTTTATTTGTCAAATATCCATATGGTAACCACTGGTTCGAATGAGTCGGAGACGCCAGACTATCAAGAAGCCATTGAACTTATTGCAGGTCAAAGTAAAACCTTGGCTTCGGCTCAAGAGAATCATGGTGGAGGGACGTGGATCCAACATTATGGCTCAAGTGAAACAATGAAAAACAGTGTGGAACTGGAAGTCCCGATTGGTGCCAACCCCCAAGCAACTGCTTATCGCGGCACGATTTATTGGGAATTAAGCTTTGTTCCGAGACCTGAGTCATAAAAGTTTGAATAAGAAGGAAGCAGAAGCTGCTGGAAGTCGCCTGCAGCTTCTCTTCTTTCGAATGTGTGGGGAGGTGAAACGATGAGAAACAAGCCGTCTTTATTGATGAACAGTTTATTTTCAATGACGTGCAAGCGGCAATTGACGATTTTGCGGCAGTTGGAATGTTGCGGTCCTTTAAGTGGGCAACAGCTGGCACATGCTTGCGGCGCTTCTCGGCGGACGATTATTTCAGACATTGAGGAACTGCGCCAACTCTTTGGGGCTTCGACGATCCTCGCATCTGCCAGCAATGGTTATGAATTGATGATCCAAGAATTGGCAGAGTATCAGGAAAAAAAGCGAGCATTGTTGGCGGATGACCCGAATCTGTTGTTTCTGCATTTCTTGTGTCAGCAAGAAACGGCGATACCGGAAAAACTTGTTGCGATCACCGGATTAGGCAATCAAACCTTTTTGAAACAATGTCGTCAGCTTCAGACCTTGTTCGCTGCTTATGAACTGACCTTGAATAAAAAGCAGTGGTGCCTAGAAGGGGCAGAAGGAAACATACGGTATTTCTATAAAGCCTTTTATTTTGAAGAAGAGGAACAGCCCTACCAAATCTTTGAGCAGCTGGCTGAAACGTTGACACTGCGGTATCGTCCGTCCTTGCCGATCGATCCAGTGGTTTCGTTGCAGTGGACGAAGGTCTTTCTTTTGCGGGCGCAACAAGGTGGACGCTTGGAAGAAAATTGGGAAATGGCTGACTTTTGTCGGTTGTTTCTAGAAAAAACGGGTTTTGTCATCGAAGGCTTGGAGGTCTGCAGGTCCTTGTCGCAGCAAGAACGGTGTGTCCTATTGTTTTTGATGATGGCAGATGAAGGGGTACTTTCGTTTTTATTGAAACATCCGTGGGTCGAAGAAACGGTGCCCTTTGATCCAATCGATAGCTTGCGAGAGACGTTTCCTAAGCAAGCAGAGACATTGAGAGAAGATCGCGTATTCGTGCAAGTGACGTTAGCAGTCATGTTACTGGATCGGCTCTTCCATGTGCCACCTCCTTTGCTGCGGGATCGTCGAAAGCCAGAAGTGTCTGGTATTGGAAAGACGAAGGCACTTTCTAGCGCTGCTTCTCACTATTTGCTGACAATAGGCGAGTCCTATCTAAAGAACCAGCAGTTAAAAAACAACCAGCTGATGATCACCTATCATTTGTGTGGAAATGAGAAAATCAAAGGCTGGATCAAACAACGTCTGAGTGATTGGCTGGCTGCCCAAGGAGTGGATGTCGTCGTCGAGACTACGAGTGAGCTGTCGATTTTCACCGCCCGCCAGGTGGTAGTCACTGATCAACCGCTCTTTTTGCTGGAATTGGAACAGCCCATCTATCGGTTGGAACGACCGATTGAGCCAAATTCCATTGAACGTCTCGGCAAGGCGATTTTAGCCGATTTTCTTGGTCAATGTAAAGGCTCTGTTCCTAGTGAAGAGCTTCAAGCAGCGTCTGCCTCTCGCTAAAAGCGGTAGAGCCAACGGTATAAATAGTCAAAGGCTACGTACGACGTAAAATTATGGTAGAGGAGCAACAGGTATCATGGGTCGATTCCAAAAGCAATGGGCACTTCGTGTGTTGGGAATAGGTTGTCTGCTACTGCTGCTGTTCTATTTCTTTTCAAACTACAAAATGGCTCGTGTCAGCGGTGATTCGATGGCCCCCATTATTCAAAACAACGAGTTAGTCGTTATTCAAAAGAATCAGTTGCCGCATCGTTATGATCTCGTCGCTTTTGAGCATGAAGGGCTGCTGATCGTAAAACGAGTGATCGGGGTTCCTGGGGATTCCTATGCGCGCAGTGGCAATCGATTGCTATTGGGTGCATCAGGGTCCTATTATGATTTTTCCTATACCTTTACACTGACGCAAGAAACGGCGAGGGAATTGCCGGTCGGAGGCATCCTGCAGCCAGGAGAGTATTTCGTCGTTGGGGATGCGATCATGCACTCGATCGATAGTCGTGAATTTGGTATGGTGACGAGCGAGGCGCTTCGTGGGGTCGTCTTGAATTTCTTTTAAGGATTCAACGAGGTCAGTCAGCGTGTCTGTTTGAAAATCGAGGCTCAATTATGGACAAAAGATGGAAAGGGGGATGTCCGTGAAGATTGTTTATGTCAGCATACTGCTGCTTTGTTTTGTGGCGATCGGGGTGCTTGCTCAACGGGGATACCTCGAAATCTTTGTTCGAAGACTTGAGCGACGAACAAAGATGACGGAGTTGGAAAAAAGAAAACTGGCTTTTTTTAAGCATAAGATTCGTAATGAACATCCGTTAGCGTTGCTGATGGTGAGTGGTCTGTTTCTTATGAGTTTGCTGCTTTTGACTTTTACTCAAGTTTCCATACATGCGCAAAGCCGTAGGGTAGCAGAGGAGAGGGAGCAGATGAAACAGGAAATCTTACATTTACAAAAAGAACAGATTGAAGGGACGCAACGACCGTTATCGGTGTACCCGTCTGCAGGTCTCCCTTTTGAAAATCTTGCTTGGCATACGCTACTGATGGCGGATGATCGAGAAGCGCGTTTTCAGCTAGAAGAAGAATTTGGGGCGCAAGTGACGCCTTTTTTAGGACCGACAGTCGTGCTGATCCATATTGACCAACCGCTGCAAGAAATCACCCTAACGAGTTCAAGTCATTTGAACTCTTCTGCGGACTTTCCTGCTTGGGAAGCTAATTTGCAGCGAATCATCGATGATCTATCGCAGGCGCAAGGCGTGAAACGGTGCCATTTCGTGTTGCAAGTAGCAGATACGCCCGATACGTCATTTGAACAAACGATCGTCCGCAATGCTCAGGGACAGTGGCAAGTACTCAACCGAAAAGAGCTTGTCCAAGCTTCAGACACGGGAACTTAGAATGAAACAATCAAAAGAGTTATTGACGAAAGGGAGGGATTCAAGGGATGAGTAAGAAGAAGGGACGTGGGTGGTTTTCTGCTCAGACGCTATTCGACGAAATGAACCAAGTGTCATTGAAAGAATTAAAAGGATTTGAAGAAACGTATGAGAAAGAAAACAGAACCGCTGAGACAGCTGTTGCCAATGGACCGGCGAAAGAAGCCTTCGCCGATACCGCAAAAAAGAAAGCTACTAGCAATGATCAAGAAATGACGGGTACCAGTAGTAAACCCCAAAAAGGCAAAAAACAAGGGCAACGAAGTGGACAGGCGCCGGCACCGTCTCCTTCAGTACAAGCGGAACTAGAGGAACGATTGGAGCCAGAAGGATCGCCTAAGCACTCGACGCAACCCTGGTCCTCAGAAACGGGCATGCCACATCCAGTAAGCAGTAAAGGGAAGAGAAAGCGTAAAAGCACCAAAAAGCGTAATGAAACTGTCAATGCGCCCTTGCCTAGCTATCAAGAAAAACGCTCTTTTGAAGCGTTTACCGCGGAAGCGAACGGGGAGCAGATGGAGCTGGCGCCTGTCTCACCAGCAGATATGAGCTTTGAACAAACCCATCAAGAGTTAGTGTTGGCACGAACGAGAATCACAGAACTTGAAAAGCGGCTCCATGCAGAAACCTTGCATCACTCACAGTCGGATATCCAGCAAGTGAAAGAAAAAGCGATTTTTGAACGCTTGGATTGGGCAAGAGAAAAACAATGGTATGAAAGCAAAGCCCAAGAACAAAAACAGCTGCTGCTCCAAAAAGAAGAGGTCATCACAAATTTGGCGAACCAACTCGCTGAAAAAGAAGCACAGCTGGAGGAGCAGGCTCGAGGCCCTCAGGAAGAAGAAGCCGCTGCGCTTCGCAAAGCGGTCAATGAGCTGCAAAAAGAAAACCAAGAGTTACAAAAAGAAAATCAGCAGTTTCAAGCGGAGATGCGAGAGATCTTGCTGTTTGCTAGAAAGAAAGCAGACCGGACACTTGAAGAAGCGCAGGTTGAAGCAGAACGGATGATCTACAACGCTAAAATGCGCTTGAATATCGCCCATCGTACGGCAAAAGAGATCCTTGATGAAGTGAGCGATACGAAAGAGAACATGAATACTCTCTTTGATTATTTGTATGAACAAGTCTATTCACTAGCAGACAAGCAAGTATTTGAAAAGTACCAAGAATAGGTTTGCTTCGGATCACTAGAAGCAGGCAGATAGTCCTGTGAACGTTACATAACGTTAGCGATCTTCGCTTTGGGCGGTGATCGCTTGAAACTTTTCTTTGTTTCTCAACGACATTTTGATTGGGAAATGGATTTGTTCTGTACCGGCTGCGATCGCTGATTCATAATACCAGCACTTATGGTCGATCAACGCCATCGATTGCTGCAAAGCGTCTATCTGCGCTTGCAGCGCTTTTTTTTGTTCAAGAAACATTTTATGGCGTTCTTGCAGCGAGTCATCACCAAGGCGTGTCAATTGTGCATAATCTTTGATCTCTTTAATGGTCATGCCTGTTTCCTTCAGACATTCGATCAATTCCAGCATCTCAATTTCGGTATCTGAAAATAAACGGTAGCCAGATTCTTTGCGCGCTAACGTCGGCAAAAGGCCTTCTTTGTCGTAATAGCGGATGGTTGACGTGGGGATATTTAAGGCTTTCGCAACTTGGGATATCGTATAGGTCATTTTTTTCACTCCTTAACGTTGACTTTAAAGTTAACTTTAATGTTAGTATGACGGTAAGCAAAGGAAAAAGCAATGAGGAGGAAACAGAGATGACAGAAAAAAACATGAAAGCTGCTGTATTAAAAGGACCAGAAACGATCGAGGTCAAACAAGTACCTGTGCCGAAAGTGGAAGAAGGACTGATCGAGATCCAAATTTCAGCTTGCGGCGTCTGCGGCAGTGATGTGCATATGTGGCAAGCAGGGAAAGGTTGGGGCAAAACAGGGGAGTCCGATTTTATCATGGGTCACGAGTTTTGCGGTGTCGTGACGGATGCAGGCGATAGTTCCTTTAAAATCGGCGATCGCGTCGCTTTTTGGGCAAATCTTTATTGTGGAAAATGTGAGATGTGCCAAAAAGGTCAAGAGCATTTGTGTCGGGAAGTAAACGGCACCAATTATATCGGCTTTGTCTGCAATGGCGCCTATGCCGAACGGTTTGTCGGAAAAGCGTCCAATGCTTATAAATTGCCAGATACAGTTTCAGATACAGCAGCTAGCTTGATTGATCCCTTGATGGTTGCCTATCATGCCGTCCGTAAATCCAATATTAAGTTAAATGACAAAGTCTTGGTTTCTGGAAGTGGGATCATCGGGCAATTGATTGGCGAATTGGCAAAAAAAGCTGGGGCTTCTTATGTGGCCATGTCCAAAATCAACGATACAAAAATTGAGAAAGCCAAGGAATTGGGAATCTTTGACGATTACTTTGACGCTAAGGATCCAAACCGCGGGGAAGTATTGAAAGACGCGTCTGCTGGTGGGTTCGATTTGATTTTTGAAGCGGTCGGTTCCAGCAGTTCCTTAGCGACATGCATTGAGGCTGCTCGTCCTGGCGCAACGATCGTGGCGATTGGAAATTCCGTTGTTCCCGAAATTCCTTTTTCATTAAATCGGTTGGTCTTGCAAGAAATCAAGCTCATCGGCAGCGTTTCATGCACCCGCCAAGAGTTTGAAGAAACGATCGATTTGATTGCTAGTGGCATGATCGATCCCACAAAATATATCACGGATGAATACCCATTGGAAAAACTGCAAGAGGCGCTAGAACGCCAAACGTTAGAAGATGATCCGTTGGTCAAAGCGGTTGTGAGGTTTTAAATCCGATCCAGAGAAGAATGCCAAATGAAAATCGGGCACCGAGTATTGAACAAACATAGAATGATAGCTGATTCTGCTTAACATCTACGAGGTGTTAAGCTTCTTTATTTGAATCTGCAATAGAAAATCTGTTGCGCACAGGCAAAAGGTTGTGTGTATACATGGGTGTCAGCACTTTTCTTATTTGTCGCGTGTCGCAGTGCTATCATTTGATCCAGGAAAAGAATGGTGCTTGCCTTGCTATGGATTGAAAGAAAGCCCGCAGCAAGTTCAAAAAAGCGAAAGCGAACTTTTCTGACAATGGATGTTTCGTGCCACATCTTATGTTTTTAGAAAGAAGTTCATTTGACGTAGCGAAGAAAGGGGTTTCTGTTGTATGGTAGAATGAATAGAGCCAAGTCAGAAAAGGAAATGAGTGAAGAAATGGCATGAGGGAACTTCAGATGTCTTTTATTACAAGTCCGAGTACAAAGCGTTGGATGCAGATATTAACGATTATTGAACGAGAACAAGTTTTTAAAGTTGGGATTCTTTCTGAGCGATTGGCTATTTCTAAGCGGACATTGGTGAAAGACCTACGCTTGATCAAAGAGCATTTTGGCGAATGTATTGAATTGGTATCAGGTAATAGCGGATTTCATTTCGAAGAACGAAATCGTGTTCTCTTTAAAGAAAAAAAAGAGCAGCTATTAAATCAGGAAGTTTTATTTGAAATCATTGGGAACATTTTTTATGGAGAAGTAGTTGATCTGAATGAATTGGCTTATCGATACAATTATGCGGAAACAACATTACGAAGGTTTATTGCACGTGTGCAACCAGCCTTAAAAGAGTATGGACTTTCTCTAAGTTTCACACCGGTTACTTTGGTAGGCGATGAAGCAAATATTCGTAAATTCTTTTTTGATTTTTACTATGTAGGTGAGCCCACCCCCTATACGATCAGACCACCAGAAGGCCTGCATCATATAATTCTAAAGGGACTTTCTGATAAATTGGGAAAATATGAAGTAGGTACTGGCTTGACGATCTCGGCTTTTTATTCACTGCTGTATATAACGATTGTACGGGCGCAAAAGGAGCACTATGTTTCGATTCCTGACTGGGCAAAAGAGCTTGTCTATCAAGAAAATGATTTTAAATTGCTAGAGATTCTGAAAGAAGTCATTTTCAA
Organism: Enterococcus sp. CR-Ec1; assembly: GCF_002850555.1. NCBI lineage: Bacteria > Bacillati > Bacillota > Bacilli > Lactobacillales > Enterococcaceae > Enterococcus > Enterococcus sp. CR-Ec1. Next base: position 668,040 of record NZ_CP025223.1, read on the forward strand.
AGAGTATGGGGTATCTTTACCCAAAGAAGAACTTGCTTGGCTTCACTACATGATTATATGTACGCGGACAATCAATCAATACGATCGAGAAAAAACTTTTCTAGCTCGATTTAATTTCTGGCCAGAAGTGAAGCCGATCGTAAAAGCGTATTTTGCTGGTGCCGAATTTAAGGGCTGGGATCAGTCACTGCTAGAAGATTATCTAACCTCCTTTCTGGTGTCTAGAAAACTTAATGAAGTGATTTGTCCATCTTTGAACAAGCGACAAGCTGAAGAAGTCGCCTCAATAAAAACATACCATCGAGAGTCTTACTACAAAAATAAAGCATTTTTGGAAAAGTACAAAGAAGAGTTAGCTTTTGCGACAGAATTTATGGAAGATATTGCTATCAGTTTTACAACGGTAAGTGATTTACTGCGCGACTATTATCAGCCGAAAAAAAATATTTTGTTTCTTATAGAAGGGGACTCAATGGTCGTTCAAATGATTCGATTACAAGCAATTCGGCTCTTTGCAAACAAGTATCAAGTCATTTTTCTTTCATTGCACGAATTAACAGAAGAACGATTAAAAGCGGACCAGAAGGTTTTGATCGTCACAAATTATCGTCCCTATATCCTGGATTATGGTTTGACGGATGATTATATCTTGTTAAGTAGCATACCAACGAAGAAAGATTGGGAGCGTGTGATTTGTCGATTGTATCCTCAAACTAAAGAGTGCCCTCTGTGAAGTGAACCAAGTGAAGCAATAGTGAATGGGAAGTTAGGGAGTATTTTTTCGGACTGTCTTCTGGGAGGAAACTTTCGATTATCTGTAAAATCCGACACAAAAATGTACCGACTAGTTTTCATAGTCGGTACATTTTTGTAGCTATTTTTCATTTTATTGGTATCAAACAACTAGCGCTGCAGTCACTAATGATACCAATCTATTTAATCTTTTTTCCCCGCATTCTTCACGCTTTCTGCCACGACTTTAGCGACATCAGGCTGAAACGCATCTGGAATGATAGTGGTTGGAGTCAATGCTGATTCGGGGATCAAACTAGCGATCCCTTGTGCTGCTGCGATCTGCATCTCGATCGTGATGTCTCTTGCTCGAGCGTCTAATGCGCCTCGGAAGATTCCCGGAAAGGCCAAGACATTATTGATCTGGTTAGGGAAATCACTGCGACCAGTACCGACGATAAAGGCGCCAGCTGCCAGTGCTTCATCAGGGAAAATCTCTGGCGTTGGATTCGCCATAGCAAAAATCACTGGTTTTTCTGCCATCGTTTTGATCCACTCAGGGTGCAGCACACCGGGAGCTGAAACGCCTACGAAGACATCTGCTCCTTTGAGGGCATCTTCTAGTGTTCCTGTTAGATGTTGACGATTGGTGACTTTGGCAATTTCTGCGTGATGGGGCGCAAGTTCATGGTTCGTTTCTGAAATGATCCCTGCTTTGTCGACAACAGTGATGTGTCTGATGCCAGCAGCCAAAAATTTTCGGGTAATGGCAAGGCCAGCTGAACCACCGCCGTTGATCACGATTTTGACCTCTTCAAAGGATTTGTCGATCAGCTTCAGGCTATTGATCAAAGCGGCTAATACCACGATGGCAGTTCCGTGCTGGTCATCGTGGAACACGGGGATCGGTAATTCTTCAATCAAGCGTCGTTCGATCTCAAAGCAGCGAGGGGCGCTGATATCTTCTAGGTTGATCCCACCAAAGGTTGGTGCGATCGCTTTGATCGTTTGAATGATTTCTTCGGTGTCTTGCGTATCTAGGACGATCGGAATCGAATCGATTCCGGCAAAGCGCTGGAACAAGGCCGCTTTGCCTTCCATGACCGGCATAGCTGCTTTGGCACCGATATTGCCCAAACCTAACACCGCTGAGCCATCGCTGATCACGGCGACAGTATTTTTCTTGGTGGTCAAGGTGTAGGCGAGTTCTTCGTTTTCAGCAATTGCTGATGAAACAGCTGCGACTCCTGGGGTGTAGGCGATACTTAAATCTTCTTTTGAATCAATAGTGACTTTAGAAACGACGGCTAATTTGCCCCCATTTTCCTCGGCTTGTTTCATAGCTGCTTCTTTGACATTCATCGTTGACATTCTTGATTTCTCCCTTCCGATTTCAAACAATTAAAATAATAGTCGTAAAAGTGCGGTCATTGAGATAACCGTGATCGCGCCACCCAAACGTGTAGCTACTTGGGCAAATGGCATCAAATTCATGCGGTCGGCGGTACTTAAGATCGCGACATCGCCGGTTCCACCCATTCCGCTTTGACAAGCAGAAACGATGGCTGCTTCGATGGGGTACATGTTCATAAAGCGAGAAACGATAAATCCCGTGGCAATCACAGTGAAAACGACGCTAATAACGACTAAAAAGTATTGCCAGGTCAGCATACCGACGACATCTTTCAAAGGAATATAAAGCAGTCCTAATCCTGCCATGAGTGGAAATGTAAAGTTACCAGAGATGAATTTGTAAAGCTGTTTCGATCCTTTTTGTGTTTCTTTTGGTACGACATTCAAGTATTTCAAGAAAGCGGCTGCTACGATCATGAGAACAGGTCCAGGAAAACCAGTGACGTGTTCCAGCAAACCGCCGAGAATAAAGAGCGTACAAGCGGTCAGCACACCGGCACCCATCAATTTGACGTCGATCGGTGATTGATCTTCAACCAACGCATCTTTCAAATCATCCCCATCACTCATTTTGACGAGTTGGCCTTTTCCTGAAAGCTGCGGTTTTTGTTCCCCTAAGCGAGTCAACAAGCCAGTACAAACGATCGCGAAAAAGTTGCCGATGATAGTGGCTGGAATCAACTGACCGACCAATTGCTCGCTACCTAAACCAGTGATGGCACTATAGCCTAAGGAAAGTGGTAAGATTCCTTCCCCAATACCGCCGGCTAAAACAGGAGTCACAATAAAGAACAAAGTGTGTTTCCAATCTAGCCCTAACAGGACACCGACAAGGGTACCTACGCCCATCGCTAAGACCATGCCTAACATCATAGGAATGATCATTCGCATCAACCCTTTGACTAAGATTTTGCGATTCATACCTAAAATGCTGCCGCAAACCAGACAGGCGATATAGAAATAAAGGAAGTTTGCTTGCTTCATTAAGATATTAGTTGATTCCAATACGTTTTGATTGATGAGATTAAAAAAGACCAGGATTGACGGAATCAACAAAGAAAAAATAGCGGGACCACCAAAATTCTTGATGATGGGGATGTTGGCACCAATCGTTCCTAATAACCAGCCTAAACTTAGGATAACGGCGAACCCCCCCAACATATTGACAGGCAGTTGCTGTAGAAAAGCAGTGATCAAGATAATGGCAGACATTACCAGATAGACGGGCAAAGGAACGGAACCAACATAGAAAGACCACCACTTTGCTTTGGTTTGCTTTTTTTCAACAACGGGTTGTTTTGCGACGACTTGTTTCATTCAAATACCTCCTTTAGATGTTTCCAGTATAAGGAAGCGCTCACAAACAAAGAAGATTATTTAACTAATTTAATTAAATACAACTTAAAAAAAGACCTTCGGAAAAAGATTCCTATGTTAAAATGAGCGTGTAATGAACGCTTATTAGCAATTGAGGAGGAACGACTATGCGAGAGCGGCCAGTTCGGCTGTGGGTGCTGTTAGTAGGAATTTTTACCAGTACCTTATGTATCGTTCTAACATTATTTTATGTACTGATGATGATGGAACAAAAAGAGCAAATGCACCGGGATGAAGAAACGCTGCTGCTATCGATCGGTCGTCAGTTAGCATCAGAAGCGGAGGTCAAGCAAGCACTGCGGGAAAAGAAAGCCAGTCCCCAGTTGCAATCATATACCAATGAATTAGCAAAAAATTATGGGTTGGATTTTATTGTTTTGATGGATCAAGACGCTATTCGGATCACGCACCCAGACCCTGAAAAGATTGGTCAACCTTTTACAGGTGGCGATGAAACACCGGCAATTGAAGGCAAGGAGTCTCTCTCCATTGGCAACGGCACCTTAGGACAGTCCTTACGTGGGTTCGTTCCAGTGAAAGAAGATGGAGAACAACTTGGCGTCGTGGCATTAGGGATTAAAATGACTTCACTGCAATCGCTAATCTTACTATCGCAAAAAGGCTATCGGAAAGCATTGTTCATCAGTTTGCTATTAGGCGGGGGGATTGCATTATTCGTGGCATTTTATTTGAAACGACAACTGCATAATCTGGAACCGCAAGAAATCTCACGTTTGTTAGAAGAACGCAATAGTATGCTGGAAGAAACCAAGGATGTTGTTTTTGTCTTAGACTTAGCGAAGAACATCTTGCTGGCAAATCGAGCTGCCACGGCATTGCCGCTTGCTACTGCATCAGAAGATGGCTTGGTTGGCCAATCCCTGCTAACGATCTTGCCTGCTTTGCAGCACGTCGATTTTGACAAGAAGCAAGAGCGGTTAGTACAGCAAGAAGGGCAGGACTATGTCTTTTCATCGGCGCCGATCATCGTGAGAAATCAGCAGATAGGGCATATTATTTTTCTAAGAAATGCGACAGAGTCTTTATTTATTGCGGATCAGTTGGCAAATACGACAGCCTATGCGACGGCACTGCAAAGTCAAGCCCACGAATTTATGAACAAGCTGCATGTCATCTATGGTTTGGTGGATTTAGAAGCCTATGAAGAGTTGACGATCTATTTGGATGATATTTTGAAACCAGAGAAAGAATTTGCTCATCGGTTAGCGATTCTTATTAAAAACCCTTTGTTGGCAGGGTTTTTGATTGGCGAGCGGCAAAAATTTTTAGAAAAGAAATGCCAGCTGTTGTTAGAAATTTTTCCAGAGATTCCCCAAGGGGCCGTTGCACATGAAACCAAAGTCTTATTAAACCTTTATCAATATATACATCATCTTTTGCTGCAAAAGCATTTGACTCAAGAGGTATTTATGAAAATCGAGTACCAAGAAAATCAGTTGCAAACGAGTTGGCAGCTAGTGGAAGAAATGTTGACACCAGCGGAACAAGTGACTTTACAGCAAGTAGGCTATTTTCAGCAATTACTGCATGAAGTCAATGGGACCATCACTTTTCAGGAAGCGCAAGGCGTCCTAGAAGTGACGATCACGAATGATTATCGGAAGGAGCAGCTATGAAAGCCAATATTTTGATTGTTGAAGACGATCCGATGGTTCAATTTATTCATCGCAGCTATTTAGAACGTTTAGCGGTTTTTGAGCGAATTTTTTCGGTGGAAACAGTGGAAGAAGCGCAAGAAATGCTACAAAAAGAAACCATTGAGCTGCTCTTGCTGGATATCCATTTGAAAGATGGCAATGGCTTGGAGCTGTTGCAAACATTACGGGAACAACAACAGGCTGTGGATGTGATCATGATCACGGCTGCCGATGAAACACGATTGATCAGCCAAAGCCTACATTTGGGGATGCTGGATTATTTGATCAAGCCGTTTTCCTTCGAACGATTTGCCCAAAGTATCCAAGTATTTCAGCAACGACGCGAAAGTCTCAAACATCCGCGGATCGCTCAGCAGCAAATCGATCTGCTGCTGCAGGGAAACCAAAAAAGTCCGTGGATCGAACTAGAAAAAGGGTTGACAGAAGACACGCTTCAGTTGATCCAAGAAACGATTCGTACTATCAAACAGCCATTTACAGTCCAAGAATTGGCGCAAGCTTGCGCATTGTCCCATGTGTCGGTAAGAAAGTATGTCGCCCACTTAGAAAAGACCAAAGCCATTCGCAGTGAAAATGTGTATACAAAAATTGGGCGTCCGTATAAACAGTATTTTTTGACATATGCAGCAAAGCAGACAACGGATTGAATAATGAGCTCTCATTATCAGCTGCGATAAATGCATTTAATAATCAAAATACGAGTATTTTTCTATTTTTGTTAAGATTTTATGGTTATTATTTCAATTAAACCTATTCTTTATTAGACTGATTGATAAAGAAGGAGGAATAAAATGAATAAAAAAACACTGGTTTTACCAATAATCTTAGTTACTTTAACAGGGTGTGGGGCTCAAAATGAAGACGACACAGCACAAGCTGATACGGTTGAAGTGCCAACGATCACCCTCGCTGCAATCGAAGAAGCACAAGAAGCTTGGGCTGAGAGCATCGTAGCTATTGGGGAAGCAAGTACGCAGAGTGAGGAAGCTGCAGAAGAACAAGCTAAAGAAACCCTTGATACGTTGTATGCATTTGATGAAGGAACAGTCCTTTTTAAACCGACGAAAGCTGCTGAAATTCCTTTCCGCTCAACAAAGGAAGAAGCTTTGTCTTATTTCGTTGGTGGTGATATTGAAGAAGACAGCGGGTTTGCTTTAGAGCCGTGGACAAATGTACGCTTTGACAACCACGATACGATTCTAAATGGTGATACAGCACTTTCTTCAGGCAATTATTATTTTACATCTGGTGAGACCGGAGAAGAGGTAAAGGTCGAATATACATTTGGGTATATGTTGGATGAAGACGGCAACGTTCGAATCCAGTTGCAACACTCGAGTGTTCCTTTTCGTTAAAGGAACTAGCAACAGATTTAACTATTGGTTGTATAAAAGTAATACTGTATTGAATGAATGAAACAAAACGAGACGACGAAGTACCTACTTTCATTACTTCGTCGTCTCGTTTTGTTGGAGTGATTTGAGCAGAGCAATCATTATTTTTGCGATTGGAATACTTCAATCGCCTGATGAATTGCTAACAAATCAGGAAGGGTGACTTGTGCATTGATCAATAGGACCGGTGCTTTTTCATAGGTTTCAGACAATGGAGTGGTGCTTAGACAGAGATCGTAGTCGTCGTCGACAAACTGATCACGAATATCAAGGTTGTAGAACCCTTGAAAGGGCGCTTTGATCAGTTCTCTGATGGTCAGCGAAATCGCCAGCGGCAAGTCTGTTTCCAGTTTGATCTTGATTTTCTGCTGAAAAGTAGCTGGCGGTAAAATCAGCGTCCACGCCATAGCGACATGAAGAGAAAATCCGCTTTGTTTCAGCGGCTCTTTTTGGTATAACGAAGTTTTTGTCACTAGCTTTTCGGCTTGCTTTTGCAAATCAGGAAAATGTTCTGTTAAAAACTGGGCAGTATTATAGCCGGCTAATGTATGGTCGACCGGTCCAAACAATTCGACAGTCAAAAGCCCATTCAAGAGGGTATTCACGATCCTACTTTTGCAAGGGCGGGTCAACTCGGATTTTGGTGCGAACGCGGTCATCGACCAGAGAAGTTTTTGGATGCTCGTCGTTGGTTTTTTTGGGGAAAACGCAGCGTCCAGTTGCGCATCGGCAAACGTTCGATCGAGATTCGATGCTAGCCATAGAAAACAAAAGCGGCGTTCATTCTCATCAAGAAAGAAGTGTTCCGCTAGTTCTGACGATAAATGGTTGTAGATGGCGGTCTCTTCATCAATCAGGGATTGAAACAGGGAAAGATCTTCCCCAATCAAAGGGGCTTCGATCGCTACTGCTTCTGCTGAAATCCGTTGTCCTTTGCGAAACCGCAAAATAGTGACAGCCAAAATGTATGTGGTCATTTTCAATTCGATCGGGTTAAAGGGAATCTGATTGTTTTGGTAGAAGTCTTGTGCGATGGTTTCACATTTTTTCTGGGAAAGACCAGTAAAGGGCCAATGCAGACCGGCAAATGTTCGCCAAAAGAAGACCATCATAAAGTAGCGGATACGGGCTTCGCTGCCTACGAGTCGAACCGTCCCTTTTTGCTTTTGCAGCTGAAATCCCAATGGAGCAAGCAGTTTTTGCAACGCATAGATTCGTTTACGAACGGTTGATTCGGAGAAGTAATGGTCAGCGGCGAATTGGATCAAATTGATCTCATTTTGCAGCAAAAGGGTTTCCAGTAAATAAAAAAAGGGATTCGCTTCCAGCAACTGCCGACTCAATCGCTTGTAGTCTCGCTTAGTCCCAATGAAGGATAACCCAAAGCCGTGTTTGGCAACCAAAAGCGGTGAGGGATCGTCTTGTAAGGAAAGCGAGCGTTTGCTTAAAGTGTCGAAGCTTTTTTGGATGGAGCGGCGATCCAAAGCCAACGCTTGACTGATCTCTTCAATGGGAACAAAACGTTTTTGAAGATACAAAAACCGCAACAGGTCGATATCTCTCTTGAGAGTGTGTCCAAAAAATGGATAAAACCGTTCCATAATTCAAGCTCCGTTCTAAAGGTTTCTCTATGTACTCGATTCTCTTATGATAGCACAAAAAACGTGATTTTTTTGTAAATGAAATCAGCAATTTTTTGTCTCCTTTTCGCAGCAAAACCTTCTATACTGTTTTCTGACAAAGACTCGCTTTTCTCAGCATTCATGGTCTGCTGAGGAAAGCAGTGCGGAAATAAAGGAGCGAAAGTGATGAAACACAAAAGAGGTTGGCAAAAGTATACAGGGATTTTTTTCCTGTTGTTGATGGGGGTTCTCATGGGCAGTCTGACTGTAAACAGTGAAACCACCACGTATGATTTTGACTATCAAACTGATGCGACCGGACAGTATTTGACAAATGGAACGGCGCAAGGAGATACGTACAACTACAAGTATGGACAGGCGCCGGGGGTTGCTTTTGATGAAGAGAACTATGTCAATTATGCAGATGAAGCTTATCTGAAAAAGAGTGTCAAAGAAGCTGCGGGCCAAGGACTATTTGATGTAACGTTAGCTGTCAAAGGCAATCAGACCAGTACCCCTGTTGATCTGGTCATGGTGATCGATTATTCTTCCTCCATGACTGGAGAAAAATTAACCAACGCCTTGTTGGGGCTGCAACAGTTTGGAAATGAATTAGCTGATTCGCTAGCGAATGGCTCCATTCGGATCGGGATCGTTGCCTACAATCGAGAAGTTTACACTACCAACGGTTTTTCTACCGATATCGCGTACTTGGAACAATTTCTGCGTGAGACGGCCGAATCCCATTCTGGAACTTTTATGCAAAAAGGCTTATTGGCTGGACAACAACTGTTACTGGAAGAAAGTCGTCCAGAAGCGGAAAAGCTGTTTATTCATATCGGTGACGACAGTGCCAATCGTAGTTATTTGCCAGTAGATGAGGCAGCGGTTTATCAAAATACCGGCGCAATCAGTGACTATAACGGTTATCACACGGAAAGCTATATTGAAGAATTTCAAACGTCAGCCACTGCTTACCATACGACAAGTAAAAATCCATCAGATTCGCAAGCCATTCCTGTTAGCAACACTGTGGTGACAGACGAGACCCTTGGCACGATCGTCGCGCTTAAAAAATCTGGTTTTACCTATTATTCGGTAGCAACGGCGCCTTCCGCACGAGGGGAATACATTGGGCGCAATCTGGCGTCTGCACCGAGCAATTACTTAACAACGGATGAAAACCTGAGCGGATTGGGTTCAGCATTGACAGAAATCGCCAATCATATCGATAAAACCATCCCTGACGGGACGATTACAGATCCGATGGGAGAGGGCATTCTTTTGCAAGGGGCAGGTAATTTTGATGCTGATCAGTATCAGTTAGTCGGATGGCGCAAAAATGCGCAAGGAGAGTGGGTCGAGGCGCCGGAAGTTGCAACTGGAGTAACCGTTTCTGAAAAGGATCAGACTATTACCGTCAGTGGGATAGCCTTAGGTGAAAATGAAAAATTGACCTTGACCTACCAAGTTCGCTTGAATACGGAAGCCCCAGATTTTAAAGGAGAGGCGTGGGTGTTGTGCAATGGCCGTACGACCTTAACACCAGCAAGCGATGATGAAGCGTTGGATTTTCCGATACCTTCCATCAAGGCACCCAATGTTTCCCTTGCTGTTCTCAAAAAGTGGGTCAATGTCTCAGCAGCTGAGATTCCAGACCAAATCGATTATCAAGTCAAAAGAACCACCACTACGGCAGCAGACAGTTGGCAGCAGTCAGACCGTTTGACCCTTGAAAAAGCCAATGATTTTCAAGCATCATTAACAAAGATACCCGTTGCTGGTCAAATGGCAGACTTACCAAAATACAACAATCAAGGGGAAGACTTCGTGTATCAGGTTGAAGAAGTCAATATCCCCGACGGCTTCGAAAGCAGTGTGACGACTGAGGGAGATACCCTTGTAATCACCAATACAAAAAAAGAAACCGAACCAAGTACAACGGAACCAAGTACAACGGAACCAAGTACGACGGAGCCAAGTACAACCGAGCCAAGTACCACGGAACCAAGTACAACCGAACCAAGTACAACGGAGCCAAGCACAACAGAACCAAGTACAACGGAACCAAGCACAACGGAGCCAAGTACCACAGAACCAAGCACAACCGAACCAAGCACAACCGAACCAAGTACAACGGAACCAAGTACGACGGAGCCGAGTACCACGGACCCAAGCACAACAGAACCGAGCACAACCGAACCAAGTACAACGGAGCCAAGTACCACAGAACCAAGCATTACCGAACCAAGTACAACGGAACCAAGTACAACGGAGCCGAGTACCACGGAACCAAGCACAACAGAACCGAGCACAACAGAACCAAGCACAACGGAACCAAGTACAACGGAGCCAAGTACCCCAGAACCAAGTACGACCGAGCCAAGTATAGCAGAACCAAGTACAACGACCACAAACCATGACGGTGCCACGCTAGTAAATCCCCATGAGAGCCAGTCTACTGAAACAAGTGCTAGTAGCGAAACCACGAAATCTTCCAGTCAAGAAAAAGCAAAGGCTCTTCCTAAAACGAATGAGCAACGAGCTGCATGGCTGGTGATTCTAGGCGCAATCATGGTAGGCGGTGTGTTTACAAGCGTACTGAAAAGGAAATAGGAGTTAGCTCTAACTTATAATTCTATAAAGTCAGCTAGACAAGTGTCTAGCTGTTTTTTTGTGCTTTAGGCAGTTGAAATCGGCGCTGTTACTAAAAAAGCTGCGGCTTATTGGTGAGTACAGCTAGCAATTTATAAAAGAGAAACAATAAACAAAAACGTGTCTGAATTATTTAAAATAACATCTAATATTTACCATTGAGAGCCCGCAGAACAAATGATTCTTTGCGGAAAGTCAATATTTTTGCACCCTCGTGTGCAAATGCTGGATAAAAAATAGGTGGTAATTTTGTTAGAATCAAACAAGAAACATTGCAACGATTCGAAGGCAGCACTAAAGGAGGGACCTACGATTTGATGGAAAATTTATAGGAAATTTGCTAAAGGAGATTACGCCCGTGAACAGTCTTACATTCCAATTGGTAACGAACTCAGTGAATCGAAGAAGCCTTATACTATTGGCGTACATGGAAAACGAACAGATTTTGAGTGTCAAACAGCTCTCAGAAAAAGCGAGTATTTCTCGGCGGACGATCTTAACGGACTTAAAAGCACTACGCACATTTTTTTGTGATGCGATCTCTCTTGAAGGGACCCATCACGGGATGAAGTTGGTAATCAATGATCATGGTGAATACTATAAAAAACGACGCTCCTTCTATGAGCGAGAACCACTTATTTTATTAGTACAAGCTTTTTATGCGGGACAAACGTTTCCTTTTTTAGCTTGGATTCGAGCCATGCATATTTCAGAATCAACGGCAAATCGACTCATAAAAAAATTACAGCTGATTCTTGATGAATACGGTTTGGTGGTAACCAAAGCACCGATTGGGCTGATGGGAGAAGAGATCAATCAGCGAAAGTTCTTCTGGGATTTTTATTGCGAAACGCACTATTTTGAGTTGCCGGTCATTGAACATCAGCTTCAAGAAACGCTTTTAAGAAGAATTGAGCAAAACGTGGGGATCGTTTCAAGAAAAAAGGTCATCAATATTATTCGTTTGTCTGTTCAGCGTGCCACTTTTGGAACCTTGATATTTGATCCTGAGATCCTAGCATTGATCCAGCAAGATCCGCTTTTTTTGACGATCAGTGAAACACTTCAAGAAAGCAGCAGTCTCCAACCCATTGCGAAAAAACGGCTCGTTCAGGAATCGTGCTTTATTTACTTAATGCTTTATGCGCAGTGGGCGCTTCGAGGGAAAACGAGGATTCCTCTCAATACCTTTTCAAAAACGAGTAAGCGATTCGTTGAACTCTTTGTTGCTTTTTTTGAACAGCACAATACTTACCTTGACGAGCCTTGTGGAATTCAACAGGTCGTGGAAGATTTTTTAGTCCGGCAATATGCAAAAGTTGGCTTAGCACCTATCTACCTAAAAAATCCGGATAGTACGAATCAATTTGTGTTTTCTTTGCCTTTTGATCTTTATGAGCCTTTGATTAGGTTTATGGAAGTGAATGAGATTCCGCAATGTTTCAAAAATCAATTTTTGAGGGACTTTTGTTGTTCCTTCGTTCTCTATCTTTTTGGCAATCAATTGATCCGGGTTTCACAAAAAATCGTGGTGTTGCTTGCCAATAATTATGTGATCGATGAATGGGTCTATAGTATTTTTGAACATCATTTTAGTGGTCGAATGGCTGTGCTCTATGAAGAACAATTAACATCGGAACAGATCACCCAGCTTGACTGTGATATTTTGATCACCAATATCATTCCATTTGATTACTCCATAGAAAAGCAACCGCAGGTATTTTTTTTGCCTAAATACATTGGGTATAAAGAAGCGATTAAAATGGTTGTCTCCATCTTAAATGAAGAATTGGAGGACTTCGTCTGTGTCTGAAGTATGTTTTTTGAAAGAGAAAAAGGGGCGAAAGGAAAATGAGGGGGAATACATGCCGCTTCATAAATTGAGGTATTTCATTGTAGCGATGTTGGTTTTAAGTTGTCTGCTAGTCGCTGATTTCGTAGAAGCCAAAGAAGTGTCCACCGCTAGAACAGAAGGGGTCATCCGTTTTGTTGGTGGTCAGGAACCTGCAAAGCCAGAGCCAAAACCGCCGACAGGAAAATGGCCAGTACCTGAAGATGATTCATCTGGTCACGCAAAAAATGATCGTTTTCCGCAAACGAACAGTCACCAACGACTGCTTATTCGCTGGATAGGTCTGCTGCTCGTCCTCTTGAGTGTGGTCGCTTACTTGAAATTAAGCACACGACGATCAGATCGTGAGAAAAATAGCCTTTAGGCAATACGGTCGCACGCTTGTTTTAGGAAACGACTGTTGTGGTTTTTGAAGAAGTGAGAGGATTAGTAAGCCAACTGGCAACCAGTTCTAGCGAAAAAAGGTTTACGCATCAATCAATAGTAATCATCGTAGATTCTTTCTGCGAATAATAATAGTAAAAGGAGTAATTTTTTATGAAACGTATTTATTTAGCAACAATCGGTGTCATGAGTATCGCTGTGTTATCTGGGGGAGTGACCGCAGCAGCAACCCCCATCCTGGAAGGAAATACCGAAAATGAAGTAGATTTCATCCCTGGGGAGGAGGAAGAGATCGATGTTGAGTTACCTGAAAAAGAGCCAGAGGTAGAAATTGATCCGATCGATCCAGAGGTAACCGGTCCGTTCACTTTGGTGCATGTGCCAAAGCGCTTCGATTTTGGAACCCAAGTGATCAGCACAGGCCCTGGAAAATCCGCAATGCTTGCGGAGCTGGAACGACTGTCTGATGGGTCAGGAACCGCGCCATATGTCTCTTTTGCTCAAGTATTGGATACCCGTGGTGGACACAACGGCTGGACGTTAAATGTCGATTTGGATCAATTTACAAGTACAGATGCCACTTCGGATCATGTATTACGTGGGGCTTATATCGAATTTCAAAATCCACAGATTCGTTCGAATGCATTAGATTCGGCTACTTTCCCAACAGCACCTAGCGATCAATTTAACCATCAAACCATCGATGTTGGAACGGAAGGCAACACCTTGATGTCTGCGGCTCCTGGCCAAGGGGCGGGACTTTCAACGGTTCAATGGGGCAATCAAACCCTGCTAAATCAACAGCATGCAGCTGGGGAAGAGGATATTCTCAATGAAGCGATTTGGCTCCATATACCGACAGGAGCGAATCCGCAAGCAACCGCTTATACGGCTACTCTGACTTGGCATTTAAGTGCCACTCCTGGGAATTAAGGGATAAGTTTTTTGGAAGAACACAGCAAAGAAGCCAGTCTTTTAGCTTGGCTCAGAAGCATGAATAAAGGCACATGATTTTAACGAATCATTTTACCAGTAAGCGCGATAGCGAATGATACGCGTGTTGCGATTAGGGAAAAACGAATCAGGAAGTGAGTAAGGGATATAGGGAATAGGCAGGAGACGAGTTGTTCCTGCCTATTTTGAAAGGAATGATTCATTATGAAGACACAAAGCAAGAGATCAATCAAGAATAGGCTAGTAGCTGGGTTTGTTTTACTGGTGATGGTACTCGTTGGATTGCCGATGACAGGTTGGGCAGAAACACAATCAGAATTGCCATTTCATGTGGTCCCCAATTTGCCGAAAAGCCAATTGCCAGATGGGAATAGTGGCTATTTTGATCTAGAACTAGCACCAGGGACCGATGATGTTCTGGGGGTGACGATTCAAAATCGCGCGGAAAAGGAAATCACGATCGAAGTTTCCGCACATACGGCGTTCACTAACGGAAATGGCGTCGTGGAATATGGCAAAGATGCCGCAGAACCTGATCCGACTTTGCCTTATTCGATAGCTGATCTAATCGAATCACCTGGAGAGATTATTTTGTCAGCTAAGGAAAAAAAGACGATCGAGTTACCCATACATATGCCTGAAGAAGCCTTTACTGGTAGTCTAGTCGGCGGTTTACGTATTCGAGAGGTCATCGCAGAAGCGACTGGATCAGAGGAAGAAGGTGTTGCGATCCAAAATCGGTTTGCTTATATCCTAGGCGTTGTTGTCCGCAATGAAGCGTCTATTATTGAACCAGAGCTTGCGTTATTGGATGTGTTTGCCGGTCAAGTCAATTATCGCAATGCGTTTCGGGCAACGCTACAAAATCCGTTGCCGCGTTTTGTCAATCGACTAGAGGTAGAGGCAACTGTTCGACGAGCGGATCAGGAAGAAGTCTTATATGAGGCGCAGCGTGAAGGGATGCAAATGGCGCCAAATTCACATTTTCATTTTCCCGTTTCATTACAGGGGGATCGTTTTTACAGCGGAGAATATGTAATGAGCTTAACAGCTCGAGCTGAAGGTGAGGAGTGGACATGGGAATATCCGTTTACTGTGGAAGCAGACACAGCACAACAGTTGAATCGTGAGGATGTCACCATTGAAGAGGGGCAAAACTGGTGGTTGATCAGCGCATTAGGACTAGTGATCTTCCTTCTTGGAATAATCATTTGGCTGTTATGGAAGAACAAAAAGCCGACCATGGATACGTAAGAAGTAAAGGAGAGCATGGAATGAAAAAGCAAAACTTGAAATATTGGATTCGCTTGCTGCTTGTTTTTATGGGATTACGCTTGATGAGTGTCCCCCTCATCGTTGTTTTTGCTGAAACCGAACCGCCATACCTCGCACAACCGCTAGCGGATGAGGGAGTTCTGGGGGAGTTTGCCACAGGAACATCTGAGTCTGAAGGGACGGTGCAGTTCAAAGAGCCTAAATTTGCTGGTACGGTAGGTCAACCGCTTACGATCGATTTGGTCAGCGACCAAGCGGTGGCAGAAATCTTCCTAGAATTACCAGCAGAAGTCAAGCTGATGACTGATGTATTGGCACCCGGACAAACAGCAGTAAAACAAAGCGATCAAGGCTGGCAGATCAAAGCAAGTCAAGCACGGCAGACATTTTCTGTTTTGATCGTTGCCGAACTTCCTGGAAGTTTTGTTATAGCCAGTGCAGGGAGCGAAGCGATCGTTGAAATAGCTGCTGCAGAGACAGACACTGAGGAAACACCGAAAGACTTGGAAAATGAGTCCTTAGAATCGCAAGAAACGGATAGTGATCCTGCTGAAAAAGTAGCAGACATTGAGCGTCCGCAGGAGGAGTCAGCGGTACAGGCGGCTAGTGAGATCGTACCAAGCGCCTTTGATGGTGGCACAGCTTACGTAACGACCATGGCGGAGTTTATTAGTGCTTTACAAGATCCAGCCGTATCCATTCTTTCCTTACAAGCGGACCTTGTCCAATCTACTTCCAGCATAATGACCATCGATCGTCCGATAATGATTCAAGGAAATGGTCATGCATTGACCCTCAATAACAATAGTGCTTATTTTCAATTATTAACCGTTAACGAAGAAACGATTTTTCGTATCGAAAATCTCACATACCAAAAAACAGGCAATACCGCTTTGATCCAGACCACCAATGCGTTGAGTAAAAACTGGGTCGTTGAACTAGAGGAAGTAGAAGAAGCCTCGGAGAATCGGTCACCTTTTATTTTAGCACGAGAAGCGAAGGTTCACTTTACTGGTGGGATCAATCACTTCGAAGCAATGACGATGGCTTCCGATACCTTGTTCAATCTGAAAGAAGTGGAGGTCGGAAATCAAGCGCAAGTGATTATTAATAAGCCGAATATGTGGATTTTTTATACAGCACCAGATATTCAAGATCCTAGGTTGTTGATCGATGAGGGTGCGCAAGTGAGCATTACTACGCGACTAGGGGATGCGAATACAATCGATTTACGTGGCGATAATGGTCAAATGGAACTCAATCATGGTGCTCGTTTAACTATTCGCAGTCCAGGAACGACTGCTGCTCCGACCAATGGTAATAATAATGCCGTTATTCTGTCTGGGAGAAATCCTCGCTTTATCGCAGCAGAGAATTCAGTTTTTTCAATCGAGGTTACAGAGAGAAAACGCGGGCTTGTTCTGACTGGAGAGCAGCCAGAATTGACGATCCAATCTGGTGCAAACGTAACGATAAACACAATGAATGCGAGCGCCATCCTCTTAAATGGTTTCTTTCCTTCTGCTACGATCGCAGGAGATGAAACACAAGTACGGGTGAACAATGAGACGGCGGCAGATGCCAATGCGATCGAACTAGTAGGAGACAACAGCAATTTTTATCTTTTTGATGGTGGTACGCTCATTGTAGAAAGTCAGGGAGCAGCCACAGCAATGTCGGAGGAACAAAATATTGCACTATTTATGAAGGGGACGGATCCAACAATGGTTGTGGGGGATGCTGCCTTATTGCAGATTGAAACGACACAAAGAAGGCGCGGCGTATTTCTGACTGGTGAGAATCCTAAGTTGACGATCCAGAACGGCTCAAAAGTACGCTTGACCGCCGAAAATGCGAATGCTTTACGGGTCAATGGGAAAAATGCCGACGTCACCATTAGTGGCGAAGAGACACATGTACGGATTTTCAGTGAGATTGCAGCGGCAGAAGGAGCAGCATCCTTTGTTTTATCGACACCGTCGAATGCGGCAGAAGCTGGGGCTCTTACTTTGAGTGAATCAGCAGTCTTAGAGGTCGAAAGCATCACTGCTAGTGCGATCAATATCACTAGTCTGAACTTTACTTTTAAAGTTCAAAGCAATGGACAATTAATAGCTAGCAGCCATGAGGCTGACGGGGACCATGCAGTGATTCGATTTTTATACTTTGGTTTGGTGACCTTTCATGTAACGGATGGTGGAATAGTAAAAGTTCGTAAAATAGGGGGGAGCGCACCCTTGATCCGAATTCCTAGTGGAGGAAATTCTTTTGAGATCACAGAAGGCGGCATCGTTGACCTTTATAATCCGGGAAACGGCAACGCGCATGATGGGAATGTCGCTGGAGGAAATCAAGGGATTTTTTATGCGAGAGGCATCCATAATAACGGGACAGAGAATAATTTTTCAATCGTAGGTGTCGATAGTAAATTTATGTGTGTAGCAGATAGTGGTCCGGGGATTGACATGCATACCTACTTCAATTCAACGATCTACGTTGAACAAGGATATTTCCAAGTGGAAGGGCGGACAAGTTCCCCGAATGGTGGCGTGTTTCGTTCAGGTAAACTATCTGTCTTCTTGAACGATCCAGTCTTTTTTGATTTTCGTAATGAGCGGCTTGATGGAGGAAACATCTTTAGTGTTTCTAATCTTTCAACTTTAACAGCGACGAATAGTGACTTAGCTGTTTGGAAAAACGGGTCAAATCTCTTAGGAGATCCCGATCTAAATTTCCCACCCCTCGATTTTGCTTTTTCAGGAGCTGATTTTGGCACGTTAGGTTTGACGAATAAACCAGAGATATTGAATACGGAGGCCTTTGGCAACCAGGGACTGACAGCGTACTCTCGAGTAAGTTCAAACAATGCGCGTTGGGCGATCGTCGATGAGTTACGGGTGCCGACGAATGCGGACAAAAAAATTCATGGGCGAGTCAGCTTGCCTGTTGGTTTTGATGGCACTCGCCCTGCTTGGGATGATGAAGCGAAAGTGACCGTTGAAATTGAAACAGCAGATGGTGAGAAGGAAGAAGTCACTGCGAAAACCGTCGGACATACAGAAGAAACACCGGGGATCAGTATCTATGGAGAAGAGCCGCAAGGAGGGATTTTTGAGATTCCTCTTGAGTCTCCTTTGGAAGCAGGAACCATCGTCCGAGTCGTCGCTGTCGAATTAACCAGCGGCGAACTGACAGAAGGTGCCCAACATCAAATACGGACCGAGTCTGTGCAGGTTTTCCCTGTTTTGCCGCCAACGCCCGCAGCTTTTGCTTCCTACGTACTTCTTGAAGAAACAACTGAGATCCATGGCCACACGGAAGACAAAGAGGTTGAGCTAAGTGCTGCACATAATGGTGCCTGGTTTGATACAGAGGCGGTGGTTATCGATGAAGATGGAACATTTACGATTGATGTAAGTGATCGGCAGTTAAAAGCGGGGGATGAGATCCAAGTCTTTCTGAAAGATTCTGCTGGTTCGGCAAAAGAAGCTGGAGTGATCAATCCGCCGACAACGAATGACGAACACGGCAATCAGAATCCAGCCTCAGAAGTTGTTTTTCGGGACGCTGTGTTTCCCGCTGCAACTACCCTGCGAATCGCCCAGACTGGACCACTGCCACCGGTTGATCCATTAGAACCGGATGTAGAAGTGAATCCAGAAAATCCGTCGGTCATTCCTGAGAACCAAGGGTTGCTCAGTCTTGATTTTGTTTCCCAGTTCCGATTTGGTCAGGTGCCGATCCGCAGTGCCAAAGGAACGTATCACGCACTGCCTCAGCATATGAATCTTGCCGAAGGGGCAACCGAAACTAAGGAACGTCCGAATTATGTGCAAATCACGGATCAGCGTAACGATGCAGAAGAGACGAGTTGGCGTTTATCGGCGACTCTTGATTCGCAGGGCTTCCAAAATGAAGACAATGAGCCCTTGATCGGTGCTCAAATCAGCTTAGCCAATCAACGGCTTATGACGACCTCAGCAAATTCCAATGCCAGTATGCCAGAGCTTTCCACGGTGAATGATAGTGTAACTTTGACGCCAGGTGAAGCGCAGCCTCTACTAACTGGCGACAGTCAGAGTACGGGAACATGGGTCTATCGTTTTGGTGATCAAGAGACGGCAGCCACCAGTGTCGCCTTGGAAGTGCCTGCTGGTGCAAATCCCAAGTTGGGATGGTACCGTGCAACGATTGAATGGTCGTTAAGTAGTGTGCCAGAGTGAAGAAAGAATACTAGTCGGCAATAAGAAACGAATGGAAAAGGTGCTTTTTTCGATGTTTCGCAACGCAAAATTATGGATGATTTTTGGGTTGATGATTTTCAAGAAATTGTTCCAATCATCTGCATCTGGGATCGATTTTATCAGGAGGCATTCAACATCTAAAATATACTCTTCCAAATACTCTGCGTAATTCGTCACGACTAGATCAATCTTGTTTCGTTCAACATAATCTAAAGAAAACTCACTGGAATCAGGAAATTGCAAAATATGATATCGACCAAAATATTTTACGGCAAAAGCATTGATTTGAAGACAAATATGCGCATCCCCTTCTAAAAGAAAGGCGATTCGGCGTGGGTTGCCCCAGTATTTTTCTTTTAATCCTTCAAAGTATAAAGTGAAGCGGGCACTGATTGCTGACAGAGCGGTTGCTTCAAAGAGGGGCTGCCTAAAAAGAAACTCTGTATTTTCCTCATACTCTTTAGGGTATTGCGTTTGTGCATAACTGGAAATTTCTTCCATACTTAGATTATAGGTAGGGGAAATCAGCTGTTTTATTTTTTCTGTTATAAAGAAAGAATGGAGAAAAATAAACTCTCGGGACTGATCATGATCGGATATTTGCTGAAACTGGCAAAAATTGGCAGTCAGTTCTTTTAGCTCAGGCCAATGGTCAAAGCGGTTAACAAATGATATTTCCCTGAGATAGTTGTTTATCCCACGGTTACTTGCTAGTAGAGCGAAAAGGTAGACCAGCTCCTCTGACGGTAAAGACAAGGAAAAAGCCGTTTGGAGTCGTTGATTGAGGGGCTGGATTTCTTGGAAGAGCTCATCTGCCAAGACGATCTTTTTTAATTGATCGGAGACAATGACAGTTTCTCCTGCTTGAGTACGCTCAAGGACAATATACAACCAATAACTGATATACCAAAATGAAGCCGTATTATTGGTTTTGCCGCGTATATTTCGAAAAAAATCTAAGACGATGTTTTGCACAGCGATCGTTGGGCGTACCGTATGAGGCGTAGCGTCTGACTCATAATAAAAGGTATGAAAAAATTTGCGAATATCCGCTTCTGATCCGATCAGACGGAAATTCTTGTGATCAACAGATAACTGAAAGGGCCTCAGGGCTTTTTCAAAAAGCGTTAAATAGCGTAAAAGGGAACTTTCAGAAAGATAAAAATAGTCTGCCCATTCGGAAACTGTCCGATATTCTCCCTTAAACAGATGCTCAAGAATAACGAATAATGGTTCATTCTGAAGGAGCGCTCGTTTTCGTTCAAGATATTCCTTCGGTAGTAATTCGTGAAGAGAATAGCCATTCGACGTGGATTCGATCATTAAAGTACTTCCAAAGTAGCTCCGTAGCCCCTCCATATCATAAATGATCGTGCGCCGCGAACTCTGGACAGCTTTTGATAACTCACGATTCGAAAGGGTCTTATGCCGTTCCAAGAGATTCAATAGTTTCAACCAACGAATGGTGGTAGTAGAAGTAATAAACGTCATCTGAAAATTTTTCATTCATAACACTCCCATATGGTCTGTTTGGTGGATCGTCTCTCACGTCTGATTATGGAATATGGATACTGGCAAGGCAAGGGAAAGGTTTTTGGTAGGTAACAAGTGTTTCTTGTACAGGAACACTTGTGCTACTTAGGGATGAAAAGCAAATAACCGAAAAGTCCAACGATTCGTCATAGACATCGTTGGACCTTTCGGCTTTTTCATCAAGCTGTTGCAAACTGGCTGTTATATAGTTGGGCGTAAAGGGAATCTTGTGCCAGCAATTGAGTATGGGAGCCTTTTTCGACGACGGAGCCGTCTTTCATCACTAGAATCAAGTCGGCATTTTTGATGGTAGAAAGACGATGGGCGATGATAAAACTGGTCCTTCCTTGGGTCAAACGATCCATTGCCGTTTGGATCATTTGTTCCGTCCGAGTGTCGACACTGGAGGTGGCTTCATCAAGGATCAGGATCGTTGGGTCCGCTAAAATCGCCCGGGCGATCGTCAATAATTGTTGTTGTCCTTGAGACAGTTCGCTTTCGGAGCCAATGACGGTATCGTAACCGTTGGGCAGGGTCCGCACGAAGTGGTCGCATTGGGCGGCTTTGGCTGCAGCCAAGATGTCTTCCCGAGTGGCATCGGGATTGCCATATGCGATATTTTCAGCAATGGTTCCTTGGAACAGCCATGTATCCTGCAGCACCATACCGAATTTTTTCCGTACTGCCGGTGCCGAAAAGGACATCATGTCTTGATCGTCCAGCAAAATCTTTCCACCGTTCAAAGGATAAAAGCGCATCAAAAGATTGATCATGGTGGTTTTTCCAGCGCCTGTTGGTCCGACGATCGCAACCGTTTGTTTTGGTTTGACGGAAAATTCGACGTTTTCCATCAGGAGTTTTTCCTTGTTGTAGCCGAAGGAGACGTGTTGGAAATCGATTTTTCCTTTGATGGTTTGCGGTACCGGCAGTTGCTGGGTCGCTGTTTCTTCTTCAGGATAATCAAGGATCTCAAAAATTCGTTCGAGAGATGCTAAGGCACTTTGCAAGGTATTCATAATATAAGAAGCTTGCGTGATCGGTTCAGACACTTGGTTGATGTATTGCAGATAGGCTTGTACAAGACCAATGGATAATTGCCCTTGCAACACCATCAGACCACCAACGACGGCGCTTAAGATAAAGCCGATTTGATTGATAAAGCGCACGAAAGGATTGATCGCTGCACTGACGAACTGTGCTTTCCGAAAAGCTTTAAATTGAGCTTCGCTCAATTCCGCCATTTCCGCTTCAACGGCAATTTGCTGGTTGTAGGATTTGATCAGCGGATTTGCGGTATAAAACTCTTCCGCACGACTGCTGACTGCACCTAATGTTTCTTGGTTTTTGGTAAAGTAGCTCAAGTTTTTTCGTGCGAGAACGGTGGTCACAAAAGCACTCAAAAGCAAAATCAGAACCACGCCGATCGTCAGTAATGGGCTGAGATAAAGCATGGCAATCAAGCCGAAGGTAATGCTGATGGTTGCGGTGATCAACTGCATCAAACCGACTTGCAAGACTTCAGATACTTTATCTAAATCGAGAATCACTCGGCTTAAAATATCGCCAGTATGATGTTTGTCGTAAAAACTGATAGGCAGGCGATTGAATTTGTCACTGATTTGTTTGCGTAAAGTCAAGGTCAGGGTTTCACTGACACTGGCCATCGTATACTCTTGCAGCAAGGAAAAGAGACTAATCAAAAGCCAGGTTCCTGCTAAAAGGACGACTGGACCTAAAATACTTTGCCAAAAATCATTGATCTGCCAGCCTTCTTGTTGAAACAAGGCGATCAGATTATCCAGTCCACGTCCCAAGATCAAAGGGGCGATGGACATCAGTAAGGAAAAGAACAAGGCAGAGACGATGATCAGCAGAAAGCGGGCTTTTTGTTCCATTAGTAATCGAAGTAGGCGCCGGCTTGTATGTTTCATGTTTTTTGGTGTATCCATTGTTTGTTTACTCATCCTTCATTCCTCCCATTCCTTGAGATGAGGCAAACTCTTGATAAGTTTGGCAAGTGCGTAATAATTCTTCGTGGGTTCCTTTACCGACCATCTTGCCGTTATCCAAGACAATGATTTGATCGGCATTTTTAACGGTCGATACCCGTTGAGCAACGATAATGACGGCTGCATCTTTCGTGTATTCTTTCAATGCACGCCGCAAGTTGGCGTCTGTTTGATAATCCAAAGCAGAAAAGCTGTCATCAAAGAAGTAGATTTCTGCGGGCTTTGTTAGCGCTCGGGCAATACTCAGCCGTTGCTTTTGACCGCCGGAGAAATTGCTGCCTTTTTGAGCAACTGGACTTTCATAACCTTCAGGTAAGCCTTCGATAAATGACTTGGCTTGGGCAACTTCAGCGGCTTTTGCCATCGCCTCATGGGTTGCTGGACGATTGCCGAAACGCAAGGTTTCTTGAATCGTGCCGCTAAGCAAGAGCGCTTTTTGCGGGACATAACTAATTTGGTCCCGTAATTCGGCTTGTGAGATCTCTTTGATGTTGCGGCCAAAAAGCGTGATCGAACCAGCAGTCACATCTTTGAAACGCAACAGCGCTTTGGCGATGGTGCTTTTGCCAGAGCCGGTTCCGCCAACGATCGCTGTCGTTTTGCCTCGGTGGATCTCGAAGCTGATATCTTCTAAGACAGGTTCTTCGGCGCCTTCATACGTAAATTGCACGTGATTGAAAGCGGCGATCGTTTCTGACAAGGCGGATTTGTTTAAGGTTTGGTCACCGTCAATCAAATCAATTGGTTCTTCTAAGACTTCTTCGATTCGTTGTAAGGAAGTCAAGCCTTTAGGCACCATCACGATCACCATCGCTGCCATGGTCAAAAACCAAAGGCTCAAAATCGTGTATTCGATAATGGCAGTAATACTACCAATAGCTAGGTGGCCCTGAAGACTTTGATAGCCGCCGTAGACTAGGATGGTCGAAATCGAGAGTCCCATTACTAAGTTGACGGTCGGATTCAAGACAGCAAAGAGGCGATTGACTTTAATCATGGTTTTCGCATATTCCGTCAAGGTTTGATCTGTCCGTTCTTTTTCGTAAGCCGCTTTGTCAAATGCCCGAATCACCCGAGCGCCGGTAAAGGTTTCTCGTAAGATCCGCATCATGTTATCGACTAGTTTTTGCGTGATTTGTGATAATGGGATCGCTTTGCGAATCACCCCATAAGCGATCATTGAAAAACATAGGATCGCTACGATTGGGACCCAAATCATCCGTAAAGAGACGGTGCCGGTTAGAAAAATCGAAGCTGCGACGATCATTGGGGCTGGCAAAATCATTTGCAGCGCCATCATCAAAATTTGTTGGATGTTGTTGATGTCGCTGGTGGTACGTGCCAGCAAAGTGGGTGTACCATAGCCATCAACAGCGGATACAGAGAGTTCTTGTGTTTTTTTGAAAAAGCGCATCCGCAAAAAATGCCCGAATTTTCCTGAAAGGTGGGCAGATAAATAACTACCGCCTACCGAGACGATCACGGTGCCGATGGCAATGGCAAACATCCACCAGCCATTGTGCCAAATGGCCGTCGTGTCGACTTTTAAGATCCCTTCATCAATGATTTTTGCCAAAAAATACGGCAACAAGAGTGTGCCGAAGGATTGGACTAGCATCAAAAGAAATAAACTGAAAAAGAAGCGTCGTTCTTCTTTATAAAATAACTGTAATTGTTTCATGATTTCCCTCCAAAAATGTCGTTCTATGGTAGAATAAACTGTAACGTTACGTTACAGTCAAGCAAGGAGTGAAATTTTTTTGAAAAAACAATTGACCATCAGTGAGATGTCCGCTTATGCTGGCGTGAGTCGGCGCACATTGATTTATTATGATCAAATCGATTTGTTCAAACCGCAATCGATTGGTGAAAACAGCTATCGCTATTACGGCTTTGAACAATGCCTTGAGTTAGACGTGATTTTGATGTTGCGTTCTTTAGACATGCCCTTGCAAGACATTCGCCAATTTTTGAAAAACCGCAACCCGGAATATACGCAAAAGGAACTTGTGGAACGGCGAGGACAAGTCCGTGACAAAATCGCTGCGCTACAAGAATTGGAACGAACCTTCGATCGCTACATCCAGCGCTATGAAAAAGTACAGAAAGCCGATTTTGAGACCTTTACGATAGCGCAGCACGAAGCAGAGGCGTTTATCGTTTCCGAAGAGATCGCTGGCGATGATCCAGAATCTGCTTATCAAGTGTACGCCCGTTTTTATCCACTAGTGGATTATAAAGATGCCTTCAGTGGCTATCCCATCGGCTTTTTAAGTGCAGGAACGACGTTGGAGGATCAGACTTTTCACGCATCGCCTTATCGGGCATTGATCTTGATTCCCCAAGATCGGCTACATCTCTATCCGGAAAAGCTGATCATCACACGTCCCGCTGGTACGTATGTTTCTGGATTTGTCAGTGAGGGAGAAGAACAAATTGCCGCTTTTACCCACCGCATCCAAGCCTTTCTAAAAGAGAAGCAGTTGAAAATCGATGGCGATGTTTGGGAATTGTTATGGCAAGATGAAGTCTTTACCACACAAAAAGAATTGCAGATATTTGAAGTGATGGTTCCAGTGAAGCCCGAGTAATGTACGAGGCACGCGTATCTGTAAGAAACGAAAACTAAGATACGCAATAGCAATGATTATTGCCGCTGGCTTTTCATATAGAAGCAAAGGAGATGACTAAGCCAGATCCCTTCCATACAAAAAGCCCTGTGAAGCGTTGAAATTCCCATTTTGCTTTTTTCTCGTTATACTTGAAAGAACAGATGAGAAAAAAGGGGAAATTTTAATGAAAAAAGAAACAGGAATACGCTCGCTTTATGCGTTGATTGGTGTCGCCATTTTAGGATTCGGGGCGGCATTGCTGCGGGTCGGCGGAGTGGGGCTAGACCCATACACAGCAGCCAATATCGGTGTCGGCGAGCTGCTAGGGTTATCCCTTGGGGTCTATCAATTGATGATCAATATCGCTGTCCTAGTATTGATTTTTATCTTTGGCCGTCGTCATATCGGCATCGGGACGGTCATCAATATGGTGCTGACAGGATTTTTCATCGACTTTTATACCAACGTTTTTGATTGGTTATCCGTCGGTCCGAATAATTGGTGGCAGCAAGGTTTGTTCTTGTTGATCGGGATCATCTTCTTTACCTTCGGAGCTTCATTTTATATGTCAGCGAATTTGGGCAGCGCCCCCTATGACGCGATCGCCCCAACCATCGTCGATCAGACGAAAGCCAATTATCGAGTGGTGCGGGTGATTCAAGATGTTGCCTTTGCCTTGATTGGACTTTTCACAGGCGGGCCGATCGGGATCGGAACCTTCATCAGTGCCTTTTTAGTGGGCCCACTGATCAAATTCTGGGACAACCGTGTCTCTGAGCCATTCATCGAAAGCAGTGTCAAAAAAGCGATTTTTAAATAAAAAAAGGTCTGCAGCAAAGAGAAGTCGAAGCGATTTAGTCGCCCACTTCACTCAGCTGCAGTTTTTTTGCCATTTGCTCAAGGAATTCTTGCATAATTGCTTCTCAGTCGCTAGAATAAAAAAGCCGAGGAGGGGTAGTATGCAATTACCAACACCATTTATTGAAAAATACCAACGGTTGCTAGGAGAAGAAGCACCAGCTTTTTTTACCGCTTTAACCGATAATCAGCCAGTCAAAGGCTTTCGCTTGAATGTTGCTAAGCCGCACGCACAAGCGATGCTGGCAAAATATGGACCAGCTGCTGTACCCGCCCCCTATGCAGAAGCGGCTTATATTGGCGAAGTCAAAGGCCGTTCGTTGCTCCATCAAGCTGGCTATGTCTACAGCCAAGAACCTAGTGCGATGATCGTGGCAACGATCGCAGCCGCTCAACCAGGGGAGCGGGTCTTAGATTTATGTGCGGCACCGGGAGGCAAAACAACGCAGCTGGCAAGCCAATTACAAGGAAAAGGGCTGCTTGTAGCAAATGAGATTTTCCCGAAGCGTGCCAAAATCCTATCAGAAAATGTGGAGCGTTGGGGCTTTCCGAATGTAGTCGTCACCAATCAGGCTCCACAAGAATTGAGCCGCCATTTTCCTCAGTTTTTTGACAAGATCGTGGTGGACGCCCCATGTTCTGGTGAAGGGATGTTTCGTAAAGATCCCGTCGCCTTAGAAGAATGGCAGGCAGAAACACCTGATCAGTGTGCGATCAGGCAAAAAGACATTTTGGCACAAGCCGTTGCGATGCTAAAACCGGGGGGCCAGCTGATCTATTCCACCTGTACCTTTGCCCCTGAAGAAAACGAAGCGATGATGGCTTGGTTAATGGAGGAGTATCCCTTCACAATCGAAGCGATCGACTTGGCCAATGTATCTCATGGGCGCAGCGAGTGGGGAGCTGCATCTGGGATCGAGAAAACCATCCGCTTATGGCCGCATTTAAACCAAGGAGAAGGTCATTTCGCTGCGAAATTGACCTCCCAAGCAGAAGCAGCGCCAGTGAAAAAGAAGAAAAAAGGCAAAGGAGCGACAGCCAAGAGCCCATTGGATGCAACGACTCAAAAGTTGTGGCAAGCCTTTCACAAGGAGTTTCCTTTTTTACAGGCACTGAATGCGACACCTCAGCTGCTAGGAGAAAACCTTTGGCTCGTCCCTGAAGAAATGCCTTCTTTAAAAGGGATCAAGTTTATGCGCCCAGGTTTGCATGTCGGCGTCGTTAAGAAGAATCGGATCGAACCTAGTTATGCGTTGGCATTGGCGATCCATGCAGAAGAAGGGGCACCGACAGTGCCGATCACTTTGCGGCAATGGCAGCAGTATGTGGCAGGTGAAACCATGAGCGTGCCAGGAAATGCTGGATGGGTGATTTTGACAGTCGATGAGATCCCCGTCGGTTTTGGAAAACAAGTCCAAGGAACTGTGAAAAACTTCTTTCCAAAAGGATTAAGATTCAAAGCGATTTAAACGAAATAGTGTTTTTATTTCAGTCCTCGTGCTATGATGGAAGTAGCAAAATAAGGGAGCTGATCGATATGAAAACATCATCAAAAGTAACGATTGGATTAAGCATTGCAGCGATCGCTGGGATCACTACTGCCGTCGTTGTATCAGACAAAGTATTCAATAAAGTACGCTTCGCTTGCAACCGACACAAAGTAAAGAAATTTGTCGATGACAAATTCAACGGCAATGAAAAATTGTTGGATGTCGTAGACGGCTTGTCTGACAATGAATTGGATTCGTTGTTAGGTGTGATGAAAAAAGTCAATGAGGGTCGCAACAAAATCTCTGTTTACGGAGACAACATCAAAGATTCGACAGAACATGTCAAAGACAAGTTGACGAGCTTTGTTGATTCCGTCTTTTAAGCCAATCATTCCATTTGAAACTCGCAGGGACATCGGTCTTTGCGAGTTTTTCTCGTCTTTCTAAGCGTTTTTCGTTATACTAACAAGGAAATGCACGAAATGGTGCGAGGTAGAGGAGTGAAAGTGAAGTCGTGGAAAAAACAAGTACCTTGACTGCCGAGGAAAAAGCGTTCTTTATGGAAGAAGCAATCAAAGAAGCCCGAAAAGCAGAAGGTGTGGCAGAAGTACCGATCGGTGCTGTCGTCGTCTTGGATGGCAAAATCATTGGTCGTGGGCACAATCTACGAGAAACGCAGCAACAAGCCGCAGCGCATGCGGAGATGTTTGCGATCGAGGAAGCCTGTCGCACTGTCGGAAGTTGGCGCTTAGAACAAGCGCAGCTGTTTGTGACCTTGGAACCATGCCCGATGTGCAGTGGGGCGATGTTATTGGCACGGGTGGAAGAAGTGTATTTTGGTGCCTACGATCCCAAAGGCGGCACTGCTGGTACATTGATGAATTTATTGGAAGATGAGCGCTTCAACCATTGGTCCTATGTGGAAGGCGGCATTTTAGAAGAAGCATGCGGCCAGCTGCTAACAGATTTTTTCCGAGCATTACGAGAAAAGAAAAAACAAAAAAAGGCTGGCAATCTCTAACGAAATACGTTATACTAAGTTTTGCCGAAAGGCTAGGACAATGGAGGTCTTGTGAAGCGTGTCAGATCCGGAAGGAAGCAGCACTAAGCAGGATTCTCCATGTGTCTGATTGAAAAACTGCTTGTTTTGAAGAAAGCAGTAGTACTAATTGAATCGATGATCATTCAAACCTGAGACAGACTGTCTTAGGTTTTTTTATTGTCTGAAAGTCTTTGTGACACCAAGGGCTGTTCTAATTGTATTCTGCTTTAAATCTAGGCAATCGATAGCAGCTCTCAGAGGGGTAAGTTGTATTTTTGATACAAAGGCTTTATTCCTGTTTAGAACCTTACTCTGATAACTTTTCCGTTGGCGATTTTTGTACTCTCAAAGAATCAGTAGTTCTGACGAACTGAAACATGGAATACCTGCTCTCGATATTCGATAGAATCGTCGTTTCAAGAACTCTTTATTTTCGCTTCAACAAATTGCCGCCGCCGTGTTATCGGTTGCAATTCCCCCAAATAACCAGAAAAAATCACTTTCCTTTTTACAGTCAGAAAAGTGATTTTTTCTTTTGAACAACTGTCACTGTAACTGTTTCTTTTTTACAAAAAGTCACCATTCTTTTCCAAGCATTCCAATGGTTTCCCAGAGATTTTATGCTATGCTTATTTTGTAGAGAATTCCGTCGTCTTTCTACTGGCAACCCTTGATGCCAAGAGAAACGGATAGTGATTTCAGGCGACGTATTTGAAAAGAGGCGCACAATGGAAAAAATTACGATTATCCATACCAACGATCTGCATTCCCACCTAGAACATTGGCCGAAGATGCGGCGTTATTTGGATCAAAGAAAACGAGAAGCGGATACGACCGAAGAGACAGTGATCGCGGTCGACTTAGGCGACTTTGTCGATCGCTGGCATCCTTTGACAGAAGCAACTGACGGCAAGGCGAATGTCGACTTGATGAATCAAGGGCATTATGATGCGGTGACGATTGGGAACAATGAAGGGGTCGGCAATCCCAAAGAGGTCTTGCAGCATTTATATGACCAAGCAGAATTTCCTGTCATTTTAGGCAATTTATTTGATAAACAGGATTTACGTCCACCCAAATGGGCACAAGAATACAAAATCATGGAAAGCAATCAAGGAGCCAAAATCGGTCTGATCGCTTTTACAGCACCGTTTCCGCTGACATATGCCCCCAACGGTTGGGACATTCGCGAACCCTTGGAGATTTTGCCTTCACTGGTGCAGCATTTGCGCCCCGAGGTCGATCTGCTGGTCTTGATGAGCCATCTAGGCATCAATGCTGACCGCCAGATTGCGAGGGACTTTCCAGAACTAGATGTTATTTTAGGTTCCCACACGCACCATTTGTTTGAAAAGGGCGAAGTCATCAATGGGGTTCAAATTGGCGCAGCTGGCAAGTTTGGTTTTAACATTGGCGAAGTCGAAGTGGTCTTAGATGAACACCACCGCCCGATCAAGCATCGTGCACGTGTGATTCCGACTGATTCGCTGGTGGCTTTTCCGCAAGATGAGGAAGAGATCGTCGAATATCTATCGATCGGTCATCGCTTGTTGCGGGCAAATCAGGTGGCAGAAATTCCAGCAGCGTTTACGAGGGATTGGCAAAGTCAACATTCCTTGGTTCGGGAGGCACTTTTGGCATTATGTGCCAAAGGACAGACGGATGCCGCCATCTTAAATACGGGGCTATTTTTAGATGATTTGCCGCAAGGACGGGTCGATCAAGATCAACTGCACACGATTTTACCCCATCCGATGCATTTGATTCGGGTGACGCTGCAAGGCGCAGATGTCATTCGACTGGTCTTAGAAATGGAAAAAAATCGCAACTTTTTGCGCAATTTCCCAATTATGGGAATGGGCTTTCGAGGGAAGATTTTTGGCGAACTGGTTTATGAAGGCATTCGCTTTGATGAAAAAAACCACCAAGTATTGTGGAAACAAGAGCCCGTCGATCCTGCTCAAAGCTACACGTTGACTCTTGTGGATCACTACTTGTTTATTCCGTTTTTCCCGACGATCGAGATTGCTGGAACAGTTGAGTTTCTTTTTCCAGACTTTATTCGGACGGTGGTCGGTGATTACTTGAGTCAGAAATACCCTATTCAGTAGTTGGTACCCCTCCAGTGGTTTTTTGAGGAAAACCGCGACTATCATTGAGGAATAAAACAAGGTATAATAAACAGCAGGTGGTGAAAAAATGACCGAAAAACAAACGATCACAGATGAAATGACATCTGTACTAGAAGAAATTATTGAAGAACCAGCGAAACAACCGCAAAAAGGCGAGTTGGTGACTTTGTTGAATGATGAAGAATTAATGATTGGCAATCGACAATACAAATTGGTCATGGATTATCGTGAAGGCTTCGATCCTGAAAAACTTGGTGAGCGTTACAGTGAAGTTTTGGCACGCTATGATTATATCGTAGGTGATTGGGGTTATGAACAGCTACGCTTGAAAGGCTTTTTTGAAAAGGATAACCGCAAAGCATTACCCGATCAGCGTATTGACATGCTGGAAGACTATTTGTATGAGTATTGCAACTTCGGTTGTGCCTATTTCGTGATCCAGAGGGTTGGCGGCAAGAAAGAAAAAAGTACCTCCCGAAGACGTAAGAAAAAGCCAGCTCAAACGAATCAAAATCAAACTACACAACAAAACGCACATATAGAAGAAAAGCGTGAAGCAATTCCGCAGAAGAAAAGCAAACCAACGATCAAAAATCGTAAACCAAAAGAAAAAAACGTCAAAAAAACCGAAACAACTACGGTGAAAAAAGGCAAAAAAGAGTTTACGATTCGACAAAGGGAAGAATAAGATGAAATATAAAGGCTATTTGATTGATCTAGACGGCACGATTTATTTAGGAAAAGAGCCGATCCCTGCTGGGAAACGCTTCGTAGAATCCTTACAAGAAAAAGGACTGCCCTATTTATTTGTGACCAACAATACGACCCGCAGTCCCGAAGTCGTGGCACAGCGATTGGCGGATGAATTTTCGATTCACGTGGCACCAGAAACGATCTATACCGCAAGCTTGGCAACGATCGATTTTATGAAAGACCATGGCAAAGGCCGCAAAGTGTTTGTGATCGGCGAAGCGGGGTTGATCGATTTGATCTTAGCTGCTGGATTTGAGTGGGAAGAAACCAATCCGGATTATGTCGTGGTTGGTTTAGACAACCACGTGACGTATGAAAAATTTGTTTTAGCAACGTTAGCGATCCAAAAAGGAGCTACCTTTATCGGGACCAATCCAGACAAAAATATCCCGACGGAAAGAGGCTTGTTGCCAGGTGCGGGTTCACTGATTGCAATGGTGGAGACTGCCACCCAAACGCAACCAATTTTTATTGGCAAGCCAGAAGCCATCATTATGGAAAAAGCGGTGGCACACATCGGCTTATCAAAAGAAGAGGTCTTGATGGTGGGGGACAATTACGAAACCGATATTCGCTCGGGGATCCAAAACGGGATCGATTCTTTGCTCGTATTATCTGGCTTTACCCCGAAAGCGGCGGTTCCGACATTACCGGTAGCACCAACCTATGTGGTTGATTCTTTAGATGAGTGGGATTTTGAACAATGAAAAAACAAGTGTGGCTTGAACGCTTAGGATTTGTCTGCTTGTTTTTGTTTTTGGTCAGTCTAGCGATCACCCTAACGATCAATTTTCGACCGTTATATTGGTTTGATGTCGATCACTTAAATCTGCTGGATTATACCTCGCTAACAAGAGAAGAGTTGTTGAAGAACTATGGCTTATTGTTAGATTTTCTAAACAATCCCTTTGCAAGTACGCTCGCCTTGCCAGATTTTCCAATGTCTGAAGCGGGGGCTGGTCATTTCTACGATGTAAAACAGTTGTTTCTATT
Source organism: Enterococcus sp. CR-Ec1 (assembly GCF_002850555.1). NCBI lineage: Bacteria > Bacillati > Bacillota > Bacilli > Lactobacillales > Enterococcaceae > Enterococcus > Enterococcus sp. CR-Ec1. The sequence continues at coordinate 701,043 of NZ_CP025223.1, forward strand.
AAATTATGCTGTGATGATCGTCACGTTGCTGCCGAGTATCTGGTTCGTCAATCGGCTACGACAAAACCAACAGCAATGGCGCTTGATTCGTCCTTTTCAATGGGGGATGATATTGCCGCTGATTTTCGGGTTTTTGATGGCAGTCGGCTTTGATCGCTTTTTCGTTACGTTCCATGAGATTTTCTTCAGTAACGATGATTGGCTATTTAATCCAGCCACCGATCCGATCATCAACGTATTGCCAGAAACGTTTTTCATGCATTGCTTTATTCTCTTTTTTGTCTTGATTGAAGTCTTCTTTTTTGCTTTCTATTGGTGGGGCAAACGAGGCTTGAAAAAAACAGCGTAATGAAAAAAAAACCAACGATCCACTTCCTTTGAAGAAGGCGGATCGTCGGTCTTTTTTTATTGCGTAATGTAATGAGATTTACTTGGGTGTTGATGGGCTAAGCGACTTGCGGCAGAAGCGGCAATGGCACCTACGATATCATCTAAAAAGGTGTGAACGCGGGGACCGTCGTGCTTATTCAGTTCTTTCAAAATGCCCGGTTTGACTTTATCAATGTATCCGTAGTTAGTAAAACCGATGGAGCCGTACACATTGACGATGGATAGTGCGAGGATCTCATCGATCCCATAAAGCCCTTCGTCTTCTTTGACGATTTCTTGCAGTGGATGCAGCAGTTGATTTTCTTCTGCCAAAATATCCAATTGGACACCCGTCAAAATCGTGTTGTGGACTTCCCGCTTGCTTAAGACAGCGTTGACGCTTTCGATACACATCTCCAACGTGATGCCTTCAATGTAATCTTTTTGCAAGAACATCACCAATTCGCCGATGTCTTGCAGTGAGACACCGCGGTCGGCCAACAATTCTCTTGCTTTGTCTTCAAGTGTTTTGCTTTCTAATACCATATAGTTCCCCTCCATGTAAAAATAGTTTATTCAAAAGTCAACATGCGACTGATGGATTGCAATCATAAGTTGTGCCCTATTCCAGTTGCAGCCCATGCCGTTTGGGTTTAGTCCCTTCTGACATTTAGGTGTTTGCTAATTTTGCTTTGGCTGCCACTGCCCAAGGATGGGGGACCACTAAGTCACCGGCAAAGAGCCAGTCCATATAATAGCCAGCGGCAGATTCCAAGGAATCATCGAGGCGCTCTAATAAACCGGTTAAGAAAGGTGCTTGATCTTTGCGATCCCATTTGATTTTGTCGGCTAAAAAAACGATCAGATCGAGACGACTATATTGGGCCTTTAAGGTGGTATGACAGCTGATGGCGGACAGAATCTCTGGGTCAGACACCTGAAAAACCGTTTTTGCCAACAAAGCGGATTGCTGCTGATGCAGCAAAAAAGGTGCTTGCCGCTCCGCGTCTAAGATCGGTTCGCCTACCGCTATCTGCAAGGCGATTCGCTGGTCATTAGGGATGACGACGCTGACATCGTGCAGCAGTCCTGCTGAGTAAGCTTTGTCCGCGTTGACTTGAAACCGTTCTGCCAATCCTTTGGCTTCTTGGGCAACGGCTAGATTGTGGACCGCCGTTTCGGCATGATCGAAGGCTTCCAGATACTGAACCATTTGCTCAGTGAGGGTCTTCCCCTGTAAAGGGAGATAGGTGGCAAGACCAACTTGTTTCATCTCAGCTACTCCTTAAAAAGACTCGTACTGTGGGCGGGTTGCGTCCGCGTTTTGGGATCAATGTAATGGAGTGCATTGTTCACCGCAGTTGGGGCTTCCCCGAAACCAGTAGCGATCAGGTCGACTTTTCCATCGTATAAAACGACATCCCCACAGCCATAGATCCCAGGAACAGACGTGCTCATATCTGAAGAGACGAAGACTCCTTGGCGGCTGCTTTTCATGCCCCAATCCTTGATGTTCAATGTGGAAGAAAAACCGTAATTGACGATCAAAGCATCCAATGAAAGGCTGACCGTTTCATCACCCTTGACTTGCTGCAACGAGACACCAGTCAAACGTTGCTCTCCTTGGAGCTCTTGAATCACATAAGGAGTCAGAATGTTGACGGCAGAAGCTTGTAATTTGCTGACGCTATGTTCATGAGCACGAAATTCAGGACGGCGATGGATCAAGTAGACTTCACTAGCGATCGGCTCCAGCATCAATGCCCAATCGATGGCAGAATCGCCGCCACCGGCGATCGCTACTTTGCGTCCGGCATACTTCATCAAATCGGTGACAAAATAGTCTAAGCCGTATCCTTCAAACCGCTCGCTTTCTGGCAAAGTCAGTTTGCGCGGCTGGAAGGAGCCGTTTCCTAAAGCCAAAATCACGGCTTTCGAGTAATGGATTCCTTTGTCGGTAGTGACTTCGATATAGTCTTCTTGTTTTTCGACCGACAAGACGGTTTCTTCTAAACAATATTGGTGATTGAAGGTCGTCAACTGTTTTTCCAGGTTTTGGACAAGATCGCCCGCTTTGATTTTCGGATAACCTGGGATATCGTAGATGTATTTTTCTGGGTATAAAGTAGCAAGCTGACCGCCTAATTGCGGCAAGCTGTCGATGATCTTGGTTTTGGCGTTACGCATACCGGCATAGAAGGCAGAAAACATCCCGCTAGGTCCGGCGCCGATAATCGTTATATCAAAAATATCCATGTTATTCCTCTTTTCTAAGCACGTTGGGGTGAAGCATGTTCGTGTTGTACGAATAGCTTCATTATAGCAAAAATTATCCAAACTAGCATTTTTTCAATTTTCTGCTATCATGGATTTATGAGAGAGAAGGAGGAGTTAATGTGTCTAAATTTCCACAGTTAGCATTAGAAAAACAAACTGGCCATAAAGCAGTCATCAAAACCAATCGTGGGGATGTAGTTGTACAATTGTTCCCAGAATTGGCACCAAAAACAGTGAAAAACTTCGTTGAATTAGCGAAAAAAGGGTATTACGATGGGATCATCTTCCACCGTGTCATTCCTGATTTTATGATTCAAGGCGGTGACCCAACTGGTACAGGAATGGGCGGCGAAAGCATCTATGGCGGCAGCTTTGAAGATGAATTTTCAAAAGAATTGTTCAATCTTCGTGGCGCTTTATCCATGGCAAACGCTGGTCCGAATACTAACGGCAGTCAGTTTTTCATCGTCAACAATCAAAATGTTCCTAGCAACATGTTAGGTCAATTAGAAGGTGCTGGTTATCCAGCTGAAATCATCGAAGCCTATCAAGCAGGTGGTACTCCTTGGTTAGATTTCCGTCACACAGTCTTCGGTCATGTGATCGAAGGAATGTCAGTTGTTGATGAAATCGCTGGCGTGCAACGGGGACCACAAGATCGTCCAGTGCATGATGTAGTGATCGAAACGATCGAAATCAGCGAATAAAACAAAAGAACCCAAAGCAGTTTCAACGGTCATCCTCAGGAGACCGTTGAAATGGCAGCTTTAGGGTTCTTTTTTTACACGTAAGCGTTAATCGATCGGTTGGTCTTTAAACGCGGCGGCGATTTGATTGAGTGCTTTTTCTAATAGCTCTTTAGGGCAGGCAAAGTTTAGCCGCATATGGTGACTCCCGTGGGGACCAAAGATACTTCCTTGATTCAACACGACGCTGGCTTCTTTGATCAGTTTTCTATGTAGCTGATTGTCCGTTAGGCCATAGGCAGAAAAATCTAGCCAGATCAAGTAAGTTCCTTCAGGCTTTTGAAACGACACGGTTGGCAGTTGGTCAGTCAAAAAGTCACAGACAAAGGTGCGATTTGCCTCTAAGTAGGACAATAGTTCTTCTAACCATTCTTCAGATTCACGATACGCTGCTTCAGTAGCGATCAATCCAAACGTATTGATCTCCCCTTGAACGTTACGCTCCTGTGTTTTTGCAAATTGGCTGCGCAAGGTTTTATCTTTGATGAATACCATCGAATTTTTGATCCCAGCTAAATTAAAGGTCTTGGTTGCTGAAGTCAAGATGATTGAAAAATCGGCAAAGTTTGGCTCAACTGTTTGGAAAGAAACAAAGTGATTTGGCGCAAAAACGATGTCTTGATGAATCTCATCACTGACAACGATCACTTGATGTTTTTGACAAATACGGCCGATCGCCAGTAGTTCTTCTTTGGACCATACCCGGCCACCAGGATTATGCGGATTACATAGAAGAAACAATTTTACCTTCTTTTCGATGATCGTTCGTTCCATCGCATCAAAATCGATGACGAAGCGTCCATCTTTTTCCAATAAGGGTTCTTGAATTAAGGTACGCTGATTGTTTTTGACAACATGGGCAAAGGGATGGTAAACCGGATCGTGGATCAATACGGCATCTCCTTCTTGGGTGTAACTTTGGATCGCTAGTGCAATACTAGGAACGACACCGCTATTAAAAAGGATCGCTTCTTTATTGATGGTATAACCATGACGTCTTTGCTGCCAATCGATGATGGATTCAAGCAGCGAATCAGGGATGGTGGAGTACCCATAGATCCCTTGGGCAACTGCTTTTTCTAACGCTTTTTTCACTGGTTCTGGTGCCAGAAAATCCATGTCGGCTACCCAAAGCGGCAATAAGTTTTCTTCCTTATAGGTTTTTGCAATTGTATCCCATTTGACGCTATTGGTATTTAAGCGCGGATGAACTTTGTCAAAATTGATCATGCGTTTCCCTCCTATATTGTGTAACGTTGTTTCTGATGCTTCAAATCTACCACTAGTTCAAGTATAATGAAAGTGGAAAAGAGAGGAAAGACTATGAATTATCAAATCGGGAACATTATAGAAGGAACAGTCACTGGGATTCAACCCTATGGTGCATTTGTTTCGTTAGATAAAGAAACGCAAGGCTTGATCCATGTTTCAGAGATCCAATCCGGGTTTACTAAAAATATCCATGAAGTCTTACAGATCGGCCAAAAAATCCGTGTACAAATCATTGATATTGACGAATACAGCCAAAAGATCAGTTTGTCCCGCCGTACATTGGAATCAAGTTTTGTTCAGCCACCCTTTAAGCGTAAACGCTACTTTACAAATAAGAATAAGCGGATCGGTTTCCGTACGATTGGAGAAGCTTTACCAGTGTGGGTGAAAGAAGCTAAAGAAATGTTAGAAAAAGAAAACAGCAACAGATAATCGTGCATATTTTCTGAAAATGTGCTAAAATTAGTTTACAAACAGATGAATAACTGAGGTGGGTATTTTGGGATCCAAAAAAGTAGCGGGTACAGTTATGATGCACTTAACAAATGGTTCGAAACGATTTTTGATGCAAATACACGAAGGCACTGCGGAATTAGCGTCAACGGATTTTTCTGAAGATAAAACCGGCTTGGCTACGATCTTACAATTGTTTAAAGACCGTATTCACCTTGATGTGACAGCGATCGAACTCGTTGAACTCACAAACGGAAATATTGATACGCAAAATATTCCTTTATTTGTTTTTGAAACACAAGAAGCAGGACAAACGCAACAGCTGCCAGAGGGGTATGCGTGGGAAGAGCCCAATATCTTTCGTAAGATCATTGAAGACTATAAGATCGAAGGCGTTCCGTTCTTTTAGCACCTGAATACTAGCGAAAAGACTGAAGACCGTTACAACGGTCTTTTTTTATTGAAAACTTTTTGTAAATAAAATGAAATATTTCCTTGACCTAAGTCAAGAAGAATGGTAAATTAGTCAACGTTGGCAATTGAGTCAGCGGGTCAAAAGAGCGTTTGAAAAAACTTCAAAAAATGCTTGACCAAAAATGAAACAGATGATATTATAACGAAGTCGCAATAATAAAATAGTTAATCGATGTTGATACATCAACAAAATTAATTAAAAAAGTTGTTGACAAATAACAAATCATTTGTTATTCTAATGAAGTCGCTGAGACAGCCGCTGCGAAGTTGAAAAACAACGAGCGAAAAAAAACTTTTAAAAAAGAGTTGACAATCAATTGTCGCTCTGATATGATATAAAAGTTGCTAACACAGCACTGTAGACCTTTGAAAACTGAACAAAGCAAGCAAACGAACCAATGTGTAGGACGTTTCAATTTATTGAAACAAATACATGCAAGCAATAGCTAGCAAAGTTAATTTTTATGAGCTTAATGACCGTATGGTCATTCAAACAAATCATTATGAGAGTTTGATCCTGGCTCAGGACGAACGCTGGCGGCGTGCCTAATACATGCAAGTCGAACGCTTTTTCTTTCACCGGAGCTTGCTCCATCGAAAGAAAAAGAGTGGCGAACGGGTGAGTAACACGTGGGTAACCTGCCCATCAGAAGGGGATAACACTTGGAAACAGGTGCTAATACCGTATAACACTATTTTCCGCATGGAAGAAAGTTGAAAGGCGCTTTTGCGTCACTGATGGATGGACCCGCGGTGCATTAGCTAGTTGGTGAGGTAACGGCTCACCAAGGCAACGATGCATAGCCGACCTGAGAGGGTGATCGGCCACACTGGGACTGAGACACGGCCCAGACTCCTACGGGAGGCAGCAGTAGGGAATCTTCGGCAATGGACGAAAGTCTGACCGAGCAACGCCGCGTGAGTGAAGAAGGTTTTCGGATCGTAAAACTCTGTTGTTAGAGAAGAACAAGGATGAGAGTAGAACGTTCATCCCTTGACGGTATCTAACCAGAAAGCCACGGCTAACTACGTGCCAGCAGCCGCGGTAATACGTAGGTGGCAAGCGTTGTCCGGATTTATTGGGCGTAAAGCGAGCGCAGGCGGTTTCTTAAGTCTGATGTGAAAGCCCCCGGCTCAACCGGGGAGGGTCATTGGAAACTGGGAGACTTGAGTGCAGAAGAGGAGAGTGGAATTCCATGTGTAGCGGTGAAATGCGTAGATATATGGAGGAACACCAGTGGCGAAGGCGGCTCTCTGGTCTGTAACTGACGCTGAGGCTCGAAAGCGTGGGGAGCGAACAGGATTAGATACCCTGGTAGTCCACGCCGTAAACGATGAGTGCTAAGTGTTGGAGGGTTTCCGCCCTTCAGTGCTGCAGCAAACGCATTAAGCACTCCGCCTGGGGAGTACGACCGCAAGGTTGAAACTCAAAGGAATTGACGGGGGCCCGCACAAGCGGTGGAGCATGTGGTTTAATTCGAAGCAACGCGAAGAACCTTACCAGGTCTTGACATCCTTTGACCACTCTAGAGATAGAGCTTCCCCTTCGGGGGCAAAGTGACAGGTGGTGCATGGTTGTCGTCAGCTCGTGTCGTGAGATGTTGGGTTAAGTCCCGCAACGAGCGCAACCCTTATTGTTAGTTGCCATCATTTAGTTGGGCACTCTAGCGAGACTGCCGGTGACAAACCGGAGGAAGGTGGGGATGACGTCAAATCATCATGCCCCTTATGACCTGGGCTACACACGTGCTACAATGGGAAGTACAACGAGTTGCGAAGTCGCGAGGCTAAGCTAATCTCTTAAAGCTTCTCTCAGTTCGGATTGTAGGCTGCAACTCGCCTACATGAAGCCGGAATCGCTAGTAATCGCGGATCAGCACGCCGCGGTGAATACGTTCCCGGGCCTTGTACACACCGCCCGTCACACCACGAGAGTTTGTAACACCCGAAGTCGGTGAGGTAACCTTTTTGGAGCCAGCCGCCTAAGGTGGGATAGATGATTGGGGTGAAGTCGTAACAAGGTAGCCGTATCGGAAGGTGCGGCTGGATCACCTCCTTTCTAAGGAATATTTCGGAAGACTACACATCGTTTGCCTTTGTTCAGTTTTGAGAGGTTTACTCTCAAACAAAATTTGTTCATTGAAAACTGGATATCGAAGAAAAAAATCAAAACAAGTAACACACACCGAGTTGAAATGTTAAAAGAGTTTTTTAATAAGTTCAACGCTTATTTTCTTGAGCAACCTTCTATCGCTAGAAGAAGTACTCAAAACCGACCGTAAGGTCAAAGGTTAAGTGAATAAGGGCGCACGGTGGATGCCTTGGCACTAGGAGCCGATGAAGGACGGGACTAACACCGATATGCTTTGGGGAGCTGTAAGTAAGCTATGATCCAGAGATTTCCGAATGGGGAAACCCAGCATCTTTTATAGGATGTTACGTCTGCGTGAATACATAGCGCAGTCGAGGTAGACGCAGAGAACTGAAACATCTAAGTACCTGCAGGAAGAGAAAGAAAATTCGATTCCCTGAGTAGCGGCGAGCGAAACGGGAAAAGCCCAAACCAACAAGCTTGCTTGTTGGGGTTGTAGGACTCCGATATGGTAGTCTATTCAGATAGTCGAAATACTTGGAAAAGTATGTCAAAGAGGGTAAAAACCCCGTAGGCGAAATTTGGATAACACCTAGGAGGATCCTGAGTACGGCGGAACACGAGGAATTCCGTCGGAATCCGGGAGGACCATCTCCCAAGGCTAAATACTCCCTAGTGACCGATAGTGAACCAGTACCGTGAGGGAAAGGTGAAAAGCACCCCGGAAGGGGAGTGAAATAGATCCTGAAACCGTGTGCCTACAACAAGTTAGAGCCCGTTAATGGGTGATAGCGTGCCTTTTGTAGAATGAACCGGCGAGTTACGATAGCATGCGAGGTTAAGTTGAAGAGACGGAGCCGTAGCGAAAGCGAGTCTGAATAGGGCGAATGAGTATGTTGTCGTAGACCCGAAACCATGTGATCTACCCATGTCCAGGTTGAAGGTGCGGTAAAACGCACTGGAGGACCGAACCCACGTACGTTGAAAAGTGCGGGGATGAGGTGTGGGTAGCGGAGAAATTCCAAACGAACTTGGAGATAGCTGGTTCTCTCCGAAATAGCTTTAGGGCTAGCCTCGGAATTGAGAATGATGGAGGTAGAGCACTGTTTGGACTAGGGGCCCATCTCGGGTTACCGAATTCAGATAAACTCCGAATGCCATTCATTCATATCCGGGAGTCAGACTGTGAGTGATAAGATCCATAGTCGAAAGGGAAACAGCCCAGACCACCAGCTAAGGTCCCCAAATAACTATTAAGTGGAAAAGGATGTGGGG
>NZ_CP025223.1:712500-1117500 GCF_002850555.1 Enterococcus sp. CR-Ec1
AAAATTATCGTCAAGCGGGGATGTTTCAAGTACAACCATATCCGTTCATTGAAGAAACATTGCAGGAGCTGGCGCAGGATCACGATTTGTATATCGCTACGTCGAAACCAGAAGTTTTTGCAAAAGAGATCCTGACCCATCTCAAGTATGATGGCTATTTCAAAGGAATCTATGGGGCGGATCTTGAGAATAAACGTGGGGAAAAAGCGGCGGTTATCCGCTACGCACTTACTGAGATCGAAAAGGAGCAAAAAGCGCAGGAAGCCATCATGATCGGCGACCGTGAGCATGATATTTTAGGTGCAAAAGAAAACCAGTTACCGGCAATCGGTGTTTTATATGGTTTTGGGTCACGAGAAGAATTGCTTGATGCTGGTGCAATCGCTTTAGCCGCTGAGACACAAGAACTTCTTTCGTTGATTTCCCATTCCGTATAGAGAAAAAGAGCTGACAAGCACCTTACAAGGCGTTTGTCAGCTCTTTTGTTACACATTCGTTTGCTTCAACTGCGGAGAAGCTTCCAATAAAAGATTGGTATCCAAATAGCCGCTTTCGTTTTTCAAAATCAAGGTTCCTGAAGTTGGGTGAACATCTAGAATTAGATGACCAGTCAAGAACATTTGATCATAGGTTGATGTAAAAAAAGTAAACTGATTGCTTGAGACTAACTCATTGTATGGGTCTAACGGTTCGTCGATCGGTGTGATCAAAAAACGTTCGCCGATCATACAGCATCCAGCTGCTGAAGAAAATTGGTTCGATCCGTCATTACTCGTCAGAATATATAAGTCGTGTCCTTCTGGAAAGCGAGCAGCGGCATTAGGGGTAATATGTAAGTCCATTTTGCATGATCTCCTTTTTGAAACGAGTGAGCAGCAAGCTGTTCGTTTCGATAATTGTTGATAAACCAAGTGTATCACTCCTCTTAGGGATGTGACAGCAACTTGCTTTTCAACAAACCAAGCTTAAAGTTTTAGCAAGAAAAAGGCGATAATACCGATTATCAGCAAGAAAAGCCCTAAGTACAAGAGCACAGTGACTGCAGCATGGAAAAAAGAGCGCATTTCTTTCACCTCGAATCATTGTTCTTCTTATTTTACTGCATAATTGCGGAACCAAGTAAGGACCTTCACAAATCTTAAAGGAAGTTTTAGGTCTCTTAAGAGTAGACCTCGTCCTTTTTTGTAACGCTTCCATTTTTTGTGGTAAAATAAAGAAAAGGAGGCGATTTGGATGTTACGTAATTCTCAAAATGTACTTGTTGCCTTAGATGGGTCGGATCAGTCAGAAAAAGCGTTCCAAGAAGCACTCGCGATTTGTCGTAGGAACAAAGCCAAATTGTATGTCCTCTCTGTTATCAACAATGCTGAGTTATCCACAAGTGCCTATGCTTTTGCAAAAATTTTTGACCAAGAAAAATTGCGTGTGGAAACGGACATGTTGAAAAAAATCTATGATGCCAATCAGCATGGGGTAGAAGATGTTGAGGTGATCGTTGAAGTCGGTGATCCAAAGCGTTTTATCATTCATGCAGCGACTGAATTGTATCCAATTGATTTGATCGTTATCGGTGCAACTGGCAAAGGTACATTGACTCGAGCTGTCGTGGGCTCAACCACCGATTATGTCGTTAATCATTCGAAATGTACGGTGCTGGTCGTGAAGTAAGAAGTTGAATCAAACGGAAAAAATATGTTATTTTTTAAGTCAGCATAAGGCATATCCTTTCAAAAAAATTCAGTTTAGTTGAAAAACCCGCTCTCTTGGCTTTAGGAGAGCAGGTTTTTTGTTGTAAAAAAGAAGTGCCTAAAATGGAGCTGTGAGTAACGATTGAAAACGTCTTTTCGTCGTTTTATCAAAAAAATATTTATGTAAATTGAACTAGGTTGACCGTTAGAAAAAATAGTTTGTTACACTTTTAATAAGCAAAGGATGTAGGAAAAGTATTGGAGAGAGGGGCTGATAATTTACTGAGTTTCCATGATTCAGCTGGTTGCAAGTGTCTATCATTGGAAAGGAGAATGAAATGAAGCGTGTTGCAGAAAACTATTTGGTTGTTTTTTCGATTCTTTTGCTGAGTATATGGTTAGGCTTGATCCAAGTGAAGGAATATTCGCAAGAAGCAGTCCTGTCGATCATTTACTTTATTAATCTTTATACGCTCTTGTTCAAATTTAAAGATGCAGCGAGAATGGTGAAAGCAGTTGTATCTTTCGTACTATTGGGTTTTACGATCTTATTTCTTTTGTATATCGCAAGTAATTAGAGGCAATACGAATTGTTAACTTTAGAAATTATCGCTATATATTGGGAATGAGATGTACAAAAAAAGACAACGTTCGACAAACGTTGTCCTACCAAAGCCACTTGACGGGCTTGAACCGTCGACCTCATCCTTACCATGGATGCGCTCTACCAACTGAGCTAAAGCGGCGTGTTATTTAACACAAGATATAGAATACCGTAAAGGCGCTACTTTGTCAATGAGATTTTCGGATATTTCTTGAGAAAAACGCTTTGCGGGAAGGGAAGTTTCTAAAAGGGGATTTTCTTGAAAAAAAGGATCAAAAAATTGATTTTTGCTCTTGCTAAATTATCTGACTATTTGGTATAGTACAGATAGATTCTTCCGGCATAGCTCAGTTGGTAGTAGCGCATGACTGTTAATCATGATGTCGTAGGTTCGAGTCCTACTGCCGGAGTATCAAAAACGACCTTCGTTTCGGAAGGTCGTTTTTTTGTTGGAAAGAGTCCGTTCTTTTGTTGGTTGTCGATAGCCTGGGGATAATGGGTTGCCCAGTTTTTTCTCCAGAACACTCACTCCGCTGAGGAAATCTTCTGTAATAGTTCCTCGTATAAATCCGTCGTTTCGGCGGCTTTTTTATTTGTGTAAAAAACAGTTGGGCCATCGTTAGTAGTGACTTTTAAAATGGGCGTCACCTTCGTGTCGACAAACATTCTGGCAGGTTTGCCGGCAACGGTAAACTGACCGATTTGGTAACTGGCGGTTCCTACACCCATGGTACGAACACGAGGAGACGGCAATGTTTCGATCAATTCCACTGTCTCTATATCTGCCAAAGAGACCGTAGTTTTCCCGGTCATTGGTGCATCGAAGGTGACTTCTTGTCCTTGCACTTCACCAGTGATCGCATCAGCAGTAAAATCTAAGCGATACATCGGAATGATGGTCCCGATCATTAACACAAGTAAGAAGACCGCGGTGATGCCTGCGACGATTTGTCCGCTGCGTTTGCCTAAATTGATGCCGATATTCATCCCAACACGGTCAGGAACGAACAGACGCGCATCATTAGGATTGATGTAAAAACCATATCGCCAGTAAGCATCTTCGCCATAATAGCGCGGTTGTGCTGCTGGCTCTAAGAGCTGATCTTGTTTTTTACGCAGATCAAGCAATAAGAAGAAGGTAAAGACGATCAAGAAAACCACCAAAACAACAAAGAGCACTAAGAGGATAGTACTTAATGCTCCGGTAGCGGACATGGACGCCAGCGGGACAGTCAACAAGAGCAGCGTAATGGTGCAAGTCACGGCGATCATTAAGGACCAATAACGCTTTGTTAAATCATTGATGTGTTGATCGATAGTTGAATTGCCGCTGATCCCGCGAACGGGTAAGCGGCTGATGATCACCCAGAGATAGAGGAACAGCGCAAAAATTGCTAAGGAGACACCGCCCATCAAGTATCCTGTAGAAAGATCAGGCAACTGCCATGCTTGGTACAAACTGATCATCAACAAAATCCCCGCAGGAACGAGGCTATACCACGGCAGCATCCGCTTATTTTTGGTTTGAACGAGTTTCGTATCGATCCGAATCGGATCGATGGGTAGTTCCCATCCATTGGTAAGGATCAATTGCCGCATTTTTCCGATGTAATGTACTTGCACCAAGTAAGCTGTCCCCAGCAAAGCGGCCATATAAAGCCAGAACAGGGTAAGGATGATGGAGTCAGATAAATTGAACAAAAAAAGGAGACTTGCTACACTAAATGTACCAACGATTTGTAAGATACGCTTGCGAAATTCTGTGATCAAGCTGTGGACGTTAGGATCATCCAGATGCTCAGGGGCAAGGGTATTTTCGAGTAAAACATTTTTGTGGGGTTTACTGATCAAGCGTAAACCAAATGCGGTCGTCCCACAGAGGACGAGGGCAATAATGAAAAAAAGATAAGTCATTTGCATTCATTCCTTTCAGGAAATTGGTCCAGAAGTTGTTGAACATCCGTTAAAAGCGCTTGCTTGCTTTTGCCGTGTAAGAGAGCGGTTGCTAGCAGTAGCTGTAAGTTTTGGCGATACTCCGCTTCTTGTCCGGAAGTAAACGGTGGTGGCGCGGCAACGGCGGTTCCTTTGCGGCGATCTGTGACTAACAAGCCTTCTTCTTTGAGGGAATTGTAGGCTTTTGAGATCGTCATGGTATTGATGCCGATCTCTTCGGCTAATTGACGGACGGATGGCAGCAATTCGCCAGCGGCCAAATCGCCTTTTGCGATACCGACAATGATCTGTTCCCGCAACTGCTGGTAGATGGGTTGGTTGCTTTGGGTTTGAATATCAAATATCATCGAAAACAGCTCCTTTGTATTATATATATTAATACAAACTATACAAAATAGCAACTGGTAATCAAATGAACAAGAATCGTTAGAAAAAAGTAAATAGCTTGTTACAGTTCTGTTTCATGGATCAGGTATCCTTTGACAGATACAACTTAGAGGAGGAACTTTTTATGAGCCAATCGCAAAGAACGGCTTACTTTGATAATGCAAAATTTTTACTGATGATCTTGGTCGTCTTCAGTCACTTGCTGCAGCCTTTTATCGGCGATCAGAAGTTTTATCATGACCTATATTATTTTATCTTCACTTTCCACATGCCAGCTTTTGTTTTTCTGGCTGGGTACTTTGCCAAACCGTTGACGAAGGGACACAAGCTTCGTGAGTTGATGAAAAAGTTCTTGCTGCCTTATGTCTTCTTTCAGGTGTTTTACACCGTCTATTACTGGTTGATCGGTCTACGGGAGTCGCTAAAAATCCAACTGTTGAATCCGCAATGGGCACTTTGGTTTTTGCTTAGCATGTTCTTTTGGCAGCTCTCGCTGTTGATCTTTCAAAAAATGTCCAAAAAGCAGGCGATCCTGCTGAGTATTGGCTTGAGCATCTTTGCTGGCTACGTGCCGTTTTTAAATCAAGTGTTGACCTTGCAGCGGACCTTTGTCTTTTTGCCGTTTTTCATTATCGGGTTTTATTTTCCCAAAAATGAGATGCGCTTTTTATTGAAACCAAAGATTCGAACCATCAGTTTGCTTTTCCTACCGATCATCTACACCTTTATCGCGTTTTTTCATGGGATGAACAAGTACATGGTTTTTGGTTCCAAGCCTTATGACGATTACTTGAGCTATCCGTTGTTCGGCGGTCCCTTGCGTGCGGTCTTTTTCGTGATCGGGCTGATGGGGATCATCGGTTTTCTGAGCCTCGTGCCCAGAGAGCACCTATTTTTTACGAAGTGGGGCAAAAACACACTGCTGGTCTATCTTTTACAGGGGATCTTCATCAAGGGCTTGCGGGCATTAGCCATCACCGACTTGAATCTGTCGGTATTAGGCTTTGTGACGTTGGTGTTAGCCAGTGTTTTACTGACGATCTTGCTAGCTAGCCGCCCGATCCGCTTCCTGTATGCACGATTTGAACGAGGACTATCCTTTGTTTTACTTGGCTTTTTGCTTTTGATGCTAACCCTTTAAATCCTTGATACGAGCAACCGCTCTTAGAAAGATGATTTTTTCATTTTTCTAGGAGCGGTTGTTATTTGAGAGGCAGAGGCGTAAAATGGAAGGAACGGAAAGTGAAAGGATGAAGAAATATGTCAGAAATTTCAAAAAAGACCACCGCTGCCTTTGCGCAAGCGTATCAAGAAAATAATAAACAAACGGCACTGCAACGGAGTGTTGTGAAAAATGGGATCACCGCTTCTGCAGAAAACGTGTCAGCAAAAGTCAACAATGTGCCGGTTTTCTCAGTCGATGTGACAACAGGGAAAGTCTCAAACCAAAAACAATCAGGCCGCTGCTGGATGTTTGCCGCATTGAATACATTCCGTCATAAGATGCTGAATGATTTCAATTTAAAAGAATTTGAATTGTCGCAAAACCATACCTTCTTTTGGGATAAATACGAAAAAGCCAACTATTTCTATGAAAATATTTTAGCAACTGCTAACGAACCTTTAACAAGTCGCAAAGTTGCTTTCTTATTGCAAACACCACAACAAGATGGTGGGCAATGGGACATGATCGTTTCGATTTTCCAAAAATATGGTGTCGTACCAAAAACGGTCATGCCAGAAAGCAGCAACTCTTCCAATTCTCGTGACCTAAACAATTACTTGAACAAAAAACTGCGTAAAGATGCGGTTGCTTTGCGTCAGCTAGTGGCTGAAGGCAAAACAGCTGAAGACATCCAAACAGCCAAAGAAGCGATGTTGGAAGACATTTATCGTTTCTTAGCGACTTCTTTAGGCACACCGCCAGAAACCTTTGATTTTGAATACCGTGATGAAGACAAAAACTATCACATTGATCGCAACTTAACACCACAAAGCTTTTATGAAAAATATGTCGGGGTGGATCTTGACGATTATGTCAGTATCATCAACGCACCAACTGCCGACAAACCTTACAATCAATCGTATACCGTAGAAATGCTAGGCAACGTGGTTGGCGGCAAAGAAGTCAAATACTTGAACGTCGATATGCCGACCTTCAAAAAATTAGCGATTGCTCAATTGGAACAAGGGGAGTCCGTGTGGTTCGGTTGTGATGTCGGTCAATCTTCTACCAGAGATACTGGGATCATGGCATTAGATGCCTATGATATCAACGACTTATTTGATATCGACTTTACGATGACCAAAGCAGAACGCTTAGATTTTGGCGAAAGCTTAATGACCCATGCGATGGTCTTGACTGGCGTTGACTTGATCGACGGCGAATCAACCAAATGGAAAGTCGAAAACAGCTGGGGTGAAAAAGTCGGAACGAATGGCTTCTTCGTCATGAGCGATGCATGGATGGATGAATACACCTATCAAATCGTGGTTCGCAAAGAATTCCTGACAGCAGAACAATTGGCTGCCTTTGAAGCAGAACCAACGGTCTTAGCACCTTGGGATCCAATGGGCGCTTTGGCGTAAGTCAGCAATTTCTAATGGCCGACTGAATATTTACTGAAAATTTTCAAAAAGACGAAATAAAAAAATAACGAACCAGTTGCCGCAATCCAACCGTTAGGAAAGCAGAAATCCTAGCAGCATGGGAGTGTGGCAACGGTTCTTTTTTTATTTACTGACAAAAAAGCGGTACCATCCCAGAAAAGTGGGAACTTATTTATTGTAAGATGAAGCAAACTTCTTTAAAATGGAATAGTCACTAATGATGCCACACGTCTCATTAGAGTGAACTGTTGAAGAATGGTCACTGGGAACCTTTACTTCCTCTGACAGACTTTGTCATGTTTATTGAACAAAAGGAGGATTCAAATGACAAATCTGTTAACTATTATTGTTGTTCTACTTTTTGCTGCCCTTATTTATGGGTTCTACTTATTGCAAAAGCGTCACGTGAAGTTTTCAACGCGGGTCTTTGCGGCGTTGTTCGTCGGGATCGTTTTTGGTGGTGTGCTACAGCTGATTTTTGGGACAGGCTCTGACGTTGTCACGCAAGCTCTTGACTGGATCACGATGGTCGGTAGCGGCTATGTGGCCCTCTTGCAAATGCTGATCATGCCCTTGATCTTCGTTTCGATCGTTGGTGCTTTCACCAAGATGAAAGAAAGCGAAAAAATCAAGAAGATCAGTTTTACGGTTCTTGCGACTTTGCTAGGGACAACGGCGATCGCTGCCTTGATCGGGATCGTGATGGTCATGGTCTTTGGTCTTGACGGTGCCAGCTTTACCGAAGGAGCAACGGAAACAGCGCGGATCGCAGAATTAGCGGAACGTTCGACACAAGTCCAAGATCTATCGATCCCACAACAAATCGTTTCTTTCATCCCAAGTAATGTCTTCGCCGACTTTGCTGGTACTCGTTCGACAAGTACGATCGGGGTCGTGATTTTCTCAGCCTTTGTTGGGATCGCCTTTCTTGGTGTCAAACGCAAATCACCGAAAGAAGCGGAAACTTTTGCGAATTTGATGGACAGCTTATATAAAATCGTGATGCGTATCGTCACGTTAGTTTTGCGCCTGACACCTTATGGCGTTTTGGCATTGATGACAAACGTATTAGCTTCAAGTGATTTTGAAGCCATCTTGAACTTAGGAAAATTTATCATCGCTTCTTATGCCGCTTTGATTTTGGTCTTACTCGTTCATTCATTATTGCTGATCGCTGTTCGGGTCAATCCAGTAACGTATTTCAAAAAGGCCTTTCCAGTCTTGAGCTTCGCCTTTACTTCTCGTTCAAGTGCGGGTGCCTTGCCATTGAACATCGAAACCCAAACCAAAGCGTTAGGTGTTGATGAAGCCACGGCTAACTTTGCAGGCAGCTTTGGGTTATCGATTGGTCAAAACGGCTGTGCGGGTGTTTATCCAGCGATGTTGGCAACGATCGTTGCACCAACGGTTGGGATCAATGTCTTTGATTGGCAGTTTATCCTGCTGCTAGTTGCAGTAGTTACGATCAGCTCATTCGGCGTTGCTGGTGTCGGCGGTGGCGCAACCTTTGCTTCATTGATCGTCTTAGGCTCAATGAACTTGCCGATCGCCATCGTAGGCTTAGTTATTTCTGTTGAACCATTGATCGATATGGCACGGACACTCGTTAATGTCAGCGACAGTATGGTTGCGGGAATGGTGACCAGCAGCCGTATCAACGAACTGGATCGTTCGATCTTAGATGATTCTGCCGCCGTGATCGAAGCCGAATAGAAACATTTTTTAACAAGCGAAAGCAAAGAAAGACTGCGTGTGGTCTTTCTTTTTTTTGTCCGTTAAAGCTCAGCTCATAGAAAAATCTAGGTTTCAGTGCCCTTAATAGCGAAGTTTCTGCTATACTTTTAACTAGAACATCGCGGGAGGGATAAGCAATGACACAATTGATTCAACTAGAACGAGCAGCAAACGTCAGAGAACTTGGCGGCTATCAAACGATAAACGGCACGACGATCAAACGAAAAAAATTGATCCGCAGTGCGGCGATCAATGAATTGACTGCTTCAGATCAAGCAGTACTGGCAAACTATGGGGTCAATCAGGTCATTGATTTTCGCTCCATCGCTGAAGCCAATGCACAGCCTGATCGACCGATCGCCACAGCAAAGCAGCTTTTTTTACCTATTTTCAAAGAAGACGAAACGATGGTTTCCTTGTCGCCAGAAAGCTTGAAGCAGCGCTTGGAAGATGGGGAAGATGCCGAAGAGCAGATGAAAAAAGTCTACCGTCACTTTGTTGAAAGCGACTATGCCCGCCAACAATATCGGCAGTTCTTTGATCATGTGATCGACAATGCGGAAGGCGAAGGAGCAACCTTGTTCCACTGTACCGCCGGCAAAGATCGCACAGGCTTTGGCGCCTTTTTATTGCTGCATGTGTTGGCGGTGGCACCAGCGACGATCAAAGAAGATTATTTAGCGACCAATCGCTATCTAGCCCCAATGCTAAAAGAAAAATTTGCCCCAATGACCCAGCATTTGCCGCAAGAGCTGTTAACGGCGATCACGGTTTTGATGAGTGCCAAAGAGAGTTTTCTTGAGGAAAGTTTGGCTGCAATCGATCAGCATTTCGGTTCGGTCGATCAGTATCTTCTGCAAGGACTAGGGGTGACGAAAGAGGAACAAGCGTACTTGACTGCCCAACTGACTGAGTAAAGAAAGGGAGATCCGTATGGAGGAAGCATTGTTCGCAGCAATCGGGATGACCGGCTCGCTGACGCCCATCAGTGGTGGGGATGTCAATCAAACGTATCGGTTCACTACAGGAGAAAATCGCTATTTTTTAAAGACCCATCCTCATGTTTCATCGATGTTCTTTCAAGCAGAAATCAACGGCTTAGCTGAATTAGCCCCTTTCGTGCGGGTGCCAAAAATCGAACGCCTCGGTCAGACCGAAGAGGGGGCATTTTTATTGATGGAATGGATCGATAGTGGGGAAGGACAGCAGCGGCGCTTAGGCCAATGCTTGGCTCGGCTTCATCAGCAGACGCAGGAGTCTTTTGGTTTTTACGAAGACAATTACATCGGCTTTTTGCCGCAAGTCAATCCGAAAACCACCGATTGGCTTGATTTTTACACAGTCTGCCGTTTGGATGTGCAAGTCGAATTTGCGAAGCTGGGTAATCACTGGCATGCCAAACGGGAAGCCGCTTATCTGCGTTTGAAAGAATTTTTGCATGAGAATTGGCGTGATCGCAGCGTCACACCTGCTTTATTACACGGTGATTTTTGGCGGGGGAATGTGCTGTTCGATCAACAAGGAGAACCAGTGTTTCTTGATCCGGCAGTCGCCTATGGGGATCGAGAAATGGATATTGCGATGTCCCAGCTTTTCGGCGGTTTTCGTCAGGAATTTTTGGAAGGCTATCAAGAAGTCTATCCATTAGATGAGAATTGGCAAGAGCGACTGCCAGTGTATCAATTGTATTATTTATTGGTCCATTTGAATCAATTTGGCGAAAGTTATGGACCAACTGTCGATGAAATATTGAGTCGTTTTTAGGAGGCAATTAGAACTATGGCAGCAAAGTATCAAACCACGCATGAAGTGGCGTATTATGAATGTGATGTCAACCAAACGATGACGTTTCCAGCCATGCTAGGCATCGCCATCAAGACATCAGAAGAACAAAGTGCGACGTTAAACCGCGGACCGGAAGTCATCGCTAGTTATGGCTTGACCTGGATCATTACCAGCTATCACATAACGGTAACTCGTTTGCCGCGCGTAGGGGAGCAGATCCAAGTGGCGACCCAGGCGAGAGAATACAATAAGTTTTTCTGCTACCGTTACTTTTGGTTATTGGCAGAAGACGGAACGGAATTGGTCAAAATCGAAGCGGTTTTTGCGTTGATGGACCCGGAGACGCGCAAAGTCAGCAGTGTTCCGGATGAGATCGTGGTGCCTTTTGGCAGTGAAAAAATTAAACGAATCAAACGCTATCCGAAGATCACTCCTATCACACAAGGACAATTTTTGCCGTATCGGGTGCGTTTCTACGATATCGATAGCAATCAGCATGTCAACAACGCCATGTATTTCAATTGGCTGATGGACGTCTTAGGCTATGAGTTTTTAACAAAACATGAAGTGACACAAGTGACGATCCGCTTTGATCGGGAAGTTGCTTACGGCCATTTGATCGAAAGCCATTTTCAAATCAATGAAAAGACAATCGATGAAGCCGGCGAGGCTGTGCCGCTGCAAACGATCCACGAGATCAAGATCGGTGAGGATACTTACTGCGAAGCCGTGTTTACTTGGCGAGAAAAATAAAACAACCCTTTTGCCTCCGTTAACGGAATGGCAAAAGGGTTTTTGTTTGGTCAATTCTCCATGAAATCAGGTAGCTCATCCATGGTCAATCCACGGTTTTTCGCTATCAACAATTTGATGCGGGCTTTTTGGCTATTGATGCTATTGCAGAAAATCACCCCAAGAGCTTGCAATTCGATCCCACCGCCTAAGTAGTCATAGACCGGCTCGGCAACTCCGTTGAAGCAGCGAGAAACTAAGACGACCGGAATGTTTCTAGCGATCAGTTTTTTCAAAGGCTCAATGGTTTGAGGCGGCAGATTGCCAGCGCCTAAAGCTTCGATCACTAGTCCATCGATCAGCGAGTCGGCTAAAGCATCGAACAATTCCCCGGTCATCCCAGCATAGGCTTTGACGATCGGAAACAAACCATCGACACGATCAACATCCAAATGGCGGTTATTTAACAGCTCTTGCATAAACAAGATTCGGTGCTTTGTGACTAAGCCGATCGGACCTAATGTCGGGGTGCGGAACGTCGCAATATTGGTGGTGTGGGTTTTCGTAACATAACGTGCGGAATGGATCTCATCGTTCATGACGACTAAGACACCTTTTCCTATGGCATCGGGGGACTTGGCGACCCGAATCGCACTTTCAAAGTTATAAAGCCCGTCACTGCCGATTTCATTACTTGAGCGCATGGCACCAGTCACCACGATCGGTAACTGACCGCCGATCGTGGTATCTAAAAAGAAGGCCGTTTCTTCCAGCGTATCGGTTCCGTGAGTGATCACGACCCCATCGACACCGCTTAAATGCGCCAGCTGGATACGTTCTTTCAGCTGCAGCATTTCTTTTGGCGTCATATGAGGACTGGGAATATTAAAAATGTCTTCGACGATCAATTCAACATCGTCATCAATGTGGATCGGTGCATCCATCAGCGGATTGCTGACATCGGGGCTGACGCCGCCTGTCAGGGTATCTTCTTTCATGGCGATGGTGCCGCCAGTGTGCAACACGAGAATTCGTTTCATTTTTTCATCACCTGCAATGATTTATTTACTCTTAACTCAAAACTATTGTATACTATTAAAATAAGAAAACAAGGAGCGATGGGAAAAAATGATTCGAATTGGTTGTACCACATTTAGTGAACATGGCAGTCTCGTGCAAAGAAAAAACTCGAAATTATTTGAGTATGCCCGTTATTTTCCGTTAGTTGAGCTGGATACCACCTATCATTTTTTGCCAAAAGAAAAAGACGTGCGCAATTGGTTGACCCAGATTCCCGAAAATTTCCGCTTTGTGTTGAAAGTCCATCAAAGTGTGACCACCCAAGGGGATTTGCCAGATCAGTTGACCATGACCGAAGCGCTGCAGCTTTATAAAGAAGCGATCGCGCCAATGGTAGAAGCGGGCAAACTGTTTTGCCTATTGGCGCAATTTCCCAACAGCTTTAAATGTACGAAAGAAAATGTCGCCTATTTAGATCAAGTGCGAGAATGGTTTGCGGGTTACCCAGTGGCGATTGAGCTGAGAGACAGCAGCTGGTATCAGCCGAAACTGTATCCGGGAATGATCGATTATATGAAGCGAAAACAGTTTTCCTTAGTAGTCGTTGATCAGCCGAAAAAGCTATCGACCACGATTCCCCTTGATCCAACCGTGACCAATCCTGCGTTTGTCCTGTGCCGTTTTCATGGACGCAATGACAGCGGCTGGACAGCGACGGGGCCAGATGCCAAAAATCTGCGGACCTTGTATCGCTATGACCAAGCCGAACTAACGGAGTTAAAACAAGCGATTCAAGCCATCGAAGCCAATGCCAAAGAAGTCGCAGTGGTCTTCAATAATAATGCCGGTCGTGACGCCGCTGACAATGCTCGCGCATTGATCGATGCGCTGCAGATCGATTACGAAGCATTAAATCCTAATCAGTTGAAATTATTTTGAGGAGTCATATGATAAAAGCAATCTTTTTTGATATTGATGGCACACTGATTGCCAGTAACGGCAAGGCGCTTGCCAGTACCCGTGAAGCCATCAAACAAGCCCAAGCCAATGGCGTCCTCTGCGGCATTGCCACCGGACGTGGTCCGGTTGATTTAGAGAAGGTGATCGATTACTTGTCGTTAGACATGTTTATCACCTATAACGGCCAATATGTTTACACGAAGGAAACCTTGATTTATGCCAAACCTTTTCCAAAACAAACGCTGGAAGCGATCGTAGAATACGCCGATGAAAATTATCGTCAAGTCATGTTTGGCGGAGAAACGCAAGTGGCTGGCAGCTTGACGATCCGTTTAAGCCAATCACCCGTCATGCAGCGCTATTTGCGCTATGTACCGAAAAAATTTCCCGTCGGCTTTTTAAAGAAAGTCTTGCAGCGCTTCAGTCCCAATCGCAACGCCAAACGTTATGAATCATTGGACATTTTACGAGAGCCAATCTATCAGTGCATTATGCTGAGCCCTGAATCAGAGCGCGAAAAATTACGCTCCAAGCTGCCGCAATGTGATTTTAAGCGATCCAATGCCTATTCTGTTGATATCGTGCCGAAAAACGGTTCGAAAATCAAAGGGATCAAAGAATTTTTGGCCTATGAAGGGATCGCGATGGAAGAAGCGATGGCCTTTGGGGATCATTTTAATGATGTGGAAATGTTAGAAGGTGTGGGGATCGGGGTTGCGATGGGCAATGCCCAGCCCATCACCAAAGCCAGTGCTGACTTTGTGACGGACACCAACGATCATGACGGCATCAAGAAAGCCTTGATCCATTTTGGGATCATTGCCGAGGATGCCCAAGCAAGGGATTGAATTAAAAAAATAAACAAGGTGTAGCCAATCCATGAAGCAACGTAGGAGACAGCGCAGAACCATGAAACAGAACCATTAGAAAAAGCAGAAAGAAGCGAGAGAAATGAGTCCATTTGAAATGACGGAAGAGTTTCATAAAACCTTTGATCCAACACGACCGCCATATCCACAAGCTTTTTCAGCGGAAAAAGCCCAGTTTCGTGCTGGTTTTAAAATTGAAGAATTAGTTGAGTTCCTTTATGCTGCCAGCAACAATGACGAAGAGACCTTCCAATCAGGCCTGGAGCATTTGCATCAAGCAATTGATCAAGCCCAAGCCAAGCTGGCTGCCAAACAACAGCCTGTCAGTGATTCCCTAGTAGAACAAGTCGATGCGCTCTGTGATCTGCTGTATTTTACCTATGGCTCTTTTTCACTGGTAGGGGTCGATCCAGCGCCGATCCTGGCTATCGTTCATGACGCCAACATGGGGAAACTTTTTCCAGATGGGCAGCCCCATTATGATCCTGAGACCCACAAAGTCATGAAGCCTAACGATTGGGAAGAACGGTTTGCTCCTGAACCGCGAATCAAGGCAGAAATCAAACGCCAATTGGCACAAAAACAAGCGCAAGCCCAAGAATCGTCAGAATAATAAAGAAACGTGCCAGTTGCCCGTTCCGATTGCTTATCAGCAAAAGGAGTGGTGCAACTGGCACGTTTGGTTTAATCAAAGAAAGTGTAGTAAAGGGTTCTGACAGCGGCTTTTTCTTGTTCTTTGTGGATGCCGAACATGATGCTGACCTCAGAGGACCCTTGGTTGATCATCTCTAAGTTGATATTTTTCCGCGCAAGGGCAGCGGTACTGTCGGCAGTGATCCCGACCCGCTGACGCATCCCTTCACCAACGACGACGACCATGGATAGATCGTGGGTCATTCGCAGTTCATCGGGATCGATCTCGTAGGCGATCTTGCGCAGCAGTTCTTCTTCCAATACTGGATTCAACTGGTTGGAGCGCATAATGATCGAGATATCATCGATTCCTGAAGGCATGTGTTCATAATTTAAATCAAATTCCCGGAAAATCTCTAAGACCCGTAACGTGAACCCAACTTCGCGGTTCATCAAGTATTTGCGGATATAGATCATACAAAAGCCTTCGTCACTGGCAACGCCGATCACCGGCTGATCCAAATTGTCTCTTTGGTTGGTGATCAAGGTGCCGGGATGACTTGGGTTATTGGTGTTTTTGATCACCACGGGAATTTTCGCATGGTATGAAGGCATCAACGCCTCATCGTGCAACACAGTAAAGCCGGCATAAGACAGCTCCCGCATTTCTCGGTAAGTCACTTCTTTGATGGACTCTGGATGATGAACGTAGCCTGGATGAGCAGAAAAAATCCCATCGACATCGGTAAAGTTTTCGTACAATTCTACTTGCAGACCAGCCGCCACGATGGCACCAGAAATATCAGATCCCCCTCGAGAGAAGGTACAGATTTCGCCGGCTTCTGTGTAACCAAAGAAGCCAGGAATCACTAAGATTTCAGGACTATCACGCCATTGTGCGATCTTAGCGTACGATTTGTTCAAGATACGGGCGTTTTGGGGTTCATCCGTCACTAACAACCCAAGTTCTTGCGGATTCATGTAGCGAGCAGCTAACCCACGGCTTTGTAAAATCCCAGCGATCAATTTGGCATTGTTGTCTTCGCCGCTTGCCAAGACCGTGTCATAAAGATGCGGATTGTCTTGGGTAGGCAACGTTTGAAAAGCCGCCAATGATTGCCAGATGCGGTCTAAATGGACTTGTTCGATACCAAAGGGGGCGGCGATCGCTGTATAGCGCGCATAGATTTCTTCTATTAAATCAGTAATTTCTTCTTGGGCAGACAGACGGGTACAGACTGCTAGTAACAGATCGGTGACTTTCTGATCGTCGCTGGAACGCTTACCAGGCGCTGAGACAACAACAAACCGTCTTTTAGGATCACTTTCAATTATCGCAACAACTTTTTCGACTTGTTCGGCTGAGGCAAGGGAACTGCCTCCGAATTTCGCTACTTTCATTTGACATTACTCCTGTTCAAGCTTTTTACTAGAGTACAGTTTCAATAGGGAGAAATCAAGCGGTTTCTTGAAAAAAATCGGAAAAATCAGAAAAAAAGTCACTTGTTGATGTAAATTTCACGATTTGTTTTCATTATCGATGGAAAAGCCGTGAATGATTTTATTCGATGCGAAAAAAGTCGATCTTTTTTGCCTCAATCTAATGCTTGATTTTTTTCTTTATGCTATAATCTAGCGTAGATGCTTTTTTATAAAGGGACTGTCTGTCCTTTTTATACTCAATGAACTTATCAATCAATCTGCTGATCAGCAGATTTTAGACGAAACATGTATATTTGAAAATTGGAGGAACCACAAAATGGGAACTAATATCATCTTTGGAATTGTCATTGCCATCATCATCATCGCAGCGGTCTTGTATGCAATTGGCTTTTTCATGCGGAAGAAAAACCAAGAAAAGCTAAATGACTTGGAAAAACGCAAAGAAAATCTGTTTGACTTACCGGTGATCGAAGAAGTCGATGAAGTAAAAAGAATGCACTTGGTTGGTCAAAGTCAAAACACCTTCCGTGAGTGGAACCAACAATGGACAGATATCTCCACAAAATCTTTTGCTGAACTTGAGAGTCAAATCTTTGAAGTGGAAGAACTAAACGAACGCATCCGCTTTTTCAAAGCAAAAGGGGCGATCGTTCAAGCGGAAGCGACCATGGATGAGATGGAACGCCAAGTAGAAGAGATTCGCGCCGGCTTGAAAGAATTACGAGAAAGTGAAGAACGAAATTCACTGGAAGTCCAAAAAGCGTTGGACGTTTACGAAGACTTGAAGAAGAAGCTACGGGATCAAGGCGAAGAATTCGGTCCTGCTTACAATGAGCTGCAAAAACAAATCAAAAACATTGAAATTGAGTTCACCCAATTTGTTACCTTAAATACTTCAGGCGATCCTGTGGAAGCACGGGAAGTGTTAGACCAAGCAGAAAAACACACCTATGAAGTAGAAGACTTAATGAAACGGATCCCAGCGGCCTACGAAGAATTAAACCGTACCTTCCCAGATCAGTTGAAAGAAATCCAAGATGGCTACAAAAAATTATTAGAACAAAAATATGTGTTCCCAGAAGCAAACTTCCAAGAAGAAATCAACCGTGTGAAAAAACGAGTTGAAAACTCCATGAACGATCTAGCGAAAACAGAAGTCGCTTCCGTTGAAGTGGCAAGTCGTGATACTGCAAGTGATATCGATGCCTTGTATACGGTGATGGAACGTGAGATCAATGCCAAGAAATATGTCATGAAAAATCGCCAAATCATTGAAGACTATATTGACCACGCAACGAAGAACAACCGTCAGTTGTTGATCGAGTTGGATCATACGGCACAAAGCTATACATTGAATCATAATGAGTTAGGTCGCGTCCGTGGTTTCCAAACGGAAGTCGACGAATTGGCTCGTCGCAATAACGAGTACCTACCACAATTAGAAAAGCACGAAATTCCTTATTCAGAAGTGCAAAGCTTCTACAAAGATGCCTACAAGATTTTGGATGATGTGGAAAGCCAGCAAGTCGAAATCGATGATTCCCTTGCGGAATTACGTCGTGGCGAAAAAGTTGCACAAGAAAAAGTGGAAAGCTTCGAATTCCGTCTACGCAACTTGAAGCGGTTTGTTGAGAAGCAACGCTTACCTGGTTTGCCAGGTGAGTACTTAGAATTCTTCTTCGTGGCAACAGATCGGGTGGAAGAACTAGGCAAAGAATTGAACAAGATTCGCATCAACATGCAAGAAATCAATAAATTGGTTTCTGTCTGTGAAGAAGATCTTGATCTTTTAGATGAACAAACGAAAGACTTGGTGGATGCTGCGGCATTGACTGAGCAAATGATGCAATATGCCAACCGTTATCGTCATTCTCATCCAGATATCAAGGCAGCGATCGACAAATCACTTTACTTGTTCAGTAAAGAATATCGCTATCAAGATGCGCTAGATGAAATCGGCACAGCGTTGGAACGAGTAGAACCAGGTGCCTTCAAAAGGATCGAAAACTTCTACTTCAATAACCGCGACTTAGTATAATACGAAAGCCAGCAGTGAAAAACTGACTGGCTTTTTTCATGGAAAGAATGGCTCGCTGCATGATTAACGCTTACGAAGGAAGGGAAAGTTTCCTTTAAATAAAGCCAAAGCCAGCGAGTCACCTTGAAACTCAGCCCAAGAGCAGTTATAATGGGAAAGAATTTTTTTAGAGAAAGGGTCCTATCATTGATCTATTTTGACAACAGTGCAACAACCGCTATTTATCCACAAGCTTTAAATACATATGTCCAAGTCAGTCAGCGAATCATCGGCAATCCCTCAAGCTTGCATGATTTAGGAAATCAAGCCAATCGCCTGCTACAGCAATCACGTCAGCAGATCGCCGATCTGTTAAACGTTTCTTCCAAAGAGATCGCATTTACCAGTGGGGGGACCGAAGGAGACAACTGGGTCATCAAAGGGACTGCTTTAGCGAAAAAAGCCTATGGGAATCACCTGATTATTTCCAGTATTGAACACCCTGCCGTCAGTGAAACAGCGGCTCAATTAGCCGAATTAGGATTTGAGGTCAGTGTGGTCCCTGTTGATGCTCAAGGCTTTGTCAACGTGTCAGAATTAGCAAACATGATTCGCAAAGAAACGATTTTGGTTTCGGTGATGGCGGTCAATAATGAGGTAGGATCGATTCAACCGATCCATGAGATCGCAACCGTGTTGGCGGACTACCCAACGATCCATTTCCATGTAGATGCCGTCCAAGCCA
Source organism: Enterococcus sp. CR-Ec1 (assembly GCF_002850555.1). Taxonomy (NCBI): domain Bacteria; kingdom Bacillati; phylum Bacillota; class Bacilli; order Lactobacillales; family Enterococcaceae; genus Enterococcus; species Enterococcus sp. CR-Ec1. The sequence continues at coordinate 731,681 of NZ_CP025223.1, forward strand.
TCACAAAGGTCCCGCAAGAGCAATGGTTCAATGAGCGAGTCGATTTTGCCGTGTTCTCTGCACATAAATTTCACGGACCTCGTGGCGCCGGCTTTATCTATTGGAAACAAGGCCGTAAGTTGGCGCCATTGATGACTGGCGGTGGGCAAGAGCAAAACCAGCGCAGCGGTACCGAAAATGTACCAGCAATCGTTGCCATGGCAAAAGCCCTGCGTTTAGCGACGGAACACAAGGCTGAAAAGCCGAACCATGTTCAATTATTAAAAGGCTATTTGCAAGAAGCACTGGCTGGCTATGAGAAAGTCACGCTTTTTTCTGGCACTGAAGGGTTTGCGCCACATATACTTTGTTTCTCATTAAAAGGGATCAGAGGAGAAGTCTTAGTCCATGCCTTTGAAGAAAAGCAGATCTATCTTTCGACGACGAGCGCTTGTTCCTCTCGTAAAAAGATGGCCAGCAGTACGCTTCATGCGATGCACGTTCCGGAACAGTTAGCGACATCCGCTGTTCGTATCAGTTTAGATGAGAGCAATACAATGGCAGAAGTCGAGCAGTTTCTAATCGTCTTCCACCAGTTGTACCAAAAATTTTCGAAAATCAATTAAGCACGACATAGCACTATAAAATCAATCCAAATCAAAGGAGTTTTCTCGTGAATTATTCAGAAATCATGGTTCGTTACGGCGAACTGTCAACAAAGGGCAAAAATCGTCGTAGTTTTATTATGCAATTAGCTTCAAACGTCAAACGTACCTTAGCCGATTATCCCCATGTCAAAGTTCATGCCGAGCGAGATCGCATGCACTTGCTATTGAACGGTGAAAACAGCCAAGAGATCATTCCTAAGCTGCAAAAAGTCTTTGGGATTCAAAACTTTTCCCCTAGTATTCGGGTTGAAAAAGACATTGAGTTATTAAAGAAAGCCGTTCAAGACGTTATGGCAGAGATCTACACCGGTGTTGAGACCTTCAAAATCACAGCTAAGCGCAGCGATCACTCGTTTGTGCAAGATAGCAACCAGTTGAATTTGACCTTAGGTAATGCGGTGATCGACCGTTTTCCTGATATCAAAGTCCAAATGAAAAAACCAGACATCAATCTGCGGGTGGAAATACGGGTCGATGGCGCCTATCTGTCCTATGAAACGATCCAAGGAGCAGCCGGCTTACCCGTTGGCACCAGCGGTAAGGGAATGTTGATGCTTTCTGGTGGTATCGATTCGCCAGTTGCAGGCTACTTTGCCATGAAACGCGGTGTTGAGATCGAAGCAGTCCATTTTGCAAGTCCTCCTTATACGAGTGAACAAGCATTACAAAAAGCCAAAGATTTAACGAAGAAGCTTGCTCCTTATGTGGGAAGCATCCAATTTATCGAAGTTCCGTTTACGGAAATCCAAGAAGAAATCAAAAACCGTGTGCCGCAAGGCTATTGGATGACCATCACCCGTCGGATGATGCTGCGTTTGACAGATGCGATTCGTGAGGCTCGTCACGGTTTGATCATCTTAAACGGCGAATCATTAGGACAAGTCGCTTCACAAACTTTGCATAGTATGGTCGCCATCAATGAAGTAACCAATACGCCGATCGTGCGCCCAGTGGCAACGATGGATAAATTGGAGATCATTGAAGTTGCCGAAGCCATTGATACCTTTGAATTGTCGGTTCAGCCGTTTGAGGATTGCTGCACAATCTTTGCACCTCCTCAACCAAAGACGCGCCCAAGACTGGATAAGGTACACCAATATGAAGAGCGTCTCGATATCGAAGGGATGATGGAACGGGCGATGGCTGGGTTGAAACTGGAAGTAATCACGGCAAATCAAGAAAAAGCAGCAACTGAATTCGCTGAATTCTTATAATAAACTCTCTTTTTTAAACTACGACCACAACTGTTAGGGAACATTTGTGGTCGTTTTTCATCGTATGAGAGAGTTTGTGAATATTTTCTTGCTATTGAAAATGGAACATGCTACACTCAATATGTGAATCATTTAACAAGGAGGGTGGACAGGATGGAAGCATTAAGAGATAAAAAACTTCCGAAAGCAACGGCAAAACGTTTGCCAGCTTATTTACGACATTTAAAATTACTGGATGCCTCTGGTGTTCAGCGAATCAAATCAAAAGAGTTTGCAGAAATCACGCAAGTTCCTTCAGCCACGATCCGCCGAGATTTTTCTCATTTAGGAGAATTAGGCAGAAGTGGGTATGGCTATGATGTTCCTTATTTGATTGAGGTTTTGAGCTATATTTTAGAAACCAATGAGGAGAAAAAAATCGCCTTGATTGGTTATGGAAATTTAGGAAAAGCGTTAGCTAACAACAATTTTCGCAGAAATGAAAATCTTTCCGTCATCGCGGTTTTTGACAATGATCCAGAAATAATTGGCCAGACCATTAGTGGACGTTATGTTTATGGAATGGACCAATTGGCGGAAGTCGTAGCAGAAAAAGGAATCACCGTAGCGATTTCGACCGTTCCTAGCCGTTATTCACAAATGGCGATCGATGCGATCGTAGATGCTGGGATCACAGCAATTTTAAATTTTGCCCCTGATCCCGTCATCGTGCCAAAAGACGTCAATATCCAATACATTGATTTGACGACAGAATTGCAAACATTGATTTTTTTTGATACGACCTACTCGCAAAAATCGAAAGTCTGAGCAAATCCTTTTCGTTTTTTGACAATCTTTCTTATACTGGGAGAAAATGCTATAGGAGAGATGTTATGCAAGTTACACGCAAAGAAACGGTTTATGAGATGCCCGGCAACCAACCAAAAGTAGGGGATAAAGCAGCTGATTTTCGCTTGAAAAGTTTAGAGGACAAGGAATATACACTGACTGATTTTTTAGGAAAACCAACGATCATCAGCGTTGTTCCCGATATCGTGACACGTGTCTGTGCGTTGCAGACCAAGCGTTTCAACCAAGAAGCAAGTCAATTGGATGATATAAATTTTGTAACGATCTCTAACAATACAAAAGAAGAACAAGCACAATGGTGCGGCCAAGAAGGCGTCGACATGATCATGTTTCATGATCCAGCGAATACCTTCGGTGAGGCCTATCAAATCATGATCCCAGACTTCGGTCATTTTGCCCGAGCAATTTTCGTTTTAGACCGTGAAGGCGTGATTCAACACGTTGAGATCGTACCTGAGATCTCCCACGAACCAGATTATCAAGCAGCCATCGATGCAGCGAAAGCAAACCTCTGATTGACTTTCAAAAAAGTTCATTGTAGAATGTAGCAAGATGAAACAAGAATCTATGATGGCAAGACAATGTTCAAGAGGAGTATCAGTGACCCTGGCGGTCAGAGAGAAGTCGGTCGGTGCAAGACTTCCCCAGACACTGAAAAGGTAGCTTGAAGGTCTTTGATCCGAACCACGGTTTGTTTCTTGCAGACAAATCCGCACAGTAAGATCAAGCGCGTCGTGAACGTTACCTCACGTCAAAGTGGCAGAGCAATCTGCAATTTAGGTGGTACCGCGTATCAGCGCCCTAATGCCTCGGCATTAGGGCGCTTTTTGCTGTGAATCACTGCGACTGGCCCACAAAGTGGGACAGAGCAGATGATGAACAGTACTAGGCGACCAAAGGGAGCGTAGTAACCATACTAGGAATCACTGCGACTGGCCCACAAAGTGGGACAGAGCAGATGATGAACAGTACTAGGCGACCAAAGGGAGCGTAGTAACCATACTAGGAATCACTGCGACTGGCCCACAAAGTGGGACAGAGCAGATGATGAACAGTACTAGGCGACCAAAGGGAGCGTAGTAACCATACTAGGAATCACTGCGACTGGCCCACAAAGTGGGACAGAGCAGATGATGAACAGTACTAGGCGACCAAAGGGAGCGTAGTAACCATACTAGGAATCACTATGACTGGCCCACAAAGAGGGACAGAGCAGATGATGAACAGTACTAGGCGACCAAAGGGAGCGTAGTAACCATACTAGGAATCACTATGATTGGCGCACAAAGTGGGGCAGAGCAGATGATGAACAGTACTAGGCGACCGTAGGGAGCGTAGTAACTATACTAGGAATCACTATGACTGGCGCACAAAGAGGGACAGAGCAGATGATGAACAGTACGCGAAGTCAACAAAATTGGTTCACGAAGCGAGCCAGATCGCTTGCCAAAAGCCCTAAGACACAATAGAGGATCACGGAAGTGAGCCATGACCTCTGTAAGCAATTTTTTTTACCAACAATAAACAGCTGTTAATTACCACTGCACTCATCCTGAACGATTCAAACATTTTCGCGCTTTACCCAGCAACAGGCACCAAAAAACCACACCAACCATTACGTTTAAAAAACGTAACTTTAGGAGGACCAACTATGACAGAAACTGAGAATCTATCCACCAAGTACAATCCCCAAGAAGTAGAAGCCGGGCGTTACCAAGATTGGTTAGAGCATGACCGTTTTAAACCAAGCGGCAACAAAGAAGCAAAACCTTATTCTATCGTGATTCCACCACCAAACGTAACAGGAAAATTGCACTTAGGTCATGCCTGGGATACCACGTTACAAGACATCATCATTCGTCAAAAACGGATGCAAGGGTATGACACCTTATGGCTGCCAGGAATGGACCATGCCGGGATCGCTACCCAAGCCAAAGTAGAAGAAAAGCTGCGGGAACAAGGAATTTCTCGCTATGACCTTGGTCGGGAAAAATTTGTTGAACAAGTATGGGATTGGAAAGAAGAATATGCCGGTCACATTCGGGAACAATGGGCGAAACTAGGCTTATCCCTAGACTATAGCCGTGAACGGTTCACATTAGATGATGGATTATCCGAAGCGGTTCGTAAAGTTTTCGTGACGCTATATGAAAAAGGCTTGATCTATCGTGGCGAGTACATCATCAACTGGGATCCACAAGCCCGCACGGCATTATCTGATATTGAAGTGATCCACAAAGACATCGAAGGTGCTTTTTACCACATGTCTTACGAATTAGCAGATGGCAGCGGTGTGGTGGAGATCGCAACGACTCGCCCAGAAACGATGTTGGGGGATACAGCAGTCGCGGTTCATCCAGAAGATGAACGCTATCAAGCATTGATTGGTAAGAAAGTGATCTTGCCTTTGGTCAATAAAGAGATCCCAATCATCGCTGATGAGTACGTGGACCAAGAATTTGGAACAGGGGTCGTAAAAATCACTCCTGCCCATGACCCGAATGACTTCGAGGTCGGTAACCGCCATGACCTACCACGGGTCAATGTCATGAATGATGACGGAACAATGAATGACTTAGCAGGTACCTATGCAAGCATGGATCGTTTTGCTGCTCGCAAGCAAATCGTGAAAGATTTAGAAGCGTTAGGTCGTCTGATCAAAATCGAAAAAATGGTCCATAGCGTAGGTCACTCAGAACGGACAGGGGTAGTAGTCGAACCTCGTTTATCGACACAATGGTTCGTAAAAATGGAACCATTAGCAAAACAAGCCATCGACAACCAAGAAACCGACGATGCGGTGGACTTTTATCCGCCACGTTTCAACCAAACATTCTTACGTTGGATGGAAAATGTCCATGACTGGGTTATCTCTCGTCAGTTGTGGTGGGGCCATCAAATCCCAGCTTGGTACCACAAAGAAACGGGGGAAATGTATGTAGGACTTGAAGCGCCAGCAAATGCCGAAAATTGGCAGCAAGATCCAGACGTATTGGATACATGGTTTAGTTCTGCTTTATGGCCGTTTTCAACGATGGGGTGGCCAGATGAAAACAATGAAGATTTCCAACGCTACTTCCCAACGAATACATTAGTGACTGGCTATGACATTATCGCATTTTGGGTAAGCCGTATGATTTTCCAAAGCTTGGAATTTACTGGCAAACGACCATTTGAAAATGTCTTGATCCACGGATTGATCCGTGATGAACAAGGTCGCAAAATGAGTAAGTCTCTTGGAAACGGGATCGATCCGATGGAAGTCATTGAACAATACGGCGCTGATGCATTGCGTTGGTTCTTATCAAATGGCTCTGCACCGGGACAAGACGTGCGTTTCAGCTATGAGAAAATGGATGCTGCTTGGAACTTCATCAATAAAATTTGGAATGCTTCCCGTTTTGTCTTGATGAATGTCAGCGAAATGACTGAAGAAGACATTGATTTTTCTGGTGAAAAATCAGTGGCGGATCGTTGGATCTTGACGCGCTTGAATGAAACGATTGAAAAAGTCACTGATCTTTTTGAACGCTTCGAATTTGGTGAAGCAGGTCGTCAATTATACAACTTTATCTGGGATGATTTCTGTGACTGGTACATTGAAATGTCGAAAGAAACGTTATACGGTGACAATGAAGCAGCGAAACAAGTTAACAAGAGCATCTTAGTCCATGTTCTTGATCAAATTTTACGCTTGTTGCACCCAATCATGCCATTTGTTACAGAAGAAATCTGGAGCAAGCTGCCGCATACAGGGGAATCATTAGTCGTTGCTGAGTATCCACAAGTGGCTCCAGAATGGACGGATGAAAAAGCGGCGCAAGGGATGGAAGTGTTGAAAGAATTGATTCGTTCGGTTCGAAACATCCGAGCAGAAGTAAATACACCACTTTCGAAACCAATCACTTTGCTGATCCAAGCAAATGAGCCTGAGATCGAAGAATTCTTGATTGCTAACAAAAACTATATCGAACGCTTCTGTAATCCAGAAGAACTAGAAATCTCTAACAGCTTGCAAGCCCCTGAATTGGCGATGTCTGCCATCCTATCAGGTGCGACGATCTACTTGCCACTAGCTGGGTTGATCAACATTGAAGAAGAAATCGCGCGTTTGGAGAAAGAACTAGCGAAGTTCACCCAAGAAGTTCAACGGGTACAAGGCAAACTGGCGAATGAACGCTTCGTTGCCAATGCACCAGAGGAAGTCGTGGCACAAGAACGCAGCAAAGAAGCTGATTATCTTGAAAAACAAAAAGCCGTTCAAGAACGGATCGAACAATTACGCACAATCCAATAGGATGAGCACATCATACGCAAACAAGCATCTTTCGGAGATGCTTGTTTTTGCTTATTCAATAGAAACAGGGCGAACAATTTTCTCGTTTAAAGGAAAGAAATTGGGAAAGCCGTTCATTTTTTGTTAAAATAGGAGCGAGGTGAGCGAGATGACAAGCGAAGAAGCAACAGCGTGGATCCATTCGCGTTTGACATTTGGGCAAAGACCTGGATTGATGCGTGTCGAAGCATTATTAAAACGGATGGGTAATCCTGAAAAAAAGGTGACCATGATCCATATCGCCGGTACGAATGGCAAAGGATCGACCGTCAGTTATTTGCGCAGTCTTTTAGAAGAAGCTGGGCAGCAAGTGGGGACCTTTACTTCCCCACACATTGAAGCGTTCAATGAACGAATTGAAATCAACGGACAATTTATATCAGATGAGGACTTGGTCGCTTGGGTGGAAAAAATCCAGCCGCTGGTTGCTGAAATTGATCGCGATGAAATGTTGACGGGCATTACCCAGTTCGAGATCATTACCGCTATGGCATTAGGCTATTTTGAAGAAAAAAAGGTCGATGTTGCGATTATTGAAGTTGGCTTAGGGGGACTCTTAGATAGTACCAACGTTATTTCTCCTATTTTGACCGCTATCACGACGATCGGCATGGATCACATGGATGTCTTAGGGGATACCATTGAAGCGATCGCTGCCCATAAGGCAGGGATCATCAAGCCGCAAACACCCCTTGTTACTGGCAATATCGTTGAAAGTGCGCTTTCGGTGATCGATTTGAAAGCTACAGAAGCACAGGCACCCGCTTATCATGCAGGGCAAGAGTACCGTGTGACCTATCGTCGTCCCGATGAAGAATGGGGCGAATTATTTGATTTTGAAAATGAGCATGGCAAAATCAAAGGCTTGAAAACACCGATGTTAGGCCGCCATCAACCAGAAAATGCCGGTGTTGCGATCCAATTATACAGCCTGTATTGCGACCTGCGGCAACTGCCCTTTTCAGCCAAAGAGATTCGCAATGGCTTGCGAAAAGCCTATTGGCCCGCCCGGATGGAACGAATCAGTAGTGAGCCACTAGTGATTATCGATGGTGCCCATAACGTACACGCCATGGCTCGTTTAGTAGATACGATGAAAGAAGAGTTCAGCGACTATCGCATCCATGTACTGTTTTCAGCGCTTGAAACCAAAAACGTCAATGAGATGCTTCAGCAATTGCTATCGATTCCCCAAGCCGAGATTTATTTAACGACCTTCGATTTTCCCAAAGCACTGCATTTGGCAGACGGCTATCAGGAACTTGATGAAAAACGAATCTCAACCGTTTCTTTATGGCAGTTTGGCTTGGCAGAATTATTAGAAAAAATGACCAATGAAGATTTGCTGCTGGTGACAGGATCCTTGTATTTTGTTTCAGAAGTTCGTGAATTGTTGTTGGCAATAGGAGGAAGAAATGGCTAAGTTACGTGGTGTGATTTTCGATATGGACGGCTTGATTTTTGACACGGAGTTGCTTTATTACCAAGCGACTCAAATCGTGGCTGATCAAATGGGTATTCCCTATACAAAAGAGTTATACCTAGCCTATGTAGGTGTTTCGGATGAAGAAGTCTGGGCAGCTTATCATGAGAGATTCGATGAAGCCTTTGGTCATCAGATGATTGAAGAATTTATTCAAGCGGCTTTTCAGCAAACGTTGGAAATGTTCCAACGGGGCGAGGCTGAATTGAAGCCAGGGATCCACGAGTTATTGCATTATCTTGATGAGAAAAAGATTCCTCGAGTGTTGGCCTCTAGCAACCAGCGCAAAGTGATCGACACCTTGCTGGAAGCAGCAGGCTTAACGGCGGAATTTCCTAAGATCGTCTGCTTTGATGATGTCACACGGGCAAAACCAGATCCTGAGATTTTTGAAAAAGCTCATGCATTACTGGCGGTACCAAAAGAAGAATTGGTGATCCTTGAGGATTCGGCTAACGGTATTCATGCTGCTCATGGGGCAGGGATCTCAGTCATTATGATTCCCGATTTGATCGCGCCGACGACCATCATTGAAGAAAAAGTCTTGAAAGTCTTGCCTTCACTAGAGGATGTCCCAGATTTTCTAGAAACGGCTTTTTCGATTTAACTGTGATTTTTTGCGCATCTTATTCATGAAATACTCTCTCCTTTGCGTATCTTTTATTAGACCGACGCAAAGGAGTTTTTTTATGATCAATGAAACAGAGATTCCCCAAAGCTCGTTTCCACGAGAGCGCTTAGTGCAATATGGGGTTGATGCCCTTTCGAACCAAGAACTGTTGGCAATTTTGTTGCGGACTGGCTCACGGCCCCTAAATGTCTTGGAATTAGCGGCTAGTGTCTTGAATCGTTTTGAAGAATTGTATGAATTAAAAGAAGCGACAATCGATGAATTACAAGAAATTCGCGGCGTCGGACAAATCAAAGCCATCGAGATCAAAGCGATGATTGAATTAGGTGTGCGGATCCAGCGGTCTGTTCAACCAAAGTACGGCAAGATCAACTCCAGTATGGCGATCGCTCATCAGCTGATCCAAGAATTAAAAGACTTTCGTCAGGAGCACTTGCTAGGGATTTATTTGAATACCAAAAATGAGATCATTCAAAAAAAGACGATCTTCATCGGATCGTTGAATCAGTCGATCGCTCACCCACGGGAGATTTTTCATTGGGCGGTACGCTACAGTGCCGCACGAGTGATTGTCGTTCACAACCACCCAAGTGGAAGTCCTCAAGCCTCAGAGGCAGATCTGCTGTTTACACGCCGCTTGATCAAGTGCGGAGACTTGATGGGGATCGAACTACTGGATCATTTAATTATTGGCGACAATGCCTATGTTAGTTTGCGAGAAGAAGGCCTCTGGCATCAAGAAATTTGCTGACACAACGGCTAATTTGCGAACATTATTAAAAATAAAGGTGAATTGTCTAATCGTCTGTCTTGCAAAAAAATACGGGCAAGTGTAAAATATTATTGTAATTTTGTTTGCTGAATAGATGTTGAAACGCACGTTAGGCCTCTATCGCACAAAGGCAATGTTACACATAATTAAGTGCTTATGCACGAGGAGGTTTTTTTATAATGGAACAAGGTACAGTAAAATGGTTCAATGCTGAAAAAGGGTTTGGTTTTATCTCTCGCGAAGACGGTACAGACGTATTTGTACACTTTTCAGCGATCCAAGGTGAAGGATTCAAAACTTTAGAAGAAGGTCAAGCAGTAACTTTCGACGTGGAAGATTCTGATCGTGGACCTCAAGCAGTTAACGTAAACAAAGCGTAAGCTTTCAAACAAACTGCCAGTAAGAGCACTTTGAAATCAAAAACCCAAAAGACCATCGATTCGATGGTCTTTTTTTTGCTTTTTATAACGGAAAGGAAAAAGGGGAGTTCCCAGTAACCTGAGAACTCCCCTTGCATGTGAAACTATAAATTATCCGGTGTCATAATCATTGAAAGGATCATTGGATGACGCTCGGTTTTTTCAAATAGGAATGGCTGTAAAGCCGATGACATCGCTTCTCTTAATTTGTGTTCTGTTGGGTCTGGTTGGTTCAAGACTTCCCGCAATGCACGGAAGAGAATTTGTTGGGCTTCGTTGATCATCTCGCCGGATTCCCGCATGTAAACAAACCCACGAGAAAGAATATCTGGTCCAGCAAGAACTTCTTTCTTCGCCACATCGACTGTCGCTACCGCTAAGACGAGGCCTTCTTCTGAAAGAATACGACGATCTCGTAAGACGACATTTCCGATATCACCGATACCGCTGCCGTCAACATAAACATCATTGGCATTGAAATGACCAGCCAAGCGAGCGGTATCCGCTGTTAAGGCCAACATGTCACCATTTTCCATAATGAAACAATTTTCTTTTGGTACACCGACATCTTGTGCCAACTGGGTGTGGATGTTCAGCATCCGAAATTCCCCGTGGACAGGCATGAAGAATTTTGGCTTCATTAGACGCAACATCAGTTTTTGTTCTTCTTGGCCACCGTGACCAGAAGTATGGATGTTGTTCAATTTGCCATGGATCACGTTTGCGCCAGCTTCCAACAGCAAGTTAATCAGCTGATTGACACTCGTGGTATTTCCTGGAATCGGTGAGCTTGAGAAAATCACGGTATCATCTGGGTGAATTTGGATTTGACGGTGAGTCCCGTTGGCAATCCGACTCAAAGCAGCCATCGGCTCTCCTTGAGAACCCGTACAAAGGATCATCGTTTCATTTGCAGGCAAACGATTGATCTCATGAGATTCCACAAATGTACCATCTGGCACCTTGATATAGCCAAGGCGCTGTCCGTTGACGATCGCATTTTCCATACTGCGTCCAAAAACGGCGATTTTACGTCCAGTCGCAACCGCCGCATCTGCAGCTTGTTGGAGCCGGAATATATTGGAAGCAAAGCTGGCAAAAATGATCCGACCATCGATTTTTTCAAAAATCTTTTGAATCGAGCTGCCGATCGTTTTTTCTGATTTGGTAAAGGTTGGAATTTCTGCATTGGTACTATCGGAAAGGAGGCAAAGGACGCCTTCTTCACCAATTTTTGCCATTTTGTGCAAGTTTGCTGGTTCGCCCACAGGCGTAAAGTCAAACTTGAAATCGCCAGTTGCGACGATATTGCCAGAAGGCGTTTTGACAACGACACCTAAAGCATCAGGGATACTGTGGGTCGTTCGGAAGAAGCTGATGGACGTTTTACGGAAACGAATCATCGTATCTTCATTGATTTCGTGTAATTCCGCGTCCCGCAATAAGCCATGCTCATCTAATTTGTTGGTGATCAAAGCAAGTGCCAATGGTCCCGCATAGATCGGGATATTGGCTTCCCGCAACAAGTAAGGGATTCCGCCAATATGGTCTTCGTGACCATGAGTGACGATCAAGCCTTTGACTTTCGGTAAATTTTGAACGATGTAGCTATAATCGGAAATGACATAGTCGATCCCAAGCAGTTCATCTTCGGGGAATTTGATTCCCGCGTCAATTAAGATGATCTCATCTTGGAATTGAACCCCATAACAGTTTTTTCCGATTTCGCCAAGTCCACCGACGCCGAATACGCCAGTCTCATTATTTTTCAGCGAAACTTTCATCTTAAAACTCCGCTAATTTGAAATCAGCGTTTTCTTTTTCGTAAGCTAAATGTTTTTCATCTAGTTCTTGAACGAACTCGATGTTGTATGGGGTATTTTGTTCAACCAGACGGCGTGCGATCACTGCATCGTCTGCTTCAATGTACAAAGAGTGGGTTTGTTCTCTCTTTGGGTTGCGGTCTTTTGTTTCTTGGTAATAAATTTTGTAAATCATATCTTTTCTCCTTTATCTGCTTTTCGCAGTAGTCTATTTGGTTGATGAATTCGCTGCATCACAAAATCGAGGTCCGAATAAAGTGACCTGAAAAGAAGGCTTCGAGAGCCGCTGCATGCTTTTTTCAGACAATCGTTGTGAGAAAAAAGAGAAAGCCTCGTCTTTGCTTTCCAAATGTCGTCATAAAAAATTCACCGGGTTTGTAAGTCGTTCCACTACAAGTATCCCTAGTTTATCACAGAAAAACGAATAAGTATAGAAACACGTCATTTTGAAAAGGCTTACTGAAAGAAAATGAAAGGACTATCGCTGAAGTTTGCTTTTTTTCGTTGAAAGTGCATTACAATAAGAATATTCCTATGCTATAGTAGAAGTAATGAAGTAAAAAAGGAGGGGATTTTTTGAAATTAATGTGGCACTACACGATGAGAAACAAGAAACTGCTGGTTTTTAATTTCATCTGTGTTTTTGGTTTTATTTTGATTGAATTAGGTTTGCCGACGTTATTGGCAAGAATGATCGACAAAGGGATCGCCGCTGGTGATCGCGACTACATATGGAAAATGGGTGCGGCGATGATCGCGATCACCATTGTGGGGATCACGATGAACATTTTGTTAGGCTATTTCACGTCACGTATCACCACTAACATTGTGGCAGATATTCGTGACGATCTTTTTGAAAAAGTCCAAGGCTATTCACATACCGAATATGAAAAAATCGGGGTTTCATCATTGATCACCCGTGTGACCAATGATGCGTATCAAATCATGCTGTTTATGCAAAGCATCTTACGGACAGGTTTAATGACACCCATGATGTTTGTGGTCAGCTTGTACATGGTCATGCGGACAAGTACACAACTAGGGTTGTATGTTTTGGGGGCATTGCCGATATTGCTGATGGCCGTCATCGCCATTGCCAAAATCTCGGAACCCTTATCCACTAAACAACAAGCCAATCTAGATAAAATCAATGGCATCTTGCGGGAAAATCTCTCTGGTTTACGAGTGATCCGTGCCTTCGTCAATGAAAAATTTGAAGAAAAACGCTTTGGCAAAGTCAACCAAGCCTATGCTTCTAGTTCTCGCAGCTTGTTTCGCTTGATGGCAACGGCACAACCAGGCTTTTTCTTCTTATTCAATATCGTGATGATCTTGATTATTTGGACGGGAAGTATTCAAATCGATCAAGGGCAACTGCAGGTCGGTGACTTGATTGCATTTATCGAATACATCTTCCATGCGCTGTTTTCTTTCATGCTGTTTGCGACTGTCTTTACGATGTATCCACGAGCGGCGGTTTCTGCTCGTCGAATCCAAGAAGCGTTAGATGCGACTTCTGAAATCAAAGAGCCAGAACAGCCAGTGACAGAAACTAAGACGAAAGGCTTCTTGGAATTCAAAAATGTTACCTTTGCTTATCCAGGACATGCTCAAAGTCCAGTGATCCGTAATGTTAGCTTTACCGCTTCACCAGGGGAAACCGTGGCGTTTATCGGTAGTACCGGGAGCGGGAAATCGACCTTGATCCAATTAATTCCGCGTTTTTACGACGTCAGTGAAGGCCACGTCTTGGTGGATGGTGTTGACGTTCGGGATTACAGCTTAACGACGTTGCGCAACAAGATCGGGTTTATCCCTCAAAAAGCGTTGCTATTTACAGGGACGATCGCAGAAAACCTACGCTATGGCAAAGAAGATGCCACGCAAGCAGAGCTGGAACGAGCAGCCGAGATTGCGCAAGCGGCAGATTTCATTTCTCGCACACCAGATGGCTTTGATGCTCACTTGGCAGAAGGCGGAACCAACTTCTCTGGCGGACAAAAACAACGCCTAGCGATTGCCCGTGCGGTGATCCGCCAACCAGAGATCTATATTTTTGATGATAGTTTTTCTGCATTGGATTACCAAACGGATGCAAAATTGCGGGCACGCTTGAAAAAAGAAACCACAGAATCGACCGTTTTGATCGTTGCTCAACGAGTAGGAACGATCATGAATGCAGATAAGATCGTCGTCTTGAATGAAGGCGATGTGGTTGGGATCGGTACCCACAAAGAACTGCTGCAAACTTGTCCAGTATACTACGACATTGCGGCGTCACAATTATCAGAGGAGGAGTTGGCACAATGAAAGCAATCTCTTCTTTAAAACGGTTAGGTGCTTACATCAAACCATACAAAGTACAATTTATCCTAGTCTTGCTGTTTACAGTTGCAACCGTCGGCTTCAATGCGGCAATGCCGTATGTTTCTGGATTGCCGACGACAGAGATCAGCCGCAACATCGCTGCAGGCGAAGGCGTTAATTTTGATTACGTGATCCTTTGCTTGATCTGGATCGCAGTCGTTGGTGTCGGTTACTGTTTCTCACAATTGATGTCAGGGCTGCTGATCACCAACGTTGTCCAATCTGCGATGCGAGATTTGCGGCAAGACATTGAAGAAAAAATCAATCGTCTGCCCGTTTCTTACTTCGACCGCAACCAGCAAGGGAATATCCTGTCAAGGGTGACCAATGACGTGGATGCCGTCAGCGGTGCGATGCAGCAAGCCTTGATCGGGATCGTCAATGCCTTCTTAGGAATCATTATGGCGGTTTCTATGATGTTTTATATCAATACTTACATGGCATTGGTTTCATTGATCATGATCCCAGCCTCCTTATTGATTTCTCGCACAATCGTCAAAAAGTCGCAAAAGGACTTCCAAGGCATGCAAAATGCGTTAGGAGATCTGAACGGCTACGTACAAGAAAACATGACTGGATTCAGTGTGTTGAAAGTGTATGGACGGGAAAAGCAAACACTTGAAGGGTTTAAAAACGTTAACCACCAGTTGCGCTATTACGGCTTTCGTTCTGCCTTTGTGTCAGGATTGATGATGCCACTGGTGCAAATGACCGCTTACTTTACCTATATCGCAATGGCAGTCATGGGTAGTTTTTACGTGATCAGCGGCGTGATCGTTGTTGGTCAGCTGCAAGCGTTCATTCAATACATTTGGCAAGTCAGTCAGCCAATGGGGAACATTACCCAGTTGTCTTCCGTCTTGCAAAGTGCCTCAGCAGCAGCAAAACGGGTCTTTGAAATCTTAGATGAGGAAGAAGAGCCAGTCAATCGAACCGATATCCAATTACCGGAACAAATCAGAGGTGACGTGACCTTTGAACATGTCGGCTTTGCCTATGATCCGAAAAAACCATTGATCAAAGACTTGAACTTTGAAGTCAAAGCTGGGCAAACTGTGGCGATCGTTGGACCAACAGGTGCTGGGAAAACGACCTTGATCAATTTGTTGATGCGTTTTTATGATGTCAATGAAGGGGCTATCAAGATCGACGGCATCGACACGAAAAAGATGGAACGTCACGATGTCCGCTCACTGTTTGGGATGGTTTTACAAGATGCGTGGCTGTATGAAGGCACGATCGGCGATAACATTCGCTTTGGGAAATTAGATGCCACCGATTATGAAGTCGTTGATGCAGCGAAAACCGCCAATGTCGATCACTTCATTCGTACGATGCCAGATGGCTACGAGATGATCATCAATTCTGAAGGTGATAATGTCTCCTTGGGACAAAAACAATTGTTGACCATCGCCCGGGCAGTCATCTCTGATCCGAAGATTTTGATTCTCGATGAAGCCACCAGTTCGGTAGATACCCGCTTAGAAGCGCTGATTCAAAAAGCAATGGATAAAGTGATGGAAGGTCGTACCAGCTTTGTGATCGCCCATCGTTTGTCAACGATTCGTGAAGCAGATCTGATCTTAGTGATGGATCAAGGGTCGATCATTGAAAAAGGCAATCACGAGACCTTGTTGGCAGCTGGCGGCTTTTATAGCCAACTGTATCAAAGTCAATTTTCAGAAGAAGCCGAGTAAGCCGAAAAGAGCGTCCAGTCTGACTGGCGCTCTTTTTGCATTGTAGCAAGGGTGGTGCTATAGTGAAAAAAGAAAGCGCAGATCCGTTTATGGATTGGAAGGAGAAGTTGATGGACAAAGAACAATCAGGGAATGAAACCCAAAAAACAGTTTCGCCCGCCTCGCCGCAAGCGACACCTTGTTTTGTGGCAAAAAATGCGACGATCGTAGGAAACGTGACTCTAGGAAAAGATAGTACGGTCTGGTTTCAAGCAGTGATTCGAGGCGATGCCAATCGAATCGAAATCGGCGCGCGTACCAATATTCAAGATGGAACGATCATCCACGTTGATCACGATGCCCCGACGATCGTTGAAGACGATGTGACTGTTGGGCATCAGTGTATGCTCCATGGCTGTACCATCAAAAAAGGGGCGCTGGTCGGCATGAGCTCGATCGTTTTGAATCATGCCGTGATCGGCGAAAATAGTTTGTTAGGTGCCGGTTCGTTAGTGACGGAAGGAACCGTCATTCCTCCTAATGTGTTGGCGTTTGGTCGTCCGGCACGAGTGATCCGCCCGTTGACAGAAGAAGAGATCGCCAAAAATCAGGCAAACATCACGCATTACGTGGAAAATGGGCATGCTTACCAACAAGGCCAATATGGCGAAGTCTGACGATGAACCAAAAGACGCAAAAAGGTGTACGAATTGCTTCGTACACCTTTTTATGCAAGCTTATTTCAATTTGTTTGATTCCATGATCTCGTCGATCAAGCCGTAGTCTTTGGCTTCTTGTGCGGTCATGAAGTTGTCGCGATCGGTATCGCGTTCAATCACTTCGATTGGTTGACCAGTACGTTCTGACAAGATTTTGTTCAGACGTTCGCGGGTTGCCAAAATGTGGCGGGCAGCAATTTCAATCTCAGTTGCTTGACCTTGTGCGCCACCTAATGGTTGGTGAATCATGATTTCGGCATTTGGTAACGCAAAGCGTTTGCCTTTTTCACCAGCGGTCAATAAGAATGAACCCATAGAAGCAGCCATCCCCATAACGATGGTTTGGACATCGGCTTTGATAAAGTTCATGGTATCAAAGATCGCTAGACCAGCAGTAACGCTTCCGCCAGGCGAGTTGATGTACAAGTAGATGTCTTTTTCAGAATCTTGCGCGTCTAAGAATAAAAGCTGAGCAATGATCGAGTTTGCTAAGTCATCGGTTACTTGACCACTCAACATAATGATCCGGTCTTTTAATAGACGAGAATAGATGTCATACGCTCTTTCACCGCGAGATGATTGTTCAATGACAGTAGGAATTAAATTCATAGTGATAGTCCTCCTAAAAATCGTTATAGATATAGTTTAGCATAAAGTTTTCGCAATATCTAAGAGATAGTATACCGATTAGGTCAAGAAAGGTCAAATAAAAAGTTCGTTATCTTTTTTGCGAAACTTTCAAATATGATACAATATTAAAAAAGGAATGAGGAAGGATCGAAGAATGGCAGTAGCAATAGCAGGTTTGATTGGCGTCTTAGTGGGCGCATTGTTAGTAACCATCATTTTTAATTTACGCATACGGTATGAGGAACAAAAAGAAAAACAACGCCGTTTGTTGGAGCATAAAGTCAAAGAAATCGAAACGCTGGTTTTATTGAATCAAAAAATCAGTGAGATTCTACAAAAACGGGTCATGCTGATGGATGAGTATGTCAGCTTTGATGCCTTTGACGACTGTTATATCACCATCGATGATTTTGCCTATCTACAATCTTTTGCGGCGCAAAACAGTTTTTATCTACCGAATTTTTTCTTGGAAGAATTTTTCAAAAAAATCGGGACACGTCGGGTGATTTTGTCGCCAGAGGAAACCGTTAAGATCGGTGGGTATACGTATAAAGGCGGTCGGATCATTATGGAAAATTTCCTTGATCAATTGGTTGAAATGGTCAATGAGCGTAAAAACCAAATGAAAAACATGACGAGCGAACCGTTGACCTATTTTTCAAAAACGATTTGATTCTTCTGGTCAGTCGGTCGCCTTGGTTAAGGTAACCAAACCATAGTATCGACGATTGCACTTTTTCAACTGATCACACACACTCTTACTGCGATCATAGTAAGAGTGTTTTTCTTTGACCGAAACAAAGCGCTGTCCCCTTAAAAGGATCAAAACAAACAGAGGCTTTTTGGTTCTAGCAGATTCCATGGTAAAATAAAGAGTGAGAATGGAGTGAAAGAATGATGGTACAAATCGTTGCCCACCGCGGGAGTAGCGGCAACCGACCTGAAAACACGCTACCGGCATTCGCGGAAGCGGTGCGGGTCAAAGCTGATATCATTGAGTTAGATGTACATCTATCAAAAGATGGCGGCTTGATCGTCATGCATGATGAAACGGTTGATCGAACGACCAACGGCAAAGGTCGGATCTGTGACCTGACGGTTGCTGAACTAAAAGAACTCAATGCCGGCAGCTGGTTTTCTGAGGAATTCCAAGCCGCCAAAGTCCCCACGCTAAAAGAAGTGTTGGATTTACTTGCAGCGAAGAATTATCGTGGCATTTTGACGATCGAATTAAAAACCGATCATTATGAGTATGAAGAAATCGAAGCCAAAGTATCCGATTTATTGAATAGCCAAGAATGGCCTTTTACTCATTGGTATTGTTCCTTTAATATCGAGACTTTGGATCGGATGCATGCGATCGAACCGGATGCGATCCTTGATTTTATTATGGGACGCGGGGAAGACAAACCACCGTTGGCGCTCATCCGACCGTATATCGAAGGAATTCATCCGGCCTATCGCTGGGTCCAAGAGACAGCAACGGTCTTGACTGATTTTCCGATTGCGATCCGTCCGTGGACTGTCAATGAAGAAGCGGCGATTCGCACCTGCTTGGCTTTGGGGTTGACCGGGATCATCACCGATTTTCCAGAAAACGCTCGGGCAATTGTGCAGCAGGTCCGCGAGGAAACAAAAGGATGAAAAAAGTCTTAGTGATCGTGGGACCGACCGCAGTCGGTAAAACCGCCTTGAGTATCCAATTAGCTCAAAAATACCATGGGGAGATCATCAGCGGGGATTCCATGCAAATTTATCGACAATTAGATATCGGTACCGCCAAAGTGACGAAGGAAGAAATGGCAGGGATTCCTCATCATTTGATCGATATTCGTGCAATGACGGAAACGTATTCTGCGGCTGATTTCCAGCAAATGGGGCGTGAGGCCATTGAGACGATCCAGCAGCAAGGAAAACTGCCGATCATTGTGGGGGGGACAGGGCTATACATCCAAGCGCTTTTGTATGACTTTCGTTTAGGGGCAGAAGAAGGCGACTCAACGATTCGTCAGCGCTATGAACAAGAAGCAGCAGCCATCGGCAAAGAAGCTCTATGGCAAAAGCTGCAGGCGGTCGATCCCTTGGCAGCAGCGAAGATCCACTACAACAATGAGCGGAAAGTGATTCGTGCGTTGGAGGTTTTTGAAATGACTGGCGAAAGTATTGCTGCACCAAAAGAAACACCGCAAGTTTTGTACGATTTCTTCATGATCGGTTTAACCACTGAGCGAGAATTGTTATACCAGCGAATCAATCAGCGAGTGGACTTAATGATGGATCAAGGTTTGATCGAAGAAGCAAAAGCTGTTTTGCAGTATCCAGAAACGCAAGCCGCCAAAGGGATCGGCTACAAGGAATTTTTGCCCTATTTTCACGGGCAGGCCACATTGGATGAAACAATTGAGCAAATCAAGCAAAACTCACGCCGCTATGCCAAGCGGCAGCTGACGTGGTTCAATAACCGAGCACAGCCCCGATGGATTGATTTAGTGAGACAACCTGAAGAACAACGTACCCTTGAAACAGAAATCAACCAATGGTTGGAGGAGAAAAGATGAGCCAAGAACGTGTGATTCTTGTCGGAGTAGAAACGGAGAAAAACTATCTTCATTTTGATTCGTCAATGAAAGAATTGAAAAGCTTAACAAAAACCGCCAATGGTGAAGTTGTTTTTTCACTGGTGCAAAAACGGCAGCAAGTCGATCGACAAACCGTGATTGGCAAGGGGAAAGTTGCGGAATTGCAGCAGTTTGCAGAAGCACATGAAGCAGATCTAGTGATCTTCAATCATGAATTGACACCAAGGCAAAGCCAGTTGATCGGTGATGCGCTAGAAGTGCCAGTGATTGATCGCGTCCAGCTGATCCTCGATATTTTTGCGATGCGTGCCCGTTCCAAAGAAGGAAAGCTGCAAGTAGAATTGGCGCAGCTGGATTATTTGCTTCCACGTTTGATAGGGCAAGGAAAGAACATGTCTCGGCTGGGGGGCGGAATCGGAACGAGAGGGCCAGGGGAAACCAAGCTGGAGACCGATCGTCGACACATCCGCAACCGCATCACCATCATCAAACGGGAATTGAAGGAAGTGGCCGCCCATCGAGACCGGACACGCCAAAAGCGCAAAGACAGCCAAGTCTTTCAAATGGGCTTGATTGGTTATACCAATGCCGGAAAATCAACTATTTTAAATATTTTGACCAGTGCGGATACGTATGAACAAGACCAGCTGTTCGCAACACTCGATCCGTTGACGAAACGCTGGCGGATGCCGGAAGGATTTGAAGTCACCATTACCGATACGGTTGGCTTTATCCAAGAATTGCCGACCCAATTGATCGATGCGTTTCATTCCACACTGGAAGAAAGTCAAAACATGGACTTCTTGCTGCATGTCGTCGATGCCAGTTCCGAAGAACGGGTTCAGCAAGAGGAGACCGTCTTGAAGTTAATGGAAGAACTTTCTTTGACCCAATTACCGATGTTGACGGTCTATAATAAGGCGGATCGCATCGACGCCGATCAGTTTGTCCCAACGCTCTTTCCCAACGTCTTGATTTCGGCAAAGAGTACCAAAGGCAAAGAACGCTTGACTCAGGCGATCAAAATGGAGTTGATGCAGATCATGCAGCCTTATCATCTGGTTCTGCAAGCCGATGAAGGCAATGCGCTGAATCGTTTAAAACGGGAGTCACTAGTTTTGAGCAATGCCTTCGATGAAGCAACACAGACCTATCATATCAAAGGATTTGCGCTTGAGGATACCTATCCACTACGCAGAATGGCGCAAGAACAGGAATAAGCAGAAACGGTGCAACCGATGCACCGTTTTTTTGTCGTGACAAAATTATGAAGTATAAGTGGTTTGGCTTGCTTTGAACGCAAAAACCGAACATTTTTGGCTAAAGCACCATTTATTCCATAAAAACAACTGCTTGAACATACGATCAAATCAAGGACCTAATGAAAAAATCAAAAAAATTTGCATTCATGTCACTTTTTCTAACATGAGGGGTTGACACGCAAAAAAAGAATTGGTATAGTTTCCATAAAGTTACGCAGCATCATTGAAACGGAGGGGAGCCAAGTTATGCGGGAAAAAGAATTGCGGCGCTCAATGTCAGTCTTTCCTATCGGAACAGTCATGAAATTGACCGATCTCACCGCCCGTCAAATTCGTTATTACGAAGAACAAGAATTGATCCACCCGGAACGCAGCGATGGCAATCGACGCATGTATTCGCTGAATGATATTGATACCTTGCTAGAGATCAAAGACTATCTTTCCGATGGACTGAACATGGCTGGGATCAAACGAGTTTATGAAATGAAAGTTGCCAAAGAAAAAGAAGCGAAGAACAAACCGCCGCTGACCGATGAAGATGTTCGTCGAATTTTTTATGATGAACTCTTGGCTCAAGGTGGATTGAATCAACAACAGCCATACCAGCAAAAAGGTCCACGAATGTAGAACACTTGTAGATCATTGCTGTGATATAAAAAAAGAATTGGGAAAAAGGAAGGGATACTATGCCAAAATTTGAAAGAACTGCCGAAGACATCAAACAAATCGTAAAGGATGAGAACGTGCGCTTTTTACGCTTGATGTTTACTGATATTTTAGGAACAAACAAGAACGTTGAAGTACCTGTAAGTCAATTAGATAAAGTACTGGAAAACAAAATGATGTTTGACGGTTCTTCTATTGAAGGATTTGTCCGTATTGAAGAAAGTGACATGTATCTGTATCCTGATTTGTCGACATGGATGATCTTCCCTTGGGAAAGTGAACATGGCAAAGTGGCTCGTTTGATCTGTGATATCTACAATCCAGATGGCACCCCATTTGCAGGCGACCCTCGCGGCAACTTAAAACGGGCATTAGCGGACATGCAATCCCTTGGCTTTACTTCTTTCAATCTTGGACCAGAACCAGAATTTTTCCTATTCAAATTAGATGAAGCAGGCGAAATCACAACGGAATTAAACGACAAAGGCGGCTACTTCGATTTTGCCCCAACCGATCTAGGGGAAAACTGCCGTCGCGATATCGTATTAGAATTAGAAAGCCTTGGCTTTGAAGTTGAAGCGTCTCACCATGAGGTAGCACCAGGGCAACACGAGATCGATTTTAAATATGCGGATGCAGTGGAAGCATGTGACAACATCCAAACCTTCAAACTTGTCGTGAAAACTATTGCTCGTAAACACGGCTTGCATGCAACCTTCATGCCAAAACCATTATTCGGCATCAACGGTTCAGGCATGCACTGCAACATGTCCTTGTTCAAAGGCGATGAAAATGTCTTCTTTGATGAAGAAGGGCCAATGCAATTAAGCCAAACAGCGTATCACTTCTTAGGCGGTTTGATCGAACACGCCCGTGCTTACACAGCTGTCTGCAACCCAACCGTCAACTCCTACAAACGCTTAGTGCCAGGTTACGAAGCGCCTGTATACGTGGCATGGTCAGGACGCAACCGTTCACCATTGATTCGGGTACCAGAATCAAGAGGCTTGTCAACGCGTTTGGAATTGCGTTCGGTTGACCCATCAGCCAACCCATACTTAGCAATGGCTGTTTTACTGCAAGCAGGACTTGATGGCGTTAGACGTGAGTTGACACCACCACCAGCAGTCGACCGCAACATCTACATCATGAACGAAACAGAACGTGCAGAAGCACAAATCGAAGATCTGCCATCAACGATCCACAATGCCATCAAAGCATTGCGCAAAGATCAAGTGATGATCGATGCTTTAGGCAAACACATCTATGCCAACTTTGTCGAAGCAAAACGATTAGAATGGGCAGCCTTCCGCCAAACAGTCTCCGAGTGGGAAAGAGAACAATACTTGGAACTATACTAAAATCGCAAGAAAACCGCTAGAGATAAACAATCTAGCGGTTTTTTTATGATGAACTCAGCTTTTATCCTAATAATTCTCGGTTTATTTATTTCCGATAGTCAATAACTGGTTGATCAAAATTTGAACAGAAAAACATTGCGAAGCTAGAGCGGTTCTGTCTATAAGGCGCGTAAATTTTGCCTGATCATTGGGAAAAAATAAAAAAATACCAGTCGGGCGAGGACTGGTAAGAGGAAGAAAAATAGGTTTGGTATAAAGCTAGCATAGCCGGTCAAAGTAAAATGAACCTTAAAAAGTAGAAAGTTTCTTGTAAGAAGTCCTTATTCGTCAAAGGTTTCCAGCTCAGACAGTATTTTTGCTGGAACTTCTGATTGAGGGACTTCATTGGGACCCGAGATGACACGGGTTTTACTGATCTCTGCTTTGACTAAGGTATTTGGCGCGAATGGCTTCACATTTTCACCAGAAAGATCATAGGTCATGAGTTCTTTCTCGCCGTTTTTCTTAACAAACTCAAACGTGTACTTATACGTAAAGGAGCCATCGATTTTTTCACCGGAATCGCTGTACGTTTGGGTCTTTTCTGGGACTTTGTTGGGCGTGATGGCATAGGCCGTTATCCCTTGATAAGTTGTTGTATAGTAAGTGTAGCCAAAATAGCCACCTACTGCTAAAATCAAAACGCCAAGCGTCAAAAGTAGTTTTTTCATGTGCATCGATCCTTTCAATTACTGGGTTTACTATAGCATGATGGAGCCAAAATCATTCATCGAAATGGATAACAATATTGTAAGTTTACTGTTTATTATCAAAAAGCTTGTAATTTTCTGTTTAACAATTGTGATAATGAAAAACATTTCTGAAACCTTCCTGCAACATTGTAATGTTATTCTCTTACTTGTGCCCGATAGCGGGACAAATAATCAAAAGAGAGGTTTTTTCATTTGAAAAAATTTGCATTTACAGTTGTTGCAGGATTTGGTTTATTCGTTGGAGGAACAGTTGTTTCAGCAGCAGAACAAACCCATGTTGTCGAACCAGGAGACACCCTATCTGGGATCGCTGCTACTTATCAAACAACGATCGAAGACCTTTTAGCTTTGAATGATTCGATCGAAAATCCAAATATGATTTTTGATGGCGAAACATTGTTGGTTTCTAACGATGGCCAATCAGTAGAAAACAAAGAAACAAGTACGAAAGAAAGCACAGAAAAAAGTGAATCTACAGCGACTGCTAACGTGAGTCAAACCCGTTCAAGCATTCCTGGTGCTGGTTCTGGAGTCTTGAATCCAGTGGATGGGATCAACTACTTCAATGGTGTGAGAGAATCGTACTACTCACAAAAAGTTTTGCCAGGAGGCGGATTGAACATCCCTGGACGCCATGTAGCCTCTGACGGAACGATCCGTGATGCCGATGGGTACATCGTTGTTGCCAGCGACAATCAACCGAAAGGATCGACTGGTCAATCATCTTTAGGTGCCTATAAAGTCTATGACACAGGTGTCGGTCATAGCGGTATTGATGTTTATACGAATTGGTAAGCAAGTAGAATACGAGTAGAGACGAGCGCATTTTAGAGCTCGTCTTTTTTTGATTGGTGATAAAGAAAAAATCGTCATCTGGTCTAGACTAATTATTGTAATCAAACACAACCTGTGGTATTATTGGACTATACCAAATAGAAACGGAGCGCTGATCATGGAAATTATTCGCGTTAAAGATGCTGCTCAAGGCGGAAAGAAAGCTTTTGAATTGATACAAGAAGGTATGGCAAATGGCGCCAAAGTGCTAGGTTTAGCAACAGGAAGCACGCCAGAGACCCTTTATGCAGAAATGACTGCCAGTGAAGTTGATTTTTCAGAAATGACTTCAGTCAACTTAGATGAATACGTAGGACTAGGCGGCGAAGACGAACAAAGCTATCGCTACTTCATGAATGCTCATTTATTCAATAAAAAACCATTCAAAGAAACCTTCGTACCAAACGGCAAAGCGGAAGACTTAGAAGCAGAATGCCAACGCTACGATAGCGTGATTGCGGATCACCCAGTTGATATCCAAATCTTGGGTATCGGTCAAAACGGACATATCGGCTTCAACGAACCTGGTGCATCCTTTGAAGGAACGACCTCAGTCGTTGACTTGACTGAATCAACCATCAATGCCAACAAACGCTACTTTGATAAAGTCGAAGACGTCCCAACGACGGCGATTTCCATGGGGATCGGTTCAATTATGCAAAGCAAAAAAATCATTTTGATGGCATTTGGCGAAGTCAAAGCGGATGCAATCCAAAAAATGATCGAAGGACCCGTAACCAACGAATTACCAGCTTCTGTTTTACAAAAGCATGATGACGTGATCGTGATCATCGATGAGGCTGCTGCCAGCAACCTGTAAAACAAAATCAGCCCTTTTCAGAAATAAGTCAGAAGGAAAACGCGCCATCCTTGCAGCTTCCCCCTGCGCTTGTGCAGTAATGCCAGCGCAGCTGCGAGCGATGGTTCGGATCTATCTTGCTTATTTCTGAGGAGGCTTTTTTTATTTGGCCGCTCTAGCGATGTTTTTTCCTTTTTTCCATCAGAGATGCTATAGTTAAAAGAGAGAATACGAAGAAAAGAGGGATGCAAATGGTTGATATGCATTTATCCATTCCTGAAGTAGCACTGAGGTTGCTGTTGGCGATGGTCATGGGTGGCGCGATTGGGTACGAGCGGCAGTACAAAAGCCGACCAGCTGGTCTTAGAACCCATATCTTGGTTTGCATGGGGGCTTGTGTCATTGCTTTGATCCAAGTGGAGATCGCCACAGGTGCCATGCGAGATGCGCTGGATCATCCAGATTTAGCAGGCGTGATTCGTTCGGACGAAGCACGATTGATTGCACAAGTCGTCAGCGGGGTCGGTTTTCTAGGCGCCGGAACGATCATTGTGACGAAGCGCTCCGTGACGGGGTTGACGACGGCTGCTTCCTTATGGGCGATCGCCGGTTTAGGAATTGCCATCGGGATGGGCTTTTACACCATCGCATTAAGCAGTTTTATCGGGATCTTCTTTGCATTGACGATCGTTAAGCGGATCGTCCGCGTACCAACAGCAAAGAAATTGGAGATCCAGTACATTCATCGCACCGAGACCAAAGAGTTTTTGACGGAGTACTTCCAAGAGAAAAATATCGTGATCGAAGATGTCAATTTTGATGTCAAATTCATGGAAGACTATCGCATTTATACCAACATTTATACGATTGATCTCCCGCGAGGACTAGGCTTTTCTGAAGTGATCGAAGAATTGTCTGTCTACAAAAATGTCACGAAGATCCGCTTGGTGGATATTGCTTAAAAGCAACAAAAAAGCGAGATTGAAACGTAACGCAAACAGTATCGTTTGCTTCGTTTCAATCTCGTTTTTTGTTGTGTTTTAGAAACGTGGATCGATCCAGTTTTTTGCCATAGCTCGACTAGCATCCCAGGAATCCCAGCCATACCAAGCAGGCTCATTGATCGTATCGATGGATAACTTATAGGTCCAGTACATGTGTCCGGCTCCTTGGTTCCAAGCTGTGATTGAAGCACGCCACAAAGTTTGATAAACTTCTTCTAATTCACTTTTTGTCAAACTACGGTTGCTACTGAATTCCTCTTGTGTGGGATTGATACCGCCTTTGGTATCTGTACCAACAGCATAGGAGTTGAACAAGGACCATTCTCCAACAAAAACCTCGACATATTGTGCAACCGTGGCGATCTCTTGGGCTAAGCCATCAATGAAAGACACGTATGCTTCCAAGGATTGCTCTGTGCCGGCCATTTCTGCCATCATAACGTATTGGTGCGTATCTAGCATGACATTGTGAAAATCGTTTTGGGTGAAAAACTCTTTCCAAGCATGCAATTGGAAGCCATCATGAAAGACGATCACTTTGTCATCGCTTAAATAGTTACGCGTTCTTCGATAGGCATCTTGATAAAAAGTTCTCAAAAAGTCTAAAGAGATCGGTGCACTACCTTTTGCTAACGCAAGATCACGAGGTGGGAAACGATCCATGGGATTCATGCTGTGCCATACTTCACCATCTGTGATCGGTTCGTTTAATACTTCAATGCCCCACAATGCTTCGTGATCCGCATATCTTTGCGCCAAACGTTCCAAGACCGTTAATTCGAACGCCACTTCTTCGGGCATTTGTGCCCATCTGACCACACCCGAGAGACCACCATTGTCAAAACCATTTTGGCTGAAGGGTGCAGTATGCAGATCGATCAAGACTTTTAGGTCATAAGCCTTTGCCCAAGCGAAGGCTTTATCCAAATAGTCGATACAGCCAATAAAGGGGGTACGATCACCAAAAATAAAATAAGGGACAGGTATTCGAACGGTATTGAAGCCAGCTGCTGAAATGCGCAAGAAGTCAGCTTCAGTGATGAACGTTTCACGATGAATCAACAGCCGTGCTTGGTATTCAGCTTCAGGTAGATCATAGGCTAAATAATACTCGTCATCGGCAGGTGTTCCTTGAAAGAGACTAGGTGCCATCCATTTTTCTAATACAAGCCAACCGCCTAGGTTGACGCCTCTAAGTTTTTGTTCCATCTTATAGTTCCTCCTTACTAATAGGTGTGGTTGTTTTATTGAAAGCGAGAAATAGAAAAATCAGAGCAATGATTGCCATGATTCCGGCAACGATTCTGACTTGCATGACCGCCGTTGTCATGCCAAACAGTTGACTGATAAAGTTTATGACATAGGGGGAGGAAAAAGCACCAAGATTACAAGCGACCATTGCCAAAGAAACAACTAAGTTATTGGCTTCTGGATCTACATCGCTAAGAATGACACTGTATACATAAGGAACTACAAGATTGGCAAGATAAACCACTAATAGACCAATGAAAAAGACGGTCATCGTAGGTGCTAAAGTTATCGTGAAAAAACCAACCATTGCGAAACTGATGACGACAACTGGTGTAAAGCGCTTTAATAATTTGGTGATTTGACCAAAAGCTAATGCGACCAAGCTGCTAAAAATACCGGCGATCGCTAGTGCGGTGGAAAGAAATCCTTGATTCGTCAGCGCCAATTCTTGAATCAGTAGTGCGGAAGAAGTAATGACGACCATCAAACTAATGAAGAATAAAAAGAGAGTCAAAATACCTAAAGTTACGCTTAATGGCAGCTTTCTTCTTTTTGTATCGATGGTTGATGACTGCGTTGTTTCAACTGGATTTTCATTGACGTTACGATAACCGAAAAGAAAAAGAAACAGAATCGGTAAGATGACCAAGTACACTAAGAATGAAGCTTGCCACGAGATCGTTAACAGTAAGCCCGCAGCAAACGTTGCTAGGCTATTTCCTAAAGTCATCACGGCTGATTGAATACCTAATAAGTTTTTTTGCTCGGCACCTGTAAAGTTGTCGCCGATCAAGGAGACGGTCATTGAGTTAAAGAGCCCCAGACCTGCGCCAAACAAAATACGGGCAAATAAAATCAAGCCAAAGTTCATTGTAAATGCCGGTAAGATACCACCGACTAAAGCGATCATCAAGCCTAAACAGACCGTTCGCTTTTTGCCAAGTGCTTTGATAAACCATGAACTTAGCAGAATGAAAATCAAGATTGCCATTGATGGCAGTGTCAAAATAGATTGGACTTGTGCGGTGGTTCGGTCAGAAAAATCGTTCATAATAAAAGGTACGGCTGCTGCTACTGCACCAGCAGCTTGTACGACCAATGAAAGACTCAAAATTCCGATTTTTAACGGCAACCGACTTTTGATTGACATTGAATTTTCTGAAAGCATACATATTCCCCTTAATGTAGTGCAAAGCAAGTGTGCTGAGAATATCTCCCATCTTGCTATTTTGCAACTAACTATTTTTATTCCTGCAAACGATTTCTTGGTATTAATCATAAAGAATGCTGACAGGACTTGAAATATCAAAAAAAAGGGGAAATTTACCATTTTTCATTTATTATGTGAAAAAAGCTTTTTTCGAATCCTCAGAGGAAGAAGTAGAAGTCGCTTTTCTCGAATCATTATTTGTCGATTACTTATTTTGCTGCTTCTAACTGGAGCTTACGGTATTTATTCGGCGACATGTTTGCCCATTTTTTGAATTGTCTCGTAAAGTGGGCGGCATTTTGATAGCCAATGATCTCTGCGATTTCGGCGATGGCCAATTTGGGTTGATGGAGATAGAATTTTGCTTGGTTGAAGCGTAATTGATCTAAGTACTGTTTTGGACTACTAGCATAAACTTTTTTGAAAACCGTCAGCATCGTACTATTACTAATGTTCAATGAATTGGCCGTATAACTCATGGAAAGCAAGGCTTTGTTTTCTTCCGTAGGGCTTTGTGTGTACGTACGAAAATTTTGTTGGATCGATTCTGCGATCGCTTTTGCTAAAACAAGGGAAGTGTTATCTGTATGCGCTAACTGATTTTTTTCATCTTCGACATAGTCTAGTAAGGCACGCATCAGTTCTAACAGTAAGATCTCAATGGCGATTTTTTCTTTCATTCCAAAGTATCCGCTTGCCAAAAACGCAATGTATTGCTGAAGGATCTCAACGATCGCTTGGTAAGCGGGATTTGTCTTTTTTAGTAGTAAAGGACAATACATCAACAACTGTTGCTGAATCTCAGGATCATCAAGATCGAAATGCATACAAAAATACTCTAAACCTTCTGCTACGAGACAAGTATTTTCATGAGCGGTACCAGGCGGTATCAGGATCACATCATTTGCCACAAAATCAAACTGCCTGCCTTCAAATATTGTGCGCTGCTCTCCATCAATGATCATCATGATCTCAAAAGCAAAGTGGGTCTCTTGCGGTGCACACCATCCTTCGGAAACGCGTTGCTTGTGTCCACCAAAGGTTTTTAAATTGATGTCGATATCGGGTAATTTGACCAGCTGTTCTAGCCATTTAGGTGTTGGGTTCATTCGGTACGACCTCCTTAAAAATGAAAAATGGTAAGTATTGGCTTTTTTTTGATATTCATTCTACCCTAAAAGTTTCGTAAGATAAATGTAGCAATCGAATAAAACGGTTTCAATTTATCGCATTCGCCTGCAAACGATGATAAAAAAACTGTTGTTTGGTTGCAAAACGAATAAAAAGTTAAGAATAGGAAGGAAGCTTATGACAATCATCAAAAATCCAGTTATTCCTGGAATGGCGCCTGATCCCTCTATCATTTGTGTGGATGAGCGTTATTATATCGCAACTTCAACCTTCCATTGGACACCTGCGATTCAACTTTTCGAATCAAAGGATCTTGCGAATTGGCAACTTGTTGGTTATGCCTTGAACAATGAAGAAGTGAATTTACGTGGAACCAATACACCAGCTGGTATCTGGGCACCACATTTATCTTATGATCCACAAACAAAACGATTTTGGCTGGCGTATTCACATATGGTCAACATGGCAGGACGTGAATTTAATGCTGATTCCTATGCCATTTGGGCGACTGACATCCGAGGACCATGGTCAGAACCGATTTATTTTACCTCAATTGGCTTTGATCCAGCGCTATTTCATGACGAGGATGGGCGGCATTATTTAACGATTTTGGAATGGGAAACAAGAGAAGGCTATCAAGCGCCGGGACATATTGTTCTTGCGGAGATCGACTTGCCTTCAGGTAAATTACTGTCCCCTTGGCATCGCGTAACACAAGGGTTCACCACCAGAGGGTGTGCGGAAGCACCCCAAATATACAAGCATGAAGGGGCATACTTTTTATTGCTGGCATCTGGAGGCACGGGCTATGCTCATGGTGTGGAAGTCGGTCGCGCAGAGACTATTTTTGGTCCTTATGAAGCGCATCCTTCTGGCGAACCAATCCTTACTTCTTCTCCAAGGCATCTGTTTTCTTTGGGCGACCCTGATGCTGGGCATTTTGAAATGGTCAATCCTCATTCAGTGATGCAAAAAGCAGGACATGGTTCGCTCGTCCATACCCATACTGATGAATGGTTCATGGCTCATTTAATGGCAAGACCCTTAGAGGGGGAGCTGTTGAATCCTCTTGGAAGAGAAGCTTCTATTCAAAGGATGCACTGGACCGAAGACAATTGGTTGGAAATGGAAGATGGAAGCAATTTGGCAAAAATGACTTTTAAAGGATTAGCTGGTGTTCCAATTGACAATGAACCAAACACTGATTTATTTGATTCATTTCAAGAGGCGCAGTATCTGTTAGAATTTATGACACCGTATCGCCAACAGCATCAGTCATGGGTCAGTACGCAAAAGCGGCAGGGGTACTTACGGATCTATGGGGGCAATTCCTTGTTTTCACAGATGAATCCTGCCATCATGGCAACACGAGCAACCTCTTTCACCTATGAGGTGGAGACCTTGTTGGAGTTTCAACCGAACCATTATTCACAAACAGCAGGACTTGGGCTTTATTATGATTCAAACAATTGGTTATATGCTCATGTTACCTATTCAGAAGAAAAGCGATGTCCTTATTTGACTCTCTTACAGGCAAAATTAGGACAAAGGATCGAATATGTAAATACTCGCGTCGTCGTTCCCGAAGGAAATATTCACCTGAAA
The DNA here is from genome assembly GCF_002850555.1 of Enterococcus sp. CR-Ec1. Taxonomy (NCBI): domain Bacteria; kingdom Bacillati; phylum Bacillota; class Bacilli; order Lactobacillales; family Enterococcaceae; genus Enterococcus; species Enterococcus sp. CR-Ec1. Next base: position 763,701 of record NZ_CP025223.1, read on the forward strand.
ATTAGATACGAGCATGGGATCGCAAACGTCTACTATCGATTAGAGGAACAAGAGACTTGGCAAGTTTTGCTCCAAGATCTGTCAGTGGCGTACTTATCTGATGAAGGAGTCAATGGAATGCCAGGAGAAATAGGCGGCTTCACAGGATTATTTAATTTCATTGGTGCCGTGGATGCACACCAACATCAATCCTATGCTGATTTTGCTTATTATAAAGTGACGAATCATTCGTCTGCATCTTAATCAGGCTCCTTATGGAGTGAGCACCCGTATCATACTTTCACTAAACAAATAAAAACCTTCAAGAGAAACACAAACGTGTAGCTCTCGAAGGTTTTTTGTATGAAGGAATTGTCATCGCAGTGGATTGCCTGATTACTTGAAAAAAGAGCCAGTTAGCAAGACTGATACAAAAACGATCACTATTGAAGTCAGCAAATTGACCCCTTCATTCGTTACAAAGGAAAGACCGCTGACTTGCTTGGTCGCAACGTCGTGGTGGACTTTTTTTTCGGTGTATTGGTGACAGACAGGGCATTGATAGCGCACCTGAATCGCTGCGCCCAGTAAGCTGTCCAAAAGACTACCGCAAAAGCCTAAAGCAGTCAAAGTCAACCAGAGATCAAGGGAGAACGGCTTGCCGTTCAACCATAAGGCTGCTGCGAATAAACCAGTGATGGCGAGACTCCCTGCTAGGGAAGCGGCAGTTCCCAACCAACTGACACCGCCGGAAAGTCCCGGTGGTAATTTTTTTCCCGTTAGTAAGTGACGCGGTGGACTTGGACTCAGCACGCCGATTTCTGAGCCCCAAGTGTCAGCCGTACAGCTAGCGATTCCCGCCACAAATCCCCAAAGGAATAGCGGTTCTTTCGTCCAAAAGGCAAGCAGTAGAGCAAAGATGCTTGGTGCGATGTTCGCAAAGACTTGTTTTGCATCACGGCGAGCACCTTTGGCAAGCACAGCTAACTCTGGCTGACGGCGCATTTTCTTTAAAAGACCAATGATGCCAGAGCTGGCAAAGAAAAATCCAATCAAAAAGATGCTGTACCACGGACCAAAGCCAATGACCAGTGTGCCGCAAAGAATCGCAGCCAGTGCGCCAGAAATAGTCAGCCACTGAAAGACGAATGCTGCCGCTGCAACGAATATGCTGGCAAACAATCCTAGCATGAATTGATAAAAGAAAACCATTTGAACACTCCTTTGCGTATAGTGTAGCATAGGTCTCATTTATTTTACCGCAGTTAACAAAAAAATAGTAAGGAAGATAGCTTTTTACTCGTCAAATGAGAGCGTTTCATTTAAGCTAAAGGAGAGAGGTGATCCAATGAAAATCATAATTATAGGTGGGTCTTTTGGTGGTGTCAGCTGCGCCCGTGAAGCACGCCGATTATACCCTGACGCAGAGATTTTATTGATAGAAAAAAAAGCCCATCTTGGGTTTGTTCCAAGCGGTTTGTTATTGCTGATCGAAGGCAGGATCGCTTCACTGGATGAAGCATTCTTTTGTACGAAGGAGCAGCTGGAGGCAGAAACAATCGACGTAGCCTTAGAAGAAACCTTTCTAGAAGTCTTTCCTTCTGATCATCGGATTCGGACGGATCAGCGAGAACTAAGCTATGATCGACTCGTCTTGGCGGCAGGTTCTAGTCAAGATTCCACTGTTTTGCCGCAACCAGAAGAAGCACTGCTGACCTACAAAGAATATGAAGCAGCGAAGCATTTCTTACAGAAATTGCCCCAAGCAGAGTCGATTACCATCGTCGGTGCTGGTCAAGCCGGGATGGAAGCGGCGAATACCTTAACGATGATCGGCAAAAAAGTCAGTGTGATCGAATCAATGTCGTATCCTTTATTCAAATACTTTGATCGCGATTTTTTGCAGCCCTTTTTAACGGAGATCGAAAAAATCCCCAACTTGCAGCTGCATTGGTCGGAGCCAACTTTGGCAGTCGTTAAAACGGAAACAGGCTTTCGGATCGAAACCGCCGATCAAGGTTATGAAAGCGATCTGGTATTGACGACAGTTAACGTTCATCCTCGCTTGCCAGAGGCATTTACGGTCTTTGAATTACACAGTGATCAAACTATCTGGACAGATGCCTACTTGGAAACTTCTGCCACGGATATTTTTGCGGTCGGCGACTTGATCCAAATTCCAAATGCTATTACGAAAGACACGGTCTACATGCCCTTAGTCAATAATGCTGTTCGCTCAGGGATTGCGGCAGCTCGCAATCTAGCAAACAAAACGACCCCGTTTCGTGGTGGATTGCGGACAGTCGGTACACAATTGTTTGAGTGGTATTTAGCCAGTACCGGCTTGACCGAGTCGGATCAGTTTTTCTATGAATCACCGATCGTTTGTCACACTTTTACGGCTACCGTTTCCCTTTTTGATTCGACGCAGGTTCATGGAAAAGTGATGATCGAACAAGCCAGCGGTCGAATCGTTGGTGCACAGCTTTTATCAAAAGCCAATATTTTGGAAAAAATCAATTTACTAGCGTTTGCGATCGAGCAGCAGGCAACGATGGAGGAGCTGACCCAAAAAGACTTTTTCTTCCATCCACGATTCACTCATGTGTTGGATCAAACCTTCATATGGTCGGGAAGTGATACCGATGAGACTTGATCAGTTATTAGAAAAAAAAGAAGCAAAACAATTGCAGCTGCTCAAAAAACTTTTACTAGTTGGCGGTCAAATGGAGCTACATGAATTAGCGCTCTATCTTGGCATCAGTAAGCCTTCTCTGGAAAAGTATGTGGATGAGCTGCAAGATGAGTTGACGCACTATCATGAGCAGTGTCGATTGTATTACCGAAATGGTTCACTGGTTTTTGAAATGAGTCCCACCTTTTCTCTTAACCAAATTGAATGGGCATTTTATCGTTCGGCCTTGAAATTTCAAATTCTCGAGCATCTTTTACAACATCAAGAAGTGACAACTGTCCAGCTGGCACAAAAATTAACAGTCAGCGAGTCATCCTTGTTTCGCAAAATCAAAGAGCTAAATGGTTTGCTAGCAGAATTTGAGTTAGAGATCTGGCAAGGAAAGCTGATTGGAGAAGAAACCCAAATTCGTTATTTCTATTTTGAACTCTTTTGGTATGTTCATTCTTTTGACAGTCAGCCATTGCCGATCGATGAGAAATATGTCGGTCTGATCACTCGCGGCCTGAACATGCGCTTTACGAAAGAAGCCCAGCAGCGCTTGTCCCTATGGCTGAGGATCATGAAGGCGCGACTTAAAATTGCTACTCAATCCTTTCAAGTTTTACGGGAGAAAATGGCACCTTACATGAAAGACCCTTTGTTTCAACAATTACGTGAGTTGGTATTTCGTGGCTTTGGCCATTACGCATTAGAAGTCAGAGAAGAGGAGGCGATGCTGCATTTTGTCTTTTTGTTGTCGTTCTCGGTGTTATCCGAACACGATCTGCAGGTGTATATGCTGCAGCGTTCTCGGTTTACGCCAACTGCCTTGACGGATACATTGATTTTGGAACATATTTTGCATCTTTACCGCCCATCGTTTGTTCCTCGTGAAATGGAAGCCACTTGCTATGGTCACCTGCTGCAGATCCACAGCCGCGTCTATTTTTTCAAAGGGGATGTGGAGGTTTTTGATCGAGAAAATATTTGGCAGTTAGAAGCGCAGTTATCCAGCCGCAACATTCAGCAAATCAGTCATGAACTATTAGGTAAGGCCTTAACAGAGTTAAATATCAAGCCGTCCGAGAAAAATAGTCTACTGATGATGACGATGGTCAAATACTTGAGTGTCATCACGATCATCGACTATCAAATCAATCGAGAATTTCGTGTTGGGATCGCCTTGAAAATGGATGAGCTATTTAAAGAAGCTCTCTATTATATGTGGCTGCTGTATCTCAAAAATTTGAATGGCGTAGTTGTCGAACGCTATCGTCCAGAACAAGAATATGATTTGATCTTGGCGAATTATGCCATCGAGACCAAAACACCGACTTATCGAATCAGTGAATTAGGGACTGCTTATGATCGTGAGACAATCAAAAAAATGATCCGTGAACGCTTTAAATAGTGGATTTCGTCAATTTCTTAGAGATTTGAAAAAAAATTGACGAACCATATAGCAAAAGTTCAGCTAAAATAAAAGCAAGTCAGAAAGCGCTAACAAAAAAAGCGCGTATAAAACCAAAGGGAGCGAATCAAATGGCAGAAAAAAATTATGTAATGGCGATCGACCAAGGAACCACTAGTTCAAGAGCAATTATTTTTGATCGTAACGGGAAAAAAATCGGCAGTTCACAAAAAGAGTTTCCGCAATACTTTCCAAAATCAGGTTGGGTAGAACATAACGCCAACGAAATTTGGAACTCTGTCCAATCAGTCATCGCAGGGGCATTTATTGAATCAGGTATCCGACCAGAAGCAATCGCCGGCATCGGGATCACCAACCAGCGTGAAACGACAGTGGTTTGGGATAAAACGACAGGGCAGCCAATCGCGAATGCGATTGTTTGGCAATCCCGTCAATCTTCACCGATCGCTGACCAATTAAAAGCAGATGGCCATACAGAGATGATCCATGAAAAAACTGGTTTAGTCATTGATGCGTATTTCTCAGCGACCAAGGTGCGTTGGCTTTTAGACAATATCGAAGGGGCACAAGAAAAGGCGGATAATGGTGAGTTACTCTTCGGAACGATCGATTCATGGCTTGTGTGGAAACTGACAGATGGACAAGTCCATGTCACCGACTACTCCAATGCTAGTCGGACGATGCTTTACAACATTCATAAATTAGAGTGGGATCAAGAAATTTTGGATCTTTTGAACATTCCAAGCTCGATGCTACCAGAAGTCAAAAGCAACTCAGAAGTCTATGGTCACACCCGCAGCTACCATTTTTACGGCAGTGAAGTACCAATCGCTGGAATGGCTGGAGACCAACAAGCCGCCCTCTTTGGACAAATGGCCTTTGAAAAAGGTATGATCAAAAATACTTACGGCACTGGGGCATTTATTGTCATGAATACGGGTGAAGAACCACAATTGTCTGACAATGACCTACTGACGACTATCGGGTATGGCATCAACGGCAAAGTCTATTATGCCTTAGAAGGAAGTATCTTCGTTGCTGGATCAGCGATCCAATGGCTGCGGGATGGTCTACGCATGATCGAGACTTCGCCACAATCAGAAGAACTAGCTGCCAAAGCAAAAGGAGATAATGAAGTCTATGTGGTGCCTGCCTTTACTGGATTAGGTGCGCCTTACTGGGATTCAGATGCAAGAGGAGCAGTCTTCGGCTTGACTCGTGGGACGACGAAGGAAGATTTTGTTCGGGCAACACTGCAAGCTGTTGCGTACCAATCAAAAGACGTCATCGATACGATGAAAAAAGATTCCGGTATCGATATCCCATTGCTGAAAGTCGATGGAGGGGCAGCCAAAAACGATTTATTGATGCAGTTCCAAGCGGACATTTTAGACATTGACGTACAACGAGCAGCGAATCTGGAAACAACCGCATTAGGTGCAGCCTATTTGGCAGGACTAGCGGTTGGCTTCTGGAAAGACTTAGATGAATTGAAATCAATGGCAGAAGAAGGGCAAATGTTTACGCCAGAAATGCCAGCAGAAGAAAGAGACAATTTGTACGAAGGTTGGAAACAAGCGGTGGCGGCTACTCAGACCTTCAAATTCAAAGCGAAGAAAGAAGGCGAGTAAGCCATGACCTTTTCTCAGAAAGATCGGAAGGAAACCATTCAAGAAACGGCAAATACCACCTATGATGTGTTGATCATTGGTGGTGGGATTACCGGCGCAGGGGTTGCCGTTCAAACAGCAGCGGCTGGGATGAAGACGGTTCTTTTGGAAATGCAAGACTTTGCCGAAGGGACGTCTTCGCGGTCCACGAAACTCGTTCATGGCGGTATTCGCTATTTGAAAACCTTTGACGTGGAAGTGGTCGCTGACACCGTGCGGGAACGGGCGATCGTCCAACAAATTGCTCCGCATATCCCGAAACCAGATCCGATGCTTTTACCGATTTACGATGAACCGGGGGCAACCTTCTCCTTGTTTTCTGTCAAAGTGGCGATGGATCTTTATGATCGCTTAGCAAATGTGACAGGCAGTAAATACGAAAATTATCTGCTGACGAAAGAAGAGGTCTTAGCACGCGAACCACAGCTGCAGGCGGAAAACTTAGTTGGTGGCGGAGTCTATCTTGATTTTCGCAACAACGATGCCCGCTTGGTGATCGAAAACATTAAACGAGCACAAGCCGATGGGGCAGCAATGATCAGTAAAGCCAAAGTCGTCGGCATCTTACATGATGAGCAAGGCATCATCAATGGGGTAGAAGTGGAGGATCAACTGACAAACGAGCGCTTTGAGGTTCACGCCAAAGTCGTGATCAACACGACCGGCCCTTGGTCAGATATCGTTCGTCAATTAGACAAGAATGATGAGCTGCCACCACAAATGCGTCCGACAAAAGGCGTCCATTTAGTGGTCGATCGGGAAAAACTAAAAGTACCGCAACCAACCTATTTTGATACTGGGAAAAATGATGGTCGGATGGTTTTCGTGGTACCAAGAGAAAACAAGACCTATTTTGGCACAACCGATACGGACTATACAGGCGATTTTGCCCATCCGACGGTCACACAAGAAGATGTCGATTATCTACTGACCATCGTGAATGAACGCTTTCCACATGCACAGATCACCCTTGATGATATCGAAGCGAGCTGGGCTGGTCTACGTCCATTGATTACGAATAATGGTGGTTCGGATTACAATGGTGGTGGTAAAGGCAAATTATCTGATGAAAGCTTTGAGCAGATCGTTGAAAGCGTCAAAGAATATCTTGCAGATGAGCGGCAGCGACCAGTTGTAGAAAAAGCTGTAAAACAAGCGCAAGAACGAGTAGAAGCCAGCAAAGTGGATCCATCGCAAGTTTCTCGCGGCAGCAGTTTGGAACGCTCAAAAGACGGACTATTGACGTTGGCAGGCGGAAAAATCACCGACTATCGTTTGATGGCGGAAGGAGCAGTCAAACGGATCAATGAATTGCTCCAAGAAAGCGGTGCTTCCTTCGAGTTGGTGGATTCAACCACGTACCCAGTTTCTGGTGGTGAGCTTGATGCAGCCAATGTAGAGGAAGAATTAGCGAAGCTGGCTGACCAAGCACAAACCGCTGGGTTCAATGAAGCAGCTGCGACGTATTTGGCTCATCTTTATGGGTCGAATCTTCCCCAAGTGTTGAACTACAAGACGAAGTTTGAGGGCTTAGATGAAAAAGAAAGCACTGCCTTGAACTATTCCTTACATGAAGAAATGGTTCTGACGCCTGTCGATTATCTATTGCGTCGGACCAACCATATCCTATTTATGCGAGATACCTTAGATGAAGTCAAAGCCGGTGTCGTCGCAGCTATGACCGACTTCTTTGGCTGGAGCGAAGAAGAAAAAGCAGCCTATGTAGCAGAAATGAACCAAGTGATCGCAGAATCAGATTTAACAGCCTTAAAAGGAGGAAAAAAAGATGAATGAAACAACACAGATCTTTAGTGAATTTCTAGGAACGGCTATTTTGGTTTTGTTAGGGGATGGCGTGTGTGCGGCTGTCAATCTGAAAAAGAGTAAAGCAGAAGCCTCTGGCTGGATCGTGATCGCGATGGGCTGGGCAACGGCGGTGACCATAGCCGTATACGTTTCAGGGTACATGGGACCTGCTCACTTGAATCCAGCCGTTACATTAGGCATGGCGATGACAGGGAATTTTTCTTGGAGTTTGGCTATACCGTTTATGCTGGCGCAGATTGCTGGTGCGATCGTAGGAGCAATCCTCGTTTGGCTCAACTACTTGCCATTATGGGATGAAACAAAAGACCAAGGCGCGATTTTAGGTACCTTTGCAACAGGGCCTGCAGTTCGTAATTTAGTATCGAATACGATCACTGAAGTCATTGGTACCTTTGTCTTAGTCTTTGGCTTATTGGCTTTTGGTGCCAATACCTTTACGGATGGATTAAATCCCATCGTTGTTGGGATCTTGATCTTAGCGATCGGACTGTCTCTTGGTGGACCAACAGGCTATGCCATCAACCCGGCACGGGACTTAGGACCACGGATCGCTCACCAAATCTTACCAATCAAAAACAAAGGGACTTCCGATTGGGGCTATGCGTTAGTACCAATCATCGGTCCAATGATCGGTGCAGCGATCGCAGCTGGTTTGTTTATGATGTTGCCATTATAAACGATGTTATTTTAAGGATGGTGCCTATTGGTATCATCCTTTTTTAATCTTTAGCGATTGTCATTGAATTTGCTAAAAAAACATGGTTAAATGAAAAAGCTGAAACAGAACGAAGGAAGGAGCTTTTGCGTGAAAAAAATTCTGCGCTTTTTCATGTGGGTGGCGATTGTCCTGATCGGACTCTTAGCTGCCGTTTTTCTGGCTTTTCAACTCTCCCCACGACCGGGGGCTTTTTTGATCGGTCATATGTTTAACCAAGAAGTGACCATCAAGGATGAGGCGGCTTATCAAAAAAGTTTGCCGAATGTGACGGTCAAACAGGACTTGGCTTATCAATCGGATTATCAACGCAGTACCTTTGATCTTTATTATCCCAAAGATGCACAAGGCCCTGTTCCAGTCATTTTTTGGGTCCATGGGGGCGGATATGTCGGGGGAGACAAAGAAGGCGTCAAAGAATTTGCGACCTATGTCGTCGATGAAACCAAAGCCGCTGTGATTTCGATTAATTATGAATGGGCGCCAAGTTTGCATTATCCGGGACAGGTCAAACAATTAGCCCAAGCGGTAGACTCGATCAAAGCAGATGCCCAAGCATACCCCATGCTTGATTTCGATCAACTCTTCTTTGGTGGAGATTCTGCAGGTGCCCAAATTGCCGGGCAATATGTGGCGCTGCAAACCAATCCAGCGTATGCGAAGGAAATGTCCTTTGATCAAGACATTCCTACATCGGCCCTGAAAGGGTTTATTTCCTATTGCGGCCCCCTTGATTTGAAGCAGATCGTTGGAACTTCTTCGGATGATCGTTTTATGAAATTCTTTGTTAAAACGGTGGCTTGGTCGTTATTAGGCAAAAAAGAATGGCAAGATAGTCCCCAACTGCAGGAGATCTCACTGGTGGATAAATTGACGGCTGATTTTCCACCAACGTATATCACTGATGGCAACGCCTATTCCTTTGAAGACCAAGGCATTGCCTTTGCCAACCAGCTGCAAGCTCTTGATATTCCCGTGACAAGTCGTTTTTACAAAGGGGATTCGGAAACAGTGACCCACGAATACCAATTTGATTATAGCTTGCCGCAAGCACAGGAATGTTTGACAGAAACGTTGACCTTTATCAAAGACCAGCTGGCTAACTAAAAACACCTTGTTTCTCACCCTCTATTGGCGAGAAACAAGGTGTTTATTTGTAAGCAAATCAATCAAGTCCGATGAAGTAGTCATCGTCTTTCATCGCTTCAACGGAACCAAGCAGATACCCGTTCCCAACTTGTGAGAAGAAGTCGTGATTGCTGGTACCAGTTGAAATACCGTTCATGACGATTGGATTGACATCGTTGGCGGTGTCTGGGAAAAGCGGGTCTTGTCCTAGATTCATCAAAGCCTTATTGGCATTGTAACGCAAGAAGGTTTTGACTTCCTCGGTCCAGCCGATCTCATCGTATAATTCTTCGGTATAACGCTCTTCGTTTTCATACAACTCATACAACAAGTCGTACATCCAGTCTTTCAGCTTTTGCTGTTCGTCTTCTGGTAATTCGTTGAACCCTAATTGGAATTTGTAGCCGATATACGTGCCATGAACGGATTCGTCACGAATGATCAATTTGATGATCTCCGCTACGTTCGCTAGTTTGTTATTACCTAAGTAGTAAAGGGGTGTATAGAAACCTGAATAGAATAAGAAGGTCTCTAGAAACACACTGGCGATTTTTTTCTCTAGCGGTGTCCCATTTTTGTAAATCTCATTGATTCGTTCGGCTTTCTTTTGTAAGTAAGGATTGGTATTGGTCCATTCAAAAATATCGGCGATCTCCGCTTTTGTATTCAAGGTGCTGAAAATCGATGAATAGCTTTTTGCATGGACAGATTCCATAAATTGGATGTTGTTCAAGACCGCTTCTTCATGTGGGGTGCGGACATCTTTACGCAGTTGATCCATACCGCTTTCTGATTGAACGGTATCTAATAAGGTCAAGCCGCCAAAGACGTAGCCCACCGTCGTTTTTTCTAATGGTGATAGCGTCCGCCAATCATCAAGGTCATTTGATAAAGGGATCCGCGTATCTAACCAGAATTGCTCTGTTAATTTTTCCCAAGTGGATTTATCGATGATATCTTCGATCTCATTCCAGTTGATTGCTTCATAGTAAGTCTTACCCATAGTCGGTTCCTCCAATAATCGTATCAAGACAACAGCCGACCCGCTCTCAATAGAGAGCAGGGGCAGGCTATTGGTTCGTTTTCAGGCAAAAGTTGGATTAGATGACACAGCTTTCACATTGGTTGCTGCCGATCTCTTCTGCATCATCTGTAAAGGTCCGTACATAGTAGATCGATTTGATCCCTTTGTGGAAAGCATAGTGACGCAAGATGTTCAAATCACGGGTGGTTTGTTTTGTCGTTTCTTTCCATTCGTAAAGACCTTCTGGAATATCTGAACGCATAAACAAGGTCATACTCATCCCTTGATCGACGTGTTTTTGAGCAGTTGCGTAAACATCGATCACTTTGCGCATATCCATATCGTAGGCTGATTTGTAGTAGCCGATCGTCTCATTGCTCAAGTAAGGTGCTGGATAATAGATCTTGCCGATTTTCTTTTCTTGGCGTTCTTCGATCATCCGAGTGATCGGGTGGATGCTGGCACTCGTATCATTGATATAAGAGATCGAACCATTTGGTGCAACGGCTAAGCGGTTTTGGTGATACAAGCCGGTTTCTTTGACGGTTTGTGCCAAGGCTGCCCAATCTTCACCAGTTGGTAAAAAGACGCCTTCAAACAATGCTTTGACTTTTTCCGATTTTGGTTGGTAGTCACCTTGGATATAATCAGTGAAGTAGCTGCCATCTGCATAAGCTGATTTTTCAAAGTTATGGAAAACTTCGCCTTTTTCTTTGGCGATGGCATTGCTTTCAACCAATGTCCAATAGTTCAACAACATGAAATAAAGATCAGTAAATTCAAGGGATTCTGGTGAACCGTATTCCATTTGATTTTTTGCAAAATAGGTATGCAAGCCCATTGCGCCTAAACCGATCGTGTGGTTCAAGGCATTCCCATTTTGGATCGATGGTACCACGTCAATGTCAGACGCATCAGTAACGAAGGTCAAGGCACGAGTCATTGCTCGAACAGATTTCCCAAAGTCAGGGCTGTCCATCAAGTTCACGATATTGGTGGAACCTAAGTTACAGCTGATATCTGTTCCTAAAACCTCGTATTCTTGCTTGCCGTTGATCTCAGATGGTGCTTGAACTTGAAGGATCTCGGAACAAAGATTACTCATGATGATCTTGCCATCGATTGGGTTGCTGCGGTTTGCTGTATCGATATTAATGATATAAGGATAACCAGATTCTTGTTGCAATTTAGAAATTTCATTTTCTAAATCGCGAGCTCTGATTTTAGTCTTGCGAATCCGTGGATTCATGACTAAGTTGTCGTATTCCTTGGTGATATCGACATAAGAAAATGGTACGCCATATTCTTTTTCGACACTGTACGGACTAAAGAGATACATCTCTTCATTTTTACGCGTCAATTCGTAAAATTTGTCAGGTACGATCACACCTAATGATAAGGTTTTGACACGGATTTTTTCATCTGCATTTTCTTTTTTCGCTGATAAAAAGCTGATGATGTCTGGGTGGAAGACGTTCAAGTAGACCACACCAGCCCCTTGCCGTTGACCCAATTGGTTTGAATAGCTGAAGCTATCTTCAAACAATTTCATTACAGGCATCACACCACTTGCTGCACCTTCGTAGCCTTTGATAGGCGCGCCAGCTTCCCGCAAGTTTGATAATGTGATCCCGACACCGCCGCCGATCCGTGAAAGTTGCAGCGCGGAGTTGATCCCACGACCGATCGCGTTCATGTCATCAGTGATTTGGATCAAGAAACAAGAAACTAATTCACCGCGACGTTTGCGTCCTGCGTTCAAGAAAGAAGGGGTTGCTGGTTGGTAACGTTGGTAGATCATTTCATCTGCCAAGCTCATGGCTAACTCTTCATTCCCATCCGCAAAGTAAAGGGCGTTGAACGCCACCCGATCTTCGTAACGCTCAAGATACGCGGTACCATCATTCGTTTTTAATGCATATTGTGAATAAAACTTGTAAGCAGCCATAAATGATTTGAAAGTAAAGTGTTGCTCATCTAAGAATTGATACAAGTCCTCAATAAAAGCAGGACGGTACTTTTTGATAAATTCTTCTTCTAAATAATCATTTTCAATCAAATAATTGATTTTGTCCATTGCAGTCGCAAAGGTTAAGGTATTTGGTTCAACGTTTTCTTTAAAGAATGCCGCTAGGGCTTCTTTGTCTTTATTTAATGGAATTTGACCATCTACTGGACGGTTGATCTCATTATTCAATTTGAAATAACTGACATCTTTGATTTCTTTCAAGCTCATAAATGGCTAACCTCTTTTCTTGTTTTGTTCGTATAAAAAAGGACTTGCGGTCTGGACGACTGACAAATCCCTCAAAAGCATCACATTGAGAAAAATCTTAGCTCGCTAATTGACGTAGTTGATCTGGACGGAAACCGATGATCGTTTGCGCATCAGAGGTAATGACTGGCACACTTTGAAATCCTTGTTCTTTCAAAAATTCTAATGCTTCAGGCTCATTATCGATATTGATTTCTTCAAAGGCAATCTGATTTTCACTTAAAAAGCGTTTCGCCATTTTACATTGCATGCAGTTGTTTTTAGAAAATAGTTTGATATTCATAATTGTTTCCTCCGAGTTGTAATAGTTATAAACCTAGTATAAATAAGTCTCGGAGAAAGTCAACGAAAAAACACTATATCTTGTGCTTGTGAATTCGGCATACACAATTTATAGTGTTTCTGTGTTTTTTATGCAAATGAAAAAAGCGGAAAATACTTAGAATTACAAGGTTTTTGCGTAATTATTAGAGGGGATATGCAATCAAAATGAGTAAAAAAAATCTCTATTGTGAAGGAAGATTCAAAGTTAAGTCGAAAACAGATTGACTTCCTATGGAAATGGCTCTATTATAATGATAATCATTCTCAATTAAAGTAGGTTAATTAAAAAACACTTCACAAAAGGAGTAAGAACCAATGAAAATGGCGCAAACTTGGGCTTCTGGGACATACAAAATCGACTCGTTGGCAACAACCAAAGAAATCACGGTTCATTTAAACGATCTTGGCATTCGCACGGGGGTTGAAATCGTTGTGGTGCAAAAAGATCGCAAAGGCGGCATCATTTTGCACCAAGGGACGCGGATTGCTTTAGATGCACGGGTCATGGAACAAATCGATGTCACAGAAATCCAGCAGCAAACGGTCATTACCTCTTTGGATCAGCTGCAAGTTGGTGAAAGCGGGAAGGTCAATCAGATTGGTGCAAAAGGTGCTTTGCGCCGTCGTTTGATGGATATGGGGCTTACGAAAAACGTTCATTTGGAAGTAGTGAAACTGGCTCCATTGGGTGATCCAATGGAGATTCGGCTCCGCGGTTATGAATTGTCTTTGAGAAAGCAAGAAGCAGCGTTGGTTTTTATCGAAAAAGGAGTCGAAGCTTGATGACCTATCAATTTGCATTAGCAGGAAATCCCAATAGTGGGAAAACAAGTACTTTCAATCAATTGACTGGTGCCAAACAAACAGTGGGCAATTGGCCGGGTGTCACCGTAGAACGTAAAGCGGGGCGACTGCGAAAAGACCGGCACGTGCTGATCCAAGATCTGCCCGGGATCTATTCCTTGTCACCTTATACGCCTGAAGAACTGATTTCCCGCAATTATTTGATGGAAGCATCGCTGGATGCGGTGATCAATATTATTGACGGAACTAATCTTGAGCGAAATCTGTATTTAACATTGCAATTATTAGAAATGAATGTTCCGACCGTGGCAGCCATCAACATGATTGATCTATTAAAGAAAAAAGGCTTGCAGATCAACTTCGAAAAATTGGCTTACGGATTAGGGATTCCTGTAGTGGGGATCAGTGCTTTGAAACAACGTGGTTTAGCCAAAATGATCGAGGCAGCGAAGCAAGCAGCCAACACACTACAGCTCCCTCCCCGCTACGATGCTCGTCTAGAGGCTGGCTTGACCGAGATCATGGCGATTTTGCCAGAGACGATCCCTCAGCAGCGAAAACGCTGGTTTGCCATAAAACTCTTCGAAAAAGATGAAGCGATTCAAACAATGTGTAAACTGACTGATTCCCAGCAAGCAGTCATTCAGGAGACGATTTCGATTTTAGAGATGATCTTTAAAGACAGCAGTGACGCCATTCTCGTCAATGAGCGCTATGGCTTCATTGAAGAATTGTTGGCGCTGGCAGTCATCAAGGAAACAGATCAGCACTTAGCCTTCAGCGACAAAATCGACCGCGTGTTGACCCATCGCGTATTGGCACTACCGATTTTTGCCTTCATTATGTGGGGAATCTACTATTTATCGATTCAGACGATTGGCACGATCGGCACTGATTGGGTCAATGATGTATTATTTGGCAGCTGGATTCCCGAAACAACAGCGCATTGGCTAGAACAGCTGCGGGTCGCCCAGTGGCTACAAGAACTGATTTTGGATGGCATCGTGGCTGGGGTCGGTGCGGTTTTAGGCTTTTTGCCGCAGATTTTCGTGTTGTTTTTTTGCTTGGCTATCTTGGAGGACTGTGGATACATGGCACGGGTGGCATTTGTCATGGACCGGTTGTTTCGCAAGTTTGGTCTATCTGGCAAGTCGTTTATCCCCATGTTAATCGCTACAGGTTGCGGCGTGCCGGGGGTGATGGCAAGCCGAACGATTGAAAACGAAAAGGATCGTCGGTTGACGGTGATGGTCACGACCTTTATGCCTTGTTCTGCCAAATTGCCGATCATTGCATTGATTTCGGGTGCCTTTTTCCCTCATTATAGTTGGGTCGCACCATCGGCCTATTTTGTCGGCATGGGTGCTGTGATTTTTTCAGGGATCGTCTTGAAAAAAACGCCGCTTTTTGCAGGTGATCTGGCACCATTCATTATGGAACTGCCAGCGTATCACTTGCCGCAGCTCACAACGATTTTGAAAAGTGCCTGTGATCGAGCCATTGCTTTTGTAAAAAAAGCCGGAACGATAATCTTTGTGGCTTGTATCTTTGTCTGGTTTACCTCCAGCTACAGCTTTGCCTTGCAGCGGGTCAGTGAAGACCAAAGCATTTTGGCCTTTTTCGGTCGACTTTTGGCGCCCCTCTTCGCTCCCCTAGGCTGGGGAACTTGGCGAGGCGCCGTGGCGACGATCACTGGCTTGGTGGCCAAAGAAAATGTGATCGGCACATTCGGGATTCTCTACGGACAAACCGGTGAGTTGTCAGAAAGTGGGACGGAGATTTGGCAAGTGTTGCGCGGCGATTACACTGCTGTGGCGGCATACTCTTTCCTCGTCTTTAATTTACTATGTGCCCCCTGTTTTGCTGCCATCGGTGCGATCCACCGTGAAATGGGGGACAGCAAGTGGACGTGGTTAGCCATTGGCTATCAATGCGGCTTGGCGTACTGCGCCAGTTTTCTGGTGTACCAATTCGGACACGTCATCTTTGAAGGCGGACACCTCACGCTAGGTGTTTTTGCGGCAATAGTCATTGCTGGTCTATTAGTATTTGCTCTGGTGAAGAAACCATTCCGAGGGAGTGCGCCCTTGATCCAAGTCGTAGGAGGCGAAAAATGATTGCTACAGTAATTCTAAGCGGACTGATTTTTGGCTATGGCGGTCGTGTGGTGTACCGCATGGTGAAAAAGGATCATTGTTCTGATTGCCACAGCAGTTGTCCCGTGAAGCATGAGGAAGCAAAGTAGAAAATAGCGGTTGTAAGTAAAAATTCGTGTGAAAACACCTACGGCTAGAAATACAATTGAAACGGTAGATCTATAGCCATGAATAGAGTGTTTGCTTTAAGAAGTTCTTAGTTTATTTAAGAGCTTCTTTTTTTTATTGTGGGTGCAAGCAAAAGATCTGTCCATTTTTGGTTCATTTTTTCCTTTATAGAATAAGTTTTGTGAACTGCTCAAGAAGGTTATCGAGAAAAACTGGAGGCTAGTAAAAAAAATAGGCAGTATTCCTGGTCTTTTTGAGAAGAGCAGTTCACTTAATCTGGAAGCGTGTACAAATATGTGGTCGCAAATCGTCTATTCAGGTCAGAACTTTTCACTTATAGTGTGTGTATAGGAATTATCTCGAGAAATTCTTTTACCAAAACCTAAAGAAATTTTTTTAGAAAGGAAATCGTCGTTTGCAAACTACATTATTAACAAAAGAAAACATTTTACTTCAGCAAGACAGTACCAGTTGGCAAGAAGCAATCAAAAAAGCTGCCCAGCCGTTATTGAGGAATGGCAGCGTTTCAAAACAGTATGTCGAAGCGATGATTCAATCCGTCTTAGATGCCGGGCCGTATATCGTGCTTATGCCTGGGTTTGCATTGGCCCATGCCCGATCAGAAGATGGGGTTTGTCGTTTAGGACTAAGTGCGATGACCTTAAATACCCCCATCTCATTTGGTTCGCCCAATGATCCAGTGAAAGTCATTTTCTGTTTGGCAGCGATAGACCCGACCAGTCATTTGGAACTGATGAGTGAGTTAGCAGAGGTTTTAGCAAGGGACAATATCATTGATCGTTTAGCAAATGTGGAGACACCAGAAGCATTTATAAAACTATTAGAAGAAACGAGGAGTTAAGATGGGATTCTTTCAAAAAAAGAAAAATGATGCATCAATCCAATCAGATGCAAAACCTAAGGCGAGTAATGGCAAGAAATTTTTGATAGCGGTTGCATGCCGTGCTGGGATGGGGAGTTCAACGCTGCTTCACATAAAAGTAAAATCAGTGATTGAAGAAAACGGCTATCCCATTGAAACGATTCATGGAAATCTAGATGTTCTCATTGGTTTTACGGGTGATGCCTTTATGAGTATGGCAGATATCGCAGCGGAACCTGATTTTCAAAACAAACCTTATGAAGTCATAGGTATTCAAAATATTATGAGTAAAGAAGAGATCCAAGGAAAACTAGAAACATTTCTTGAAACGATGCAAACAAAATAAATTGATGGAGCGAGGAATAAATTGAATGGCAATTTTAGTAATGAACCAATTCAGAAATACTGCTGTGTTGCTAATGATTTTAGCTTTGATCGGGTTACTTGCACAAAGAAAGCCTGCGAAGGAGACCCTGAGCGGTGTCCTCAAAGTGGGCATTGGGTTTATGATTTTTAATATTGGTGGTGGTCATGTAGGAACGATTGCTGCAAATTTCGCCACGTTGTTTCAGACCGCATTTGGTGTTCAAGGGACGGTTCTGGCAGTAGAGCCTGCTACAGCGTTAGCTATGGATGTATATGGTTTTGAAATATCAATGATTATGGGGCTAGGGTTCATATTCGGATTAGTTATTGCGAAATTGACGCCTTTAAAATCAATTTTCTTAACCGGTCAGCATTATCTTTTCTTTGCTGCTGTCATTGGGTTGATTTTTATTTCGAATGGTATGCCCACTTGGGTAACAGTTATCTTTGGTTCTTTGGTACTAGGTTTTGCAGGAGCAGGGTTGCCCAAATTGGCTCAGAAATATACAGATGAGCTGACAGGTAATGCAGGGGTTGCACTAGGTCACTTTAACTTGATTTTTTACTGGTTCTCAGGTGTCATCGGCAGTGTCATTGGCGGGAAAAATTGGCAAGCAAAGAAAGAGAAAGCAGCCAATCGTGAGCTTCCTGATTTCTTCTCCGTATTCCGAGATTTTGTCTTCTCTGTTGCATTTTTCATGATTATTCTTTTCTACATTGCAACGATCGCAGCAGTTTTAAGTGGTCATATGGATGTCGTTCAAGAAATGGCTGGCAACGACTTATGGTTCTTGTATCCGTTGATTCAAGGGTTGCAATTTGCGGCGGGTATGTCTGTACTGATTTATGGTGTGCGTCAATTTATTGCTGAATTAACGGCTGCCTTCGTGGCGATCTCTGAAAAATATATCCCGGGATCAATGCCGGCAGTAGATGTTCCTGTGTTTTTCCAATATGCGCCAACCATGGTTCCTGTCGGTTTTATTACCTCGTTTATAGGTGGCTTAACAGCGACGTTTGCCATGGCTGCTATGGGTTCTCCCGTTGTACTTTTGCCAGCAGCTGGGATTGCTTTTTTCTCGGGTGGAACAATGGGTGTCTTTGGTTCAATAAGAGGCGGGTTGAAAGGGGCGATCATCGCATCCTTCTTAGGCGGTATTTTGCTGACTGCATTGCCTTTGGTGCTTTTCCCAGCTTTTTCTGAATTAGGCATCACAGACGCTGGATTTCCTCAAATCGACTACAATATTATCGGAATTTTACTAGATAAAATCTTAAAACTATTTAGTTAAACAGTATGATTAGCAAGGAGAAAGGTGGATACAATTTCTCCTTGCTATAAGGAAGGAAAATCTGTATTGAATGAAAAAAACGTTTTGTTTGAATATAGTACGAATTTAAAAGCCCAAAGCGATGCTCAATTTTATCGGCTTGAAGAAGAAGAAGTCTATCAACAGATGGTGAAGGCCAAAGAACTTATTCTCCATGCAGAAAAAAATCATAAGCGTGTTCATGTAACAGGCGTGGGAAAATGTTCCTATGTAGCAGGCTATGCAGCTTCACTTTTCTCATCTGTCGGCACGCCAACCTATTTTTTAGACACAACCGAAACTGTGCACGGATCGGCAGGACAAGTCGTGGCTGGCGATGTAGTGATTGCGATAAGTAATAGTGGGAACACCAAAGAATTAGAATATGCACTTGCTGCCTTAAAAGCCAATGGCGCTGTAATTTTAGCGGTAACAGGAAATGAAGATTCTTCCCTAGCTTCCTGTGCTGAAGTCACATTGTCTTCTTATGTTTCCCAAGAAGGGGACTCATTGAATAAACCGCCACGTTCCTCTGTGATCGCCCAAATGATCCAGCTGCAGGTTCTGTCGGTGTTGCTGCAAGAAGCAAAAGAAATCAATTTAGAAGATTACCTTAAATGGCATCCAGGGGGAAGCTTAGGAGCAACGACAAAAAAGGAGCTTACGCAATGAAAATCAGAGGAATTATACCAGCAATGGTCACACCATTAAATGAGAACGGCATCAATGAAGAGGGCACCAGAAAGCTTGTAAGGCATTTGATTGCTGGTGGTGTCCACGGGTTGTTTATTTTAGGAACCAATGGCGAATTTCATACCTTAAGCAAAGAAGAGAAAATCCAGTTTGCAAAAATCGTTGTCGATGAAGTATCGGGCAGAGTACCAGTATTTGCAGGTGCCGGAGATATCGCAACGAATAAAGTGATTGAGTTAGTAAATGAGTTTGCAAAAATCGGCGTTGATGCTGCTTCCATCATTACGCCGTATCTTTTGAAATATACCGATGAGGAGTTGATCCATCACTACCGAATGATTGCTGAGCAAACGACACTACCAATCATTTTGTACAATATTCCGCCAAATACTAGAAATTTCATCAATCGTCATGTTTTCTCGGAATTACTCAAAATTGATTCGATCATTGGGATAAAAGATTCAAGCGGTGATCTAGAAAACTTCAAGGGCTATCTTGAATTAAATCATCGAGAGGATTTCTCTTTGCTGATGGGAAGCGACTCTAAGATTTTAGAAGCATTACAGTTAGGAGCAGATGGCTCTGTGGCTTCAACCGCAAATGTTTTGACGAAAACAGATGTGGCGATCTATGAACAATTTGTAGCTGGAAACATAGAACAAGCGCGGCAAGAACAAGCAAGTATTGATGATTTTAGAGAAGCCTGCAAATGCTCAACGATTCCGTCTGGGCTGAAATACTGTTTGCGGGCAATCGGACAGGATGTTGGGTTACCGAAACTGCCTGTTCTAGATCTTACGAAAGAAGAAAAGCAGCAGGTAGATCAAGTGCTTCAAAAATATGTACAAGCGGAAGGATTTACATTGAAAGTAGAACAGTAGGCTGCAGAAATGGGGGAACATTGATGGTAAAAATTGACTATAGGACGAGAAAGATGATGATGGCTCTGATTGAAAAACCGACCATCAGTTACGATTATCTTCAGCGGAATTATTCTATGAACCGCACTCAAATAGAGTATACCATTGATAAAATCAACCAGTTTCTATCTGCCCAAAAACTACCACTTAGCGTGAATAAGGAAAGTGTGATTCGACTGCCTGAAAAAAGCAAGGAATATTTGTTGGAGTCATTTTTACGTGAGCGTATGTTTAAGTATTATGAGATGAGTTCAAAAGAACGAGGAAAATATATCTTTTTGACGCTCTTTTACTACGAGAAAGACTATCTGTCGGTCAACCATTTTTTAGATGCGTTAAAAATCGGCAAAACAACCTTTATGAGTGATCTGCGCAAATTACAAGCGGAATTACATGGGTACGATATTTCAATCAGTTATTCAAGAAAAGAGGGGTATCACTTAGCAGGTGATGAACTGATGATTCGTTACGCTTTATTTCGAATGATTTTGGAAGATGTGACTAGCAAGGATGATGATTTTATTTACCGTTACTTTATTCATAACGAACGAATACAATTGGCGGATGAGCAGGACACCTATCTTTCTCTTCTTTTAGAAAAACATGCGATAGAGTTAGTTGAAAATAGGTTGATTGAATTGAACTATATCCTTATTTTTTTATACCCAAGAATGGGCTTGAATGAATTTGATCTAAAGCCCTTTTCTAATGATCATGAGTTAGTAAAAATGAAGGAGTACCGCTTTGCTGAAGAAATTTTAGAAAACGCAGGGGTGATGAATAGTATAGAAAAGAACTATCTCTGTGGGTGGGTCCTGGGAATGGCATTAGGGAATGAAAAGGAATGGCTTCAAGGAAATTTGGTCATCATTGACTTGGTAGAAAGAATCGTCGAGCGATTTGAATTGCTTTCAGGTATTCGTTTCAAGGATAAACACTCTGTCATCAAGCAATTATATAGTCATTTTCGACCGACCTATTTCCGAATGCTGTTTCGATTACCGATCATCAATCCTATGCAGGAGAAAATTTTTGAAAAATATAATGACCTTTATCAGATCGTAAAAGAAACCTTGAGACCAATCAGTGATAGCTTTGATTCAAAGCTTCCAGATGAAGAAGTAGCCTTTTTAACAATGCACTTTGCGCTTTTGATCAGGAATTCTGAAGAATATATGGTGCAACAAAAAGTGGGGGTCGTTGTTTGCCCAAATGGTATTGGAAGCTCAGCAATCATTTACAATGAATTAAAGGAAATCTTTCCCTCTTTTATCTTATTGGGACCGATTGAAACAAGCGAACTGCATTCATTTGATCAGTCTTACGATATCATTTTTACGACAAAACCCAACTTTCAACTTTATCCGTTAAAAAAACCGATTTTTGTAGTAAACCCGATCATGTCTTACGAGGAACGAACCCAGTTGTTTTTAGATGTCAAATTCGAAACCAGTACAAGTATAAAGCCCAATACTGTTACGATCGACGGCTTGATGCAAGTTATTCAACAATATTCAACGGTTACCAGCGAGTCAGCTCTGCGGCATCATTTAGAGAAATTTGTACAAGAGACCTGCTCGCCAACGGCATCTATCATGTCTCAAAAAGAAAAAAAGACAAAAGAACCTGCAATGCTGTTGGATATGATGCGTCCAGAATTGATACAATTAAACAAAAAAGCCAGAACGTGGGAAGAGGCCTTTTATCTCGCAGCCAATCCATTGATTGAAAGAAAGATCATCACTAGAAATTACATCGATTCGATCATTCAACAAACCAGATCAGAAGGTGCTTATATGGTGATAGTCGATCAAGTTGCCTTACCGCATACGGTTCCTGAAGCAGGTGCAAAAAAACTTGGCATGGGATTGACAACGTTAGAATCTGAAGTATATGTCTTAGGAACGATTCCTGTAAAGTACATCTTTACTCTTTCTGCGTTAGACAGCAAGCAGCATCTAAATGCGATGACTCAGTTTATTACCCTTATTGAATCCAAAGACTTTTTTCGAGAATTAGAAAAACATGAATGTCCGGAAACAGTTTATCACTGGTTTGCAGAGATTTTACGTACTGCTGTTGTATAAATTTTTTCGAAAAAACTGTAAGTATTATAGAATAAAGCATATACTCTTTGGTCTTTATTGAGAGAAGCGTGCGAAGGGGAGTAATTTGCTTTCATCGTTTGCTGCTGTTCATCCGAAAGCGAGGGATGTCATCCAGAACTGTTAACAGCCGAAGGATTATCTAATGATACTAATTTATGCCGTTTGAGGTTAGTCCAGTTCTACAAGAAAGATTCATTCGGAAATCAGCTACCATAGAAGTGGAGAAACAGTTCGATCACGATCGGGCTGTTTTTTTATTCTTTAAAAAACGATCTATTAAAGGGATCTTAAATATAGTATAATTATTTAATGAAAAGATATTATTTAGTGGGATTTGTAGGAAAGGGAGCAGGGAACCTAGTTAGAACGTAAACGAAGATAGGCTTTTGATAAAGCAGAGTGAAAGGGTGAGGGCATGAGACAACAACGAAGACGGGAGCGTCAGAAACGCCAGCGGATCATTGCTGGGTTAAGTGTAGCATTATTGGCGATCACATTCGGAGTGATTTATCTAGTGATTCAAGCGACAAGCATCCCCGAACAGCGTCTTACAGCAGAATCGACAAAACCGACTAAGCCAATGCAAGAATCAAGTAGTTCTACCGAAACAAAGCCAGAAGTAAAAACCATCACAGTGACAGCTAGTGGCGATATGCTTTATCATACACCTGTTTATTTAAGCGCTTACGATGGAAAGCGTTATGATTTTGACAATGATTTTGAGCAAGTCAAACCGTTAATTGCATCGGCGGATCTTGCTCTGGGTGATTTTGAAGGAACCATCAATCCTAATAAACCGCTTGGCGGTTTTCCCTTATTCAACGCGCCTATCGATGCCGTTGCCAGCATCAAAGATGCGGGCTTTGATGTGATCGATCTTGCTCATAATCATATCTTAGATACGGGAATCGAAGGAGTCAAAACAACGGCGGCTGCTTTTCACGATCAAGGGTTGGCAACGATTGGTGTCACGGTCGACAATAGTGGAATTTTGGTCAAAGAAGTCAACGGGATCAAAGTTGCTCTCTTGGCCTATGCCTATGGCTTCAATGGACTTGAAGAAAGCTTAACTCAAGCAGAGTATGACACCTATTTGAAAGACTTGTCCCTCGATAAAGTGGAAGCAGAGATCAAAGAAGCGGAAACCTTGGCGGATATCACCATCGTGATGCCTCAGTCTGGTGTCGAGTATTCTTTAGAACCAACGGAAGAACAACAAACTGTTTATCGGAAGATGATCGATTTTGGTGCTGATATTATTTTCGGCGGCCATCCGCATGTAGCAGAACCAACCGAAATCATCGAAAAGGACGGTGAAAAGAAATTTATCATTTATTCAATGGGGAACTTATTGTCGAATCAACGTTATGAAACCGTCAATAACAACTATTGGACCGAACGCGGCGTCATTCCAGAAGTTGAGATCACCAAACAGGGAGCTCGGACCTATTTAAGTAAGATTGCCTTACATCCAACTTGGGTCTCCAAAGAGCCGATCCCTGATCGTACCTATTATGATCCAGAATACGGCGTCTTGCAGGCCTTTGATTTTCAAGTTTACTTGGCCGAAGATTATCTACCGGATGGACAATACGCCAAACGTGTTACTGAAGAAAAACGGCAGCGCATAGAAACCGCCTACCATGAAATGCTGGAGCTATTAGATTTGAAGTGGGAGCAGCAAAAAGAAAATCAAATTGACTAATAAGGCAACCTGACCAACAGGTTGCTTTTTTATTAGCTTTCGAGAAAACGAATCATGAAACGAATGGCGCTCCTTCCAACAAAACATGACAGTAGACTATCATTTATGAACAAAAAATGACACCTCAAACTGATAAAAATAAGTAATAATGTCAACATAAAGCATTCAGAAATGAGTCGGAAAGGATTCAGTAGATGATTTCTGAATAAAAGGGAAAGAAAGCAGGATGTGTCATGAGAATTATTATACTGACGAAAAATATATCATATGAGATTGATTTGCAGCGGGAGTTACAGATTTTGAGTCATGAAGTGTTCGTAGGGAAAAATACAGAAGAGGCGGAATGGTTGATAGAAAGCGCCAAATTATTTGACTGCTTATTTGTCAGTGAAACGATTGCAGATCCAGAATTTTTATTGATCAATCAGGCGTTGGCTCCTTATTATCAAAAACGAATCGTCCGTATCTTGCCAGGGAATATTGAACAAGAAGGTAGGATGGAAAAAGCTGAAAATGCCACGTACCTGAATCGCTCTTTTGTCGAGCTGAGAGAATTTTTGGCTGCACTACCACCAATTAGTCGTAAGTTAGAAAAAGCATCCGTCACGAAAGAATCCTTTCCTAAATTTCTTAGTCTGCAAGAACAGATCTTTTTTAACAATTTAGGAGAAGAGCAATTTATTAACCGAGAAGACCTGTGTTGGAAAATTTGGGGAAATGGTGGAACAAACTCGAGAAAATCTCAGTTGTCAATATTAGCGAAACGAATCAATGAAAAATTAGATGAATACGACTACACTGAAAAACGGGTTCGTACCGCTTGGGGCAAAGGCTATATCTTACAATAAAAAGAAAATTGTGTGATCAAAAGAGCATCGAAGCCTTATTTCTCACGAATAGACCTCTTTGTAGCTTCGACTGCTTTTCAGGTAGAAACGACTCTGTTTTCAAATTGAGTCGTTTTTTATATAAAAATATTAGTATTAAATAAATGATGGTATCGAAAATTATGATAATGCTTTTTTTTAGTGTTAAAATAGAGATAATCAGTAATGAAAAGGAATACTACAGGATTTAAAAAGCACTTTGGAGAAACGTGCTGTAGTATCTTTCAGAGGAGGAAATGTCGTGAAGAAGATTGAGTGTGTGATATTTGATTTAGACGGAACCCTATTAGATTCGAGAGAATGCAGCATCAAGGCGACAAAAGCAGCTTTTACAGAGATGGGACTCAAAGTACCGAGTGAGGTAGTCATTGAACATTACATGGGGATACCGATCGAAGAATCGTTTTTTAAAATGTCAGAACAGCCATTGGATCAAGAAACAGCAACGGAACTGATTCGGGTTTTTCGTACCTATTATCAAACATACGAGGAAAGTACCTTGAACGTATTTCCTGAAATTCCCCATGTCCTAGAAATCTTAATGAAACGAAAGGTTCCTTGTTTCGTGGTTTCAAGTAAGAAGACAGCGGTCGTCAAACGAAATTTGGCTGCTCAGAACCTGGTGGCGTTCTTTGAAGAAATCATCGGCTCAGATGCGGTGTCCCACTACAAGCCTCATCCAGAAGGAATCAATAAAGTAGTAACTCAGTATCAGTTTGATCCGACAAGGACGATCATGGTAGGAGATGCTATTTTTGATATCCAGATGGGCAAAGCAGCCGGTGTCAAAACCATCGCTGTTACCTGGGGCAGCCACGATGCGAAAAAACTTTCCGCTGACAAACCAGATGCTTTGGCAGAAGCGCCGCAGGATATTTTAGATTATATCTATGCTTGATCTATTTTTACTGATACAGTTTAAAAATCATTTCTATTTTTGATCTGTAGCGTGAAAAATAGAATGGACTGAACGTCTTCTTCCAGCAGTATATTTGAGGTTTCGACCAATGATCGATAGATTCGATTATTGGTTTTTTTGTTGGTATGGATATGGGGCGTCTATTTACATGAAGCAACAATTTTAGCTATCTGTTGATTTTTATGGATATTATAGTCATTTTCTTGTCATTAGAGACGATCTAGTTGCATTCGGGCACTACTTTTTAGCAGAAGGGAACGGGGCCGCCTCTTTTTCACTCTTATTTCTTTTATTTAATAAAAAGTAATTATAAGAGAATCTGAAAGGGAAACTATAATAGGCGTAACTGATTTTCTTAATGTGTCTGCATTGGTAAGAGCTAAAGACCCAATCATTTTTAGTGGTTTTTGGACAGCTAAGCTTCAATTAAAAAACCTATCGGAAGAAAATCAAAGCGAGCAGAAGGGATAGCGCTACTTTCACCAAAAAAACATAGATGTAAAGGAGTAAGGATATGATATCAGAAAATATCAAGGAACCGAAAGACTATTTGTGTTATTCAAAAGAAGTGTTGCTAAGTGTAGGGGTATTGACTGATTACCCAAAAATCTTTCATTATTATCAAGAACTCTGTGATGAATTTGAGCACATTTACTATGATCAATCAAAGAGTTTATTTGTTCAGCTCAAAGCACTTCTAGCAATAGATGCGCAGATTCAAATTTTACTGGAACTTTTTGAAAATAGTAGAACAAACCTATGCAAAGAGTTTTGTATGGATGAGCATGAAATTATTTGTATGATCAAAAATGATAAAAAATCTTATTATCGCGAGCTTACAGGTCAAAAAAACAATCAAGTACCAAAATGGAGTTTAATTTATTTAAGTGAGGAGTAAGCATATTTTAGGATAATTCAACCATCTCAAGAAAGAACACATGGAGCAATAACGCGATGAACACGGGAGTAGAGGAATAGAAAGAGCGATCATAATAACAGAATCCCATCTTATGATCTAGTAAAATAGTCTAGCGCACTTTCCTTGTGATTTGTTATACTAATTCTAAGGAGCTGATCTTGACACCTTGTGTTCGGCAAGTACGTTCATGTGAGCGCTTTATTGATTGAGTGAGAAAAGAGGGAATGATTTGACGAAAAAAATTGTCTTTTTAGATGTAGATGGAACATTATGTGATGATGCTGGAAATGTACCAGAAAGTGCACGCCAAGCGATCACAGCGGCGCATAAGAAAGGCCATGAATTTTTCTTATGTACCGGTCGTTCAAAGGCCGAAATTACAGAAGACGTGTTGGCACTGCCCCTAAGTGGGATGATTGGTGCCGGCGGCGGTTATTGTGAGGTGCATAATGAGGTGATTTTGCACAAAGTTTTTGAAAAAGAAGCTTTATTAAGATTGATTGATTTCTTAAAAGAAAACCAAATCGAGTATTACTTGGAATCGAACCAAGGTTTATTTGCAAGTACCAATCTAAGAAATCGTTTGCTGGAGATCGTCTTAGCAGGTGAGTCTGTTGAAAGTAAAGCAGGAAAACAACGCGTTCAAACTATTCAGTGGTTCCTTGATTTACTGATTGAGGACGAAGCGAAAATCGATTACGATGACGTGAACAAAGTTTCCTTTATCAATCATTCCATTCCTTATGAACGGGTCCATGACCAATACCACGAACAATTCCAAATGATTCGCAGTACGGTACCTGTTTTTGGCAAAGATAGCGGCGAGATCGGCATCAAGAATATCCACAAGAAAACAGCCATCGATTTTCTCTTGAACCATTTAGGGATCGATAACAAAGATACCTTGGCGTTTGGTGACGGCCATAATGATGTCGAAATGTTTGAAGCTGTTGCGACGGGAATTGCAATGGGCAATGCCTGTGAACAGCTATTGGCAGTAGCTGACGAGGTGACGGCTCGACCAGAAGACGGCGAGATTGCGCAAGCGCTCCAAAAGCACGGCCTCGTGTAACTACTAAGAAGCAGATGTCTGCACAATCCTTTTGTTTCCTGGAGGAATTGATCAGGAGTTGAGCGATGTTGGTAAACTGATCGGTAAAACCAACGATTGACAAGGAGGCTGAGTTGAATGAAGGAAACAACCTTTTTTTGTTATCTTGAACAAGCATTGAAAAATCTGAAGGCGACAGAAGCCTTGCGCTTCAACATCGAAGGCGAAGTCAAACGGCTGATGAAGGTGTACAGTGAGGCAGAAATTTGTGAGAAAGTAAAAGAGGGTACCTTTAAAAAGTAAGACCATTTTCTTATGAAACGCAGCGAATAGAACAAACACCCAACCTTGTGAAAGGCACAAAAGCGATCAATGCGTCCTTTCAAGGAGGGGCACACAAGTAACTATTTGTTGTATCAAAAAAGACTGATTCCAATTGAATCAGTCTTTTTCTTTCTTCTCAAGCAGTCAGATAAGCCACTAAAATAGCAAACAGGTCGAACAAGACATGTGTGCCCCAACTAGTCAGGATCGAGTTGCTCTTGATAGCAGCTTGGTTAAATAGCAAGCGCGCCACTCCTTGAATGAAAAGAATATGGATCAAGGTATGGAAAACATTGCCGTTGTCATAAGTGCTGTAATGAACCAAGCCAAAGATGATCGCGGAAAGGATGCTGGCAATTGGCAAGGTACATTTACTAGAAAAGATCGCTAAAAAGAAGATAGAAAAGAGTTCTTCTCCAAGTAACATGATTGGAATAACTAGCAGAGTCAACCATTGAAAGCCTTCGTTCACTGGATTTCCGTGAAGATCCCATTTTAGTCCATATTGCAAAACGAGAGAAACGAGGAAGCTGATCAGGATGTTTAAAAGAACATACTTGCTGATCGTCTTCACTGGCGCGATGGGTTTTCCAAAGAGCTGCTTGACTGCCTCATTACCGTAAACCAGCCGTAATGCCAAATAGCTGGCAATCGATAATGAGAAGATGCTGACGATGGCAGGGGCATACAAAAGACCGACCAAACCGATACCTGCGAGGACTGTTCCTAGTAAAGCGTTGTTCCATGAGATTTGTTTTCCTATAAGTTTGTTCATTTACTTTTCTCTCCTTATTAAGCTATAGAGCATGTACTATTTAGCTGTTTTCTCTGATTCTTCTGAGTGTGCTTTTTGTGCCGCAATATAAGCGATAAGTACAACAATGAACGTTTTGGGTGATTGTCATATCATCGCTTCATTTGCGCCAATTCTTTGTACGGTACAAAGGATAGAGTAATCGATAACGAGTTTCTGAAACAAGATGGTCGTATATTTCGGACTTTTTTATGGTTGTGCAACTAAGTGATGGAGGATGCACAAGTACTAAGTTACTTCATTAAGAAAGGAAAACTGACTTCCAGTTTCGATGGAATAATCGTCAACAAAGAAACGACATCGCTATGTTCTCTTGAAATCGACTAAAATTCCAGAATATTTCGAAAAATACCATTGCTTATTTATGGCAAAACCATTAGTATTATTAGAAAAACTGATGGTGAATCGATGATAAAGCGAGCCTTTAACAGTGAGAAAGCCGGATCAGTGGCATGAAATAGGAGTGATAAGTGTGGAAGAGTTATGGAATGTATTGAAACCAGCCGAACAAGTCGAACTGAAATTAAGAAAATTGTATACGCAGCATCATTTTTCACCTTATCACTCGAACAACTTTGAAGAGTATCGCAACTATCAGCAAAATGATCAGTTTTTGCGTGGTTCTTCCATCATCACGTTTACAGGCACGGATGGCAGGACGATGGCTCTAAAACCCGATGTTACCTTGTCGATTGCCAAAAATACACCGTCTGGAGAGGCGCGTAGAGTGTATTATGTGGAAGATGTCTATCGACAGGATCGTCAAGCTGGGGAATACCAAAAAATCGATCAAATCGGTTTGGAGCTCATTGACCAAATCACGTGGGAAGATCAACTGGAGGTTGTAAAACTGGCGTGGGAAAGTTTGGCTCAGGTGGGAAAAGGGACCTTGGATCTGTCCCATATGGGGATTTTGGATGGCATCTGCCAACGCTTCCCCGAAGCGGATCGACAAAAGGTATTGCACTGCCTGCGGGACAAGAGTTCTCATGGCATGGATGCACTGACTGAAAAAGCTGGCTTGTCAGCAACAGAAGCTGAAAAATTAGCGAAACTGGTACGTTTGTCAGGTGATTTTGAAACCAAGTATCAAAAAGCCAAAGAACTGCTGGCAGAATATCCCCAAGCTCAAGCTGGTTTAGCAGAACTGAACCAACTGTATCAAGCATTGCAAAAAGAACAACTGTCAACCTCCATTCGAATAAGGTTAGATTTTTCGATTTTAAATGATGCCGATTATTACAGTGGTTTGCTGTTTCAAGGATTTATCGAAGAAGCAAGAGAGACAATTTTATATGGCGGCCGTTATGATCGCTTGATGAGTCGGCAAGGCAAAGCGCAAGGAGCGATCGGATTTGGCATGAAGCTCAATCATGTGGGGCAAAAGTTGCCGACTGACAACGAAAGTTCAGCCTATTTGAACATTGCGCTGCCAAAAGGCCGCATGGGGGATGCCGTATATGATTTGTTCACGAAAGCCGGAGTCGCTGCGCAAGGCGTCTTCAAAGACAATCGCCAACTAATTTTTTGTGATGAAGAAAACAAGCTGCGCTTTTTCTTAGTCAAGCCTAGCGATGTAGCAATCTATGTGGAGCACGGAGTGGCGGATATCGGTGTCGTAGGCAAAGATATTTTAATGGAAAGCAAGGCGGAAGTCATCGAATTTCTTGATTTGCATATGGGGGTCTGCCGTTTGGCCGTAGCGGCGCGTAAGGATTTCGAGGAAGATTTCTCCCGACCGCTGCGGGTCTCTACAAAATATCCGCAGATCACCCGCCAGTTTTATCAAGGTTTAGGTCGCTCAGTGGAATTGATCCAACTGCATGGATCGATTGAATTGGCCCCTTTATTAGGTCTCTCCGATGTGATCGTTGACATCGTCGAAACGGGGACGACACTAAAAGAAAATGATTTAGAAGTGATCCAAGACATCGCGCCGTCTTCAGCGCGCTTAGTGATCAACCACGCCACGTGGCGTTTCAAGCAAGAACGCATTCAAACAGTGATTGAGAAGGTGAGGGAGCAATTATGAGAATTTTTTCGACCCAAAAAAATACGATCGAAACGATTGTGGCAAGGAAACAGTCGGAAACGAAAGATGTTTCAACCATTGTCGCCCAAATCATTGCCCGTGTTCAGCAGCAAGGAGATCAGGCGTTGTTTCAATTAATTGAGGAAATCGATCAAGTGACCTTGTCTTCCTTAACCGTCAGTCCAGGGGAGATAGACGCGGCTGTCCATGCCGTCTCACCCGAGCTGCTTAATGTGATGGAACAGGCGAAAGAAAACATTTTGGCATTTCATCAAAAACAAGTCCAGCAAGGCTTTGTCTTAACGAAGGAAAATGGCGTTGTGATGGGACAGCGGGTCTTACCATTAGCAAAAGTCGGGGTCTATGTTCCTGGCGGCACAGCAGCTTATCCAAGTACGGTTTTGATGGATGTCCTGCCGGCAAAAATCGCCGGGGTCAAAAAAATCGTTATGATCACACCGACGGACAGTCAGGGAAAAGTTCCGGCTGCTATTTTAGCGGCAGCTTCCGTTGCCGGAGTGGATGAAATCTACAAAGTCGGTGGGGCCCATGGCGTAGCGGCATTGGCTTATGGAACAGAAACAATTCCCAAAGTCGACAAAATCGTCGGACCGGGAAATATTTATGTCGCCACAGCGAAAAAAATGGTGTACGGCGAAGTTGATATCGATATGATCGCAGGGCCCAGCGATGTGCTGATCCTCGCTGATGCCAGCGCAAATCCTCGCTGGCTGTCGGCGGATCTTTTGGCACAAGCCGAGCATGATCCCTTAGCGCAAGCTATCTTAGTCACAACAGAAGCAGCTTTGATTGAAGAAGTACAAGCCGAGCTTGAGTTGCAGCTGAAGCAACTGCCCCGCAAAGACATTGCTGCTGCGGCGCTTGAATCTAGCGGAAAGCTGATTCTGGTCAAAGATTTGACCGAAGCACTTACCATTGCCAATCAAATTGCTCCAGAACACCTTGAATTAGCGGTGGCTGATCCTTTTGCATTATTGGGACAAGTAGAAAATGCGGGTAGCGTCTTTTTAGGTCACCATACACCGGAAGTACTGGGAGATTATTTTGCTGGACCAAACCATACCCTACCGACAGAAGGGACGGCTCGTTTCTATTCGCCGTTATCAGTGGACGATTTTATTAAGAAAAGCAGTTATTTGTATTACCCAGAGGCAGCCATGAAAGCAGCTGGTCCAGCTGTAGCGTTGTTCGCGGAAACCGAAGACTTGATCGGCCATGCCCGTTCGATCAATGTACGAAGAGAGGGAGAAAAATGACCTTTTTACATCAAAAGTATCACAAGCTGACTCCTTATACACCGGGGGAACAAGTAGATGAGCAAGTCGTTATTAAACTGAACACCAATGAAAGTCCTTATCCGCCAGCGCCAAGTGTTCAAGCAGCGGTTGCTGATGCCGCCCAAAAGCTGAATCGTTACTCGGATATTGCTGCTGAAGTAGTGACAAACCCTCTGGCTGCCTATCTTGGCGTTACACCAGCCCAACTGTTTCTCGGTAATGGCAGTGACGAAGTCTTGTCCTACCTCTTTCAAGGCTTCACGGAAAACGGCATCGCCTTTCCCGATGTGACCTACGGGTTTTATCAAGTGTATAGTGCCTTGTACCAAGTCGCTGCCACCGTTGTTCCGCTGCAAGAAGATTTCTCGATCGCGTTAACGGACTACGATTCACTCAAAGGGACCGTCATTTTTGCCAATCCCAATGCCCCGACTGGGGTTTATCAAGAACAAAGCGAAATCTGTGCCTTTCTAAAACGGCATCCCGATCGCTTAGTGATAGTCGATGAGGCCTATATCGATTTTGGCGGCTCTTCAATGGTTTCTTTGATCGATCAATACCCAAATCTCTTGGTTGTGGGGACGTTTTCGAAATCTCGGCAGCTGGCAGGAGCACGCTTAGGCTTTGCGGTTGCCAATGAAGGACTGATCCAAGACTTGAATCGGTTGAAATTTAGCTTGAATCCGTACAATGTCAATAGTTTGACCCAAGCCGCTGGTGCAGCCGTTTTGCAGGAACAAGCGTATGTCGATGAGAAAATCCAAGCAACGATCCACGTGCGTGAGTGGAGCAAGCAAGCCCTAGCGAAATTCGACTTTGAGCAGACCGACAGCCAAGGGAATTTTTTGTTTGCAAGGCACCCTGCGATTGCCGGTGAAGAGTTGTATCAGGCACTGAAAGAGCAGAAAATCTTCGTCCGCTGGTTCAATCAGCCCCGCATCAAAGAGTATTTACGAATTACGGTAGGAACGAAGGCCCAGATGGAACGACTGATGACGGTGCTAACAACGATCATAGAAGAGGTGAAGGAATGAGAAAAGCAGAAGCTACCCGCAATACGACGGAAACCAAGATCCACCTGCAGTTGACGATCGATGGTACTGGTCAGCAATCAATCAAGACTGGTGTGGGGTTTTTAGACCACATGCTGGAATTATTTGTCCGCCACGGTCGCTTTGATTTGACGTTGGTTTGTGATGGCGATACAGAAGTAGATGCCCATCACACAACAGAAGACGTTGCCATCGCCATTGGCCGAGCGTTTTCAGAAAGTCTTGGGGAGCGACGAGGTATCAAACGCTATGGTAGTATGCTGCTGCCGATGGACGAAGCCTTAGTTATGACAGCGATCGATATTAGCGGTCGCGGCATGGCAGTCGTAGAGTTGGCGATACCGAGTGAAAAAATCGGGCAGCAGTTTGATACGGAGTTGGTTGAAGAATTCTTCATTGCTTTTGCCCGTGAATTAGGTGCTACGATCCATCTCCATCAAATCGCTGGCAAAAACAGCCACCACATTGTGGAAGCTTGCTTTAAAGGTTTTGGGCGTGCTTTAGGTGAAGCGGTGGCGATCAATCAAGCAGCCCCAGATGAGATCCCTTCAACCAAAGGGACGATCCAGTGATTCATGAGGGGAAAAATGATTACGTATCTTCCACACAGAGGGATGAGATAAGGAAAGGGGCGTATTATGTTAGCAATCATCGACTATGGGGTCGGCAATTTGTTCAGCTTGTCTCGTTCGCTGGACTATTTGGGTGTTGAGTGCCGAATCACGCGTTCATTAGCAGAATTAAAAGCTGCCGACCGCATTCTTTTACCCGGCGTAGGGGCTTTTGGCGATGCTCGCCAAAAGTTGGCAGAGTTGTCGCTGATCGAACCGATCCAAGAATTGGCAGCAGCTGGCAAACCCTTTTTAGGCATTTGTTTAGGGATGCAGCTGTTGTTTGATAGCAGTGAGGAGTTTGGCACACATGCGGGGCTCGGTTTGATTCCAGGACGGATCGTTTCCATGCAATGCGCCTTTGAAGAAGCCAAACTGAATCTGAAAGTGCCGCAGATTGGTTGGAATCGTTTGACTGTCAGAAAAGAAAGTCCCCTCGTCAGCGGGCTAGGGGAACAAGACTTTGTCTACTATGTCCACAGTTATTTTGCTACTGATTGCCAAGAGTATGTCGTGGCAGACAGTGACTATGGTCTAGCAATTCCCGGTATTGTGCAAAAAGACAATGTCTTCGGCACTCAGTTTCACCCAGAAAAAAGCGGGGCAGTCGGGTTGAAGATTTTAAAAGCATTTACGGAGGTGCCGCTATGAAAATTTTTCCAGCAATCGATCTGTTAGATCAAAAAGTGGTCCGTTTGTACCAAGGAGACTATGAGCAAAAAGAAGTGTTTGGGGATGATCCAGTGGCATTTGCTCGTTCATTTGAAGAAGCGGGTGCCAACTATCTGCACCTCGTCGACTTAGATGGTGCCAAAGCCGGCAAACTCCATTACTTTGATATCGCAAAAAACATCGTCCAGCAGACCAATCTGTTTGTCGAAGTTGGCGGCGGGATTCGTGAGGAAGAAACGATCCAGCATTGTTTGGCAGCAGGCGTTCATCGGGTGATCCTCGGCACGATTGCCCAGAAAGACCCAGCATTCACAAAAGCGATGCTCAAGAAATACGGCAATAAGATCGCCATTGGAGTCGATGCCAAGGAAGAAAAAGTGGCAGTGGAAGGCTGGCTCGAGAAAACGGCAACAGACGCGTTTACTTTTTGCCAACAATTGGTGGCATGGGGCGCGCAAACGATCATCTTTACCGAAATCTCCCGTGACGGTACAGGAGAAGGCATCAATCTGCCCTTATACGAAAAACTCAATCAATTGGATTGCGACATCGTGGCTTCTGGCGGCGTGGCTTCATTGGCAGATATCAAAGGATTAAAACAGTTGGGGATCTCTGGCGTGATCGTCGGGAAATCCTTATATAACGGTAGTCTCCAATTGGCCGATGTCTTAGCAGCAGGGGAGGCAGAAGCATGATCGCCAAACGAATTATTCCTTGCCTTGATGTGCGAGATGGGCGAGTAGTGAAAGGGGTCAACTTTGCTGGCTTAAAAGATGTCAATGATCCGGTGACTTTGGCGCGCTTTTACAATGAACAAGGCGCCGATGAGCTGGTTTTTTATGACATTACTGCTTCTGCAGAAGAACGCGGCTTATTCACGGACATTTTGCAGCGCGTGGCGTCAGAAGTGTTTATTCCTTTGACGGTGGGGGGCGGCATCAATCAAGTAGCAGATTTTGAGCGAGTCTTAAACTGTGGCGCCGACAAAGTCAGCGTCAATTCGGGAGCGCTTCGCCGACCAGAGCTGATCGCAGAAGGCGCGAAACGCTATGGCAGCCAGTGCGTTGTTTTATCCGTTGATGTTCGCCGTGTCGGTGAGAACTGGCATGTGTTTGCCAAAGGCGGACGGGAAGATACAGGCTTAGAAGCATTGGCGTGGATTCACCAAGCTGAGCAGTTAGGTGCTGGTGAACTAGTCATCAACAGCATGGATACCGATGGCGTGAAGCAGGGGTTTGATCTCGACTTGCTGAAAGCTGTCAGCGAAATCACCAAATTACCGATCGTCGCATCCGGTGGTGCTGGCAAAAGTACCGATTTTATCGAGCTGTTTCAATTGCCAAATATTGAAGCAGGATTGGCAGCCTCGATTTTTCACTATGGCGAGGTAAAAATCCCAGAGCTGAAAAAACAATTACAGGCCGTCGATATTCCCGTACGAATCGTATAGAGTAGGCGTTTTGATAGGCAACAGAAGGAGTGGATAACATGGTGCAAGTACGATTTGATGAACAAGGATTGGTTCCAGTGATCGTGCAGGATGTGGAAACGAATGAAGTCTTGACTTTGGCTTATATGAACCAAGAAAGTTTGACCTTGACCTTGAAGGACCGATTGATGACCTTTTATTCCCGCAGTCGTCAAGAATTGTGGCGCAAAGGAGAAACCAGCGGCAATTACCAGCATTTAGTGTCATTGACAGCAGATTGCGATCAAGATGCCTTAGTCGCCAAAGTAAAAAAAGACGGACCTGCTTGCCATACAGGCACGGAAAGCTGCTTTACAGAAGTGCTTTATGGTACAAAATCCTCTCCAACCATCGATGCGTTGTATGAGCTGATAAAAGGTCGTAAAGATACGCCACAAGAAGGAAGCTATACCAGCTACTTGTTTGAAAAAGGCAGTGAAAAAATCTTAAAAAAAATCGGCGAGGAAGCAACCGAGGTCGTAATTGGGGCGATGAAGGAAGACCGTCAAGAAACCGTTTATGAGATTGCTGATTTGGCGTATCATACATTGGTTTTAATGGCAGAAATGGGGATTGATTTAGCGGCTATTCGCCAAGAGCTTGCCAAGCGTCATGTTGTGGATAAGAAAGTCAAACAAGAGCGGATGCAATAACGGTCAGGATTTTTCAGTAGAAAGAAAGTAGCTGACGATAAAAAAGAAGCCCTTCAGCTATTGCTTGAAGGGCTTCTCATCCGTGAGGAAAAAGTTGATCTGCTGGTTCTTTAAGTGAGCACATAAAATTGCTATTTGTTTTCTAACTCTTCGATCAATTCTTTCATTTCTTTGATTTCTTTTTCCTGTGCGTCGATGATTTTTTCTGCAAGTTCTTTTACTCTTGGATCAGACAAATCGGCATTTTTACTGGTTAGAATCGCAATCGAATGATGGGGAATCATGGCTTTCATCCAGGCTGTATCTCCCACGGCAGTTTGGCTTCTGACCATAAAAAGTGAACTAAAAAAGAGTGCAACACTGACAACTAGAATGCCGATATTCATTTTCTTGTTGTCATACATCTTCCACATAAACAATAGCATGATGATCGCCATCATCGCGCCCATCATAAGTGCCATAAACAGGCGGGTTTGGCTGAAAAAAATATGATCGAGGGCATAGACATTGAAATACATCATACAAAACATAATCACCGTCGATACCCCAATCATTACCAAAAATTTCCCATACTTCTTCATTTCTTTCCTCTCCTTTTTGTATACAAAATAAAAACAATAAAGCAATCCAAAACATCATCGTAATAGATGCTTTTTTTTGTTTATTGTTTTGTTAGAATAAATTTACTCCCTAAATCAAGTATAGCGGAGGAAGTAGAATGAGAGAAGCGATATACATTTGAACGAAAACAATGGGTTCTTAGAGTAAAAAAGCGAAAACGGGATTACTCGTCTAGGTTTATTTGTTATAATCAACCTAAGAAATGGATGGTGTATAGAATGAATCACAATGATCGCTTGACGCGTTTACGCTATGCTTTGGATATCAAAGATACTGACATGGTGAAAATTTTTGAACTTGGCGGCGCTTCTTTCACGAAAGAAGAAGTAAGACAATTATTGAAGAAAAAAGACCCTGAGACCTACGAGATTGAGTGTACCAATGAAGCCTTTGAGCGTTTCTTAAATGGTTTGATTCGCTCGCAACGAGGAACAAAGTCAGATGCTGCAGAACCTGTCTTAGAGTTGAACAATGGCAATGTGAATAATTTGATGCTGAAGAAAATAAAAATCGCCCTTTCCCTAACAACGGATGAAATGCTGAACATTTTCGAGCAAGCGGGAGTTAAGGTTTCAAAAGGTGAACTGGGCGCCATTTTACGCAAAGAAGGCCATCGCAATTACAAGCCATGCTTAGACAAATATGCCCGCAACTTTTTAAAAGGATTGACGATCGAGTATCGGGATAACTAGTAAAAAATCAATAATAGACTGAACTTACAATGGGGCGCCTAAAGAGATGCATGTTATGTGTCTCTTTTTATGTGTGTAAAAATAACAATTTAAATAAGTGATTGTAGCGCTGACCGAGTCCAAGCATGGAGCATGAAGAAGCAGGTTAAGTGAACGATCTGTTTGTTTGAATAACCTGTTCGTTGAAACCTGACAAGTTTGGTCATTTCTGATACAAATGTTGACGTGTTCAGAATGATGAACCATGCAATACTATCAAAATGAACAGGAGCATCCTGTGTCTAAAAGTTGTAATTAACAAGTCATCACCATCATCAGAAGGCGAAGTTTGTAGATAGGTGAAAGATAGGAAAGCGTATCGTATTTAAACGAATATAAAAGGAGAATGTTATGAAAAGGAAATTTTGGGGCTATTTGTCATTGGCGATCTTGTTAAGTCAGCCTGTGTTGGCACCTTTGGCACAAGTTATGGCTGAGGAACAGGAAACCATTCCATCAAACAAGGAAATAACGACACTAGGAACATTAGAAAAAGTGGAGGAGACTACTGAAACAGTCGCTTCTTCTCGTATAGAAGAATTCAACGGGGACACCACAAGTAACTCAGAATCGCAAGAAGTGTTTAATGATGATGAGAAAAATGGCTCGACGGAAAGGACAGAAAAAAAACTACCTGATTCAAGTGAAGACACAGCTAGCTTGGCAACCGAATCGTCAGCAGAAATGAAAGAGGCATTCTCTGATCGCAGCGTTCCATTGGACGCTTGGATGCCGGATAAGAATTTGCAAAATGAGGTAGCGAAAGGGCTAAACAAAACAGTTGATACAATCACTCAAGAAGATATGGCGAATCTAAAACAGCTAGATTTTTCTTCTTTAGTCAAAGACACAGTAGTCGATTTTACTGGCTTAGAATACGCTAGCAACTTACAAGCGTTATATACGACGTCTATTATTGCTGCGAATGTTCCCAAAATCACTATGGCGGACAATGCAACATTGTTTACCCGTCCTAATGTACTAGCACAAATTTTTCCAAAAGGATCTTTTTCAAATATCCACATAGGAAATTATGATGCCTATTTGACAGCCCAAGAATTAATTGGGGTTGGTCAATATCTTAGTGGATGGGTTACAGATTATCTGACGGTCTATGCAAGTAGCATGACGGATTTTTCTAAGTTAGAGCTATCTGCAGAACACCATCAAAATTCCCAACTATCTATTATGACTCAGGAGAAAATACTATTAGAGTCAATGTTAGTAAAAGACGGCCAATCTGATGTTCTTTATAAAGACCATATGATGGTTGATACCCAAGGAAATGCGTTGCTCTCTTCTTTGTCCAACAAAAAGTATTCTTATTCGATTCGGGGGGTAGATAAAAATGGCTATATCTTTCCCTTATATGAAAATGATGGGTTCGAATTGACTGAAGAAGGGATTCAATTTAAACATATTCCCGCCAATGTTGATTATTTGTCAATCACTTCTCTTGTTCCTAATCGTTTGTCCACAGAAAGAGTTGCTAGTACAGGTACCATTCAATATTTAGTGAATTATCAACTACCTGTGAAGTATGTGAATACTGCAGAAGATGTGACCGTCAAGTATGTTGATGAAAGTAAAAAGACATTGTTACCAGACGTCACTTTATCAGGGGTTGTTGGTGAACCGTATACGACACAAGAAGAGCCGATTGCTGGCTATACATTGAAAGAAATCCAAGGGGATAAAACAGGTACTTTCAGTGATACCCCGCAAGAAGTCGTTTATGTATACAAACGCAGTGATGCTGCACCCGTGACAGTAAGATACGAAGATACAGAAGGCAATCAGTTAGCCGAACCAACGATTCTGAACGGCAAAGTAGGTTTGCCGTATGAGAGCAAGTCAGAATCTATTCCTGGTTGGTATGTAGCTCAAACACCCGACAATGCCAAAGGCATCTTCGGCGACACCGCGCAAGAAGTGGTCTATGTGTATGAACGTAGTGATGCTGCACCAGTGACGATAAGATACGAAGATACAGAAGGCAATCAGTTAGCAGAATCAACGATTCTGAACGGCAAAGTAGGTTTGCCATACGAGAGTGAAACCAAAGAACTTTCAGGCTGGACGGTGACTCAAACGCCAGCGAATGCCAAAGGCATCTTCAGTGACACCGCGCAAGAAGTGGTCTATGTGTATGAACGTAGTGATGCTGCACCAGTGACGGTAAAATACGAAGATACAGAAGGGAATCAATTAACCGAGCCGACAATTTTAAGTGGCAAAGTAGGTTTGCCGTATGAGAGCAAGTCAGAATCTATTTCTGGTTGGTATGTAGCCCAAACACCCGACAATGCCAAAGGCATCTTCAGCGACACCGCGCAAGAAGTGGTCTATGTGTATGAACGTAGTGATGCTGCACCAGTGACGGTAAAATACGAAGATACAGAAGGCAATCAGTTAGCCGAACCAACGATTCTGAACGGCAAAGTAGGTTTGCCGTATGAGAGTGAAGCCAAAGAACTTTCAGGCTGGACGGTTTCTCAAATACCAAGCAATGCCAAAGGGATGTTCAGTACTACCGCACAAGAAGTCATCTATGTGTACGGTGCTGAAAAAGAGAATAAACCAGAGGATGATTCAGGAGCAGATACGCCTGAATCAGAAAACAAAACCCCTGAAGAAGAAAAAGAGGATAAATCAGGAAACAAAGACAATCAAATGAACACACAAACCAACACACAAACCAACGGGAAAAGTAAATTACCTGCCACAGGAGAGCAACTAACAGGTCAACGAATCATGGGCTTTTTGGGAACGATCATTGTTCTATTTTCTTTCTTAGCAATTTGGCGAAGAAAAAGAAAAACTGAGAATTAAAGCTTCTCTATAAAGAGTAAAATATGTCCAGAATGGACGATTGGTTTAAAAAGTTAACCTTTTATGGAGTGGGGCGATCCACTCCTTTTTTGTAGGATGGATTGGACGGTTTCCTCGTCTCCTTAATCTTTGAATGGATTTTATCTGACTATTCCCAGTAGCTCAAAGAATTTCTGATCATTTGAGACTCTGATTCTTTATCAGACTAACGTTCCAAGACAATCTCGAATAACAGAATTATTTAGCAAGAATGTTTCATTGAGAGAAACGAATGAATCAACACCTAGGAAATGAAAATGCACGTTTAAAAGAGTATAATTACTGTAAAACTAAAGTTAAGAGGTATTACTATGTATAAATTTCTTTTAACTAAATTGGATCAAGATGTCTATGAGCTATTTGCGTATTTTTTTGAACATGCCATTGATCGTGAACTATTGAGTGACCTTGCGGATCATGTGCATTTATCAAAAAGAAGAATCGTTTTAGTTTTTGAGCGTGCAAGAGACTTACAAAAATCATACCCTTTTTTTGAAATCGACATGCGAGAAGGAAGGGAGCTAGCCCTTGATTTTGCGCCTAATTTTTTGTTGTCAAAATTCTATTCGGTTATGTTAGCAGAAAGTATGCCCTTTCAAATTTTAGACAGACTCTTTAGTGATAAATACGTGTCTTTGGAAGAAACCGCCCAACAACATTATGTCAGTAATCGCACGGTTCAAAGAAAGCTCAAGGAAGTAGAAACGATTCTTGAGAATTATCAAATCAAATTGAATTTAAAAAAGAAACCGTTATTTGTAGCGGAAGAATACCGAATTCGTCATTTTTTCCATATCATGTATTGGCAGATCTATGATGCGACGAATGTGCGTTATATTGGATTGTCGAAGCAAAGTGTTCGTGCATTGAAGGAGAAGTTGACAAGTTATCCTAGTTTTTATCGCGGTATCGATCAGGAAAAATTTATCCAACTGCTTGCACTAAGTCTTTATCGTTTTAAAAGAGGTTTTCCGGTAAAAGAGATTCCTCAAGAGATGAAGAAAATGGTCCATCACACGATTTCCTACGAGCAATTCAAAGAAGAGCTCATAAAACCATTGCTAAACGCTAACTTGATTCTAAGTGACGTTCCAGAAACAGAGTTTCTCTTCTTATATTATATGTTTTCTGTGATGACGACGTATTTGCCTGAAGAGATTCCTAGCCAACTAAGAGTTGTTGATCACTTCTCGGAAGGATCAATTGCAACAGCAAGACTGTTTGCAAAAACTGCTCAGAAGATCTTTCTCGTCCCTGAAGGGGAGATCGAGTATCTTTTCGTTAATGCCTTGAACATTCATTCTGTGTCACTCCTCTTTGCGTCGAAAAATAAAATTGATGCTTTTGGAAAAACGACAACGGATAAAGATTATCGCAGAGTCTTTCCCAAAATTTTTCCACTCGTGCAGGAGATGTACCAATCGTTAGCCCAACAATCCCCAATTTTTACTACCATGTATGCTTCCAATAATCGACTGCTTTTTCAATACAGCATGCTTCTTTCAATTGTAGCAAAAATCGATCGAACGACAGTCCGCATCTTTCATGAATCAAAATTTGGAAAAATTCAAGAAATCAGACAAAAAGAACGATTGAAACGCTGGTTTGGCTATACCCTCGCTTTCGTTTCAGAAAAACCAGATTTTGTGGTGACCGATTATCCAGTTGATCGGCAAGCCTTTTTGGACCAAAATCCAAACGTCCAATTTTTTAAGTGGAATAGCTTTCCAACCGGTGACCGGTGGCTGGAACTAATTGAAGCGGTGGAAACATTTCAGAATACCTCCAATAAAAAATACAATGAAAATGATTGATTTACCCAAGATTCAGCAAACAGGCAGTATTCTCAAATCTGAGAGGACTGCCTGTTTTTCTTTATAGCCAGAGGATAGAAATTTGCTGAACAACAGTGTCACACCTTCTATAGCTTGCGAAGTATGTTCGGAGATAAAGGTGATTATGTAAATGAACTGTACTAACTAGAATCAGTATTTATATAACAGGACGTATTTTGTATTTAATCAGTCACATATTGACGCGTTTCCAGCTAAAAACCGTGTGATAATACAGACATACAAAACTGGAATAAATCATTTTACATAAGAATCAACCATTAAAATACAGGAGGTGCTGGAGATGGAGGAACCATTTAAAATCCACACATTGCAAGAATATTTGAACTTTTATATTGAGGAATCTGAACGGCTTTTCAGTAAAGATGAGTATGGAAAAATCAAAGAAAAAATCCATAGAAACTGTTTAGAAATTCGCATGGCGATTCAAGAAATCAATCAAAAAAATTTTTTCGAACAGCTTGCGAAAATCAATACCCTTGAAGCAGAGATTTTGATTATTTTAGAGTGTAGTGAGCTTCGAGGCAGTGACAGTGTTGTGCCTTTTACTGAAGCGGAAATCTTGCAAGTGGCAAAAGAAGACAGCAAGACTTACTTTAAAGAAAGGTGCGGGCTGACATTGATCGCCCCAACCCCTCATTCCTTGCATTTTTCGGTGGAGTAGGAATTTATCAGTTGGAATGTACGGATTGACGCTCAAAGACAAAAAAAGCAATAATATGACCAAGTCAATTAATAGACATGGTTTTTATTATGAAAATAAATAGAAAGGGGAAACAAAACGAATGAAGCGATACGATATCAATGAGGACTGGGCACTTTCAGGTGTGATTGAAGCGGGAAATTTTGTTTTCGTGGGCTATTGCGTGGGGAACATCGGGCAGCCAATAGAGCAACAGATTGTAGGGGCATTGAATCATTTAGAAGAACGTTTGAAATTAGTCGATTTGACATTTGCAAATGTGGTTCAAATGGATGTACTTTTTAAAGATGTGTTTGATATTCCAGTGATGGAGAAGCTCTTAAAAGAAACCTTCCATGGGAAATTTCCGGTTAGAAAATCAATTCAGACAGCTTTCGCTCATTCTGGAGAGGTAGGCATTCTTTTTCAAATCGATGCTATTGCTTTTAAGGAAGATCAGGGAAAGTAAGTTCGTAGAAATCAAAAATGGGCTTCGATGTTTTTGCTTGTTAGCCGTAGGATAAAGGGAGAAGATCAAGAGCGTCTTGGCTGTTTCTATGAATAAGAATGATAAACAAAAGGGGCTGAATATCCAGTCTCTTTTTTTGTATCTCTATATAGCTATTATTTCCTTCGAGTTAATTGGATTGATCGGTTACACCCAAAGTTTTTTACGAGGACTCCGAACGCTTTGTAAACATAGTGTGAACCAGTTCTAGGAAGTAAGTTAAACTATATTTCTTTAATTTGTTCACACTTTCAGAGACACAATCATTCATATTCTTTATTTTCGTTTTATAAAATAGGACTTATTTTGTCATATTCATGACAATTATTGTCGTGTTCGTCCCTGAAAACCATGCAATAATGCAGTCATAAGGAATGAGTCAGCGAACGTATTACATAGATGTAAGAAGTAGTTGTCAATGGGCAGCTTTTTTTAATTGGAGAGAGTGTAGCTGATCTTATTTACTTAATTTGAAAGAGGGAAAAGCAATGAAAAAACCAGCGAAGAAAGAACTTTTATCACGTATTCTGATCAGTTCTTCTGTTTTTATATTAGGCAGCCCATTGATCACGCAAGCAATTGTCAGTGTTCCGGCAGTAGCTGAAACGATCAGCACTTCAACGACAGAAGAAGTAACACGAAGTACAAATGAATTCATATCTGAACAACAAGAAGGAATAGTCGAACAAGCT
Organism: Enterococcus sp. CR-Ec1; assembly: GCF_002850555.1. Classification (NCBI taxonomy): domain Bacteria; kingdom Bacillati; phylum Bacillota; class Bacilli; order Lactobacillales; family Enterococcaceae; genus Enterococcus; species Enterococcus sp. CR-Ec1. Next base: position 808,463 of record NZ_CP025223.1, read on the forward strand.
ACAGGTGAAGAAACCGTCGATTCAGAAACACAAGTAGTAGAAAGTACAGGGGAACATGGGGCATCGGAGTCATCACAAGCAAGTGAAGATCAAGTGGAACCATCCACAGAGCAAATGACAGAATCCTCCAGTGAGCCAGAAGCCGCTGAGAGCAGTACAACATCTGATGAGGAGTCGAAAACAAAAGTAGCGGAAGCAGAAAATATCCTTTGGTCAGGTAACTGGGGAACCGCTCCAGCCACATTAGATATTGAAGGGGTTTTGACTGTAGGAGCAGGTACATTGACAACGGCGGTGGACCAAGTGATTCCTTTAACGGAAGAACTTAAAAATATGGTCATAAAAAAAGTTATTCTCACTGCGCCCGTCATTCTGCCAGCCGATGTGGCAGGTTTGTTCGAGAGCTACTCCCACTATGGCACTGTACCCTCTCAATTGAATGAGATTGTTGGGCTGACTTATCTTGATACGAGTCAAGCCACCACGATGAATAGTATGTTTTATGGCTATAGCGGATCTACATTAGATTTATCGAATTTTGATAGCACCGGTGTTATAAATTCTTTAGGTGCTGGGATGAACCAGTTTTTAGCAAATGTACGCTATCTAAGAGAATTAACATTAGGACCAAAATTCAGTTTTGTTGGGTGGAACAATTGGCCAGGCAATTCCTATCCGGTGAACTTGGTTGACCCAAGTGGGATGTACGGATGGAATTCAAGTTATTATACCGGCTACTGGCAAAATGTAGGGACAGGTACCATAGATGCGCCATACGGTGAACATATATTAAAATCAGAGGAGCTAGTGCTGATTTACGATGGCACGACGATGGCTGACACCTATGTATGGCAGCCTCGGTTTATTGAAGGAGCACCAGTCACAGTCAATTACCTAGATGAAGAGGGTAATGAATTATTGCCACCTAATGTATTGACTGGCGGAAATATTGGCGATTCAATTGAAGTTGTCCCTGAGGAGATCCCTAACTATACATTGAAGGAAGTTCAAGGAGAGGAAAAAATTGTCTTTAGCAATGTTCCGCAAACGGTCACGTATATCTATAGTCCTAAAATAGAAAGTAATGAGGAAAGAAAAATTGTCGCACGAGTCATTCACTATTTGCATGAAGACGGTACAGAAGCTGCTCCAGATAAAGTAGACACAGTTGAATTTACTCGAGAAGTAAGGACGAATCTAGCCACTGGCGAAGAAACGTTTGGTGAATGGCAAGCAAGAGATGATGATACGATATTTGATTTAGTCAAAAGTCCAGAGATAGTCAACTACTATGCAGATAGGGAGTTTATCGATGAAGTTATCGATGTAAAGGCCGATTCAGAAGATATTGAAGAATTTGTCATTTACTCGCCAAAGATGGTTGAATCTACGGAGACCAAAGAAGTCAAGCGAATGATCCATTATGTGTATGAAGATGGTAAAGAAGCCGCGCCAGACAGTGTCGATACGGTGACCTTTACACGCACAGTGACAACGAATGAAGCAACAGGGAAAAATACCTATGGCGAATGGCAAGCCCAAGATGATGACACGATGTTTGATGAAGTGTTAAGTCCAGAAATAGACAAGTACAATGCAGACCAAAAAATGGTTGATAAAGTCACAGACTTGACGGCAGAATCAGAAGATTTCGAAATAACCGTCACTTATTCGCCAAATATGATCGAATCTACGGAGACCAAAGAAGTCAAGCGAATGATCCATTATGTGTATGAAGATGGTAAAGAAGCCGCGCCAGACAGTGTCGACACGGTCACCTTTACACGCACAGTGACAACGAATGAAGCAACAGGGAAAAATACCTATGGCGAATGGCAAGCCCAAGATGATGACACGATGTTTGATGAAGTGTTAAGTCCAGAAATAGACAAGTACAATGCAGACCAAAAAATGGTTGAGAAAGTCACTGAGTTGACTGCAGAATCAGAAGATCGCGAAGTGACTGTCACTTATTCGCCAAACATGATCGAATCTACGGAGACCAAAGAAGTCAACCAAACGATCCATTATGTGTATGGAGATGGCAAAGAAGCCGCGCCAGACAAAACGGACACTGTTACTTTTACACGAACTGTCACAATAAATGAAGCAACAGGTGACAAAACTTTTGGCGAATGGCAAGCGAAAGATGATGACACGAAATTTGACGAAGTGAAGAGTCCTGAGATCAAGAACTATCACGCAGACAAAACAAGCATCGAGGAAGTCACAGGTTTGACAGCAGAAGACAAGGATCGTGAAGTGACTGTTACTTACTCACCAAATATGACCGAGTCAACAGAAACCAAAGAAGTCAAACGAATGATCCATTTTGTATATGAAGACGGCAAAGAAGCCGCCCCAGACAAAGTAGACACGGTTACGTTCACTCGAACGGTCACCACGAACGAAGCAACTGGCAACAAGACCTATGGCGAATGGCAAGCCCAAGATGATGATACGATGTTTGATGAAGTGTTAAGTCCAGAAATTGACAAATACAATGCGGACCAAAAAACGGTTGATAAAGTCACAGGTCTGACTGCAGAATCAGAAGATCGCGAAGTGACTGTCACTTATTCGCCAAATATGATCGAATCTACGGAGACCAAAGAGGTCAAACAAACGATCCATTATATGTATGAAGACGGCAAAGAAGCCGCGCCAGATAAAGTAGACACGGTCACGTTCACGCGGACGGTCACCGCCAACGAAGCAACTGGTGACAAGACCTATGGAGAATGGCAAGCCAAAGGTGATGATACAACATTTGATGAAGTGAAGAGTCCTGAGATCAAGAACTATCATGCAGACAAAACAAGCATTGAGAAAGTCACAGGTTTGACAGCAAAGGACAAAGATCGTGAAGTGACTGTTACTTACTCACCAAATATGACTGAGTCAACAGAAACCAAAGAGGTCAAACAAACGGTTCATTATGTGTATGAAGACGGCAAAGAAGCAGCCCCAGACAAAGTAGACACGGTGACCTTTACACGCACAGTGACAACGAATGAAGCAACTGGTGACAAGATCTATGGAGAATGGCAAGCCAAAGAAAACGATACGACATTTGACGAAGTGAAGAGTCCTGAGATTAAGAACTATACCGTCGATAAGGAAACGATCGAAGCAGTTACAGGAGTAGCGGTTGATAATCAAGACATCGAAGTCACCGTTACGTATGTGCCAAAAATGGAAACCGCAACAGAAACTGAGGAAGTCAAGCAAACGATTCATTACGTCTATGAAGATGGTAGCAAAGCGGCGGACGATCATACCGATAAAGTCACGTTCACCCGGGTGATAGCAAAGAATTTGGCAACTGGTGTAGTGACCTATGGCGAATGGAAGGCAAAAGACAACGACACGACTTTTGCTGAAATTTCCAGCCCAATGATTGAATATTGCACACCAGATAATGAGTTAATCGAAGCAATTACGAATATTCAACCCGATGCAAAAGATACCGAGTTGACTGTGATCTACAAAGCAAAGAGGTTTCGCGGACGATACATTATGTTTATGAAGATGGTAGCCAAGCGGCAGAAAGTTATACGGAAACCTTAACCTATACACGCACGGAAACAACCAATCTGCTGACTGGTGAAGTCGCATATACTGACTGGACAGCCACAAATGGTGACACGACATTTGATGAGGTGAAAAGCAAGCAAATTGAGGGCTACACGGCAGACCTGACGACAGTCAAAGAACAAACAGGAATGACTGCAGAAGATGAAGATACGGAGCTGACTGTGACGTATATAAAAAATGCAACAGACGAAGCCAATCCAACAGACTCATCAAAAGAGTCGAGCAACACGCCAAGTGATCAGACAAAAACAGATGATAACACACCGTCTACTGATATGAAAATAACGACTAACGTATCAGAAACAACAAGAACAGTCACGAGTGAAAAAAGTCTTCCAAAAACAGGAGAGAAAGAGGAACCCTTCATATTATACGCTGGAGTGACTATGGCGGTATCATCCCTGCTAGCATTTTTCTTAAGACGCTTAAGACAGAAACGAAAATAAGAAATCAGAAAAAGCTTTCTTATGAAATGGAATAGAATACTGGCGAAGTAGAAGACTGCTGATAATTTCCCATACTAATCTTGGAAATTTATCAGCAGTCTTTTCATTATGATTTGAAGCTTGTTCAAGTACTATCACACACCAAACCTTCTGACCACTTCAATAGAAAAACTCCTTCGTTTTCTGAAGAAAATTATGATATGATTTTGTGACAGAGACACGCTATGAAAGATAAAGGGAGGGATGGAACTATGAAGATAAAACAAGTGAGTGAAAACTATGATATCACACCACATACTCTTAGGTACTATGAACAAATTGGTTTGCTATCACCCAACTATACTGAGAATGGGTATCGAGATTACTCATACGAGGATATTGAGCGATTAAATACCATTAGAGACCTGCGTTTTTTTGATGTGTCACTTGAGGAAATTAAGAACTACTTGGATACAAAGAATAAAGCGCTGACTAAAGAAATCCTTCATTTCGAGATGGAGCAATTAGAAGATAGAATCCATGCGTTAAAAGAGAAACAAGATTTGTTAAAAGAGCGAATTGACTTGCTTGTCTACGCTGAAAAAAAGCAAAACCATGAAATTGAACGTACATTTTATGAAGAACGGTACCTTGTTTTAAGTCAAGAGAAAGACACAATGGGGAAAGACTTGTACTTTGAACTTAAACGCCTGCACAAACAATTTGAAAAAGAACTGCATGCCAATAATCAAAATGTTTTCGGAACGATTTTACTGCCGCACGAAGACGCATTTAGGCATCAAGTTTTCTATTGTCTGGCAAACGATTTGGCAGATGAGAAGGCATTTACAATGCCTGCAGGAGAGTATCTCGCTATTTATTATACGGGCACATATAAGCAGCGTTTAGCTGCTTTAGCAGAACTAAAAAGTTACCTAAAGAAAAATAGACTGGTCGCGAAAGGAAATTTTTATGAGTTCTACTTGATTGATTTTCATGAGACGAATTTACCGGAAGAATACGTGAGTAAAATAGAAATTCTCCTTGATCAACCCGATTAAAACGGGATCGATCAAGGAGAAACGTATCTATTGGTACTTAGTGATTCAGCAAGTTTATCGATAAGATGACTTATGAAATAGAACTGTTCTTATTTCTCTACTTTGGTATCCATTGAGTAGGTGGGAGTAGTTTCCTTTAGAATGACTCGTGTTACGTGCTTTTCAGATTCTACTAATAAGAAAAGTAGAGTTGCTGGGATAACACTGATAAGCAGTTCGGATAAAGTTAAAGAGGTGGTCTGTAAGATACTTTGCAATGGTGAAAAATAGACCATTCCTAATTGGAGAATCGCCATAACAAGTAATGAGTAAATCAAGGCTTTATTCTGCTTGATTTTGTTACTGAAGGCTGAATCCGTGATCTCACGACAGTTGATCATGTAAAAAGCTTGACCGAAAACGATCGCATTGATCAAAACGGTTTGTCTGACAGCTTCGTCGCCGAATGCATTCATCGTTAGAAAGCCGAAGAAGGTCAAGAGTAGGCCGACATAAACGATTCGAAAGAGTGTATATTTGGAAATGATTTTTTCTTTCATATCACGAGGTGCTCGATTCATGATCATTTTGTGAGCTGGTTCAAAACCTAACGCATAGGAGAGTGTAATTGACGCAACTAGATTTAACCAAAGAATCTGCACTGTGCTTAGTGGTAAAGGAAGATTTCCCAACATAGAAACGATCAGCAAAAGCCCCTGGGCCAGACAGGTTGGCAAGTAGAAGAGGATCGTCTTTTTTAAATTATCAAAAATTCGACGGCCTTCTTTGATTGCTTTTGCAATCGTTTCAAAATTATCGTCAATGAGGATCATGTCGGCAGCTTGTTTACTAACATCGCTTCCTTTAATTCCCATGGCGATCCCTACATCTGCTTTTCTAAGTGCGGGTGCGTCATTGACCCCATCACCAGTCATTCCAACGATTTCGCCTTGTTCTTGTAAATAAGTAACGATCATCAGTTTATGCTCAGGTGTCGTTCGGGCAAAAATATTGGTATTTTTTACCACTCTTTGCCACTCATCTGTGGATAAACGATCCAATTCAGTTCCAGTGATTGCCCGTTCAGAATGGTCGATTCCTAATTTTTTGGCAATCGCTTTTGCGGTCGTTGGGTGATCCCCGGTGATCATTACGACTCTGACCCCGGCTTTTTTACAATCTGCTACCGCTTCGATCGCTGATTCTTTTGCTGGATCGATAATGCCAGCTAATCCGATGATTACGAGCTCGTCCATCTCTTCATGAGTCAATTCAGTCGTTGTATCTACATCTTTATAAGCAAACGCGATCACTCGTTGTCCCTCTGAAGCAAAAGCCAAATTGATCTTTTCCCACTGTGCATGATCAAACTCCGCTATCTGCCCATCAATATGTGCAGCAGTCGCTTTATTTAAAACGATATCTGGAGCACCCTTTACAAAAATCCGCTTTTTCCCATTGATCAAATGGCTTGTTGCCATATACTTATATTTTGAGTCAAAAGGTAATGTTTCTAGACTCTTGATCCGCGGTGTGCCAATACGATTGGTCCAACGTAATAAAGCTAATTCTGTTGCATTTCCGGTCACTGGACAGTGGCGATCACCGAAACTCTGTGTTTCTTGACAGTTTTGCATGATTTTGGCTAGCAGTTCGTTGTTCGAAGAATCTGTTTGGTCTTCATGATCAATCACTGTTACCTGATTATTAGAAAACACATTGGTAAGGGTCATATCGTTTTTGGTCAAAGTACCTGTTTTATCAGAACAGATGACTGTCATTGAGCCAAGTGTTTCGACAGTAGGCAATCCCTTTACGATCGCATTTTGCTCCGACATATTTTTCACGCCGGAAGACAGAATAATCGTCAAGATAGAAGGCAATCCCTCAGGAATAGAAGAAACGATCAAAGCAATGATTGCTGACACGATATACATCGGACTCATGCCATAAATGAAGTAGCTGATCAGTCCTAATAAGAAGATAAAGACGCCGATCCCTTTAAAAATAGCATGATTCATTTCGTTCACTTTTTTCAATAAAGGGGTTTCTTTCACTTCAATGGTTGCTAAAGAAGCATTGATTTTACCAATCTCAGTGTCCGAGCCAATTTCAACAACGAGCCCTTTTCCAGTTCCTGACTGTACTTGCGTACCTGAATACGCCATATTGGTTCGTTCAGCAAGTGCTATTTGCCCCTCTAAACGAGCAGTTGTTTTTACGACTGCATCAGGCTCTCCAGTCAGAATCGATTCATCTATTTTTAGTTGATTCACAGTTTCCATACGCAAATCAGCAGGAATAACATCACCAGGTGCTAAATAAACACGGTCCCCTGGAATCAAATCTTCTGCATCGATTAAAAGGCGTCCGTTTTCAGATTCGACTGTCGCCTTTGAACTAAGTAATTTTGAAATGCTAGATAGTGAATCATCTGCTTTTCTCTCTTGATAATAACCAATCATTGCGTTTAAAACGACCACTAGTAAAACGATCGCTCCTTCAATTAGACTTCCCGTAATAAATTTTAAAACAGCTGCACCGATCAAGACATACATTAACGCATCGTGGAAGTAAGATAAAAACTTCTTCCATTCGGGTGTCTTTTCTGATGCTTGTAATTTATTTTTCCCGTGTTTTTCTTGATACGCTTTACGTACCTCATTTGTGATAAACGTCTCACTTGTCGCTGACTGCACCTTTTCAATATCCAAATTATGCCATTGTTTCATTATTTTCCCTCCGTTTTCTTTACATGAATAGCATAAAGGTTAGAGTGACTATAAGGTCAAACGTTTTTTGAAAATATTTTTTATCTATAGGCTAATTGCAAAAAAATCTTTAGATTGGCTGAAAAAGGCGATTTGGATCCGTGTTTCGATATATGAGTCAAGGCGCTTGATTAATGAAGGTACCTACAAAAAGGCTAGCAAAACTATTATCAAATGGCTAAATCAATGTCCGCTGGTAAACTTGATGCCCAAAATACCAACTATTAATAAGACGACGAAAACCCAAGTCAGAAGGGATAGCTGGTCTTTAAAGAACACGACCCCCACAATAATCGATCCCACCGCACCTATCCCTGTCCAAACAGGATAAGCGATACTTAATGGTAGGTTTTTGACCGCTAAAGCCAAGAAGCCAAAACTGAAAAGCATTCCGATGACTGTTGAAATACTATACCAAAAGTGGCTAAACCCGTTGCTCAGTTTCATGGTAGATGCCCATACGACCTCAAAAAATCCTCCTAAAAGTAAATAAATCCATGTCATAATTTATTCTCCTCCTCAAAAAAAAATAAGCATTCAGTAAACTCTTCAAGGACCTAATGAGTTTACCAAACACTTCTATCACCCGGTGGTGTTTTGGATATTCAATTAATGTAACAATAATAAAATCTTAGCTGAAAAGGGAGAGATTGTCAAACTCTCTGAATTCAGAATCTTTTCATTTACTAACCATAGTTTGCATGCATTTCACAAAAGTTAGAATCAACAAAAGGAGCTGGATTCCCCAGCTCCTTTTATAATTGCTTGATACAGCTCAAAAAGTGGTGATAGTCACTTTTTTGTAAGATTGCTTGTTGAATATCTTCACGATCCATCAATTCTAATAAAAGACTATAGATTTCTTCGGTATCTTCATATTCGTCTTTTTGAATCGCAAAGAGAAAGACAAATTTAACCAAATCACCATTTCCCCAATCAACACCATCAGGAATGATCGCCACTGAAACGGCTGAGCGTTTTGCCAGCAATGTCATGGGGTGGGGGATAGCAAGCCACTCGTTAATATTGGTCTGATTGATTGCTTCTCGTTTTTTCACACTGTCATAAAAATCTTGGGGCACAAAATCTTTTTGGTACAATTGCTGCGCCATTTTCTTTAGTAAGGTTTCTTTATCTGCATGATTTTCATGAAGAAAAAATGCTTTTTGAAACAATGAATAGATGCCGTCTTTTGTTTCACTGAGCGTTTCAATGAACGGTTCGATTTTGCCAATTTCTTTATCTAGCTTGGCCATGTTGATGTAAATAGAGGGAACCGAAAACTGTTCTAATGGAACGGTTGTGATCACAAAGTCAATCGCAGAAAGATCACATTGTTGTAGCTCGACGTAAGAAAAGCGATCAACGACTTCGATCGTTTCTTGATAGTGCTTGATAATTTTTGCTTCAATAATACGACTCATGGCTCGACCAGTTCCACAAACAAGGATGACGCGATGTTTATGATGATTTCTGATGGAATTCCTTTCCATAGCACCTGCGATGTGCAAAGCGATATAGCCGATCTCATCAGGAGAAAAATAAAAACCGTGTTTCAGGCTTACCGTTTCTAAATGAGTCAAACATAAATCATAAGCCTGTGGAAAAGATTTTCTGATCGTTGCCAGCAATGGATTGCTACGGCGTGCATCCATTAGATTCATATTGATAAAGCCCTCAATATGAGATGTCAGATCTTCTATTAGCATCTTGTCTGTCTCTAATGCATAGTTTGACGTCTGTTTGATCGCAGTTAATAATTCTTCCACAATGGCTTTCGCAGTTTTCGTGGAAGAATCGCTTGCATCGCCTGTTTCAACTAAACGTGGTGCGTTCATCGCGAGATAGTAAATGAAGTATTGTTTTTCTCCAGCAGTCAATTGTATATCAAATGCATGATCGATTTCTTCTAAGAAGTGACCTACAACTTTCTGGGCGTCTTTTTTGAGCACGGGCACATGCAAGGGAAATTCGTTGATCTGATGACCGGCTATAAAGCGACTGATTGCTAAAGCAAAATGAGAAAGAATGTTTTTATGATAGTAATCAGAGTCTAATAAGTCTAAGGGTGCCAGATGATTTAATGACAATTCTTGCAAGCGGGTTAGATCAATCGTATCAAACAACTCAAGTTCCATTTCCGTGAAGCCGACCAAATACTCTTGGAGATCTTTTTCAATCAACAGATCACTGATTGCTTGGCGTTTGGCGAATTCGTTACCCAAGACTTCAAAGCCAATATTTGGACGATTTACTATTTTTAATTGATAGGTCGCTAAATTGTCTCGAGCCGTTTTTAAGTATGAGTAAAAGGTGTTTTTACTAATAAATAATCGATCAAGAAAATCATCCAAGGATAAAGGGGTTTCATTCTTAAATAAAAGGAAAAGTAGATAAGCTTGTCGTTCTTCACTCGTAGTTAGAAAGGACTCGGTAGTCGACATACTTTCAGTCCACCAGTCATGAAATCGTTCTTTTGAACCAATAGACAACAAATAGCCTTGTCCTCGAATCAACTTGATGGAGGCTCCTACATTTGTTAACAAATCATTCAAATTTGCAATGTCGGTCCGAACCGTTCGCTCAGAAATCGAGAAGCTTTTTGTTAACTCCTTCATTGGTAGCGGCGCCGTTTGTCTAGTTAATACTTCCATTAGATCATCTAATCGTTGATAAGCAAGTTTTGACACTTGTTTCACCTCCGTGCTCTTTCTCATCATACAATAGAAAGAATAAGAAGGAAATGCTTCACCAGTACCGAAAGTTTCCAGAAGAGTTGGCAATCATTTTGGAAAACGCTTTACTAATGATTGCCGCTTGAATTGGAAATTTGTTGTGTTTACATGGTGAATCAGAAACCGTAAATTAAACGTGTACAGAAAATAAACCACACGAATTACGCTAATGGTTTCATAATAAAGGAAAGGAGCAGATGAGATGGATTTTCAGGAAAAAAATATTCTCTTGAATGTGGCTGTTACATCAAAAGAAGAACTGTTTCACGTAATTGCGCATCATGCCTATGAATCAGGGATCGTTACCAATGCAGCAGATACATGTGAGGCATTCATTGAACGGGAAGCACAATATTCAACCGGCTTACAAGAAGGCTTTGCTATTCCACATGCAAAAGCTGAACCGGTTTTGGAACCGACCGTTTTGTTTATTCGTTTAGAGCAAGCCATCGAATGGGAAACTTTCGATGATTCGGCAGTCAAAAATGTGTTTGCTTTGATGGTCCCTAAAAAAGATGAAGGAACGGTGCATCTGCAAATGCTGAGTCGTCTAGCAACCGCATTGCTTGAAGAGACATTCATCCAGCAGATTCAACAATCAGAAGACAAAGCTTATTTAGCAGAATTGATCAAAAAGGAAATGATGGGAGAGAAAATTATATGAAAATAGTAGGGATTTCCGCCTGTCCAGCAGGATTGGCACATACACCGATGGCGGCAAAAGCTTTAGAAAAAGCTGGTGCGAAACTTGGCTATGAGGTCAAGATCGAACAGCAAGGCTCGTTAGGGCAAGTCAATGAGATCACTGCAGCCGAAGCAAAAGAAGCAGATTTCTTGCTTTTAGCGACTGACCAAAAAGTTGTTGGGATGGAACGGTTTGAAGGAAAACCGCAAATTCGAGTAAATATCAATACGTGTATCAAAGCACCGGAAGCGGTGCTGAAGAAATGTGTCGCTGCTGTTGAACAAAGAAACGCAAACTAAAGGAAAGAGGCAAGGATGATGAAAAGAGTTCTAGCAGATTTAAAAGGCCACTTGATGAGTGGAATTAGTTTTGTACTGCCATTGATTATTGGTGCTTCACTGGTTGTTGCCATTCCGAAAATGATTGCTCTTGGTATGGGGATCACAAGCTTAGATCCTTATGCTGACACGGAAGGCTTTAAACATGCGCTTTATTTGATTGAACAAGTAGGGTGGACAGGAATCGGCTTGATCAATACTGTCTTGGCTGGTTTTATCGCGTATTCTGTTGGAGATAAGGCTGCGCTAGGTGCCGGCTTTATCGGTGGTGCAGTCGCTTCTAGCACCAATGCTGGGTTTTTAGGGGCAGTTATTGCTGGGTTCTTAGCAGGATACTTAGTGAAGTGGGCGAAAGAACATATCAAATTACCGGAGTCGTTTGCTGGGGTGATGCCGCTGGTAATTTTACCCTTGATTGCTACATTGTCTGTAGCAATCGTCATGGGCGCCTTACTCTCTGAGCCATTGGCGTGGATCAATACTAGTTTGGTTGAATGGATCCGAACCATGATTGAAAATGACGTTAACAAAATTTTACTGGCAGTCATCATGGGGGCAATGATTGGCTCTGACTTAGGGGGACCTGTAAACAAAGCTGCTTGGATGGCAGGAAATGTGTTACTAGCGGAAGGGGTCTTTTTGCCAGCTATCATCGTGAATGTTGCGATTTGTGCGGTACCATTTGGATATGCCTTAGCAACTTTGTTCCACAAAAATCGATTCAACAAAGAGCTACTGGATGCTGGGCGTAATAACTTTATTATGGGGTTTATCGGAATCACAGAAGGAGCAATTCCTTTTACATTAGTCAATCCATTACGGCTTGTGCCGATCAACATGTTGGGAGGAGCAATCGCTTCTGGTTTGGGGATCGCATTAGGAATGTATGACAAAATGCCGCCAGTTGGGGGAATATACGGCTTCTTCACTGTTGGAAACGGTTGGGCGTATTTGATTGGACTATTTGCAGGAGCAGCCTTCATCGGTTTTGTCGCGCCTTTATTCGTGAATTTCAATAAGCAAGAAGAACAAACAGAAGATATTGCCCTCGATGATATTGAAGTGAGCTTTGAAAATTAAGCAACAAGGCTGATTAGCTAAATAGTAGCAAAAGAAAAGGCACGAGCAGGTGATTTTTCAAGAACGCTTTAAGGCATCTGACAATGTCAAGACTTGGGGAAGAAAACGAGAGTATTTGAAGAGAATCGATTTTCAAAATTCGAAGTATTTGTGTAAGAATCAAATTATGTGTACCAGATGGTAAAAAAATTGAGAAAAATTAATAGGCACGAACGACACCCATCGTTACGTGCCTTTTCTAATCACGGGAGAGGAATGATTGAATGAAAAAAACAGTACATGTCGTACCCCACAGTCATTGGGATCGCGAATGGTATTTTACGACGAGTCGCTCGAAAATCTATTTGATGCACGATCTAAAAAACGTCATTGAACAACTAGAAAAGGATGATCCTTATGAAAGTTTTATCTTAGATGGACAGGCTTCTCTGTTAGATGATTACTTGAAATGGCGTCCGCAGGACAAAGAAAGGATTCAACAACTTGTTCAACAAGGGAAGTTGATCATTGGTCCATGGTACACACAAACCGATCAATTAGTGATTTCGGGAGAAAGCATTGTTCGAAATATGTTATATGGCATGAAAATTTGTGAAGCATTCGGAACCTACATGAATGTCGGCTATGTGCCAGATTCTTTCGGACAAGCAGCTAGTATGCCGCAAATCTATCGTGAGTTTGGTATCACTGACACGATGTTTTGGCGCGGTGTCAGTGATGACGATGTTAAATGCACAGAGTACAAATGGCGTGGAGAAGATGGTTCTGTGGTCAATGTTTATCAGATCCCAAGTGGGTACTACATTGGCGGTGCCATTCCTGAGCGAGAAGTAGAATTAGCAAAGTTCTTACATCAAGAACCGTTTAAAACGACTTGGGGACGCAGTGCAACGGATCAAGTGTATTTTCCAAATGGTTTCGATCAAGCACCAGTTAGAGAAAATCTTCCAGAATTGGTTGATCGAATGAATCAACTGTATCAGGATGAGTATGTGTTACAATTTTCAACGATCGAAAAATACATTGCTGCGGTCAAAGCACGCCATCCTGAGTTGGAAGAAATCGCTGGTGAACTGATCAACGGCAAATTGATGCGAATCCACAAAACGATTTTTTCTTCACGTCCTGATTTGAAGGCGATGAACACCCAGATCCAACATTACTTAGTCAATGTCATGGAGCCTATCTTAACCATGGCTATGCAATTAGGATTTGAGTACCCCGTAGAAACAGTCATAGAGATTTGGAAGTTAATGTTTGAAAATGCGGCGCATGATTCGATTGGTTCTTGTGTTTCTGATACGACCAACGAAGATATCTATATGCGCTATAAGCAAGCGCGAGATATTTCTATGAATCTTGTCGAATTGACGTTACGACAGATTTCTACTGCAATCAACAACCCACAAGCAAAAGAAATTACTTTTACGCTTTTCAATACCTATGACACAAAACGTAATGGGGTGATCGAAGCAGAGGTTTATTTGCCGCAAAAAGAGTTTGCGATCCTTGACCAGTCAGGTCAGGCGTTACCTTATACGATTTTAGAGCTTACCGACCAAACGGAGTATGTGTTGAATCAGGGGAACATATTAGATCCAGTCAAGGAGATCTATTTGCCGGAGAAAGTCTATAAAGCAAAAATTGCCATAGAAACGACTGACGTGCCGAGTATGGGGTATACCCAGCTGACGATTGATTTAAAAGGTGATACAAGCGCACCATTGCAGGAGATTACAACCAATACGATCGAAAATGAGTACTATCAGATCACTGTCAATAGCAATGGTTCGTTGGATATTCTAGATAAAACCAATCAAGTACTTTATCAAAATCAAGGGATTATTGAAGAAAATGGCGACGATGGTGATTCATTCAATTATTCACCACCTGTGAAAGATTTTGTGATTTCATCAATTGATGCGCAACCAACGATCTCGATTCAGCAATCAGCGATCTACCAAAAGATTGATGTGGCATTCACCCTGAGGGTTCCGAAGGATTTAGCTGAACGTGCAGAAAAGAAGATCTCGGCTTCACTGCCGATCCAATTGACGATCGTGTTAAAAAAACAATCGCAACAAATTGATTTCAAATTAACGGTTGAAAATCAACAAGTGGATAGCCATCGGGTATGTGTGCTATTTGATACCGGAATTGCCTCGAAATTTTCGCTGGCTGACCAACAGTTTGGTACATTGCAGCGTCCGGTTATGTTTGAAAAAGAAATGGCCCTTTGGGAAGCCAATAAAGAGCAATGGAATGAGCAACCGATCGCCATAGAAACGTGTCAATCGTTTGTCAGTTTATTCGATGCATCCCATGGCGTAGCAGTAATGCCTCAGGGTGTACGTGAATATGAGATCGTGGGGGAAGCGTTTGATACGATTCGCTTAACGATTTTCCGAACCTATGGCTTCATGGGGAAAGAGAATCTACTGTATCGTCCAGGGCGTGCTTCAGGAGAATCAGTGATTGCGACACCAGCTGCGCAGTGTCACAAAACGATGCATTTTGATTTTTCTGTTGCTTACTTTGCGCAAGGATTTGATCAAGCAAATGTTGCGCAACGTGCCAAACAAGCAGTAACACCGATCACGCTTTATCAATCCGCAGAATTCCTGAATTCCCGATTGATTTTTACTTTAGGGCCGGTTGAACCAACCTTACCGGCAAACTTTAGTCTTTTTGAGATCAATGGCAATTTGACCCTAAGTGTATTGAAAAAAGCCGAAGCTCGTCCAGGTTATATTTTGCGTCTATACAATGGGCTTTTAGATGAAGTTGGACACGCGACGATCACATTTAACCATCCAGTGAACGTAGTAGAAACAGTCGATTTAAAAGAAGCTACAAAAGAAGCACTTCTTGTGGAAAAGAATGTAGTCACTCTTGAAAAGATAGGCCATGCAAAATTTGTGACATTGTATGTAGAATAATTGCTAGTGATCGAGAGTAAGGATATTCAAGTGCAGAGTTGAAGAAAATTCATAGTGAAAAGGTCAACCTCCCGTATACATTTTAACCAGATGTGTATGGGAGGTAGGTTTTATTTTTGACTATTTTTAACAGTTTTTGTTGAGAGTCTATCAATTCACAGCAATGAAAGGCAAAGAATTTTCTCAGCCACAGCTTTTCCTAAAATTTCCCCTCCAGTTTGAGAAAAATGCAGATGATCCCCCGAATCAAATGCAGAAGCTAATCTCGTTTTATCAGAAGGATCTCTTACCATATCATTGATATCGATCGTATTTGCTTGAGTCATTATCCATTGATTAAACGCAGTTCGGATAGCTTCTTTTTCCTCGGTCCAACTCGGCTTTCCTTGGTTGTAAGAATAGTTAAAAGGGGGAAGCGTGAGGGGAACAAACGGAATGTCTGCTTTTTTTGCCAGATTTATTAGAACTTTGTATTGTTGGATCAACTCTTCTTTGATAGGTAATTCTGAAAGCGGTGAGCCAGTTCCTGGGTGAAACAAGTCATTTAACCCAATCAATGAAACAATCAAATCTGGCTTTTGATCCACGACATCTGCTTGGAACCTGTCGATTCCTGCAACACCAAAGCTGTCTTTCCAACGAGAAATCCCTGAACCAGCATGTGTCAGACGATTGCCTGATATGCCAGCATTAAAGCTTGTTGCAATCAGACCACGTTTGTTTAGATTGTCGATGACACTATCACTAAAATATCCTTGATTCGTCAAAGAGTCGCCAAAAAAAGCAATGACTTTTGCATCAACTTTCGTTTCTAGAGCAACTGAAGTAATCCCAAAAATAAAGTTATTGGTTTCTCTTATATTCGAATGGACTACTTGATCAGATAGTAAGTTTGCCGAGGAAGATACTCGATTGATCTCGTTGGAGAATAATGCCTCTATCAGAATATCGGCTCCTTTGGTTACTGAAAAATCAACGTCATCTGTCCATAAAGTGGATCCAGCTGGGACAATGAATTGTGGTCGATTATCTAAGGTAATAACATTGGATTGTTGGTTTCCCGGATTACTACTGATTTTTATCGACTCTACGTTTAAATCAAAAGAATCATAGCGGTTACAAAGTTCGAGTGCTAATCGTTGTCCAGAAAGCGGCTGCTTGATTCTTAAACGTAATTTACGTCCATTAGGAGAAAAGTTTAGTACTTGGTAATTAGAAAATACTTGATGCCAAATTATTTTTTTCATCATATATCACCTTACAGTTCATCTGCAGCTTTCATTTTATCATTGAAACCAAAAAGCCAAGTCAAAAGAAAGGATAGCAAAAATGTTCCTATATGAGAGAGTAGATAAGCATAGAAGTTTTTATCGATCCCTGCAACCGGGTTGATAAAAGAGGCAAATCCTATAACCCCACCTGCGAATCCATAGTTGACCAAGTGAAGGAAACCTGCTAGAGCACCACCAAAAATATTTGAAAGGGTCACGAGATAGAAGACTTTTTTGTATTTTAGTAGAATACCATAGATTGCAGGTTCGCCAACACCGCATATTTGTGAAAGAGTGGCAGCAAAGGCAACTTGTTTTAGTTGAGCTTTTTTTGTTTTCAATGCGATTGAGCATGTTGCACCCGCAATACCCATCATCAATACAGACGAGAAGGCATTCATCATACTAAATCCGTTAACAGTTAAATCGTTGACGATGATCGGAATCAATGGCCAATGCATGCCGAAGACCACTAAGACTGGAAAAAGTGCGCAATAGACTGCTCCGCCAATAATCGTGTTAAAGTCAAAAATGGTACTAATTCCGAATGCTAGCCCATCACTAATAATCGTTATGATTGGTCCGATGATAAGAAGAACGGCTAAGCTTAGTACCAGAACTTCAACGATTGGTGACACAATGGAAGAAATCACGAGAGGAACAATTTTCTTTAAAAACTTTTCAACATACGTTGCTAACCAAGCAGCGACCAGAATAGGGAAAACCGAAGCTGTATAATTCATAATGGGGAATTCTATGCCAAAAATAGCGACCTTCGCAGCTGTACTTGAAGCAATAGTGACTATATTTGGGTGAATGAGTATCGCACCGACGACTGCCAGAACAATAGGATTCACCTTTAATTTTTGAGCTGCAGTAAAACCTAAGATGACAGGTAAAAAATAAAAAATGCCATCTGCAATCGTGCTAATCAATAGATAAGATTGCGAACTATCTTGTAATAAACCAAACGTCACCAACGAAGCTTGTAATCCTTTGATTATTCCAGCTCCTGCAAGAAGACCGATGACGGGCATCATTGAACCTGTAATTATGCCAATAAACTGATTGAAGCCATTTCGAAATAGCTGAAGAAAATCACTATTGGAATCATTTTCCACCACTCCCTCTGTAGAATCAAAGACTTGATCATTGTTTAACTGGCGCATTACTTCCTCGTAAATAGCATTTACTTTGTTTCCAACAACCACCTGATATTGTCCTTGAGCTTCTACTACGCCCATTACATCATCCAACTCTTTTATCTTAGTTGTATCGGCTTTCTCTTTGTCCACTAGATAGAAACGAACACGTGTAATGCAGTGGATGACATTTTTGATATTATTTTTTCCACCAACGTACTCAATCATGTACTCCGCTAACTGTTTGTCACTCATAATAAAACCTCCTCATTTCTTTTAACCGGTTACGCTCATTTTAAATTTGTTTAAACAAATAATCAAGCATTTGTTTAAACAAATTTAAGTTTTTTTATAGGTAGAATGATATCATGTTATAATTAACTGAAAGAGTGAGGTGGAACTATGGTGAATAAGTTTCGGGATATATATGACACTTTGAAAAATGAAATTAATGAGGGACTCTATAACGATACAATGGTTTTACCGACCGAAATGGCGTTAATTGAGCGATTTGGTACTAGTAGAAATACAGTTCGCAGAGCGATTCAACTGCTTAATGAAGATGGATTGGTTTATAGTGTGAAAGGAAGAGGGGTAGTTATTCTTGAAAGAATCGAGATTGACAAGAAGTCTTTCAAGGTAGGAAATTTTCAAGGATTGAAGGCACTATCCGCAGATACTGAGGTCGAAAAAAAAACAATTGTGCAAGAATTTCACGAGTTGACTGTTGATGATTCATTAGCAAAAAAAATTTCATTTCCGGTTGGTGAAAGAGTATACCTTGTGAAACGATTACGCCTCATTGATGGGAAAGCGATGATGTCAGATACGAGTTATTTCAAAAAAAGTATCGTTAAGGGTCTTAATGAGAAAATCATAGCCGGATCAATCTACGACCATATCAAACAAAACTTAGATTTTAAAATCGCTGCATCAAAGTCTATAATGAAAGTTGAATCTGCAAAAGATTCTGACTTTAAAGAATTAGCTTTAGGAAAAAATAATTGTGTGGGAATATTGGAAAATGCGGTCTATAATGATATGGGAAAATTATTCGAATATACGACAATCAGGTATATTCCTAACGAATATGCACTCATTTCATTTGATCAAAATTAAAAACTGGTTTAGCTAAATAACATAAAAGATCATAGCAAAGGGATTTCTAGTACATTGTCTGTATACTTTTTTTCTATTGCACTTGTACAAATCAACTAGCTGTCATTTATTTCTAAGTTGATAAATGAATGTGAGTTATCTAAAACAAGACCGAATAAAAAGCCAAAAGGTGGGAGAATACTATGAGAATTAGAGCTGCTGCATTGTCTGATCATAAAGAACTAGCTCATTTGTCGAAAGTACTAGGCTATCCAATCGAAGAAGAAGTATTGATCGAAGGCCTAAAGAGAATTTTAGCTGAGGAGGATCATCTCTTGCTGGTCGCTGAAATAGAGGGAAAAGCAGTTGGAATGATTGAAGCACAGCCATATTCAACAGTTTATTCTGCCGGGCGATTTTTTAATGTCCTAGGTTTGGTAGTGGATGATCAAGTGCAAAAGCAAGGCGTTGGCGGGAAACTACTGTCGGCAATTGAAGCAGAAGCCCGACAGCGAGGAATGCAAGGCATTCGATTAAATTCGAATGTCAAACGCCATGCTGCCCACAAGTTTTATGAAAACCATGGCTACCACAGCAGTCATGAACAGAAACGGTTTATCAAGGAATTATAAAAATGCAAAGACGCTGGAGGAGTGACAAACGACTCTTCAGCGTCTTTTTTGTATCCACGTTTTTATTTGTTCAATTTAAGACAGAAAATCTAGGTTCTAAGGGATCAATGCTAGCTGTAGCCTTCAGATACAAATGCATAGATCATGGAGGAACATTTCTTTAATCTTTTAGTGAAGAGGATAATTTTATTAACTGGTCCACGAATAAATAGATAATTTTCTATTTCTATGACTTGAATAGTGGTAAGAAAATCACTCAATTATTGAGGAAAATGGACGTACACTAGGTAAACCCATTTAATTGCTACCTTTTTATCCGTCTAATCATAGGAATGTATTAATGTTTGCTAAAGATCAATCAGATACTCAAACTTTTTTAGTTTTTGATAAGCTGATTTTCCTTTTCTTGAAAGTTTCACTTTGCTGAATTTAAATCGTCTTCGATTGGCTGATAGCAAGGATCGATGTAATCGAGTATTGATGATAGATTCAATTTCATTCTCTTCTTCTGTGGTTAATTTGATAGGGGAATACCCGCTTTTAATCAAAGAATATGAATATTCCAGACAGCTCATTTTATAAATAAAAGCAGTCAATTTTACTTTTTCGACCCTCATTTAATCACCCTTTCTTCTTAAAATATAGTAGTAAAGAAGATACAAAATTGCCATTCGATATTTACTTCGTGTTATGCAAATATTGAAAAAGAGATGAGTTTATGATGGAAGTTCCCTCTATTTATGGCCTGTTATTTTAGCAAGAAAGTTTTTTTTCTTATCTACTGATTTTTAATAACTAGAAGAAATACCCGGTATTGATATGAATAGCCTAGCTATATCAAGGGAATGACATAGGAAAGCAACAACTTAAAAAAAGCAAGACCTAAAATTTTTAAAAGCTGCTTTTTTTGTTTTTTTTTGCACGGTATTTTTGCGAATTTGGT
This sequence comes from Enterococcus sp. CR-Ec1, assembly GCF_002850555.1. Classification (NCBI taxonomy): domain Bacteria; kingdom Bacillati; phylum Bacillota; class Bacilli; order Lactobacillales; family Enterococcaceae; genus Enterococcus; species Enterococcus sp. CR-Ec1. Next base: position 829,159 of record NZ_CP025223.1, read on the forward strand.
GCCATTTTAAAAATGATTTTTACTATTTTTTTATTAAAAAACAATTGTTTTCTCTGGGGGACTTAGTATGCAAGAAATAATAAATGAATATACGGGTTATAAATAATTGTTATTTTTCTCAAAAATGCATGGCGCTATGAAAATTTCGATTTTGATTTTTTCTTACCCACTTGTAATCTATTAGATGCAAGAAGCAAACAGAACGCACCGTTTTTTTTCGAAAAGTTGAATCACTAATTTTAAAAGGTAGACTAAAAGATTTATTTTTCAAAAATATCTGTTAGAAGTGATTCAGCTTTTATAAAAGAAAAATACAATGAGTCATCTAAATTGATGGCTAATTTTCACTAAAGGAGGGTGGTGAATGAAATCAAAAATAGGTGAGGGAATGTTGGTCTTTTGCATAGTAGTTTTCATCCATTTTCCAACTATTGTTTATGGTACACAAACTCAAGAAGTGAAAACTGAAGGCATGATTAGTTTCACTGGTACATACGAACCCATTGGCGCGCCAGAGCCTAAGCCACCAGTTCACGTTGTCAAGCCACCTTCAGATGGTAGTTCAAGTTTGGAAAAAACTTTTCCACAAACAAATATGATCACAAACACTTGGTGGAAATCGATTGGATTAAGTTTACTTATCATTGTCGTTTGTTGGTGGGGGAAAGCATTGAAAAACATATATGAATTAAAAGAAAGTAGGAATGAAATATGAAATTTATTCGTTTAGCGTCAATTGCCGTATTATCTACCACTATTTTAGCTGGAAGTGCGACCAAAGCTTATTCACAAGAGGTTCGAGATGTAACCTCGAATGGACAAGTTGAGTTTCGTCCGGCGGGTGAAGAGGATGGAGAGCTAGAGGTGGTGAATCCAGTACCAAATCCAGATGTGGAGATTGAACCCGAAATTCCTGGGACCACTGGAGAATTATCCATCATGAAAGTAGCAACGATGAATTTCGGTACACAAGTAATTTCTAATCAAGATAGAGAATATAACATGGTTGCAGAAATGCAGCAAAAATCTGGAACAACGGGTGACGATAATAAAGTACCTTATGTCAGTTTTGCTCAGGTTCATGATCTACGAGGAACAAATGCCGGTTGGGATCTAGAAGTTAGTTTAAGTAATTTTGAGTCACAAACACAAAACAATATTTTGACGGGTGCTTGGATAGAGTTTGTTGGTTCTGAGATTAGGTACGAGGGAAGCAATAATTTAAATTCACCTAGCGCTCATGAAGATAATTTAGAACTACTCACAAACGGGGCTGCTCGTTCAGTGATGAGAGCGATAAAAGGTCAAGGCGCCGGGGTTTCTTCAGTTGTCTGGGGAAATCAAGAAGAACTGACAAATCAATTTTCCTCAGAAGATTTTGATTCTAAAAATGATGTTGTAGAAAATGGTGCCATCAAATTGCATGTTCCGGGTTCTACTGCTAAAGATGCGACCACGTATAAGGCAACACTGTTATGGGATTTGACAACGACTCCTAATGGCGATGTTGGTGATGAAGAAAATAATATTTAGTAAGAGCAGGCACCAGAAAACTTTATGAAAAATTCTCTACAGCGTTGCATGAATGTGTAGCGTTGTTTTTTTTAGAAAGGATGATTCATTTGAACCATACTCATATATCTACTTATTTACAGCATTTGTTCCTTAAATATAAGGTTTTTTTTCTTCTTTCGATTTTCTTGTTTCCAGCATTGGTCCAAGCCGAAGAAAGTAGCCTGAATTTTCATGTTGTACCGGAATTACCTGCTAGCCAAGTAGACAGTACAAATAGTTACTTTGATCTGAATCTAGCACCAGGTTCAAAAGAGAAATTGTCCTTAAAGCTTCATAACGGGAGTGAAGAAACCATTCAAGTGCGAATCACCCCTCATACTGCTTATACCAATGTGCATGGTTTCGTGGAGTATGGCAAAAAGGCAGAAGAACCGGACCCAACATTACTATATTCTCTTGACGAATTGATTGAATCACCAGATGTGGTCGAGCTCAGTGGAAATGAAACAAAAACAGTGAACTTATCACTTCAAATGCCAGACGCTTCCTTTGATGGATTTCTAGCAGGTGGGCTGCGTATTAGTGAAGTGAAGGAAGAGACAGAAGAAACGGTTAGTGAGCAAGAGGGGGTTGCAGTAAAAAATGAATTTGCTTATGTCATAGGAGTTGTGGTCAGCAATACTCGAGATTCTGTAGAACCAGATTTAGAACTCTTAGATGTTTTCCCAAATCAATTGAACTTTCGCAATGTAATTAGCGCGACGATTCAAAATGTGACGCCAACCTTTGTGAATCGACTAGCCATTAAAGCGAGTGTTCAGCGCGAAGGTGAAACAGAAATTCTTTATGAGGCAAGTGACGAGCAAATGCAGATGGCACCTAATTCCCACTTTCATTTTCCAATTCCTTTGGGAGGCGATCGTTTTGAAGCTGGCAATTATCTTTTGAAACTGACAGCAACTTCTAAAGGGGAGTCGTGGTCCTGGGAACAAAAATTTACGATTGATTCTGAAAAAGCGCGAAGTTATAACCGTACAGATGTCACGATTGACGCAAGCACAAACTGGTGGATGATAGGATCACTTGTTTTATTTTTTGCGTTATTGGGGATGATCGTTTACGAACTCTATAAGAAAAAGCTTAAAAGAAAGTCAGGAGGTGTGAGATCGGATGAGTAAATTATTTAGGAAAGCGGTAATTTATATTATCGCTTTCAAAATGATTGCACAATCATTCTCTGTACCATTGAACATGGCTTTTGCAGAAACGCTTACTGATTTTGATGATGTGTCTGAAACTAATGAATTTCCTTCTATCGTGGAGCAAACAGAAGCGGATGAATTAAAGGATGAAACCTTTCATTTTTCTGATACTTATCTTAAAGGAAAAGTATCAGAACCGATAATCGTAAAGATTTTTTCAAACAGTGAGTATCTATCTGTTCCTATTACTTTGCCAGAAGAGGCACAGATTGTTGAAGAAAAATTACCAGAGGGTATTTCTATAAAACAAGAAGCACAATTAGGTCGGTGGCTAATTGAATCCGTTCGTCCTCAAGATACATTTGACATTCCTTTGTTTTTCGAAGTTCCAGGGAAATATCAAGTATCTGTATTAGAAAAAATACTTGTTCTTGAAATAGAAGAAGAGCAACCTACAAATGATGCTAGGGACACAGAGTCAGAGGAAAACAATGGTATTTTTCCTGATGAAGATGGAATTGCTGGACAAGAAAGTGTAGAAACGGGTATTGATTATGAAGCATACAGTGAACATCTTGAGTTATTCAATGAAGTTTTTGAAGGCACACCATTAAACGAGAACAGAAAAGTTATCGTAGATGTGAACAATCTGCAAGACTATTTTCATTTTATTGGCAACGCAAAGAATGACGGTTTTGGTCAAGTGACACTCACGGAAGAAGTAACCAATCAAGCCGGTGCCATAACTCTAAAAGAAAAAATGCTCTCTGGTTATCCTATGCGAGTCACTGGCTCGATTAATACTGGACGTCTCAGTAATACGGGTTTAGGTTCGAGTAGAGGTGGCGATGGGGTCGGCTTTGGTTTTCATGCGGATGACTTAGATGCTGTAGGTGAAACAGGTCAGGGGATGGGGCTTGCAGGATTGGCTTCTTCTTTTGGCTTTAAAATTGATACGTATAGAAACAGTAGTGCAACAGCTCTAACTGAAGCGGACCCCTCGTCAATAGATGGAACTTCAAACTCTGCATTTGGTGCATTTGTTTATACAGACTCAAACTCAGGCATCCTGCGAAACTATCAAGGGAATGAAGCGCCTCCTCGAGTCACAACAAATCCCAGTAATAACTCTTTTCGAAATTTCTCGTTAGTTTACAATCCCGGTGTCGACAACAAAATACTCAGTATTAGCTATGAAGGAAGAGTATGGCGAGTTGATGTTTCTCAGTGGATAGACACAGAAGACTTATCTTTTATCATTTCTGCTGCGACAGGTGGGTCAGTCAACCTCCATCAAATTCGTCTTGATCGCTTTGAGTATGTGGCAGCAGCTACGGAATATGATTTTATTGAAGGGGATCGGACCAATTTTTTGGACCATTTTCATTTGAGCGGTTCGGCAATTTATAATGACCAAACTGGAATCGTCACACTAACCGAGGATAGGAGTAATCAAAACGGTAGTATTTTACTTAAAGAAAAATTGAGTAATATGCATCCTTTTGAGTTTAAAGGTCGTGTCAATATTGGGAATGGAAACGGAGGACAAGGAGCATCGGGTAGTTCTTTGAGCGGAAGTGATGGCGGTGATGGAATAGGTTTTGGCTTCCATCAATCTGAACTTGATACGTTAGGTCAGTCTGGACAAGGGATGGGCATAGCAGGACTGCAAAACGCTTGGGGATTTAAATTAGATACTTATCACAATCGTGTGGATTCGGGATCTGCCACTGCAGATTTAGACGAGTTTCGATCAACTGGTGTTTGGCCTTTGGTTACCCACAATCCACATGGGTCATTCATCTATACCAGAGACGATGGAATGTTGACTAGCCATGTAAGTAACAATAACGATAGTTCAGCAGCAAAGGCGATCTTAAGGAATAATAATAATTTATTTAGAGAGTTTAAAATGACCTATAATCCCGGAGAGTATGATTCGATTTTGTCAATTGAGTATAATGGTCAGGTTTGGCACCATGATGTCAGTGAATGGCTATCTAGTGGAAATGTTACTGCTTTGTCTTTTATTATTTCAGCAGCAACAGGCGCTCAGAGTAATCTACAACAGATAGAGGTAGATTACTTTAAATATATTGTTGGAGAGGGATCGGTCAACGTTGAATACAAAGATATTGATACACAGGAGAATATTTTGTCTGGGGAATCCTTTACGGGCAAGTTGGGTGACTCCACTTTCATCGATCCTAAGAGTAAAGAAAGTGATGAACCATTTCTTAATGGCTATGATTTTGTAGGAATTAGTGAAGACTCCTCTTCGCTGATTGACGACAAAGGATATTACACATTTTCAGATGAAGAAAAGACAATTGTTTATTACTTTACTAGAGCAAAAAATGAAGTCAAAGTGATGCACGTCGCCGAGCCAGGAACGATTGTTATTAAAGAAGAAACCGTTGAAATTCCCGTGAATCAACACAAAGAATTTTCTGCAGAATATTTTGAAGGATATGAACTCTTATATATTCAAAATGATGAGGAAATCTTAGAAGATGTGCAATCTCTTACTTTAAAAATTCAAAGAGACTCTCCCAAATGTATCAGATTCGTTTATATAAAAGAAAATGATCGTGTTTCTCCGTTAGATCCACTAGCTCCAGATAAAGAAGTAAATCCTGAAAATCCCTCATCTCTGCCTGAAAACCAGGGATTGTTCAGTATTGATTTTGCATCCAATTTTTATTTTGGCTCCTTTGCAATTTCCGCACAAGACAAAAGATATTACGCTAAGCCACAAAGATTATTATCAGTTGATGGAATGTTCATTGAAGAGGAGATTCGACCAAATTACGTTCAAGTCAGCGATCGCCGTCCATCAAATACTCGTGGGGGATGGGAGCTCTCTGTGAGTCAAAACGAGCAATTCTATAGCGCTGAAACAGGATCGGAGTTAACAGGGGCAAGCTTTATATTCCAGAATCAACAATTAGTTTCAGTACAAGATGGCATCGAACCTGGCTTGCAGCAGACGACACCTATCACACTTATTCCTGGTGGAGCTAAACGCACGGTTTTAAAAGCTCAAGGAGCTGAAGGGACGGGAACATGGATTTATCGATTTGGTGATTTTGAAAGTGCTGGTCGAAGTGTGATTTTAGAGGTTCCTAAGGGGGCCAATCCTGATGCTGCAAGTTATAAAACGACATTAACCTGGGAGTTAAGTTCGGTACCATCTAATTGATTTCTCTCGTGAAAAAGTTTGTTTCTTTGGCTTATATAGGAAAATATCAAGTGAAAAGGTCTGCGATGGAGTTGATAGCTACTATCCATGCTACCGTTCGTTTAAGTTTGGACAAGTATTAAATCGAGAATCAGAATAGCCTATACGTGCATTTTGACAGATCATCTACACGTCATTCAATAATGATAAATCAATGATTCCTCCCTTTTTTATGGGCGCACATAAATTATTCTGACAGATATTAATATAGGTGTCTTTCTTTGTTTAGTTGAAGGCTTACGATACTTTTCTGATCGCTTAACAGGTCTCTTTGTGGTGAAGTCTACAATCAAGGTATGTTTCTAAAATGATCAGTGTTGGATAGGGATCCATTGTTCAAGTGATAGAAATTTCTTAAAACATACCAGAGTTCCTAGGTTCTAAAAGAACTAAATGAATGCTAATAGAGCGAATGATACTTATGAACAAAGCGATACTAAAGCGAGTATTAGCAATCTATTTAAGTACTAGTTAGTAGATGGAAAGATAGAAAATGATTACAAATAAAGCGAGGAATATGATGCGTGAACTTCAAATTGCTTTTATTACAAGTCCTATGATCAGAAGATGGATGCGAATTTTAACTATTATAGAACAAGAAGAGACTTTTACAACTATTACGCTAGCTGATAAATTGGCAATCTCCCAACGTACACTAGTCAAAGATATTCATTTAATAAAAGAATACTTCGGTGATAGTGTTGCTATTTATTCAAATAATACTGGTTTTCGTTTTGCTGAAATCGATCGTCTAATGTACCAAGAGAAAAAAGAGGAACTTTTAGACCAAGATGCACTTTATGAAATATTGGAAAGAATTTTTTATGGTGATTTTGCTGACCTCGATGAACTCGCACATCAGTACAATTATGCAGAAACTACCCTAAGACGTTTTTTAAAAAAGACACAACCAACATTGGAAGAATACGATCTTAGCCTCAGCTTTAAACCTGTAAAATTTATTGGAGAGGAGTCAAACATAAGGAAATTTTTCTTTGATTTTTATTATGGAGGCGAACAAACTCCACAAACGGTTCGCCCCCCAGATGACCTGCATGCAATTATTCGAAAAGAACTTTCAGTAGAGTTGAAAACTTATAAAATAGGAACGGGAATTTCAATTGCTGCCTTCTATTCATTACTTTACTTGACTATGGTAAGAGTAAAACAAGAACAGTTGATTAAGGTTCCCGAATGGGCTAAGAGACTCGTTTATCAGGATGAGGATTACCAGTTATTTGAGTCACTGATCCCAATCATTGATAGAGAATACGGAATTCTCCTGCCGAAAGATGAGTTAGTCTGGCTCTATTTAATGATTGTATCAAAACGTACTACAAGTTGCTTGGAATACGAGCAGTGTTTTTTGCTGCGATTTGATCAATGGCCTCAAACTACTGCAATAGTCACTGATTACTTTTCAAATGAACTCTTTAGTCAATGGGATCGTCCTTTGTTAATAACCTTTACGAGGTCTTATTTCATTGCATGGCAATTAAGTAACGCCCTTTGGCCAATATGGAATAAACAGCAAATAGAAGTGAGACATATTGCCATGCAACAATCATCCTATGAAAAAAATGTAGCGTTCCTGAAAAAACATCAGGAGGAATTAAGATTATCTGCTACAGCACTTGAAGAATTAGCTGTTGGATTTACTTTATTTATTGAACTTTTAATTCATTCTCATCAGCCTCGTCAAAATATTTTATTTTTATTGGAGGGCGATTCAATGGTGGTTCAAAGTATCCGTCTTCAAGCACAACGTTTGTTAGGCGAAAGCTATCAGCTAAATTTTTTATCCTTACCAGAGTTGACAGAGGAGCGCTTAAAATCTAATAAAACAGATTTAATAGTCACGAATTACCGACCATATATTTTTGATTATGAGTTGGAGAAAGATTATCTCCTTATTAATACAATTCCAAATCAGAAAGATTGGGATCAACTAATGCAGAGGTTAAATACTTTAGTGACAAGTTAACTTGATTAAAAAATACGTTTTGAAAATCAAGACAGATAATCTTATTAAAATACTTACTAGGGTTGATGATTTTACTTATTCAAAGATTAAGTACAAAAAGCAAAATTGTACACAAATCGAAAGATTGGAATTCATCATACTTTTTGTGTGCACTATGATTATTTTACAACTCGTCATATTAAGGTATTGTGATGTTTCTATGGGGATTCACGAGGGAAATTAATGATGAGTCATGCTCATTAAATCTCATAATAATTACCGATTAATCGATGAGATGGTCAAAATGGAATTCGTTACTGGTAAAGTGAGAACATAAAAATTATTAGCTAGCGAGTAGCAGTTACGATTGCGTAGAAAAGGACGTGAGTTCTTTTCTACGTATTTTTTTGGTTTGCCTCATTGATTGAGTTGAAATATTTGAAGGGTTCATTTGTTATATATGGAAGGGATATTTCTCTTATTACATGAATCGTATTAGGAAGTTTTAAATAAAAGTAGGCAAATTATATAGTAATAAGTTTATATAATGAAGATTTTGATGGCTAATTTATATTAAGATTATATACCGATACAAAGCGAAATATTCTTTCTTTTTATTAAAATTAACAAAAGATTATATAGATGGAAACGTTATCGAACCATAATGGGCTTTCTTCTTATTCCAATTTTTAGCGAAGTTTTCAAAAAAGACATATGGTTATTATTTGTTATATTAACGCTAAAAAAATCATCTTTTTATCTGCGTTTCTGAAAAGTGCAATATGCTATGAAAATTTAGATTTTAATTTCTTCACTACCCTGTGTAACCTTATATGTGTAATGAGGATGCGTAATTTCAATACTTTTAATTAGCGATCAAATTCATTGTTTTCGATCGTGGAAATATTCACTATTTGCGGTAAACATCCTTTTTTATTTTATAAAAGCGAAGCAGGTAAGTAATAAAATTTTAGGATCTATAGAAAAGAACGCAGCATGTCATCTTAGCTTTCGAACCAAAACCTTATTTTTCAATGACGCTCCTTAAGAAAAATGGTTCAAGGAAAAGAAAAAGGGGGATGAGTACATCAAATAGTTAGCTATCTCACTACATGTATAAACAGTCATGAGCATTCATTGAAATCATAGCAATGGGTAAAAGTTTAACGCAATGAATGGAAGATTTATCTCAAAAACTGGTCAAACTGATTAAATTGGAGAGTTGTTCAATGTTAAAGCACTCAAAGTTAGTTCAAATTAAAGCAAAACTTAGTAGCTATTATGAAAAAAGTAATATGCAAGGTCAAACGGTCATCTACATTTCGTGGTCAACTGGTCAAAGTAGGGCAGAAGTAAAGTCTTTCTGCTCGAAGGATTTTGATAGAACATGGATTAAGGTTCAAAGATTTTTTGAAAGAAATAATTTGAGTATGGTCAAGTATCTCAAATTTGATGTTGTCATCTACTCAAAGAAAATTCCTTATCAAAAATTTGACGAAATGCTAAAAGAAACACCAAGAAACAACTATTTTCGATATGGGATCGCTTTTGATGAGGAATTACGTATTTCTTTGCTGGAAGAAGAAATTAATGGGAATATGATTTTCCAACCGGATAGAGAGCATAAAATTGGGAAAAATAAACCAAATTTATCTTTCAATCATGTAAATCTGAGCAAATATCTTTTCCGGAAATATAAGAAACCTATTATTTTACCCGATCCCCTCAAGGCTATCACCATTTTTAGAACGAGAGGAATAATGGTGAATGAAGGCTCGGAACTCTATGAGCTTCAGTATCGTGGACCGGGGATCAATGTGAGACAGCATTTGAAGAAAAATATTGTATCTGATTTAGAAAGAGTGATTAAAGATGGGCGCAAATATTTAAGCGACCAAATACTTGATTCAGGAAAATTCATATATGGCTATTTTCCTCAGTTTAATAAAACGCTAATCAACTACAATACGGTAAGACATTTTTCCACTTTGTATGCGTGGTTAGAAGCAGTCGAAGACTTAGAAACCTATGAAGAAGATCTTCCGAAAATTAAGAGTGGGCTTGACTGGGGGATTCAAAACCTAACGACTGATATTGAAGGACACTTGCTTTTCAAAGATATTATCGATCGAAGAATCGACGCCTTTGAATACAAACTTGGAAGCAATGCGATGGTGCTGTTAGCATTTTCAAAGTATCAAGAAATAACTGGTGATTTACAGTATGAAGAAATTCTTATCAATACGGTGAAAATGATCAAAGAATATTTTATTCAAGATGGAGATACAATTCACGTTCTAAACGAAAAGTTAGAAGTAAAAGAGGCTTTCCGGACAGTTTATTACGATGGCGAAGTACTATTCGGTCTCGCTAGAGCGTATAAGCAAATTCCAGATGATACCACTTTATCATTAGCGGAATCAATTTTGAAAAAATTAGTAGAAAAAAAATATTATAAATACCATGACCATTGGATAAGCTATGCCGTTAATGAGCTATCAGCTTTATTACCTAAAGAGGAATATTATGAGTTTGGTATTCGAAATGCTACAGAAAATTTGAATTTTATCAACAAACGAGACACTGCTTATCCTACCATGCTAGAACTTTTAGTTGCGGCTGCTAAATTTGTTGATCACTTAGATACAAGTGAACAATATTCACATTTGTTAGAGAAGTTTCCTAAAGCGAAGGATATAAAACCAACTATGGATAAGCGAGCGTTGCATGAAATGAACGTAGGGGTGTTTTATCCGGAGGTTGCTATGTATATGGCAAAACCAAATATCATTGCTGGTGGTTTTTTTGCAAGACACGATAATTTTAGAATGAGAATAGATGATGCAGAGCACTTTTTAAGTGGACTAATCAATTATAAGAATTATCTCAAAAGCAATTGAGGTTCACTTAATTGCTAAGTTTATATTTATTTTGAATGTGAACTTAGCAATTAATAGAAATCTTATTAATTACTAAAAGGGAGGAAAAAATGAAAAATCAATTTGATCACGTTCAGTCATTGAATAGGAAAAATATTAAGAAAAAAAATGCTAAAAATAAACTAATTTACAATGCTATGATTGCTGGTGTAATTACAAGCGGCTTGTTTGTAGCTGAAACAAAAGTAAATGCCGAGTCTGTAAACGTTACAGATAGCACAGGAGGCTATGAAGAAGTTGCACCTCGAATAGGGATTAACTTTGGCTTCACAGATAAGTTCAATAAATTATCTGCAGATGAGGACGGGATTCACATAGCAACAGCAGGTGAATCTAATACATGGCTAAACATTGGTTTGATTTCTCAATTTAAGCAAACGATCTATTTAGATCCTGATTTAGCAGATCAATTCTTCTTAACCCCAAATTATACAGACTATATTTCAGGAACGATTTCTCGACCGTCAACTATCTTAGGTTGGGGTGATGTAACTGAAGACATTAAAGATGTATGGGATGCGAGAACCGGCATTATCTCAGGTTATGAAACGATGGGGTATGATCCTGATACCCATTCCATCACCTATTATACCCCTAACTATTTAATTCAGTTGAGTAGTGTAGATATTGCTATTGATCTAAAGATTGATTTGGCAAGATGGAAAGAAGATAATCCTCGAGACAACATGGTGATTAGGAAGGATAATTACTCTGTTAGAAGTGTAACAACTAGTGCAGACTGGATTGTTATTGGAGGTAGTGGAACAATATCCGGGGAACTTTCTTCTGAGGGGATTTATAACACTTGGATAGAGAACCCGGTAGAGACGACTACATTATTAACTTCTGACGATCAAAATTTCTATGGAAATGGGAAGCAAGATCTCGTTAATGAACATGATACCGATTATTTTGTTGAACTATTAGTCAATGGTGTACCAAGAGATACAATTGGTATGGATGAAGACGGCAATTGGGAATACGATTTTGGTAGTTTTCTGCGAGAGGGTGATATCGTTACCGCAAGGGTAAAAGGAGTTCATCAATACGTATTGCGCAATGGAAAAAGGTATACAAAATATTCTGGTATTACTTACCATAGCACAGGTACAGATATTGTAGACTATGAAGATTGGGTAGTAAGTAATCCAATAGTTCATCAAGCGTACACTGGTGAGTATTTAGTTACTGGGTTAAACTTGCCACAAAATCGTCAAGCGGGAAGAACGTATGATTTAGTATTGACTATTGAAGGGCAGGAAGTCCTAAGAAGAGAAAATATCTCAAATGATTTTGAATTCTCTTCAATGTGGATCGTGGATGGATCACCAGCGCCGTTGCCTGAAGGTGCAGTTGTTGAAGCATATGTCATTGGAAAACAAGATGGGCATGAAGATAAAGTAAGCTCAACAACTACGATGATTGTTGAAAATATCGATGACTATGATCAATGGGAAGTTCAAGCTGCAAGAGTTGATCCATTAAAAGAAGACGATCAACTGATTAGTGGAAGTGTTCCACTTCAGAGTAGAGCGTACGAGAGAAGCTATAACTTAGAACTACTGGTGAATGGCCGTCTCGTTAATACTGAAGAAGATATTCCAGTAACAAGTAGAAGTTATGTATTCGCATATGATGTAAATGAATTAAATCTAGATCTTTCTTATGGCGATGAAGTAACAGTCAGAGTTGTCGGACAACAACCGGATGTTGCTAATCCGAGTCAGATAAGAACTAAGGCAGTTGAGACAACAGTAAATGTCGATGACACAACTGGCTACAATAACTGGGTAGTCAATCAACCCAAACTAAATGATATCTATGTTGGTGACAATGTAATAACAGGAAGTCATGAACAAGATGATACATTTGGTAGAACGTATTCACTTGACGTTTATATCAATGGTGAACTTGTAGAGAAGAATGTACCAATCAATGCTAGCGGTGAATTTGAAATTCCACTAGATGCTGAGCTCAATCTTGGTGATGAAGTAAGTATTGTTGTAAACGGACATCAGGAAAATCGTGATGATAAACAGTCTGATATGGTTGCTGTAATTATACAAGAACCTATTGATACTGACTCAGATGCTGATTCCGATTCAGATTCCGATTCAGACGCCGATGCTGATGCTGATTCCGATTCCGATTCAGATGCGGACGCCGATGCTGATGCGGATTCAGACTCAGATGCAGATGCCGACTCAGATTCCGATTCAGACGCTGATGCCGATGCAGATTCTGATTCCGATTCAGACGCTGATGCCGACTCAGATTCCGATTCCGATTCAGACGCTGATGCTGATTCCGATTCCGATTCCGATTCAGATGCGGACGCCGATGCTGATGCGGATTCCGATTCAGATGCCGACGCCGATGCTGATGCTGATTCCGATTCCGATTCCGATTCAGATGCGGACGCCGATGCGGATGCTGATTCAGATGCGGATTCCGATTCAGATGCGGATGCCGACGCCGATGCGGATGCGGACGCCGATGCTGATGCGGATGCCGATGCCGACTCAGATTCAGATTCAGATTCAGATGCGGATGCCGACGCCGATGCCGACTCAGATTCAGATTCAGATGCAGATGCAGATGCTGATGCGGATTCCGACTCAGATGCGGATGCTGATTCCGATTCAGACGCCGATGCAGATTCCGATTCCGATTCAGATGCGGACGCCGATGCTGATGCAGATTCAGATGCGGATGCTGATGCAGATTCAGATGCGGACGCCGATGCGGATGCCGACTCAGATTCCGACTCAGATTCCGATTCGGATGCGGATTCAGATTCCGATGCCGATGCCGATGCTGATGCAGATTCAGACGCTGATGCGGATGCAGATTCAGACGCCGATGCAGATTCCGATTCCGATTCAGATGCCGATGCGGATGCGGATTCCGATTCCGATTCAGATGCGGACGCCGATGCGGATGCCGACTCAGATTCCGATTCGGATTCTGATTCCGATTCCGATTCCGATGCTGATGCCGATGCTGATGCAGATTCAGACGCAGACGCTGATTCAGATTCAGACGCCGATGCAGATTCCGATTCAGACTCAGATGCAGATTCCGATGCAGATTCCGATTCCGACGCTGATGCGGATGCAGATTCAGACGCCGATGCAGATTCCGATTCCGATGCCGATGCGGATGCGGATGCGGATTCCGATTCCGATTCCGATGCCGATGCGGATTCCGATTCCGATTCAGACGCCGATGCAGATTCCGATTCTGATTCAGATGCGGATGCGGATTCCGATTCAGATGCCGACGCCGATGCGGATGCCGACTCAGATTCCGATTCCGATTCCGATTCAGATGCGGATTCCGATTCCGATGCGGACGCCGATGCGGATGCGGATGCCGACTCAGATTCCGATTCAGATTCCGATTCAGATGCGGATTCCGATTCCGATTCCGATTCAGATGCGGATGCTGATTCAGATGCGGATTCCGATTCCGATGCGGATGCCGACGCCGATGCTGATGCCGATGCGGATGCCGACTCCGATTCCGATTCAGATGCTGATGCAGATTCCGATTCAGATGCGGATGCGGATGCGGATTCCGATTCAGATGCGGATGCCGATGCGGACTCCGATGCCGATTCAGATGCCGACGCCGATTCAGATGCGGATGCTGATTCAGATTCCGATGCGGACGCCGATGCGGATGCGGATGCGGATTCCGATTCAGATGCGGATGCCGATGCGGATTCCGATGCGGACGCCGATGCGGATGCGGATTCCGATTCAGATGCGGATGCGGATGCGGATGCGGATTCCGATTCCGATTCCGATTCAGATGCCGACGCGGATTCAGATTCCGATTCAGATTCCGATTCCGACGCTGATTCAGATGCGGATTCCGATTCAGATGCGGATGCGGACGCCGATGCGGACGCCGATTCAGATGCGGATGCGGATGCGGATGCGGATTCCGATTCCGATTCCGATTCAGATGCGGACGCCGATTCAGATGCGGATGCGGACGCCGACTCAGATTCCGATTCAGATGCTGATGCTGATGCAGATTCAGATTCCGATTCCGACGCTGATGCGGATTCCGATTCCGACGCTGATTCTGATTCCGACGCCGATGCGGATGCGGATGCCGACTCAGATTCCGATTCAGATGCGGATGCCGACTCAGATTCCGACTCAGATTCCGATTCCGATTCAGATGCGGATGCCGACTCAGATTCCGATTCCGATGCGGACGCCGATTCAGATGCGGATGCTGATTCCGATTCAGATGCCGACGCCGATTCAGATGCGGATGCCGACGCCGACGCCGATTCCGATTCCGATTCAGATGCCGATGCGGATGCTGATTCCGATTCAGATGCTGATTCAGATGCAGATGCTGATTCCGATTCAGATGCGGATGCAGATGCTGATTCCGATTCAGATGCGGATGCGGATGCTGATTCCGATTCCGATTCAGATTCCGACGCGGATTCCGATTCCGATTCAGATTCCGACGCTGATTCAGATGCGGATTCAGATTCCGATGCGGACGCGGATTCCGATTCAGATTCCGACGCGGATGCAGATTCCGATTCCGATTCCGATGCGGACGCCGATTCCGATGCGGATGCGGACGCTGATGCGGATGCTGATGCTGATTCCGATTCCGATGCGGATTCAGATTCCGATGCGGATGCGGACGCCGATGCTGATTCCGATGCGGATGCAGATTCAGACTCCGATTCAGATTCCGACGCCGATGCTGATTCCGATTCCGATTCCGATTCCGATGCGGACGCCGATTCCGATGCGGATGCGGACGCCGATGCTGATGCGGATGCCGACTCCGATTCCGATTCCGATTCAGATGCTGATGCTGATGCGGATTCAGATGCGGATGCTGATTCCGATTCCGATTCAGATGCTGATTCAGATGCTGATTCAGATTCCGATGCGGACGCCGATGCTGATGCGGATTCAGATGCCGATTCAGATTCCGATGCCGACGCCGACGCAGATTCAGATGCGGACGCCGATTCCGATTCCGATTCAGATGCGGATGCTGATTCCGATTCAGGCTCTGGCAATAAGAAACCGGGTAGCAAATTACCACAAACAGGTTCTTCCTCGATTGCAGCCTCAGTTGTTGGTGGTTTAGCATCTGTAGGTGCTGGATTTGGATTGTGGAATAGAAAGAAAAAGAAAAAGAAATAAAAATAGAAAGAAATAAAAATTGGATTGTTGATAGAACACACTCTTCGTGTTCTATCAACAATTTTAAGGATTAATAGTTTAGAGGTCAATGTATATGGCTAAAGACACGCTGAAGAAGTATATATCCAATATACTCATAGTATTTTTAATAATTTTAGGGGCAATAGCTATTTTTAGTGTTCCTCTAAAAAATCAAATCATTAATATGAATGTAAAACAGTTTTCCATCGAAAATATGACAAAGGAACAAGTGAAGGAGAATCATGAAAAATTAACAGAATTAGAAAATGATCCCATTGAAGAAAACAGTTTTGATTTTGAGTCAATCTCATTGACAAGTTTGTCTTCGATTGTCAGATTACAGCTAGATGAAAATAACGAAACAGTAGCTAAGGATAGGACGATGGGCGCAATTTTGATTCCAAGCGTAGGTATTGACTTACCTATTTTTTTTGGAGTAACAGATTTTACGTTAAGTTTTGGAGCAGGAACTATGAAACAAGACCAAGTTATGGGAGAGGGAAACTATAGTCTTGCAAGTCATAGAAGTGAAAGTAAAAGCTTATTATTTAGGCCTTTAGAGCGTGTGGAAATCAATGATTTGATTTACATAACAGACTTGGAACAAGTTTATATCTACAGTGTTTCTTTTAAAGAAATCGTAAACCCAGAAAGTACGTATTTAATTGAAGATATCCCCGATCGGAAGATGATTACTCTTGTGACATGTGATGATGCCAGAGGAACAAGAAGACTAGTAATTCAAGGAGAATTGATAGAGACAGTGGAATATCATAATGATTTTTTTGAATCTACTTAAAAATTAAATTAATACTTACTTTTCCAATGGAACAGACGGTGTACCAAAAAACTCAATTAAGATAGGGTGAAAAAATTGTATATCTATTTATCTGTGCTTCTCGTGAGCATAGCCTTATTAATACTCATCTCATGGAGGATTTTTAAAGAGCGACAATTAAAGAAAACAGAATTAGCAATTGGAAATGATTTGCTGCTAAAAAAAAAATTAATAGTTTTTAAGCAAATACAGCAAAGTGTAAATATCTGGATTATTTTAGGTGTGACTGCCACAATGCTCCTTAGCCTAATTACATTAGGAACATTACAAATGAAAGAGAAGAAGTATGTAGAAAATGTTTCGGGAGAATTAACGAAACTAGAAAAACAAGTAGATGAATTATCAAAAGCACAAGAAAAATTTTTGGAACTATCAATCTATAGCTATCCGGAAGAGGGTATTGGTCTTTCTGAGATTGATTGGAAAGATCTCCTTGCACAGATAACGCCAGAAGAGCGTTTTGTTTATGAAGAAAAAATAGGCAGGGATCTTACGCCCTATTTTGGTCGTACTGTGTCAATCATCACTAATAATGTACCTTTACAATACTTAATTTTGTCAATCTATATTGAAGTAAATAATCAACAAGATCTACCAAAGATACAGGAAAATATCGAAGTTTATTTAAGCGAAGTTCAAGACATAAGTTTTTTAAATCAGGCAAACATTCAAATTTTTGATAGCGATACAGAAACTATGATTTCTGATGAAGTATTTTTAAGGACAGATTCTGGTGAACTAGAATTGCTTGAAAAGGGCGATGATAGTGTGGAGCAAGAAAATGAAAATAAGACTGAAGTCAAAGAAAAAGTAGAGCAAAAAGGAGAAGTAATAACGAATGGCTAAGAAAGAAAAAAGTTTTTACAAAAAATTATTAGATGAAATTCAAGAAGTAAATGTTGAGTCTATTGATCTATATGACACTGAGTCTGAGTTAGAAAGCGATAAATTAGTCAAAGAGCACTCTCAGGAGAATAACAATAAGAAACAAGAGCGAACTGAACAACTTGAAAAAAAGGTCAATACATTAGTAGCTGAGAAGAACAATTTGCTTCAAGAACTAGAGATGAGTAAGAAAAACCATCAAAGAATAAATAATGATCTTAGCGCAATAAAAGAAATCCAGAAGCAGCAGGAGAATAATTTAAAAAAGATTACCGAAGATCGAAATAATTTAAAGGAACAATTACGACTAGCTCTTGAAGTAAACGAAACGACTGAAAAGGAATTACAAAAATCATTAAAAGAGAGAAACGAACTTTCAACTAAAGTAAAAGAGATTACAAGCCAAAAAGAAAAAATTGAAAATGACTTGGAATCAAAGAACAAAGAGACTAAAGACGGAAGTAATTTGAAGGAACAATTACGATTGGCTATTGAAGTCAAGGAAACGACTGAAAAGGAACTTCAAAAAGCAATAAATGAAAAAAATGAACTTTCAACTAAGTTAGAAGAAATGGTTAGTCAAAAAAATATGGTTGAAAGTGAATTGAATACACAAAACCTAGAGTTAAGAACAAAATTAGAAGAGATTGAAAATCAAAATAAAAATTCAGAAATAAAAGAAGCGTATCAGGAGTTAAAAAATAAATTCGAAACTAGTAAGAAGGATAACCAATATCTTACACACGAACTAAATAAAGCAACACAAAAAGTAATTGAATTAACACAATCATTAGAGCAATACGGCCCTAATCATTTAAATAGTGAAGAATTAGAAAAAGAAAATACGGAAGATTATCGAATTGAACAACTAAAAAGCCAATTAACCAATGTTATTGCTGATACACAAAAAAGATATGATGAATGGCAGGTCGAGAAAGAGCAGTTAAAGGCAACCATCAACAAAGTTGAAGAAAGCTATGAAGAAAAATTAGAAGAAAAACAACATGAGATTGATACTTTGAAAGATAAGCTTTCTGAGAAAGAAATAGCAGAATTAGTTATTACAAAAAAAGATATTCCAAAAGCAATCCAGGACCTTCAGGAACTAGAGACAGAACTTGAAGAAATTCAAGAAGTTCAAGAATTAAAAAAAGAGTTGAGTAAATTAACAAAAGAAAAAGAGAAGTTGCAAAAAGAGAAAGAAGAGTTCGAAGAGGAAATTGGTGAAGTATTAGCATTCGCAAAACGAAAAGCTAAAAGAACTGTCGAAGAAGCACAGTTAGAAGCCAATAAAATGATTCGATTAGCAGAAGTACGTGTTAGTTCTATTCATGAGAGAGCAAAAGAGATTCTATTCGACGTAGATGAAACAAAAGACGAAGTGACAAATCTTTTTGAAGATTTGCAATTTAAAGTAAAACAGCTAGCACATAATAAATTACAATTTAATGACTTTGAAGAATACAAATAATTTTTGTGAAAGAGCATTCTTGCAACAGTCAACAGAAACAAGATAATCATACCATTTTTATCGGATATCGGTCATGTATGGTCAACTGTTGCAAAATACTAAGAACAAAGAATATTTAATATAGATAAATTTTTGTGTAATAATCTAACATTTTTAAAAAAAGCGTTTATTTGAATAGAAATAGGAAAGCAAGAAACAATGAAAGAGAGAATGAAGCGCGAGGAGGTATTAAGATGAAAAATAAGAAGATAGGTATCACACTAATCAGCCTAGGTGTATTAGCAGCACAAAGTTTTACCACACCAACTTTGTTGGCAAGCAATTTAACTGATCATCTTTCTGATAAATCAGAAGACGCAAGCCAATCCACCTTCTCAAAGGAAAGGAAGCAATCGAATGTTGATTTGCAAGAACCCAACATAGAGTTAGTTTCGAGTATGCGACAAGCGTCTAATGTAACATCGAATATAGCAATGAGTACCAGCTCCAAAACCGAATTGTCTAGTGGTTATGTTCCAATAATAGAAGAGTCAAGTGAATCTTCCGATGAAAGTACCGACTTTCCAGAAGAGTCTCATTGGGAAGATGAAGAGTTGGGGGAAGAAAACACTGAAGAACAAGAGTCAGACAAACCTGAAGAATCGCAGCAACCAGATATCCCAATAGAAGAAACGATTCCGTCTGAAGTACCAGAAGCTGAACAAACAGTACCACCTTCTTCTGAGGCACCAGTGCAGCCCGATCCACCAACTTCCTCAACAAATCAAGAGGATCAAAGTTCTGATTCAGGAGCTAATCCATTTCCACCGAGTGCTCCGGTGACTCGACCACCTGCTACAGATCAAGAAATTGATACAATTTTTGAAGGTTTACTCAATAGTGCAGAGAATCAACTTCCAGATGCATTTAGAAGTAGTGAAGTGGCTGAATCAACGTTAGGGAGTTTCACATTACCGTTATTAGCTAGCTTTGACCACTCCTGGCAAGCTGCGTTGGTGTATCAAACAATTCGACAGGTTGGCGCAGATGACATAGAGAGTAAAGAAGTCGATACTTGGCTGAAAGAACTTTATAACGAAGTACTGGCGACAAATCTAGAAAATCTTGATATGAAAGAATCAACCTATAATTCATTACAGCCTGGTGATATTCTCTATAAGGAAACTGCGGAAGGGAATCAATTATTGGGAATTTGGCTAGGAAACGATTATTATGGGACAATTGGTACACAAGAAATGTCAGAAACATTGGAACAAGAATCTCAAGAAGATGAAGTGAATGAAGACGTTGATTTAAATCAATCAGCGACTTCAGTGGTTTATCTTGAGAAGCTGTCCTATCAACAGGTCGATCAAGAAGAATGGGATGAAGAAAACATTTCATTATTGATTAAACGTGCGCAATCACCAGAGTTAACTGAAGTAGGTAAAGAGTTGGTGAAAAATTATCCAGCACAACTTGATTTCCAATTTAATACTGCTACACATGAATTTATCAAACAAATTAGTGAAAAAGCTCGGAAACTAGGGCAAGAGTATGACGTCTTTGCTTCAGTCTTGATTGCGCAAGCTATTTTAGAAAGTGGCAACGGTAGTAGTCTTTTATCAAAGGCACCCTATTATAACCTTTTCGGTATTAAAGGAAGTTATCGAGAAGGTGCAGTAGTGATGACTACCAAAGAGGATTTAGGAAATGGCGAAATGATTGAAATTCAAGATGCTTTTCGTGTTTATCCAAGTTACGATGAATCGTTAACAGATTATATTGCATTGATTCGCGGAGGCGTTTCCCACGATTCATTTTTTTATAAATCAGTCTGGCGCTCAGAAGCAAAAAACTATTTGCGTGCAACTGATGCTTTAACCGGAACCTATGCAACAGACACTAGCTATAATCAGAAATTGAATTCTTTGATTGCTGTTTACGAGTTGACCCAATACGATGAGGATCAATCACAACAAAGTGGTGTCTTCATTAAAGGATTGGAAGAAGTTCCAAATGAATATCGGGAGTTAATGACTTTCCCAGCTTATAATGGGAAAGATTATAATACTTCTGGTTCTTATCCTGTAGGTCAGTGTACTTGGTATGCCTTTAATCGAGTCGCACAATTAGGTGGTCGTGTAGATGATTACATGGGAAATGGGGGAGATTGGGGAACTACTGGTCTTAGATTAGGTTATCAAGTTAGTCGAACCCCCAAAGCCGGAACCTTGATTTCTTTCAGCCACGGGACAGCGGGGTCGGATCCCAGGTATGGTCATGTCGCATTTGTAGAAGCGGTTGGACCGAATGGTATTTTAATTTCCGAAGCAAACGTTTATGGTGGTACAACGATTTCTTACCGAGTGATTGGCAATGATCTAGCTCGTTCCTCGTTGGTTCAATATATCACACCGAAATAAGTAATAATAAAAGAGGCAAGTAAAAGATGAATGAATCTTATTATGGAAAGGTGTAACTAAAAGAGTCAATAAGGAAATGAAGGTAGTAAAGCAGGAAGAGAAAATGCTCGATAGAACCTTAACATCAAAAGTCTTACAAGTATTAAAAGAAGAACGTCAGTTGCTCAAAATGAATGCTTAGTGGTATCGGCAGTGATGTAAAATAAAAGTAAAATGTTTAATAGTAGACTGGCGGTTATCAGTATTCTTTGGGGGATCTTCTCTTTCCAACTCGTTCGGATTCAAGGGGGATTCAATGAATCCGACGTTAATAGCATGTTTAAAATCACTTTTACATCTTGATCGTTTTTTGTTGATCAAGAGTGACTCCCATAATGAAGGAGATTTTTATTGGCTATTGTCGCTTCTTCATAAATTACATCTGGAAATTTTTTTAAAGAAGAGGTTTCAAGAGTATCATTCATACATTATCTCACCTATTAAACTACTTTATCGAGAGGCATGTATTTTATTAGCTTCCAAAAAATGTTCACTATTTTTTGGAACGCATTAGAAAGAAATAATCACATAGAGAGGACCTTATGAATCATGCTATTCACAATGAAAGAAGAATATAGCAGCTATTATCAAAAAGAATTTAGGAATGCATCAAGAAAAGAAAAAGATTTGAAAGACTATTTAATTGATTTGTTGCGGCGTTTAAACCAACTAACTGATGAAATCTCAAAAGAAAATTTTTGGAGTGTGCTGCCAAGAATTTTGGGAATTGATGCAAAATTAAACCTATTAGTTGAATTGATTAAATTTGAAGAACTACCAAGCGAAGAAATTATCCGTATCATTGAAAATGACTATCAAAGCTATTTTAAAGAACTATGTGGGTATGATTTAAGTATGGAAACGAGATATTCTTTAGTATTTAACGTCGCATAAATGTATTTTGTTTTTTTGCAAAAAATCGAAGTTGTCTGATAGAAATCCTTTATACTGATTCTGAGAAATTTTCTTAAGAATCAGTATAAAGGATATTTTGTTATCTTCTCGATTCACCAGTACCAGCAGCTCTATTCCTTTCCAACAACAGCCGTTTAATCTCCTCATAAATCTCTCCGGTCTCCGGCGTCGCACGCTGACGATTCTGAATGATAAAAAGATCACGATAGCGGTACTCTGGATCAAGTTCCTGCCAAGGCAACTCTTCTGGTAATGAAAGTTTCGAGATGATCGATTTGCCGATGTTTTGTTTTAGTAGGGACAAAATCACTTCGCTGTTATTGGCTTTGATGATTTGCGGATGCAAGTGCTGTGCGTACAGATAGGTTTCGTTAATGTAGTACATCCCCGAGTCGTTTTCCCGCAAGACCCAAAAATCAGAAGCGAGGTTGCCTGCTAACACCAATTCATCGCGATAAACGAATTCTTTTTGGATCAATGGCGAAACGATTGATTTTTCTATCAGCCCAATATGGGCTTTGTTTGATTCGACGGCATCGATTACTTCTTGAGAATTCATGATTTTGATTTCAAAGGCAAACGTTGGAAATTCTTCAATCAGCTGCGCCATGATGCTGGGCAGTAAGTAGACGGCGGTCGTATTCGAACAAGCGAGCACACACTCTGTTTTAAAATTTTTGGTGTCTTTGGCTTGCGAAAAAATAGTGGACAATGAGCGGAGAGACTCGACCACACGAGGATACAAAAACTCCGCTTGGCTGGTGGGTAAAATCAATTGTTTTCCTTTACGTTCAAAAAGTTTGAAGCCAAGTTCGGCCTCTAAGCGTTGGATTTGCAAGGAAATCGTTGGTTGAGTTTTATAGAGTTGTTTGGCGGCAAGACTAAAGTTTCTCGTTTCATAAACAACAATGAAGGTTTTGAGCAATTCAATCATTTTGGGGACTCCTTTATTATTAATAATATTTATAATTAGTATTTAAAAGTATAATTTTACAAATAGTTATCAGGTGATTATAGTATAAGTGTAGAGAAAAAAGAAAGCAAATTTAGTTGAAATTTTCATACGTTTAGAAAGGATGAGTTGATGAAAACATCGATCCAGCATTTTTTACATTCATTGCCAATCCCGATTTGTGGCTTGATTTTAGGCACTGTGTCATTGGGGAATTTATTGTATTCAGAAGGAATGGAGACGGTTGGAAATGCGTTTTGCACCCTTGGTATTTTCATCATGGGGCTCTTCCTTCTGAAAGTATGCTTTACATTTAAGCACACGATGTCAGAGTTGCAAAACCCAATCGTTGCTTCTGTGGCGCCGACCTTTACGATGGCGCTGATGGTGATTTCCACTGTTTTTGAACGGGTCATTCCCGATGCAGTGATGAATGATCTGCTCTGGTGGGGGGCTATCGGCTTACATTTTGCTTTAATGATCTATTTTGTTGTCGTGCATATTTTGCCTGTCGACCTTTCGCTGGAATACATTTATCCGAGCTGGTTTATTACCTTCGTCGGTATTGGCGTCATTCCCAATACTTCTGCTGTCTTTTTTAAAGAGCTGGGGGAAGTGATCGTCTGGATCGCATTGGTATTGTATTTTGCGCTTTTGCCGATTATTTTAAAACGAATCGTCCATCAGAAGCTGACGGAACGTGCGGCAGTTCCTTTGATCACGATTTTAACAGCACCAGGTTCTCTTTGCTTAGCAGGTTACCTTTCCGTATTTGAACAAGGCTCTGCTTGGTTTGTCGCCTTTATGCTGTTATTGTCACAAACGATTTATTTTTGTGTCGTCGCTTATATGAAAAACATGCTGGCAGTCGGCTTTTACCCAAGCTATGCGGCATTTACGTTTCCTCTTGTGATTTCAGCGACTGCTATGTTCAAATCAGCGCAGTTTTTTGCGAATCACCCACTGATATTTGGGTTTCTACAAGCCTTAACGATTATTGAAACAAGCTTTGCCGTGATTGTCGTCTGCTATGTGTTAGGAAAATATGCAATTCATTTGTATCAGCAAGCCAAAGCGCTGATTGCCGGTCATAGTTATTAAGGAAACACAAGAGTACACAAGAGAACATACATTTTTTGAGAAAATACGTAATATACGCAAAACAATAGCACAAGTATTTGAAAAGAAAAGGAAGGGATCGCACATGAAAAGTACAAGCAGAAAAGTTGTCGTTGTCGGAACAGGTTTCGTTGGAACGAGCATTGCGTATTCCATGATCAATCAAGGACTGATCAATGAGTTAGTCTTGATCGATGTCAATCGTGACAAAGCAGAAGGAGAAGCCCTCGATTTGTTAGACGGTATGTCATGGGGGCAAGAAAACATCAAAGTTTGGGCTGGAGAGTACTCGGAATGTAAAGATGCTGACATCGTGGTTATTACCGCAGGGGTCAACCAAAAGCCAGGACAAACACGGCTTGAATTGATTGATGTGAACGCCGAAATTATGGCAAGCGTCACAAAACAAGTGATGGCTTCAGGCTTTGATGGCGTGCTTGTTATCGCTTCAAACCCAGTCGATGTCTTAACTTATCAAGCATGGCGTGTGTCCGGGTTGCCAGCCAATCGGGTCGTTGGTACGGGAACGACCCTCGATACCACAAGACTTCGAAAAGAAGTGGCGGCAAAATTAGCCATCGATCCACGGAATATTCATGGGTACATCATTGGGGAACACGGTGACTCGGAAGTCGCTGTCTGGTCCCATACAACGATCGGTGGGAAACCGATCGTAGAATTGATCAAGCAAAAGGATCGTTTGACCGTTGCCGATCTAGCGGTTCTTTCTGAACGAGTAAAAAATGCTGCCTATGAAATCATCGATCGAAAACAAGCAACTTTTTACGGGATAGGGATGAGTGTCGCAAGAATCGTTCGAGCGATCTTAAATGATGAGCAAGCGATTCTGCCGGTATCTTCCTACCTTAATGGGGAATATGGCATCAACGATTTATTCACAGGGGTTCCTGCAGTCGTGGACCAAAACGGCGTCCGCGAAATTATTGAATTGACGCTTACACCTGAGGAAAAACGGCAGTTTGATACTTCGTGTCATCAGTTACGAGCAGTAATTTCCACAATTGGACAAAGCAAAGTCAGCTGATCTCTAGAACACCAATAATGAAATCCTCGTGTTCGTTTTTGCCAAAGCATGGTTCGACTATTTACGGTCTGCCATGCTTTTTTTCATCTAGCAAAGAATGTTAAAAGGAAATGGCGTATTTTACGCGAAACGCCCAGTATTCAACTCTCTTTATTCACACTCCTTTAGGAAAAAACATCCTCAGTGAATGACAGAAAAAGAATGATCGATCAACCTTACAAACTTTCCGAGTTGTAAAAAGTGACAAAGTGTCACCTTATGTGGTATTCTTCAAAAAGTGACACTTTGTCAATATTTGGAAAGTAGGAGGAAAGAACAATGTTTCTGGCTATAAAAGAAATGCGTTATTCAAAATTAAGATATGGGTTGATCGTAGGAATCATGTTTTTGATCGCCTATGTTGTTTT
The DNA here is from genome assembly GCF_002850555.1 of Enterococcus sp. CR-Ec1. NCBI lineage: Bacteria > Bacillati > Bacillota > Bacilli > Lactobacillales > Enterococcaceae > Enterococcus > Enterococcus sp. CR-Ec1. The sequence continues at coordinate 855,311 of NZ_CP025223.1, forward strand.
TATATTGTCTGGCTTAGCTACCGGACTTAACTGGGATTTTAAAAAGGCCATCGTCGACTGGGATTCATCCGCGATCGTTTTATCAGAAGATGCGAATGACACATTTGCGGCTTCGCAATTGACGAGAGGGGATTTAGACCGTGTAGAAGGGACACAAAAAGCCCCAATTGGTTTATACAGCAGTGTCATTACGGTCAACGATGAACAAGTCAATGTGACTGTTTTTGGTACACAAGACGATGCGTTCTTGTTACCAGAAGTCTTAGAGGGCAAGCTGTTTTCAAAAGAAAATGAGATCACGATTTCAGAAAACTTAGCAGAAGAAGGTATCAAGGTCGGGGATCAAGTGAAAATCGGACGCTCAGATGAAACCTTCAAAGTCGTTGGGATCACCCCAGAAACGTCTTATACGGTGTCACCAGTGATTTATACTTCCCTCGATACTTGGACGAAAATGAAGTTTGCTAATCAACCATTTGCATCTGACAAGGAGCAGCCAATCAATATCATTGTGACCAAATCAAGTGATCCTAAAGTCGATAACCAAGAAGGAACCCAGCTCAAAGTGTTGGCAACGGAAGACTTTATTGAAAAGCTTCCCGGATTTTCTGCCCAAAACTTGACCTTAAATGCCATGATCTACTTCTTGTTTGTTGTTGCAACGGCAATCGTGGGGATTTTCATGTATGTGATCACCCTACAAAAAACAGCGATTTTTGGTGTGATGAAAGCCCAAGGGATTCGGACCAGCTTCATTGCCAAATCAATTATTGCGCAAGCATTTATGGTAGGAGTGATCGGGGTAGCCCTAGCCTTTGCGGCGGCATACGGCACCAGCTTGTTTTTACCAGATGCCATGCCATTTTTCTTTGAATTAAAGCAATGGCTGCTTTATAGCGGCATCTTGATTCTCGTGGCAGTTCTAGGCGGCTTATTCTCCATTCGGACGGTCACAAAAGTCGATCCAATAACGGCAATAGGAGGGTAACAAAGATGAAAGACATTTTAGTAATGAAGGATATTATAAAAAAATTTGGCAAGCAGCATACCGAAGTAACGGCACTAAAAGGACTGAATTTTCACGTTCAAGAAGGGGAGTTTGTCAGTATCATCGGTCCTTCTGGTTCAGGAAAAAGTACCTTTTTGACCATCGCTGGCGGCTTACAAAGTCCAACAGCCGGAGAGATCATCATCAACCAGGTCAACTTTTCCCAATTAAATGAAAAGCAACGAGGGAAGTTGCGTTTTAAAGAGATTGGGTTTATCTTGCAAAGCTCGAATTTGATCCCTTTTCTAACAGTAAAGGAACAATTTTATTTGGTCGACAAAGTTTCAGGAAAAGCCAAGGAAAAGGAACGGATTGATGAATTGCTTGCTTCATTAGATATTCTCGATCTTCAAGACAAGTTTCCCCGCGATTTATCTGGTGGGGAACGTCAACGAGTAGCGATCGGCAGGGCCTTGTTTAATGACCCAAGCTTGATTTTAGCGGATGAACCAACTGCCAGCTTAGACACCGATCATGCGTATGAAGTCGTGAAGTTATTAGTGAAAGAAGCGCATGAGAAAAAGAAAGCGACAGTTATGGTCACCCACGACGAGCGAATGATCCAATGGAGTGATCGCATTTTCCGAATGGAAGATGGCAATCTGATCGAACAAAACGCCCCATCAAGAGAAACTGCACAAGTCTGAGTGGAAAAGTAGAGGGATTTGTTTATAATAGAGGGAGTAGATTGCGAATGATGGAGGAGAATCCCTTGCCAAGTACAACATTTTTTCATTTAAAACAAGAGAAAAAAGAAAAAATCGATGCCGTGCTTTTAGAAGAATTTTTTAGCAAGCATATCAGTCAAGTCAAGGTCTCTGCCATCGTCGAAAAATCGCACATTTCTAGAGGGGCGTTTTACAAGTACTTTCAAAACTTAGAAGATGCCTATGACTATGCGATCACCAACTATTCCAACCAAATTCATTCTGCGATTTTTACGTTTATCAATCGCAACAAAAATGATTTTTTCAAAGGGATCGAAGAATACTTGGCTTGGTGCAGTCAATGGTCACCTGAAGATGATCATTGGAAAATGATCCACTTATGTACCCAAAGCAATGCCTGGACGAAGCGCGATGCGATCCCTGACGATTCGCCCATGATTCGCCAATGGTTGGAGCTGTTGGAAGAAAATCGCTTCACGATCCATGATACGCAAGAAGCCGTCAGTTTCCTTTACTTTATTATGGCGGTCGTGATGGATAGTCTGACAGATTTTATTTCGAATGAATGGACCGCAAAAGAGCTGATCAAAGATTTCCGCTATAAGGTGCAGTGGATCAAGTATGGAATCAAAAAGGACAACAAAGAGTACAACAAAGAGGAATGAACGCTTCGGCAAGAGGATGGATCAAATACCGCACGCGGCGGAGAAGTTCATTTACAAAGAAAGAGGTGCCCGACAACCGAAATAGTTGTCGGACACCTTTTTTTTGAGCAAATGATTATTTTTTATTTACACGTTTCGCAATGATTGGCAAGATCAAGCCAATCAAAAGAAAGGCGATCGGCGTAATGATATTTAAGGCCAATTGGAAGAACCAAGCTTGCGGATCTGCCGCATAATCAAGCTTAGGAACCATCCCTAAAATGCAGGCAAAGGCCGTGAACAAGAAGCACCATAAGCCAATCCCAAAGCCAACTTTGGTGTTTTTCACGAATTTATAATCGGAAGTAAAGCGATTGGCGTGTTTGTTGACTAGCATAAAGGCTAAGAAGACCCATAAGTAACGCAGTGGCATGACAACTGAATTCAAGTTCAGCAACCAACGGTACAGTTCGGTCATATTGCCGATTCCTAGTGCTGGAATAATGATCAAAATGCTTACCAGGATACCAGTCATAATATATCCATTTACTGGTGTTCCTTTTTTGTTTAGTTTTGCTAAGCCATTTGGTACAAATTCTGAATCAGCATCAGACAGTAATATTTTCAATGGGGCATCAATTGAAAAGGCCAAAGCAGAGATTTGCGCCAACGCATTGGCGATGGAATAAAGAATGACAAAGAAGTTGCCGATTCCGTAGAAGTTTCCAAGTCGTTGAAAGGCTTCATAAGCGCCGTTAACCATCAAATCTTCTGGAATATGGTTGGCATCAAAAAGCATCCCCATAGCAATCGAGCCGAGCAAGGCACATAACGCCACCATACCGGCTAAAAAGATCATGCCTTTTGGAAATTCTTTTGCAGGATTTTTTGTGTTATTTACGTAAGGCGAGATTTTTTCACAGCCGCCTACCGCAAATACCAGCATCGAGATCGTGGTTAAATAGGTAAAGTCAAATTTAGGGATATAGGTTGAAACAGATGACATGTTTGGTGTAGCAATTTCAGCACCAGTCATTGCTGGAGCGGTGACTGCTAAAAGAATAAAAAGAATCGACATCACGAACATGGCTGTTCCCGCGATGTTCCCAATCATTTTTAAGGTCGTCAATCCTTTAGAGGCAATCCATAAAAAGAATAGAAAAATAGCTAAACAAATCAACGAGACTTCCATGGAACCCATCGTCGATACAAATGTACCATTTCCTTTAAATAACCAACTCAAGGATACTAAGATTCCTTGGGGTTTTTGTGCCAAGTAGGGCACGTGAACGACCCAATAAGTCCAAGCAGCAAAAAAAGCCAACCGCTTTGTTGAGGTTTCTTTGATCCATGAGGAGACCCCACCACTTGACTCTTTGAAGGTCGATCCTAACTGACCAACACTTAATGCATAGGGTACAAAATAAAGAGCCATAATTAATAGCCACGAAACAACAACAGTCAATCCTTGTTGAGCGTAATTGTTTACAACATTTCCCAGTCCCCAAACAGAGACGAACGCCATCAGCGCAATATTATACCAGCGTAATTGTTTCTCATTCATCGCTTTCTCCTTCTTAAAATGATTTTTCTGACTGGTTAAAATAGAGCGTTTTTTGAAATTTAGTGAGAAAAAAATTTCTTTCCATAAGCGCTTGATCACTATCAAGTTTCTTATGCACTTTTTCACAAATGTCAAAGGTCAAATTGAATAAAAAAATTTCAGCTGCTCTTTTTTATCCAGTCATTGATTTTCCATAGTTAGGATAAACCTCTGAATTCTTTTGGTCAAGAAAAATTAAATTGTTATTTAAAAAAAATAATAAATTTCTGATGATAGAAAAAGTAAACATCATCATTCATTAATAATCTGAAAGAAATGCTACTACATTCGGTCAAGGGCGTGGATGAAATAGAGAACGTTTCATTTAAATGAATGGACGCATAAAGATGAAAGAAACCCTTTCGAAAGGCTTTTAGCTGTTACTTTTTGGATAGATTTTTAAGCAAAGGAAACAGAAGAGTAGCCATAGTTTTTTTGTTTTTCTAACAATAACTTTACGCTAACATTCTTTCAAAGAAACACGAAAACAAAGTTAGCCGGATTCTTCATTCCATCGAAATCACTGGTTTTTTTTCTTCAATTTATAGGAGTTGGGTGTTATTCGCTCAAATACTGGCCATAAAAGCAAATAAAAGACGAAGTTTCCACTGGCATGAAAGAAATCGAACAGTAGTCCTTGAAGGTAATAGGCAAGAAACGAAGGAAACTGATAAAGCCAAACCTCCATCAACGAAACGATCAAGCCATAAAGAAGTCCGCAAAGAAAGGCAAAGAAAGCTTGCAGGATACGATTTTTCTTGATGATCGGGATTTTTCCAAGCTGTTGAAAAAGAACGATGGTGCCGGTAAGTGCAGCCAATTGACTGATCGTCCAGGGACCCATGCCTAAATAGATATTTGTTCCGAGCAAACTTAGCAAGGCAATCATCAACGCATCGGTTAAGCAGTAAGAAAAAGCCACTAAAAATAAAAGGGCACTCATAGGCTGAACGTTAGGGATAAAGACAAAAACCAACCGTCCAACGATACACGCTGCGGTGAGCAGTGCTAAATGAGAAATTCTTTGAACGGAGAATACCTTGGATTGGGGAGGAAGCATGAAAATCGCCGACTTTCTAATTGATAATCATTCTCATTATACATGGAAAATAATATAATTCAAGATTGAAATACACATCATATAGTACGATAATAAAAACGGAGCACAATATGTTGTGTTTTTAGAAGGAGAGGGAAAGAAATGGACTACAAAAAACAAACGATTGAGAAATTGAACGAGGATATCAAGTTGTTCCAAGAAGTTTCGGCGATCACACCGGAAATGACCAAAACATTTGAGGGAATCGCTCGTTTGATTATGTTGGATCGTTACTCATTCAAGGATCAAACCCATCAAACGTTGGGTAAGGATGATTTGGTGATTTTGACAACGAAAGCTGATCCTAAATATCCTGCACGAGGAATCGGTATTGTGAAAGCAATCGATGGGGAACTAGTCTCTATCGAAGTGGAAGAGGCCTATCGTTCAGCGTTAGAAGATACTGATGAACAAGCCAGTGGACTTGTGAAAAGAAGAAAAAGTGACATTGAAAAACCGTTAGAACTCTTTTTTGAGCAAGTGGCGCATCGTGTTGCCAAAGGGATTTCTGCCAACGAGTCCCATGACCAGGAGCGCTTCCTTGAGACGTTTTACCAACAAATCGTGGCGCAAAACCTAATTCCCGCAGGCAGAGTACTTTATGGAGCAGGAACAAATTCTCAAGTTACCTACTTCAGTTGCTTTGTGATGCCTTTCATCCATGATTCCCGAAAAGGGATTGCTGTCCATCGACAAGAAGTCATGGAAATCATGAGTCGTGGTGGTGGGGTTGGAACCAATGGGTCGACCTTGCGACCAAAATCAAGTGTGGTCCACGGCGTCAGCGGTCGGTCTTCTGGGGCAGTTTCTTGGTTGAATGATTTGGCGAACTTGACGAACCTTGTCGAACAAGGAGGTAGTCGTCGCGGAGCGCAGATGATTATGATGGCAGATTGGCATCCAGATATTTTTACGTTTATTCTTTCTAAAGTTCAAAATCCTGCTGTATTGCTTCACCTGAAAAAAACAGTCACGAATGCAGCAATCAAACAACTGATCAATGAAAAACTGCAATTTGATCCTTTGACAAAAATGGAAGAAAGAATGTTCACTTATCTAGCGCAACTGCCTGAATCGTCAGATAAGGAACATAATGACATGATCCAAAAGGCAAAAGAAAAATTGCGAATAGGTGGCAGCTATACGGTAAAAGAAAGTGATTTCTTAACTGGTGCGAATATTTCAGTCTGCTTGACAGGAGAATTCATGGAAGCAGTGAAGACAGATGGGTGGTATGAGCTGCGCTTTCCAGATATTGACAATTATTCAGAAGCAGAGATGGCGCAATATGATGCAAAATGGGCGGAAGTCGGGGATGTGCGAGAATGGGCAGCAGCTGGTCATAAAGTCAAAACCTATCAAAGGATCAAAGCTCGTGAGTTATGGGAGTTGATTACTTTTTGTGCAACGTATTCTGCTGAGCCTGGTATTTTCTTTATCGATAATGCCAACAAGATGACGAATGCTACAGCATACGGACAAAAAGTCGTGGCAACCAATCCGTGCGGTGAACAGCCCCTAACCCCTTATGCCGTCTGTAACTTGGCAGCCATCAATCTCGCAAACATGGCGGATCGCCAGAAAGGCACCGTTGATTTTGCCAAACTAAAAGAAACCGTGAAAACAGCAGTTCGTTTCCAAGACAATGTTATTGACGCAACGCCTTACTTTTTTGACAAAAATGAGCAGCAGGCGAAAGGGGAAAGACGTGTTGGATTAGGGATCATGGGCTTGGCAGATTTATTGATCTACTGTGGGAAAAAATACGGATCGGCAGAAGGGAATCAATTCGTTGATCAAATTTTCGAGGCAATGGCAGTCACTGCCTATGAGGCATCCATTGAATTGGCGAAAGAAAAAGGCAGCTTTCCCTTCCTGATTGGAAAAAATGACCAAGAGACGCAAGCGTTGCGGAAGAAATTTGTCGATACAGGATACATGAAAAAAATGCCAGCGCACATCCACGAAGGCGTGCTGCGATTCGGCATTCGTAACTCTCATCTTTTGACCGTTGCACCAACAGGATCGACAGGCACGATGACGGGAGTTTCAACCGGTTTAGAACCTTACTACTCCTTTTCTTATTTTAGAAGCGGTCGACTAGGTAAGTTTATTGAAATCAATGCGGAGATCGTTGACGAATACCTGATGGATCATCCTGAAAGAACCAAAGCGCAGTTGCCGGCATGGTTCATTTCCGCTATGGAGTTGACGCCCGAAGAACATGTCGGTGTGCAATGCACCATTCAACGTTGGGTGGATAGCTCCATTTCAAAAACGGTCAATGCACCAAAAGGATATACAGTAAGCCAAGTAGCCAAGGTTTATCGAGATCTTTATGAAGGAGGAGCCAAAGGAGGGACCGTCTATGTAGATGGCAGCCGAGATTCACAAGTACTTACCTTAGAAGCGGTAGAAAATGAGCTGACCGCACAAGTTGAACCGCTGCCTGTCGTTCAAGTAGATGAACCCGTCGTCTCTGGTGAAATCTGCCCCATCTGCCATGAAGGAACCATTGAGGAAATCGGCGGCTGTAGTACCTGCACAAACTGTAAAATCCAATTAAAATGCGGGCTCTAAGAAAAAACGGGATTGATAAAATAACTCTTATCCGCATATTGGATAGAAAAACGATTAGTATTTTGACTATTGGAGAGGAAGAAATAGATGAAAAAAGTATTTGTCGTATTTATGCTAGTGAGCACATTACTCGTCGCTACAGGATGTCAACAGGCAAGTGTAACGTCAGAAAGCACGCAGCAAAGTTCCTTGAAGCAAGAACAAGGAACAGCTACGATCGTCATCCAAAATCAAGAAGATGTGACCTCAAAAGAAGTAACGTTCCGAGAAAATGAGTCGCTGCTGGAAGTAATGAAAGAAAACTTTACGATCAAAGAAAAAGATGGCTTTATCACCTCGATCAACGGCATCAGCCAAGATCAAAAAGCCAATCTATTTTGGGTCTATACCGTCAATGACGAAATGACCGATAAAGGGGCACAAGCGTTGATTTTAAAGAACAATGACACTATCACATTTGATTTGAAAACATTCTGATTTGTTTGATTCTAAGGATCTTTATTGGTGCAAAAGAACTTGCACATAAAGATCTTTATCTATACAGATAGACTCTTGCGTTTATTTTGGAGGTAGTTTTGCATTCAAGTTCTATTCAAGAGTCTATTCTTGTTTTTCTATCATAGTTTGGAGTGGTGGCTTATTTTATTTTAAAATTGGAATAATAGAAATAAAGATACCATTACATACATAAGTTTTAGCCATGATGTTTCTTTCGTATTTTGGCTTTCGTTCCTATTTTTTGTAGAAAATAATTTTTTTATAGTAGAGTGGAAATGGACAAAAATTTGATTTATCCGTTAGCTTAAGTGGCTAACGCTTCTATTCTCTAATATATGGTTTTACTTACTATTTTTCTTGCGATTGTTTCCCAATCTGCTTGTTGTTCATAAAAACAATGTTATCATTGTATCATCAGATGTGGGTGGCGAACAGTGGTCTAAAACACGAGCGTTGATTACAAATAAGGTTTTTTCGTTCTCTTTGTTTATTGATCAGAAAAGGTAGGAGGAGAATAATGGTTGAGGTACTTTTGATGTGTGGCGTTAGTGGTGCAGGCAAAACCACTTACTCAAAACAAAAAGAGCAAGAAGGTTATGTAAGATTAGCAATAGATGAATTAATTTGGGAAGACTATGGCGTTTATGGTGTTGATTACCCTTCGGAAAAATATGCAAAAGTTTCGTCATTATCTTCAGTTAAATTGAAAGAGCTTACAGTAAGGGCTGTTCAAGAAGGAAAAAACGTAGTTGTCGATTCTAGTTTTTGGGCTAAAAGTCACCGAGACGCTTATAGAGAACTACTGGCAGCATATGATGTGACGATTAAAGTAATCTATCTAAAAGCTGATTATGATACTTTACGAAAACGATTAGCGATCAGAAATAAAGTCCAGACTGCAAATTCCGCTTTTCCTATTACAGAAGAAATCCTTCAACGGTTTTTTTCAGGATTCGAAGAACCGATAAATGAAGATGAAGTAGTGATTGAGCAAAAGAATAAATGAAGTAGCATCAAAATGTTTTTACTCCTTTTCAATACATTTAGTCTTATTACTGTGCAGGACACAAAGGACAGTCATACTAGAAGCAAAACAGTGATTGGCAATTTCTTTTCTTGTTGCATTCTTCGATTAATAAACGGATCAAAAAGCAAGCCGCTGAAGACAAAATGACTATGGCAGCTGTTAAAGACCAAGAATCAATACAAGAAACCGCCCATTTGGTAAATAGGACGGCAAACAGTAACCAATTTGAGCAATCGAAACCACAAATTACGGCACAAAAAACGATTACTAAAAGACTTGAAGACTTGTAAGAAAAATTAAATATGTTCTTCCTCTTTATTTACGTACGTTATAATATGCTTAAGATTTTTAAATAGAAGGAGGAGAAAACATGGAAGTAATTACACCAACGAATGCAAGAAAAAACCTTTATGGAATCATTAAGCATGTTGTGGCTGACAGTCAACCTGTAGAAATTGCGAGTACAAAAGAGGAAGAAAGCGCCATCATGATTAGTAAGAGCGATTGGAACTCCTTACAAGAAACGCTCAACTTACAAAATGTGGGTGTACTTGATCGGATCAAACACTTTGAGAATGAAGAAAGTGAAGACTTAGGTGAAATTGATTGGGATAGAATGTAAAGATCAAAAAGAATGCTCGCAAAGATTTGTCTAAATTGAAGAGTATCAATCTAACTAGTAAGTTTGATGAACTGATCAAAGTCATTAAGGAAAATCCTTTTCAAACACCGCCGCCTTACGAAAAATTACCAGGATTACCTTACTGTTCAAGACGTCTCAATATCAAACACAGGTTGGTTACAGCGTGGAAGAAGAGAGTAAAACGATCACGATTCTCTCTGTTTGGTCACACTATGAACGTGGGATATAATATGCTAAACTATTTCGACTCTTTGTCAACAAGGACTGATGAGTCGTACAAAATCAAATCTGGGTCAGAATGAATAGCATTCTGGCTCAGATTTTTTGTTAGCTTACTTTGATTAATTGATTGATCAAAATGATTCTAATTCTCATGTTCTCAAATGATTTAAATCTGTAGAATACTCGTTTCGTGATCGGTAAATGAGTCATCGTTTGAGTAAGGGAGAGAATCGTATTGAGATGCCTTCTTCATCGCTCAAAAGTTTTTGAAGTTTTACACAGACCTCTTCGAATAAGAAATCTTCTTATCAAAAAAATCCTTTATTCGTAAGGTGATAATTATAAACAAAAAAATGGAACAGCATAAATGTTTTCGAAATGCTTTCGCACCAACATTTACCTGTTCCGTGGGTTTGGCACCCAATGGGCCGTGAGGGGCTCGAACCCGCGACCCGCTGATTAAGAGTCAGCTGCTCTACCAACTGAGCTAACGGCCCGTACCAAAAGTACTTCATTATCTTAGCACTCCGGTGTTTAAAAATCAATCATTCTTTTGAAAAAAATGTGCGCTTTTTCCAGTTGGAAAACAGGGGTTATCTTAAAAAAACACCATTCGTTCCCCAATTTCAAATGATAGGAAATTCTTAAAAGATTGATCAGATTGCTTTAAAAACTCAGAAAACCGTGATAAAATGTATCTAGTTATCGAAACTAGATGATTAGTTTGTGATAATCTAACCTTCTGTTAGTCAAAATGGAGGATGACATGGAAAAATTACAATCGAACATGAAAACATGGGGTGAATCGCTGCTGGAATTCCATCTGCCTAGGTGGGAAGAGTTGCCAACCCTGGAACTGTATATGGATCAGGTAATCACTTTGATTGACCAATATTTATCACCTGTGATCCAAACAGAAAAACATCCGCTATTGACCTCTTCTATGGTCAATAATTATGTCAAAAAAGGGATGATCCCCGCACCAGAAAAAAAACGTTACAACCAAAAGCATCTCGCATTTTTGATCGCGATCACGATGCTGAAGCAAGTGTTGACAATTCCAGAAATAAAGACAGGCATCCTTTTTCAAGGGAAAGCTGTCGGAATCAGAAATGCCTATAATGTATTTTGTGAAGAACAAGAAAAAGCAATTCATCTTGTTGGCAAAGAAGCAATGGGAGAGCCCGAGCAAATGGCATCGGAACCAATCCCGATTGAATTAGTGGCCATGAAAGGTGCAACGCGTTCCTTTGCTAATAAATTGTTGGCAGAAAAAACCATCGAATTAGAAGTCATTTATTTAGAAACACATAAAGGAGAAGCCCATGAATAAAGAGAAAATTGCCCTATTAGTTGATTCAGGTACCGATGTTCCCGCACAGATCATGGAGCAATACGGCATGTATATGCTGCCATTGCAAATAATCTACAAGGATCGGACCTATACCGATAAAGTTGATATTACTGCCGAAGAAATTTACGAACGTTTGCCGCAAGAGATTCCTAGTACTTCATTACCTGATGGCGCGGCGATCGGGGAAATCTTTGATCGGATCAAAGCCGATGGGTATGAAAAAGTCCTTGCCGTAACCATCTCCAGCGGATTGAGCGGAACGTTTAATGTCGTTCGACTGTTAGGTGAACAACGGACGGATCTTGAGGTTTTTGTACTTGATACGAAAAATATTGGGATCGGTGCAGGGCTGCAAGCGATTCGTGCGGCAGAACTGTTAGAAAAAGGCGTGACTTGGGAAGAATTGCGGGCACAATTAACGAATGAAGTACCGAAAAACAAAGTCTTTTTCAACGTAGCTACCTTAGAGTATTTACAAAAAGGCGGCCGGATCGGTCTGGTTGCATCCATCTTAGGTAATGCTTTGAAATTGAATCCAATTATCTCTTGTAATGAAGAAGGGATCTACTATACGGTCGCAAAATCTCGTGGACGGAAGAAAAGCTTGGATAAAACCGTTGACTTGATCAAGCAATTCATCGGTGACCATCGCCATGTGCGTTTAGCCGTGGCCCAAGGTGATGCACTACAAGAAGCCAAAGAGATGAAAGCAAGATTAGAAGCCGAATTTCCTAAGGTCAAAGAAATCTTGTTTGGGCAAATCTCTCCCGCGTTAGTTGTCCATACGGGTCCTGGGTTGTTAGGGATCGGTATTCAACTCTTAGAAGAGTAAAAAAGAAAGGCCCCGTGCCTTTCTTTTTTTGTGCTTTCCTTAAGAATGAGGCGGCGGTTTTTGGGAAAGATGAAAAGCCTGTTTAAATAATGTATAATAAGTAAGAAACCAAAAAAATTGAGGTGACATTTTTGAAAAAGATCCTAGTAGTGGACGATGAGAAACCAATTTCTGATATCGTCAAATTTAATTTAACCAAAGAAGGATATGAAGTATATACCGCCTATGATGGAGAAGAGGCATTAGAAAAAGTAGCCGAGGTCGATCCTGATCTGATTTTGCTTGATTTGATGCTACCAAAAATGGATGGATTGGAAGTTGCACGGGAAGTGCGCAAAACCCATGACATGCCGATCATCATGGTCACAGCCAAAGATTCTGAAATCGATAAAGTACTAGGCCTTGAGCTTGGTGCGGACGATTATGTAACCAAACCATTTTCAAACCGGGAATTGGTGGCCCGCGTCAAAGCCAATCTGCGTCGCGGCTCGGCAGCTGCGAAGGAAGCAGACGACAATGCCAACAGCGAATTAACGATTGGTGATTTAACAATTCATCCGGATGCCTACATGGTCACTAAAAATGGTGCAGCCATCGAATTGACGCACCGGGAGTTTGAATTGATGCACTACTTGGCAAAACATCTTGGTCAAGTGATGACCCGAGAACATTTATTGCAAACTGTCTGGGGCTATGACTACTTTGGTGATGTTCGAACCGTTGACGTGACGGTGCGCCGTTTGCGTGAAAAAATCGAAGACAGCCCGAGCCATCCAAACTATTTGGTTACTCGTCGCGGAGTGGGCTATTACTTGCGGAACCCAGAACAGGAATAAGCTATGAAAAATAAGGTTCGCTTTTTTCAATCGGTGAACTTCAAAATCGCCCTGACTTTTATCTTGATCTTATTGATTGCGATCCAGATTATCGGGGCGTATTTTATTCGCGAATTGGAAAGAACAACGGTCGATGCCTTCAAACGCGACATGGAGGCACGGGCCAGCACGTTAGTGGTGACATTAGGCTCTGAATTGAGTCGCATGGATAATGATGACGGGTTGGATTGGGATTCCATGAATGCTTCCCTGAATCGAATCTTAACGAGTACCAACTCTTCAGAAATTTTGGAGATGCGGGTGGTGGATGAGCAAGGGATTATTCGTGCAACCACCAATATCAATGATCGTGGCTCGGTGGGAGAAAAAAATGATTACCGTGATTACGATACGAACCGCAGTGAAGTCCTTTATGATGAATCCAGCGGTCAGCGGGTGTTCAATATCGTCCAGTCGATCCAATCACCGACAGGGGATACCGTTTTAGGAACCCTTTATTTACGGAGCAATCTAGAGTCAAAGTACAATGAAGTCAGTACGACGGCGGTCATTTTTGTTACCGCCTCGCTGATAGCGGCAGTGATTTCGATCATTGTGGCACTATTGGTCTCTCGTTCGATTACCCAACCAATTGGAGAGATGCGGGAACAAGCGATTCGCATCGCTAAAGGAGATTATAGCCGCAAGGTCGCGATTCATGGGAAAGATGAATTGGGACAATTGGCGGAAACCTTCAATCAACTAGGAGAACGAATCGAAGAGACTCAAGAGGCGATGGAGTCCGAGCGAAATCGCTTGGATAGTGTCTTATCCCACATGACAGACGGCGTTGTTGCCACCGACCGACGAGGCAAAGTCATTACCATCAATGAGATGGCGATGTCCTTGTTGAATGTCACAAACGAAGAAGCGATCGGGCAGTCGATTTTGACGTTATTGGAAATCGATGAAGAATACACGTTACGAAAGCTTTTGGAAAATCCTGAAGACATGCTTTTGGAACGTCCTAGCAATGATTTGACGGGAACAAATCTGATCTTGCGCATTGATTTCTCCATGATCCGTCGAGAGTCCGGGTTCATTTCCGGTCTAGTTGCGGTAATGCACGATGTCACGGAACAAGAAAAAAATGAGCAGGAACGGCGAGAATTTGTCTCCAACGTTTCCCATGAGTTGCGAACACCTCTAACGAGTATGCGTAGTTACATCGAAGCGCTGAGTGAGGGTGCTTGGAAAGATCCAGAAATTGCGCCGAACTTTTTGAAAGTGACTTTGGATGAAACGGATCGAATGATTCGCATGATCAATGACCTGTTGAGTCTGTCGCGGATGGATAGCGGCAATTCGCAACTGCAGTTGGAATACATCAATTTCAATGAAATGGTTAATTTCGTGTTGGATCGTTTTGACATGATGGTGACGAATGAAAGCAAAAAATATTTGATTCGTCGGGAGTTCACCAAACGAGAATTGTGGGTGGAAGTCGATACGGACAAAATGATCCAAGTGATCGACAACATCATGAATAATGCCATCAAATATTCGCCAGATGGTGGGATTATTACGGTGAAATTGATGGAGACTCATAATAACATCGTCCTTAGCATCAATGACCAAGGACTAGGAATTCCGAAAAAAGATCTCACGAAGATCTTTGATCGTTTTTATCGAGTCGATAAAGCTCGAGCCCGCCAACAAGGAGGCACCGGCTTAGGGTTGGCGATCTCACGTGAAGTCATCAAAGCTCATGGCGGTGCGATTTGGGCGGAAAGTCGAGAAAATCGCGGGTCAACATTTTACATCATGTTGCCTTATGAACCGTATGAGGAGGATTGGTGGGTATGAGAATCTCAGAAAAAATCATTCGAGCAGGTTTGATCGTGATGATCGCCTTGAGTTTTTATTTCTCCTATATGATTTGGCTAAATCCGACCGGGTTCAACAATGCCAGCACCGAAACAGATACTGGCGTCAATCCTTCGGTTCAAACCTACAAACAAAAAAGTGATTTGTTTTTGCCCCTATATCTGACATGGAATGACGAAGAGGATATCAAAGAAACCAACTCTGAAGCGGTGATTCGAGAGATCCAAGAGGTGATCAACGAGGCAACGATCAGTGATTTGACCCTGCGAACCTATGGTGAAGAACAGGCTTTTTCGAAAGCCCAAGAGGTCGATCAAGGAATATCCTTAAACTACTATACGACGTTTTACTTGAAAGATTACGAGAAAACCTTTGATAAAGAACTGTCCTTAGAGGACGAAAGTGAAACAGAGGATTTTCCGTTTTCTCGCATCCAGTTTGATCTCGAAGAAAATACGATCCAATTTGTTGACTTTACCCATCAACGAGTAGTTCGAGGCAAGATCGACTGGGATAAAAGCCAAGTAAAACACTTACTAGCAGACAATCCTCGGGAATGGACGGCAATGAGGACTGATCAAGAACGATCCAGCAATCAATACTATACGCAGGATTCGATCAAGCTAAAAAAATACAGCTACTATTCTTCGACACAGTCTCAGAGTTTGTTCCGAGAAGCCTTTTTCAGCAATCCTAAAAATGTCAAGATCAATGACGAAAGTGTCGATACCTACTATTATGAAGGTGGGCAAAACATGACGGTCTTGCAAGATCAGCAGCAAGTCAAGTTTGAAACCACCACAGACGGTTCCGATGAAATGGATCTGGCAATGTTGAGTGCGGATTACATTATTCGTCTAGGCAATAACTTTGGGACGATCCGCTATTTTGATCAACAAGACAAACACTTGGATTATCGGGTTTTCGTCGAAGGCTATCCAGTCTTTAGTACTGGCGGCCAAGGGGTGATCAGTGTCGCTTTTTCAGAAAGTGGTCAGACCGGCAGTCGTGAAATGACGATTTCTGCCAGCTTGAACGCAATTCAAGTGCCGATTCCTTCTGAAACGGAGATTGAATTGCCTTCTAGTTTGTCAGTCAAAAATGATTTGATTGCGGCAGGGGCTGACCCAGAGCTGTTGCAACAGATCATCGTCGGCTATCAATGGGGGGAGATCAAAGATGCACCACTGGTTGATTTGACACCTGCTTGGTATGTCAATTATGACTCGTCTTGGATTAGCTATGATGCATTAATGACAAAATTAGCAGAAACGGAGGAGAATTAATTGGATTTTAAACGAATCGAATGGATTTTTTTCCTCGCTTTTCTTGGTCTGAATGTCTTTTTATTCAATGTTTATAGTGAGGCTCGCAGCGAGCATCAGATGGTTTCACAATCAAACCAAACGATTCCTATCGAACAACGACTCGATTCTGAGGACATTCGGTATTCTGGTGAATTATCAGACGAGGTCTTGAGTGGCTATTATTTGAGCGGTGAACAGACGGATTTTGAGGCAGAACTACGAAATCCGCAACTCAATACTCAGTTCAAAAGAGGGTCGACGGTCAAAGGGCAGCAGTTGATCCATGTCTCAACCAATGGCTTTTATATCAGTGATGATTCTCAAACGGAAGAAACCGTCAATGGTTTCTTGCAACGTAAAGACCAAGTCCTGTTTGGGGATGAATATGACTATTTGGAAAACCTCTCTGTCTTGAACGCCAATCATCCGACGGTGGTGGCGGTCCAGTCGTATGAAGGCATTCCTTTCAATGACAGCTCAAGTCGGATCGATATCACCTTAGAACAAACGGATGATCTACTGCAGATTGCCCGTTATACGCAAACACATATCTCCAATATTACGCCTCTAAGGGAAAAGATGACGGTCTATTCAGAAAAAGAAGCAGTAAATACGCTTTATCTGAACAACAAGCTGCCAAGTCACTCGAAAATTCTCTGGACGGAATTAGCCTATACGATGATTTTGAAGGTTAGGGAAAAAAACGTGTATATTCCTGCATGGTTTATTGCTTTCCAATTAGATGGCGATGACACCATTCAAATCGAAACGGTCAATGCCTTCAGCAATCGGATCATCACGAATAATGCCGTTCAAAAGGTAGAAAATCCATAAAAAAGCGGGTATAATGGAACTCGTTGAAACAACCAGAGAGGAAGTCACGTAAACCATGATGAAGGAAAATGCCTTTCAAGTAAGTATTCTAGCCAGCGGAAGCTCAGGGAATTCGCTCTATATCGAAAGCAATAAAAAGCGGATCTTAGTGGATGCCGGTTTGAGCGGCAAGAAGATCACTTCATTATTGGATGAAGTAGGGCGCAAACCAGAAGACTTGGACGCCATTCTTGTGACCCACGAACATCGGGACCACATCCACGGTGTTGGAGTACTGGCACGAAAATACAAACTTGATGTCTATGCGAATACAAAAACATGGCAAGCGATGGATCCAATGATCGGTAACGTCGCTGTCGAACAAAAACATATCTTTGAAATGGGAAAAGTGCTGACCTTGGGTGACTTGGACATTGAAAGCTTTGGCGTCTCTCACGATGCTGCAGCGCCGCAATTTTATCGTTTCCATAAAGACGGCAAATCATTCGTGATGTTGACGGATACCGGTTATTGCAGCGATCATGTGCGAGGCATTATCAAAGGCGCCGATGCGTACCTTGTGGAAAGCAACCATGACCTAGAAATGTTGCGAATGGGTCCTTATCCATGGAGTCTCAAGCAGCGGATTCTTGGAGATCGCGGTCACTTATCGAATGAAGATGGCGCACTTGTCATGACGGATATCTTGACCGACAACACCAAACGGGTCTATCTTGGTCATTTAAGTAAAGAAAACAACCTGAAAGAGTTGGCGCACTTAACGATGGTCAACACCATGAAAGAACATGATCTAGGTGTTGGAGAAACGTTTGAAGTCTTTGATACCGATCCTGACAAAGCGACGGAATTATTTGCGATCTAATCGATCATCAGAGCGATGAATTTGTTGGGTGGAGGCAGTGGGATGTTTGATGAAGAAAAAATCAAGACTTTGAACGAGCTTGAAATGGCAGTTTATAAATACATTGTCCAGCATTTTGAAGAGATCGATCAGCTGACGATTCGCGAATTGTCAGCTGCATGCCACGTCTCAACGTCGACGATTTTACGATGTATCACGAAATTGGGCTATCGTGGATATTCAGAGTTAAAGTATGCAATCTGTCAAAAAAAGGAACAAGACGCACGAGCGTTTGATCTTTTCTATGATGCAACGATTCAAGTCAATACATTCTTAAAAAAAGTCAATAATGAAGATTACCGTAAGTTTATCCAACCGGCAGTAGAATTGATTCTTTCCGCACGCCATGTGGCGTTTTCCGGTATCGGCACAAGCGGCATTCTGGGCACCTATGGCAGTCGCTATTTTGCCAACTTAGGCATTAATGCTTATAGCATCGTTGATCCCTTTTTGCCAGTACCGTCTCGTGGAATGGAAAATACGTTAGCGATCATTTTATCGGTGTCGGGTGAAACCATTCAAATGATCAAGCAAACGGAAGACTTCAAACGCTATGGAGCAAAAGTACTCAGCATCACCAATGATGAAAAATCGACGATCGCCCAAATGGCGGACTACAATATATCGTATTATATGCCCGTCGTAAGTGGCGGAAAAGAAGTCGATTTGAACCTGACAACGCAAGTCCCGGTGATTACACTGATCGAACTTTTAGCCCATCAAGTCTACAAGCAAATCTAAGCGATCGTAAAAAAACAGCTTCGGCTGTTTTTTTTGTTGGAACATGTTTCATAACTTAGAAAAGCTATAGGCAAGGGGAATATTATCCATTAAGATTTATTTGTAAGCGAATTCACTGGCCGGTGGATGGAATTTTATTTTAGGAGTGATGTGAGATGAACGAATGGATCAATGAGAAATTATTACCCCCAATATTAAAATTTGTTAATACGAAAGCAATCACTGCATTAAGAAACGGTATGCTTTATACGATGCCCTTTTCAATCGTAGGATCGATTTTCCTGCTATTAGCAAACTTTCCCGTCCAGTCGATTGCGGATTGGGTAACGAATAGTGGCTTAGGTGAATACTTCAACCAAGCCTATGGCGCCTCTTTTGCAATTATGGCTTTTTTCGCCGTAATGGGTATCGCCTATTCGTATGTAAAAGCAGAAGGTTACGAAGGACTCCCAGCAGGAATGATTGGTTTAGTTATTTTCTTATTAACTATGGAGTCAAGTGTAACGGATGCTGAAGCAAATGTGACCATCGCAAATGTCATTGATAAAACATGGACTGGTGGACAAGGCATGATCAGTGCCATCTTAGTAGGGCTTTTTGTGGGTTGGGGCTATACTTGGTTCTTAAAACGCGACATCCGGATCAAACTGCCAGAACAAGTACCCACCAATGTTGCAAACTCATTTACAGCGTTGATTCCGGCAGCTGTTTTGACGACCATCGCATTAGGCATTTATGTTTTCTTTGATAAAGTCTTTCAGACAACCGTGGTCGAATGGATCTACACCGTGATTCAAAGTCCAATGCAAGGTGTGACGGATTCTCTTGGCGGTGCAATGATGCTAGGCTTCTTAGTACCATTCTTGTGGTTCTTCGGGGTTCATGGTTCGACGATCGTGGGCGGCATCATGGGGCCGATTTTACAAGCCAATTCATTAGCAAATACGGCTATTCTTGAATCTGGTAAAGCATTGACATTGGAAAATGGGGGACACATCGTGACCCAACAGTTTTTAGATCAATTTATGACGGTAACTGGTGCAGGAATGACAATTGGCATCGTGCTATACATGGTTGCTTTTGCCCGTTCAGCGCAGTTCAAACAATTAGGACGTCTCTCCCTGATCCCAGCATTCTTTAATATCAATGAACCAATTATTTTTGCGACACCGATCGTCATGAACCCAATCATGGTCTTACCATTTATTTTGACACCGATGGTTTCAGGCGTGATCACGTATTTTGCACTTTATACCGGTATCGTACCGTTATTTACTGCTGTGCAAGTTCCGTGGACGACCCCGCCGATCATTTCAGGATTTCTAGTAGGGGGCATCCGGACCGCTATTTTACAATTTGTTGTTTTAGCAATCGGCTTCTTTATTTACTATCCTTTCATTCGTAAGGTCGATAGTTTGAACTATAAACAAGAAACAGAGATCGTTTAATACCAAGGAAGCAGGTTGAACAGAAATGAATAAACTTAGAAACGATTTTTTATGGGGTGGCGCAGTCGCTGCTCACCAATTGGAAGGCGGCTATCGTGCGGGTGGAAAAGGCGTGAGTGTCGCTGATGTCATGACTGTAGGAGGCAACGGAATTTCTCGCCGAATCACGGAAGGTATCCAACCGGGCGAAAGCTATCCCAATCATGAAGCGATCGATTTTTATCATCGGTATCCTGAAGACATCAAGCTTTTTGCCGAATTAGGGTTGAAGTGCTTCCGAACATCGATTGCCTGGACCCGTATTTTTCCAAAAGGTGATGAACGCGAGCCAAATGAGGAAGGCTTGGCCTTTTATGATCAATTATTCGATGAGTGTTTACGCTATGGCATTGAGCCGGTTATTACCCTTTCTCACTTTGAAATGCCCTATCATTTAGTTACCGAATACGGAGGTTGGCGTAACCGTAAGTTGATCGATTTGTTTGTCCGCTTTGCAGAAGTTTGTTTTACGCGCTATCAAAAGAAAGTGAAGTATTGGATGACTTTCAATGAAATCAACAATCAAGCAAACTACAAAGAAGATTTTGCGCCGTTTACCAATTCCGGTCTGTTCTTTACCGAAGGAGAAGACCGAGAAAAAATCATGTACCAAGCAGCCCATTACGAACTCGTTGCTAGTGCGAAAGTGGTGGCGCTAGGGCATGCAATCAATCCTGCGTTTCAAATCGGATCGATGATCGCGATGTGTCCAATCTATCCGTATTCTTGCAATCCCAAAGACATGATGGCAGCCACGGTGGCCATGCAGCGCCGCTATTGGTTTTCAGATGTGCATGCCCGTGGACACTATCCGAGATATATGCGCAGCTATTTTGAGAGAAAACAATTTGATTTAGATATCACCCCTGAAGATGAAGCAATTTTGGCAAAAGGTTGTGTTGACTACATCGGCTTTAGTTACTATATGTCTTTTGCGATCAAAGGTAAGGAAAATGATCCAACCTATGACTATGATGAGAGCCAAGATCTGGTGGATAATCCCTATGTTGATGCTTCCGAATGGGGCTGGCAGATTGATCCCGAGGGCTTACGCTATGCCATGAATTGGTTCAACGAACGCTACGAATTGCCGCTCTTCATTGTAGAAAATGGCTTTGGTGCCGTAGATACAGTGGAAGAGGATGGGCAGATCCATGATGACTACCGTATTGATTACCTGAAAGCCCATATCGAAATGATGAAAGAAGCAGTAGCTTATGATGGCGTCGACTTATTGGGTTATACACCGTGGGGCATCATTGACTTGGTTTCTGCTGGTACAGGGGAAATGAAGAAACGCTACGGTGTGATCTATGTGGACAAAGACAATGAAGGAAATGGGACCCTTGATCGTCGGAAGAAAGATTCATTTGCATGGTATCAGCAAGTGATTGCGTCCAATGGCATGAAGGTATAAAGAAAAAAAACGTTACGCAAAATTTCTGCGTAGCGTTTTTTTCTTTAGGGCATTTGGATATAGCCGTAATGAAGCAACAACTGAATAATAATAACTAAAGTGTTCATTCCCACATGGGTAATCATGGAAGTCCAAATGCTGCCGGTCAAGGCATAAAGCCCAGAAAAGAACAGTCCTAAGAAAATATAGACTAAGAGATGATTGTCATTATGGGCAAAGGCAAAGGCTACAGCGCTGACCACTACACCGACCCAAACATTGCTGTATTTCCCAATGATGCCAACTAAGGCTCTGCGGAAGACAAATTCTTCCATAATTGGTCCACCAACCATTGCCGCGAGGGCGAACAGTGGGTTTTGCAGCACAATAGCAATGATATTTTCGGTATTTTGCGAAGCACTGACTTCACCGAAAAGCGATTCGATAAAAATGGCTAGATTTTGCAACAAGATCGCTGCAATAATACCTGTCAGTCCATAAATAAGAATCGATGAAATTTTTGATCTTTTGTGTTCAAACGATAACGGTTCCGTTTGTTTGAAATACAAGAAAAACATGATCGCAGCACCAACTAAATAACCAATCGTTGTTGCGGCCACTTGATGTCCGCTAGGGATGAAGGCGATCGGTAGAAAAAAGACGATGCCGTAAGTAAGAATCGTGGACAAAGAATATTTTGATAAAGACATAGTTGTTTCCTCACACTCCTTTGCTTCATTATAGACTAGGTTGCTTCTAGAAACAAAAAATCCTACTATTTTTATCAATCAAATAGAAATGCAAAAAAAATTTAGCAAAAGGCTTGCAAAAATTTGGGAAAATGAGTAATATTGAAACTGTAAGTTAGCACTCGATACAAGAGAGTGCTAATACTAAATTC
Source organism: Enterococcus sp. CR-Ec1 (assembly GCF_002850555.1). Classification (NCBI taxonomy): domain Bacteria; kingdom Bacillati; phylum Bacillota; class Bacilli; order Lactobacillales; family Enterococcaceae; genus Enterococcus; species Enterococcus sp. CR-Ec1. Next base: position 877,798 of record NZ_CP025223.1, read on the forward strand.
TATAACATTCATTGGAGGGATTTATCGTGTTAAGACCATTAGGTGATCGTGTGATTATCGAAGTCGCAAAAGAAGAAGAAAAAACTGTAGGCGGAATCGTGCTTGCATCAGCAGCAAAAGAAAAACCACAAACGGGTACCGTTATTGCAGTCGGCGAAGGACGCACGCTCGAAAACGGTGAAAAAGCTCCTGTTGCTGTCAACGTTGGCGAACAAGTAATGTTTGAAAAATACGCTGGCACAGAAGTGAAATATGAAGGAACAGAATATTTGATCGTTGCTGCAAAAGATATCATTGCAGTAGTAGAATAAGAAAAATAAAAAATACTTGAGGTGATGAAATCATGGCAAAAGAAATCAAATTTGCAGAAGACGCACGCGCAGCAATGCTTCGTGGGGTAGATAAATTAGCAGATACAGTAAAAGTAACCTTAGGTCCTAAAGGTCGTAACGTGGTTTTAGAAAAATCTTACGGTTCACCATTGATTACAAATGACGGTGTAACGATCGCTAAAGAAATCGAATTAGAAGATCATTTTGAAAACATGGGCGCAAAACTTGTTTCTGAAGTCGCTTCAAAAACAAACGATATCGCTGGTGACGGAACAACGACTGCTACGTTATTGACACAAGCAATCGTTCGTGAAGGATTGAAAAATGTCACCGCTGGTGCGAACCCATTAGGTATTCGTCGTGGGATCGAAATGGCAACAAAAGTGGCTGTAGAAGAGCTACACAACATTTCATCAATCGTTGATTCAAAAGAAGCAATCGCACAAGTTGGTGCTGTTTCTTCTGGTAGTGAAAAAGTTGGTCAATATATCGCTGATGCAATGGAAAAAGTCGGCAATGACGGTGTTATCACTATTGAAGAATCAAAAGGGATCGAAACAGAATTAGATGTTGTGGAAGGAATGCAATTTGATCGTGGGTACTTATCACAATACATGGTAACTGACAACGATAAAATGGAAGCAGCGTTAGAAAATCCATACATCTTGATCACTGACAAAAAAATCTCTAACATCCAAGATATCTTGCCATTGTTAGAACAAATCTTACAACAATCAAAACCATTATTGATCATCGCTGATGACGTTGATGGCGAAGCATTACCAACACTTGTCTTGAACAAAATCCGTGGAACATTCAACGTTGTCGCAGTGAAAGCACCAGGATTTGGTGACCGTCGTAAAGCAATGCTAGAAGACATTGCGATCTTAACTGGTGGTACAGTGATCACTGAAGACTTAGGTCTTGAGTTGAAAGATGCAACCATCGATAACTTAGGTCAAGCAAGCAAAGTGGTTGTGGATAAAGACAACACAACGATCGTTGAAGGTGCTGGTGAAAAAGAAGCAATTGACGCACGCGTTCAATTGATCAAAAACCAAATCGCTGATACAACTTCTGACTTTGACCGTGAAAAACTACAAGAACGCTTAGCAAAACTTGCTGGTGGAGTTGCAGTGATCAAAGTTGGGGCACCAACTGAAACTGAATTGAAAGAGTTGAAATTACGTATTGAAGATGCATTGAACGCAACACGTGCCGCTGTTGAAGAAGGCATGGTCTCTGGTGGTGGAACTGCCTTAGTCAATGTCATCAACAAAGTTGCAGAAATCGAAACAGATGGCGATGCAGCAACAGGTGTCAAAATCGTTTTACGTGCATTAGAAGAACCCGTTCGTCAAATTGCTGAAAATGCAGGCTACGAAGGTTCAGTCATCATCGACAAATTGAAAAACGCTGACTTAGGTGTTGGTTTCAATGCAGCAACTGGCGAATGGGTAAACATGCTAGAAGCTGGGATCGTTGACCCAACAAAAGTAACGCGTTCTGCATTACAAAACGCAGCTTCTGTTGCCGCATTATTGTTAACAACTGAAGCAGTCGTTGCCGACAAACCAGAACCAGCAGCGCCAGCAGCTCCTGCAATGGACCCATCAATGGGTATGGGCGGCATGATGTAAGCAAGCCTTGAGAACTCCTCTTTTGAGGGGTTCTTTTTTTGTACGATCAAAAAATACTTTAACACAGTAAAAGACAAAAAACCTCTCTTCTTAGTATTCTAAGCACCAAAGAATTGGTTCATTGCTTGAATAAAAGGAGAAAGGACTGGTAGATATGAGCTATCTATTTGTCTTGTAAAGGCAGCGTGTTTTCTAAGGAACCGTGAATTACAACCGTTCCCAAAATCCCTGGGCAAACCCAGTAATAAATTCATAAAGAGCCGGTAGGAGCACAGAAACACATAAGACGAGAAAGACCATTTTCTGAACAGCGGTTAATTGCTTGAGGAAATGGTTTTTTGTGAACAATAAATACGCGATACAGATAACGGCAAGTAGCTGCAATAAATCAAATAAAATGGACAAGAAAATCACCTTTTCTAATTAGATTATATGGATGTTAGAATGATGGATTGTCTTAGCATAGAGCAAAGGGTTGAATGATATTGTTCTGAGAAAACGTGAAGATCAACGTTTATAAAGAAACGGTATTTCGACCCCAAAGAATGCGAAGATACCGCTTAAAAGAAAGTAAGTCAATAAGCCTAAATAAAAAAGGACTTTCCAATTCAATTTCTTTTTCATTTGATCCACTCCTTTTGTGTATCATAGCATAAAAAAACGATAATATAAATAAATAATCTAAAGATGCAAATTTGCATTTTTCATCAAGTGTAAGCTCTCTCAAGCTACATTTTCGCTATCTTGAAAAACCTGAGCTAAAATAGAAAGAGGAACAAAATCATGGCTCACTTTGATTTTTTAAATGAACAACGAGTCGAAAGAAGGAGACATTTCTTTGAAAAAACCATGGATAAAACGCAAAAAGAAGCAAAACGAAAATGAATTATTAACGGAACAGTCCGTTCAAGTCGAGCAAAGTCAAACGAGAGAAGAGCTGCAAGAAGAAGCGGAGTTTACTTCTTTTTTTGCGGATGTCATGAAGCGAATGCCGAAAAAATCGGCTGCCCTTGTGATGAAAGGCTATGACGGATCAAAAGCCCAGGCGGAAAAAGTGTTAGCGAAAAGCAAGGATCAATTTGATCAGGTGTTTGAGGAGTTTTTGGTTGGCGTAGATGATGAAACGCGGAAAAAAGCCCACCGCACGATCCATGCGGCTTCTTTGACGGCGGCGATCATCGGCTGTTCACCGATTCCTTTTTCAGATGCAGTGTTACTTGTGCCGGTTCAAATGACGATGATGGCACGTTTGTATCGCATTTTTGGGCGAACGTGGCGTGAAGGGTTAGCGAAGAGTATCTCGAAAGAGTTAGTGGTGGTGAGTTTTGGACGCAGTGCCGTTGGCAATATCTTGAAATTTGTCCCAGCAGTAGGCACCGTTGCTGGAGCTGCGATCAATGCCAGTGTGGCTAGTGGTATCACCGAAGCATTAGGCTGGGTGACTGTCAAGATGCTGAATGATGGGGAAGATGTGTTTGAGCAAGTGATGTCCTTTAAAGGCCAATTTCACACGCTGTTCAATGCGTTGAAAGTTGGCAAGAAATCCAAGTAGGTCAAAAAGAAGAACGAAGCAGGTCCATCAAAAGACGACTTGCTTTTGTTGCTTCTTTTTCTTCACAGCAAAAAATACTTTTTAAGGAGTGAGTAAAATGAAACAACGAGTGACACGGGAAGAAGTCAAAGAACGGTTGGTCACCGATGCGTATTTTCAAAAAGGTCGTTCTGCTTTGAAGACCCGCCAAACGATTTTGACGATTCTTGCTTGGCTGATGGTCTTGGTTCCGTTTGTCTGGCTGGCCATCCCGCTGACTTTACCGAATCTAGCGGATCGGATCGCCTTTCGGACATATCTGGAAGAAGCAGTGACTTTTGATTTTTTGGCGTTGTTCCTAGGAATTTCTTTTTTGGTCTTGGTTCTGACATTTACTTTGTTGACCTTGAGGAACAACCGGCGTTTCAAAAGATTGTTGCAAAAGCAATCGATGCATGACGAAGTTGCCTTAGAAAAACGCAAAGAAGTATTAGAAGCTTTTTACGAAGAACGCTTCGGAACGAAAGAAGAGCGTCACGCTGCCAAGTACTATGCCGTTACTCCTGAGCAAAACATTGGAGAAACGGAGATCCAAGAACTTTTCCGTAGAAATGGGGTGGGCTGATGGTTGTCAATTTTGATACTGGGTTCCCGTGGTTGGATACATTTTTAACGGTTGTTTTAATGATTCTGTTCACGTATCCCATTTTAGGCGGCTTTGCTTGGTTCATCGGGGTGATCTGCAATCGTTTTTTGTTCCGCTATCGTCAGTTAGAGTGGATACCGATCCCCGAAGAAATCGAGCCGATGATCACCATTATGGTACCGGCTCACAATGAAGAAGTCGTAATTGAAGACACGATTCATTATTTAATGAACAATCTAAACTACAGCAACTATGAGGTGTTGGTGACGGATGATGGCTCAACGGATCAAACTCCTGTGATACTAGATCGATTGATGGAACAGTACCCGAATCTAAGGGTTTTGCGTATCGAAAAAAACCAAGGGAAAGCCCATGCCTTTAATATTGGTGTAGGGTTTGCTAAAGGGGAATTGATTTTGAGCAACGACGCAGATACGGTCCCTGAACCTGATGCATTGTGGAAATATGTCAATTATTTCATCCGCCAAGATTCCATCAATATCTCTGCCATTACGGCGAATATGGACGTTCAAAATCGCACAACGATCGTCGGGAAATCGCAAACCGTTGAATTTTCAAGTATCGTAGGAATTATCAAACGAACCCAGCAAGCCGTTTTCGGCGTCATCTATGCCTATAGCGGTGCCAACACAATGTATCGTAGAGCCGCATTGATGGACGTTGGTCTCTTTCGACAAAATCGTGCCACGGAAGATATCAGTATTGCCTGGGACCACCAATTCCATGGTTGGTTGTCATTGTTTGCGTCACGAGTGATGTTTTTCATGGAGGTGCCAGAAACACTCAAGATGCTCTATCGGCAACGGAAACGTTGGGCGAAAGGCGGAACGGAAGTGTGGTTGACCAATTTTAAAAAAGTTTTCTTACACCCTTTTGAAAATATCGGACGAACCGCCATGTTTGTGGATCAGTCCTTAAGTATTATCTGGTCATTCTTTTTCTGGTTGTCTTCGGCTTTGTTTGTTTTTTATCTGATTTATTATGGGGCAACTGGGAATTACGAGCGGATCTACCATATGTTTACGATGGCCTTTCTCTTTGTTTGTTTTGAGATGATTGCAGGGGTCATGCAGCTATTTACCAGCCTTTTGGCGGATGACAACCGCAGCAAGCTGAAGTATTTCCGCTTTGCCCCTTTTTACATGCTGTTTTACTGGATGATTAATGCCATAACGATCGTCACTACCTTTATTCCAGCCGTCAAAACCATCCTTGGCTACGGTAGCGGCGTTTGGGTCAGTCCCGAGCGAACGGCGAAAAAAAACGAAGAATCTTAACGAGTTCACCTTTCCTAGACAATAAAAACAAGTCTGAGTTTTCTTCAGACTTGTTTTTTTGCCATTAAGGTTCAGAAAGATAGTAAATCTCACGATTTTGGTAAGGATAACGAGTTTGTGAAAATTCGAAGGGCCGTCCGTCGGAGAGACGAGCAACTTGTTCTAATTCTAAGATCGGATCATTGGGATCAACTTCTAAATATTTGATATCATAGGAATCCGCTTTGTCGGCACGGATTTTACGTATGGCGGGGCCTATTTTGAGGTGTAAGGAATCAGTGATATATCGATAGATCGAGTGTTCAAGGATCGCCATATCAATATCGGGAATGGTTTTGATGGGCATGATCGTGTACTCCAATTCAAAGGGTTCGTTATCAACATAGCGCAGTCGTACGATATCATAAACAGGTTCGTTTTCTCGCAAGGACAAGTAATCCATTTCGTTGGCTTCTGGGAAACGAACATTGAAACTAATGATTTTACTTTGCACTTTATGCCGCCCGCCATATCGGTTGACTAGACCGATATACTCATTGATCTGTCCTTGGTAGGTCGCTGAATTGACATAGGTGCCATGACCTCTTTTGGTGGAAATCAGGCCTTCTTGCTTCAGTTGATTTAGCGCTTTTTGGATCGTCATTCGCGAGGTTTGAAATCGTTTGGCTAACGCCGTTTGTTCCGGTAGCTTTGATAAAGCTGGAAAAACACCTTCATAAATATTCGTCCGCAACTGATCAACGATCTCTTTGTATTTTGTCATAGTCATCACTCCTTATGTAAAGTAATTCATGGACTTGAGTTTTGTTTGAAGGGGATAAAAACAAGGTATATCATTAAAGAATCAACTGAAATTCATATGTACAGAAAAAGCTTTACATGTGTTCTCGAAAAATTTACATGCCGATTTCACCTAATTATAATAGGTTTTGTAAGCGAATACAAATGATGGAGGAATCAATATGACGACATTTTATTGGGGAAACAGTGTCAGCAGTATGCAGACAGAAGGTGGATGGAATGAAGGTGGTAAAAGCTTATCCGTTTATGATATACGGGAAGCTTCGGAACAGGCTAGCGATTGGCATGTAGCAAATGATAACTATCATGCGTATACAGAAGATTTTGATTATATGCAAGATTTGGGGATGAACATGTATCGTTTTCAAATTTCTTGGTCAAGGGTCGTTCACGATGGAGATGGTGCCTTTAATGAAGAAGGGATCGCCTATTACGATCGTTTTATTGATGATCTGTTAGCTAGAGGAATCGAACCTATGATTTGTTTGTACCATTTTGATATGCCCCTGCATCTAGCGAAAACCTATAACGGGTTCATCAGTAAAGAAGTGAAGGACGCATTCATTCGCTTTGGAAAAGAAATGGTGGATCGTTTTGCGGATAAAGTCCATTATTGGTTAACCTTTAACGAACAAAATCTTTTCCACCAAGACCATGGTTTTAAGATCAGCGGCTATTTAGAAGGGGAAGAAACAACAGAAGAATTGTATCAAATTTTCCACAATGTCATGGTTTGCCATGCAGAGATCTGTAACTATCTTCATGAAACAACAAATGCGAAGATTGGCGGCATGCTGGCGTATTCTGAAGCGTATCCAGCGACTTGTCGTCCACAAGACATCAAAGCAGCAAGAGAGTTTGATGAATTTGCGAATTTTACTTTATTAGATTGCTATGCGCACGGCAAGTATTCGGCAGCACAAGACCGATACGTGAAAAATCATCAACTCAATATGAATATTTTACCTGGGGAATTAGAAGCGATCGCAGCGCAGAAAAATGATTACATTGCCTTTAGCTATTATGCTTCTTCTACCTTGAACGCTGAAAAAATCCCTGAAGGAACGTCGCCAAATCGGTACATGACTTTTGGAAAACAAGACAATCCGTATATTGAAACGACGGAATGGAATTGGCAAATTGATCCGCTCGGCTTCCGTGATGTCTTAAATAAAGTCTATCAGCGGTACCGGTTGCCAGTGTTTCCGATTGAAAACGGAATTGGTGTCAGAGAGCATTGGAATGGCAACGAACCGATTCAAGATGATTACCGGATTGCCTACCATCAAGAGCATATTCGAGCGATGTTTGCAGCGATGGTGGAAGATGGAGTGGTCTGTCTTGGTTATCTTGGCTGGGGACTGATCGACATTTTGAGCTCTCAAGGTGATATGGAGAAACGATACGGACTTGTGTATGTCAATCGTGGCAATCATGAGTTGCGAGATATGAAACGTGTGCCGAAAAAATCGTATGAATGGTTCAAAGAAGTTATCAAAACGAATGGTAGTACGATCTATACAAACCCATATGCAGAATAGGAGGAACAGAAAATGGCAGCAGAAAAGCGCACGTTTTTAGATAAATTTACAGAGTTTTCGGTCCGTCTCGGCAATCAGGTTCATCTCAAAAGTCTTCGTGATGCGTTTGCGACCTTAATGCCTGCCTTTATTATCGCAGGGATCGCTGTGTTGTTTAATAATGTCTTCTTTCCGTGGTTCTTAGAAGGGGCTGCCTTGGCGCGAATGCAAGTGTTTGGCAATTCCATCACCAATGGAACATTGAATATCGCCGGTTTGCTGATTGCTCCGATGATCGCCTACTTCCTTTGTCGCAACAAAAATAATCCGAGCGCCATCAATGCAACCTTTGTGGCAACGACTTGCTTAGTGGTCATGTTGGCGATGGCTCATGCCGTGATGCCGGAAGGCGCCCAAGCAGAAGTGACCATCAGTGGTGTGATGCTGTTTGATGATGTCGGGACCAAAGGGATGTTTTCTGGAATCATTTGTGGGCTAGTTGCCACGGAATTATTTATTCGGCTATCAGAAAACAAGCACTTAGAAATCAATTTAGGGGATCAAGTTCCTCCTGCTGTCAGCAAATCCTTCAGTACGTTGATCCCTGCTATTTTAGTGATTTCCTTCTTTGCCGTAGTTGCGACCGTGCTAGCAGCATTTGATACCGACCTGATTCAAATCATTTCAACAGTGATCCAAGAACCACTGCGTTTATTGAACACATCGATTTTTGGTTTCTTGATCATCTATTCAACGGGCAACTTTCTGTTTACTTTAGGCATTCACCAAACCGTCATCAATGGCACCTTGTTAGATCCGTTGCTGTTAGTCAATATGAATGAGAACATGCAGGCTGTGCAGGACGGTGCTACGCCACCCAATATTTTAAATTCAGCATTTGTGACGGTTTTCGCACAACTAGGCGGGACTGGATTTACGATCAGTTTGATCATTGCAGTGCTCTTATTCGTCCGCAATTACCAACCTTTTCGGGATGTCGTCAATCTATCCCTAGCTCCGGGTATTTTTAATATTAACGAGCCAATCATCTTTGGTTTACCGATCGTCTTCAATTTACCAATGATCATTCCCTTCGTTGCAAGTCCAATTGTTGCGACGTTGATTGGCTACTTTGCGACCGCAGTAGGATTCATTGAGCCACTTTCAGTCATGGTTCCTTGGACGACACCGCCAATTCTTAGTGCATTATTGGCATCAAAAGGGGATTTCAAAGTTGTTTTGGTTCAGGTGATCATCATCGTCGTCTGTGTAGCAATCTATTTTCCATTTCTAAAAATCGCTCAACGGGTTGCAATCAAATCTGCTGAATTGGAGCGGGCAGAATAAAAAAAGGGAATCCTATATTATAGTGACCTACAAAAGTTAGATCAAAATTCTAACGTTTTGGGGTCACTATTTTTTGAGGTGATTTTTTTACTAAGTTTCTATTTTGAATTTTAATTAAATGGTATACTATCCCAAAAGGAGCGACTATGAAACTATCAGAAATGCAAAAAGCGATTTATCAAAACAAAATCGATCACCAATTCAATGTCACCAATATTGAAAAAGAGTTTTTGGCTTTATATGGTGAAATAGGGGAGGCCTTTGATGCCTATCGGAAGCAACAAGAGGTAGGAGAAGAATTGGCGGATGTGGCGATTTATCTTCTTGGGTTAGCAGAAATCCTTTCCATTGATCTTGAAGCAGAGATTCATAAAAAAATGGCCGTCAACCAAAAGCGCCGTTATATCAGTTATGGCAATGGCTATGCAAAACGAATCGATGATTGATACACGCACAAAAATTAGTGGATTCTTCGAGTATAGGCTCGACCGAAATAGAAAGGGAAGCAGGAGATAGGATGGAAAAGAACGTAAGCATGCGTGAATTAACAACGGCAGATTTAGCAGAAGTCGTGGACCACTATATTGCTGTATTTTCAGCAGAACCATGGAATGACCAATTGACAGTGCCGCAAATCACCGACTATGTATCATCAATGATGGCAATGAATACTTTTATTGGTTATCGACTAACAAACCGAGCATCGAATGAATTGATTGGTCTTTCATTGGGCTTTATCAAGCCCTGGTATCAAGGAAAAGAGTATGTGGTCGACACCTTTTTAATTACAGGCACGCACCAAGGAAAGGGCTTGGGTTCCACTTTCTTAGAAATGATCAAAGAGGATCTGCTCAAGAAAGAGATTCCAACGATCCTGTTAGATACCGAAGAAAGTATGCCCGCAGCGGATTTTTACAAAAAGAATGGCTTTAAACCGTTACCAGATAATGTGAGCTATTATTTATCTCTAGATTAATTCAAGCATGTCAATAACTAAAAAGTCTGCAAAAAAATCGCAGGCTTTTTAGTTATGCACAGTTTCAACAGGTTTATCCACAATATATTGTAGGAACGTGTTTTCGCCTACTAAATATTGTGTTTAAGACCCGTTGGAATAAGAAACTGTCGCTTCTTTTGAGGAAGAGTTTCCCTTTATTGCATTGATGGTAGTCATTCGGTGATTTTCAAGGTGAATTGACAATGGTTGAGATAGAAAGTATCATAGCCTGCTTTTTTTTCGATTACAATAAAGACGAGACTCGCCACCCTTCGGCGAAGCCTCGTCTTTTTACAGATCAACAAAAAAAGAAAACGCAGGATTCTACGCTTTCTTTTTCTGTTCTTCTTTTTTCTTGTCTGTGGTCGGTACGGAATCTAGGGCTTTTTTGAAAATCTCTTCTTTTTTCGTTTTGTAGTTATGTTGTCGTTCAGCATAAACTTTTTCTTTCGTCTTTGTTTTCATACTCGGTCACCTCTTCCTTTTTTTTTAGTATAGCATAATTTCACAAACTTATGCAAATTCTTGGTTTTCTCCTTGGTATTATAAACTTTCGTATGAAATACATTGTGAAAATATTTCTTTCGGTAGAAGTGAGGGACTTCTCTATCAAAAAATTCGTATCCAGTTGGAAGCGATGTAACAGGATTTCATCATAGCGTCGATCACACTGGTAAAAGAAGCATTCTTTTTGAAAAAACTTTTTTCACAGAATCCCGTGTGTAAAAAAGGAATGATAAATGGGTGATTTTAGTATCGATTTTTGAAAAAGGGGATCAGGAAAGAAATGTTATTCAAATAACAGTCTTGATTTTCAAAAAGTGGGTTTGTTTGTAAAAAAAATCCTGTTTTTATTCGCGAATTAAAATAACGTTGAATGAAATAGCATTTTTTTGTTGTTTATAGAAATCTTTGTAAATATAGTGCCAACGGTCAGCGTCAAAGAGAAAGTGATTAAAAAGAATAACGCAGGAAAATAAATGACACGTTTTATTAAACGCAAATTAAAAAAATACAAAACGAAAACAATATCAAAAAATATTAATTTTTGTTAAAATGGGGTACAGGGGGTGTTTTATTGGAATCTCGGAAAATCAAACGGAAGCGTTTAGTGAAACAAAAACGGTCCCTTTTCGTACAAAAAGGATTGGGTATCACAGCAGCGTTAGCATCAACATCAGGTGTCTTTACGTCTCTTGCTCATGCGACCGAAACGACGAACGCTTCGTCATCAACCAACACAACTGCTACTCTTGCCAGATCGTCAGCTGAAACGGCGATCAATCGACAATTTAAAACAACAGCTTCACTGAATGTTCGTTCAAATGCTTCAACAAGTGCCTCTATCGTAAGTGGTGTAGGAGCAAATACAACAATCACTGCGGTGGCTCAAAAGAACGGTACCTCAGTGAATGGCAATACAATATGGTATAAGCTATCAACAGGCGGCTGGATCTCAGGGGCTTATGTGAAGAGCACCTCAGGCTCTTCTTCTGCCAATACAGGCTCGTCCAATTCGTCGTCTTCTTCATCGGAAAAAGCAATTTCGAAATCAGTGAAAACGACTACTGCATTGAACGTCCGTTCAAATGCAACGACAAGTTCTAGTGTCGTACGCGGTTTGAGCAGTAATGCGACAGTACAGGTCGTTGCACAAAAGAGTGGGACATCGGTGAATGGCACGACCACTTGGTACAAATTGTCCACAGGCGGTTGGATCACGGCAGCCTATGTCAAAGATGTTTCCAGTAGCTCCACAGGCAATAGTTCTTCTGGCGGCAATACAAGTGTTTCTGCAGAAACGGCTATCAGCAAGAACGTGAAAACAACAGCGGCATTAAATGTTCGTTCGAGTGCGTCAACAAGCGGCAGTGTCGTTGGCAGCCTAAGCAACAGCACGACGGTGAAGGTCGTTGCCCAGAAAAATGGCACATCCGTTGGCGGCACCAATGTTTGGTACAAAGTATCGACTGGTGGCTGGATCACAGCGGCATATGTGCGTGACGTCACGTCTAGTTCTGGAAATACAAGTAATAACAATAATTCAAACACAGGTTCAAACAATACTGGTTCATCAAACGGCTCAAGCAATGCGAGTGAGCAAGCCATCAATAAGACGTTCCAAACAACCACTGGGATGAATGTGCGCTCAAATGCATCGACTTCTGCAAGTGTGGTCAGCAGTTTGGGCAGTAATGCGACCTTCAAAGCAGTGGCTCAAAAACAAGGCACGTCAGTCAATGGCAATACCACTTGGTATAAGTTATCAACTGGTGGCTGGGTATCTGCAGCATATGTCAAAGAAGTCAGTGCGACGACTCCTGGCAACAATAACAACGCAGGCAATACTAATATTCCGATGAGCGTGAACGGAGCAGCGATCGTTGCAGAAGCTAGAAAACATATCGGCACTCCTTATCAATGGGGAGGCAAAGGACCAGATGTCTTCGACTGTTCTGGGTTTACACGCTACGTCTTCTTAAAAGTGACGGGCAAAAACATCGGTGATTGGACAGTCCCACAAGAAAGCGCAGGGACGATCATTCCTGTCTCGCAAGCACAAGCTGGCGACTTGCTGTTCTGGGGTCAAAAAGGGAATACCTACCATGTAGCGATCGCTACAAGTAATACAAGCTATATCCATGCGCCAAGCACGGGTTATACAGTCACCGAAGCACAATCAGGCTTTTCGACTGCTAGCTTCGCTCTACGCGTGAAATAAATATTTTATTGAAAAGGCAAAGGGTCTGTCCTTTGTTAGAAACGCCCCTAAGAAAGCTGCAATCAGTTTTCTTAGGGGCGCTTTTTGTGCTGGGCGCAGATCTTCTAAAAGGTGGGATTTTGCCCTTGTTTTTTTGACAAAAAGGCCGATTTGTCAAAATCACTTGTTTTTACTAGTACAAATTTTTGTCAAAAAAAATAGTTACTGATACCATAAAAACGTACCAATATTAGGAGGGATCTACATGAGATATACGAACGGAAATTACGAAGCTTTTGCAAGAAGCAGAAAACCGAAAGATGTCGAAAAGAAAGAAGCCTATATTGTTGGTGGTGGATTAGCAGGACTTGCTGCGGCAGTCTTCTTGATCCGTGACGGCCATATGGCGGGTGAGAAAATCCACGTCCTTGAAGAACTTTCTTTATCAGGCGGTTCATTAGACGGAAAATTCATTCCCCATGATGGATTTGTGACCCGCGGCGGTCGAGAAATGGAAAATCATTTTGAGTGTCTGTGGGATCTATTTCGCTCGATTCCGTCTTTGGAGGTGGAAGATGCTTCGGTGTTAGATGAGTTTTACTGGTTGGATCACGATGATCCAAATTCGTCTAACTGTCGGATCATCCACAATCGCGGCCAACGAGCAGCAGATGATGGAGAATTTACCTTGTCTGCTACAGCACAAAAAGAATTGACTCAATTATTTATGACTTCAGAAGATCAATTGATCGGGAAAAAAATCGAAGATGTTTTTGGCGAAGAATTCTTTGAATCCAATTTTTGGCTATACTGGTGTACGATGTTCGCCTTTGAAAAATGGCATTCGGCGATTGAAATGCGTCGCTATGTGTTGCGTTTTGTGCATCATATCGATGGCTTGCCTGATTTTACCGCGTTAAAATTTACCCGTTACAACCAATATGAGTCATTGGTCAAACCACTACTTGCTTATTTGGAAGAACAAGGAGTCGACTTCCAATATGAATGCACAGTCAGCAATATCGATGTTCGGATCGTGGGCGAGGAAAAAGTTGCTCAAAAACTTGTGCTAGAAAAAGCGGGGGCAATCGAAGAAATTCCTTTGTCAGAAGATGACTTGGTCTTTGTTACCAACGGATCGATCACTGAAAGTTCCACGCAAGGGGACCATTATACTCCAGCGCCTATCTCAAAAGCACCTGGTGGTAGCTGGCGTTTATGGAAAAACTTGGCGGCGCAATCGCCTGATTTTGGTCATCCAGAAGTCTTTTATGAAAACTTACCTGAAGAAAGCTGGTTTGTTTCGGCAACTGTCACTTGGCAAAATTTTGATGTTGAACCTTATTTAGAAAAATTGACCCATCGCAAGTTGCGAACAGGCAGAATCGTCACTGGGGGGATCATCACCATCAAAGATTCCAATTGGATGATGAGCTTTGCGACCCATCGCCAACCGCACTTTAAAGAACAAAAAGACCAACAAACGATCACATGGGTGTATGGCTTGTTGTCAAATACGCCAGGAAACTACATCAAAAAACCAATTGAGCAATGTTCTGGACAAGAAATCGTGCAAGAACTGCTTTACCATTTAGGCGTGCCGGAAGCAGAAATCCAACGCATTTCAAAAGAATCAAGTGTGGCAGTTCCGGTTTACATGCCGTTTATCACTTCCTACTTCATGCTGCGTGAGCCAGGGGATCGGCCATTGGTTATTCCAAATGGCTCCAAAAACTTAGCTTTTATCGGTAATTTCGCAGAGACTGAAAGAGACACTGTTTTTACAACAGAGTATTCCGTTCGGACTGCAATGGAGGCTGTTTATCAGCTATTAGATGTGGAACGCGGGGTACCAGAAGTGTTTGCTTCCGCTTATGATCTGCGTACCTTGGCCAAAGCTGTCTATTATCTGACCGATAAGAAAAAAATCACGGAAATGGAGCTACCATTTATCGAACGGAAACTATTGGAAGGCTTCGTTAAGAAAACTGAACATACCTACATTGGCGATCTGTTGAAAGAAAACCATTTGATTTAATTAAAACACAACGACGACGAGGCGAAAGAAACTGCTCGTGGTCGTTGCGTTTTTTCATTTACTTTTTAGTGTTGTTTAGACGAATCCTTATTCCTCAGATAAAATCCGGACTTGGATCTCTGTCAAATAAGCTTGCTCGTTGCTAAGGGTCGTTTCATGGATCGATCGTTCATAGAAGTAGTCATCGATTTGCCATTGGTGCGCTGCAATCAGCTGCTTGAGTTTTTGATAGAACTGCTTCAATCCTTCGTCATCCCCCTGATAAATGGTGGTTAAATAGCAACCTGCCGGTTTCACGAAGGAAGCTCGTTGTGGTTCTTCTTGCCGCACATAAACGTAGTCGATGTCCTGCGTATTGCCTTTGTTCGTCCGAATCATAAAACCGTATTCGTTATTCGAGAAAAGATAAGGCTGTGCCATCAAAAGGTCGTAGGCTTGGGTGATCATCTCTGGGATGCTGCTGCCGTTTAATCTAGGACTAAGGGAGAAATACTCCTCTGGCTGTTCCTTCAAGGTGAAGGGGGAAGTTTTTTCTGCAGCCAGACGCAAGTCCGCTGCTTTTCGTTCGATGATTTTTTGGATGTTGGACAACTGCTGAATTTTTTCATCGATGGTTTGCCGCTTGGCTTCCAATAAGTTTCTCATGGTCTCGGCATCCCCCTGCAACGCTGTTTGAATCTCTTTTAAGGGCATCGATAATTCTTTCAAAGACAGGATCAATCCGAGATCCAAAAGTTGATCAAGGGAATAATACCGGTACCCGTTCTCGTCTTTGCTGTTTGGTTGAAATAGCCCAATCTCGTCATAATAGTGGAGTGTCCGAGGATTGATTCGCGCTAAGCGTGCCATTTCCGATACTTTTAATTTGGTTTTCATGGCGCTCCTCCTTGACTTTACAGTTACTGTAAACTTTATACTAAAGATAGTCAACTACTGGGAGGAAGATAGAATGAATAAACAAGTAACATATCGACCATTTAAACGAGAAGATCTGCCTGCGCTTGTGCAAGTAATTATTGATAGCTGGAACTACGACAAGCAATTTGACCCGAAGACCGCCAAACACTTTGCTCATGTCTTTTTGTGTTATGAACTTGCCCGTGCTACCTATTCACGTGTGGCTCTTTTAAATGGTGAAGCTGTCGGTATCTTATTAGCAGACAGTAAAAGAGGAAAGAAGCTTCATCCAATGCGCTATTGGGGGAAAACGATGTGGCATGCTGGCTGCTTAATGCTTTCTAATCAAGGGAGAAACACGCTGCTGCATTATGCCAAAGAGGTGGCTGAGTTAAATCAAGCGATGTTGAAAGACTTACAAATTCCTTTTCAGACCGAAGTTGGTTTGTTTGCCGTTAGTCCCAAAACACAAGGATTGGGTGTAGGCAAGCAACTCTTTACTTCCTTCTTAGCGATGGTCCAGCATGATAAAACAGCTCCGTTTTTCCTTTATACCGATACCACTTGTAATTACGGTTTTTATGAGCATATGGGCTTGAAGCGGGCAGCTGCTGTGAAACGCTGGATCAAAAAGCCGATCAAGAAGGAAATCGAGTTTTATATCTATACTTCCTAAGAGTGCAGCGATGCACTCTTTTTTTCATTGGCTAGTATGGTAAACTGGAAGCAAAGAAGGACAAGAAAGCTGTTTTCGTTTTATGGAAACGGCGCTTGTTTTGGTCGAAAGCGATGGATCAATTCGCTTTCGTAAAAAGGATGGGGAATGGGAAAGGATGGTTTATTTGGAAAAAAAGCAGATTGGGTTTATTTTAAGTGATATCGATGGGACGATCTTGGATCATAAACATCAAATCGATCCGGTTTTGATTGAAGAAATCAAACGGTTGAAGCAGCAAGCGATTCCTTTTGTTTTGGCTTCCGCTCGCTCCCCGAAAGGAATGCTACCGATAGCTGAAGAATTAGAGATAGAAGACTGGCCCTTGGCTTGCTACAACGGTGCCCTGATTGGACGGTACGATCATACGGGTACGCTTGTACCAATATTTAGTCATGAGGTCAAAAAAGCAGAAGCAAAAACTTTGGTTGCGCGCATCAAAGCTGATTTTCCTGGTGTTTCCATCAATGTCTACTCTGGTGATCAGTGGTATTGCGAAAGAGTGGACCAATGGGCACGAGCAGAAGCGGCGATCACCAAAGAGACTCCTGTAGAAACTTCATTAGAACAACTGTTGGCACAAGAA
Source organism: Enterococcus sp. CR-Ec1 (assembly GCF_002850555.1). Classification (NCBI taxonomy): domain Bacteria; kingdom Bacillati; phylum Bacillota; class Bacilli; order Lactobacillales; family Enterococcaceae; genus Enterococcus; species Enterococcus sp. CR-Ec1. The sequence continues at coordinate 894,847 of NZ_CP025223.1, forward strand.
GCTTTTGAGGTTCATAAGTTTCTTTTGATCGGCACAACGGCAGAAATCCAAGCGCTTCATGCTGCCTGCCAGAACGCTGACTTTTTAGAAAGCGCCTTTTATTTATCCAAAGAGAATTATTTGGAAGTCACTCATCAAGCTGTGGGAAAAGATAAGGCGCTAAATGAATTAGCGGCCTATTTCCAAGTGTCGCTGGCGCAAACCTTAGCGATCGGCGATAATTTTAATGACCTGCCAATGATTGCTTCAGCCGGTATCGGTGTTGCGATGGAGAATGCGCCCGATTTGGTCAAAGCAAAAGCTGATTTTGTGACGGCTAGCAATACAGACCATGGGGTTGCTGATGCATTGCGGCGATTTGTCACAGAATAAATAAAAAAACTAGGTTTTTTGAACAAATTGATTGACTTTCATTTCTACTCTCCTTAAACTTTTAGCTATACCTAAAAAGGTAAGTGTTTGTTGGAAAGAAGGAGAAAAATGAATAAGAAGATCGAGAAGACATTGACCAAATTTGCCGAGCCGTTGGGGCTCTCAGTTGATACTTCCACCGGGGTGATTTATGGAACGTATCATAGTTATAAACTTTTTTTAGTTCAAGAGAATAACAATAGTTATTCTCTTGTGGCTCATTTTTCCCTTAGCAAAGAGGGGGAACTTCCGAACCAAGAAGAAGTCAAAGAAGTTTTAAGTGAGTCAAAAGAGATCACCGACTGTGTGATCCAAGGATATCAAGTTGCCTATACATTACGCGGAGCGATGACTGCAGGGAAAACTGTGGACAAGATCCGTACTGCGTTGGACCAATTGACGAATTTCTTGAAGACGAAAGGTTACCAAAATGCTTGTACCTTCTGCGGAACGATCACTGAGCCGGTTTCGCTGTATGCTATTGGCGGCACTCCCGTCATTGCGTGTGAAGCTTGCTTTAAGAAACAACAAGAAGCGGTCCTTGCACAAGAACGGGAAAAAGGGCAGAAAAAAGAAAATTGGCTAGCTGGAACAGTGGGCGCGTTTCTTGGTTCACTGATTGGTGCCGGCGCAATTATTTTATTAGGACAACTGGGATATGTAGCTGCATTGTCTGGAATCGCAATGGCGATCTGTGCCATCAAAGGGTATGAATTATTAGGTGGAAAACTCAGTACAAAAGGTATTATTAGTAGTATCATCGTCATGATCGTTATGGTCTATGTCGGGAATCGTATCGACTGGTCGATCAGTGTAGCGAATTATTACACGGACGTTGATGTCTTCTACGCTTTCCGTATTTTACCTGATTTGATTCGTGAAGGGTATTTGGAAGCGAGTCAATATTACGGGAACTTAGGTCTGGTCTATCTCTTTACGGCGATTGGGGCTATTCCAACTATTATCGCTGCGGTACGAGAGGGTAAAGTGACGCGTCAAAGCTATAAAATGGAGTAATCCACTTTCCTATCCAAAGATAAAAAAACGCAAAGCGCGATCTCTTTCGCTTTGTGTTTTTTGTTTTTGTGTCATAAATAATAACATGCAGTGTTAACATAAAAAATAAATAATAATAAAATGAGAAAAATAGCTTGCTTTTATAATTAATATTTATTAAAATCTTATTTACATTCAGAGTTTTGTAATAATTCTGAAAATTTTGGATTTTCATAAGGGGTAGGTAAGATGAAGAAAAAATGGGGATATGGTGTCATCGCTGTTTGTGGAATCGTATTAGCAGGTTGCTCAACAGGAGGGACATCAAGTACAGGTGAAAGTTCAAGTGGTAGTGGGACAGCAGCTGCCGAACAAATTTTTAATGTTGTGGTTCAACAAGAAATGCCTAGTGCCGATCTATCCTTAGCCACCGATACGATCAGTTTCAGTGCTTTAAATAATGTGTATGAAGGGTTGTACCGCTTAGATGCTGATAGTAAGCCCGAACCAGCAGGTGCCGCCGAATTAGCGGAAGTCAGTGAAGATGGTCTGACCTATAAATTGAAATTACGTGAAGATGCCAAATGGTCAAATGGAGAACCAGTAACAGCAGCGGATTATGTCTTTGGCTGGCAACGCACCGTAAGTGCGGAAACAGGTTCTGAATATGCGTACTTATTTGCGCCCGTAACCAATGCCGAAGCGATAACAGCAGGTGAAAAAGATGCCTCAGAATTGGGGATCAAAGCAGTCAGCGACTATGAATTAGAAATCACGCTGACGACACCTACGCCATACTTCCAATACTTATTGGCATTTCCATCCTTCTTCCCACAAAGCCAAGCAGTCGTAGAAGACAACGGCGATCAATATGCTTCAACAAGCGACAATGCCGTTTACAATGGACCGTTTGTGTTAGCTGGCTTTGATGGTCCAGGAACCGATACAGAATGGTCATATGAAAAGAACGACCAATATTGGGATAAAGATACGGTGAAACTTGATACGATCAATGTCAGTGTCGTAAAAGAATCATCGACCTCCTTGAATCTATTCCAGGATGGGCAAGCGGACGACGTCATCTTAACAGGAGAATTGGCGCAGCAAATGGCCAATGATGAAGCGTTTGTGTCAGAACCATTAGCCCGTACTTCCTATATCGAGTTGAATCAGCGAGAAGAAGATTCGCCATTTCGCAATGAGGATCTGCGTAAAGCAATCTCTTATGCCATCGATCGTGATGCATTAGTGACATCGATTTTAGGTGATGGTTCATTGGCTTCCACAGGATTGATACCAAAAGGAATGACCTTTAACCCAACTGATAATACTGATTTTGTCGATGAAGCGGAAAGTGTCATTGAATACGATCAAGAAAAAGCCAAAGAACATTGGGAAAAAGCCAAAGAGGCTTTGGGAATCGATTCTTTAAGTTTTGAAATTTTGGCCTCTGACACAGACTCAACCAAAAAAGCCATTGAATATATTCAAAGTGCGATTCAAGATACGCTTGATGGGGTGAAAGTTAGCCTAAGTCCAGTACCTTTCTCCGTTCGCCTTGATCGTTCAAACTCAGGTGATTTTGATGTCGTTATGGGTGGCTGGGGTGCTGACTATGCGGATGCCAGCAGTTTTACAGATCTATTTGTAACCGATAATTCATACAACCGAGGTCGTTGGACAAGCGATGAGTACGATGCAGCAGTGAAATCATCTGCCACGACAAATGCTGGCAATCCAGATGCCCGCTGGCAAGATTTGTTGGATGCAGAGAAAATCATTATGGATCAACAAGGGGTTATCCCTGTGTACCAAAACGTTGAAGCTCATTTACGTGCACCAAAAGTAAAAGGGGTCGTTTCTCACGGTGCCGGTGCGCAATACGATTACAAGTGGGCAGTTATTGAAGAATAAGCGCCTAAAGAAGAAGCTGGTTTTGCGTAAGCAAGCCAGTTTTTTTCTTGTGCTTTGTTCTTACTTACACAATGTTAGTAATGAGAGCGGATGCAATTGTTTATAAAAAAACAAAAAAAAGTTGACAAGGATCAATGATCAACTTGTCAACCTCGTTTTTTCTTCATCTATTTCACAGAAATCCAGTGAAAGATTATTCGCTAACTGTTACGTCGCCTGTTACAGAAGCGCCATCTTCGTCAAGTGTTGCTGAATCTTGGAATTCTTTTGAAGTGAATGTTACGTTACCTTCAACTTTTGCACCGTTCAATACAAAGCCGTTTGCATTCACTTCAACGTCACCTTTGATTACACCGTGAACGATGTTGAAGTTTTCTGAGTTAACGATCAATTTAGGAACAGTTACTGTGTACTCAGCTGTTACGTTGCGGTCTTCATCTTGTGAGTACAATGCAAATTTACGGTAGATATCAGCTGAGTCATCGCCTTTATCATGGAATTCGCCATCAACGGTTACATCGTTATCAAATGTCATGTCAGCAGTTACAGCAACGATCCAGTTACCATCTGCACCCAATGCTTTTTCAATGACTGAAGTTTGGTCACTGATAGAAGCAGTTGAAACAACATCATCTGATGATTCAGTTGATGCAGCAGTTGAAGCTGCTGTTGATGATGAGCTTGCAGCTGTGTCGTTATCTGAACTACATGCAGCTAAAAGAGTGCCTCCCATAAGCAATGATGCAGCGATTAAAGTGATTTTAGTTTTTTTCATGTTTCCTTCTCCTTTGTATTCCCATAGTTTTCTTAAAAACAAAATGATTATACCATACCGAAGTGAAGTTTGTGAAACAAAAAACATAAATGAGGAGAAATTTAATAAATATCAGCCTAGGATTAAAAAAATTTCAAAGAAACTAGGAATAAATGCGTGACGCTTACGAATGAATGAGACATCTCATTCACAAAGAACCCTCCATTATGGAAGAAATGCCCTTCTTCTATAATGGAGGGTCATTACTACATTCGCTTTCGATCAGTCAACTGCTTGAACTTCGATACGATCAAATCCATGATGAACTGATACATAAAGGCATGGGTTTGGAAATGGGTTTGATGAGGGAAGATGATGGCTTCTTGGACAAAGGGAAGTTCCGAGATCTGTGGGTTGGCGGTGATCACAATGACTTTGGCTTTGGTTCGATCAAAGAAATCTTTTCGAGGCGTTCCATTTCGAATTTGTTGCTTGGTCAGGTAGTCACCGGAATTGGTAAAAATAATAAAAAGCGATTCTTCATCGGCAGATTTGATGATTTCTTCTTGTACGAGATCGTCTTGGAAGGTCCGAATGAACTTGCCGTTGTAAGCTAGTTTGATCTGGAAATCAATAGCAGCCGATTCTGAGAATAATATTCCAAAAGCAAAGACATTTTTATGCGAAACAATTGCTTGTGCGATCCGTTCGATGGCTGGCAGATCAAGATGATGCCGCAGATAATCGATGTCTTGTATCACTGCGTCAAAATAGGAGTCTACGCCTTCTTGCTCCAAAGCAGACAAAATATTCGAGCGATAATTTAGCGGATTGTTGAAGCGGTTCTCGATGAAAGCTGCGTTGTCTTTTAAATCACCATAGTCATCAAAGCCTAAGGTACGGGCGAATTTTGAAACGGTTGACTTTGACACATGGCAAAGAGCGGCGAATTCACCAATACTTAGAGTTTGGATCTGATCGTAATAGTTGATCATGGTCAAACCGATATAGTAGTTGGTGGAATCAGTGGGTGCATTATTTAAAAGATTCAATAAACGAATGATTAAGAGGCCCATTTTCTTTCCTTTCTTGTAAGCAGTTTCCAAATTGCGAACTTTCGCAGGTGAGAGAAAAAAATCTGCTATAGTAACGCCATAAAGCGCTTTATAAATCAAACACGGGAGTGAGTCATTTGGCAAAAGATTATTCAAAACTTGCTAGTGAAATTATAGCACAGGTCGGTGGGGAACAAAATATCGTTAGCCTGTATCATTGCATCACTAGATTGCGTTTTAAGTTGAAAGATGTCGAGTTGGCACGAAAAAATAAGAACAAAATTCAGCAGCTTGATGGGGTATTGTCAGTCATTGAAGGAAATGGCCAGTTTCAAGTCGTGATCGGGAATCATGTGGCAGATGTTTTTCAAACGATCATGAGCAAGTATTCGATCCAAAACGCTTTGGAAAGTGATGGAGATGCCGAAGAATCAACAGAAAAACAAGGCAATGTATTTATCCGATTCTTCAATGTATTGTCTGCGATCTTTAATCCAATCATTGTTGCGCTTGCAGGGGCAGGGATGTTGAAAGCTTTACTAGTTGTTTTTACGACCTATCATTTGATGGACGCAGAAGGAAGCACCTATAAAATATTAGCTGCTGCTGGCAATAGTGTCTTTTATTTCTTGCCTTTATTTTTAGCGATCAGTGCAGCGCGGATTTTCAAAGTCAATATGTTTATTGCTTTAGCAATCGTTGGGGCGTTGCTGGAGCCGAATTTTACAGCAATGGTGACGGAAAACGGTGTGACGGTTGATTTCTTTGGCATCCCAGCTGTGCTGATGGGGTATTCGGGTACCGTGATTCCAGCGATCGTTTCGATCTATATCTACTCGCACTTGGAACGCCTACTCAAACGGATCATTCCTAAGAGTATCGAGATTTTTGCTCTATCGCTAGTGGCTCTTTTGATCATGGTGCCTCTGACTGTTTTGATCATTGGACCGGTCGGTGTAATGCTTGGGGACGGTTTAGGCAATGCCATGAACTTTATCAGCGATAAGAGTGGGCTGTTGGCTGGCTTGTTGATCGGTGGCGGTTGGACATTCTTAGTAATGATCGGGATCCATTGGGGAGTTGTACCGATCATGGTCAATAACCTAGCGGTATATGGCTATGATACGCTGCGCCCGATGATCGCAGCAGCAACATTTGCGAGTGCTGGGGTTGCTTTAGGTGTATTTTTACGCTCTCGCAGAAAAGAAACCAAAGGCCTGGCGCTATCTTCCTTGCTTCCAGCATTGCTTGGAGGAATTACAGAACCCATCGTCTATGGACTTTCGGTAAAATTTAAAAAGCCGTTGATTGCTCAAACCATCGTTGGTGCCATTGCTGGTGCGTTTATGGGCATGATGCAAACCAAGGCCATCGTCTATGTTTTTCCAGCATTGACGACATTGCCAGCTTTCTTTGGGGACACCTTTGTGTACTATTTGATCGGCATTGCCTTTGCGTTCTTCGGTACTGCTATTTTGACCTATGTATTAGGATTTGAAGAAACGCTAGAACCTGTTTTAGAAGAAGGTGCAGGGCTGCAAGTGATGACACCAGTTGCTGGTGAAGCGATCACGCTTGATGATGTCAAAGATGAAGTATTTTCTTCTCGAGCAATGGGAGATGGATTAGCCGTTTATCCATCAGCCGGCGATATTTATGCGCCACTTACTGGTACGGTTGTGACAGTGTTTCCAACTGGACATGCTTTTGGGATCCAATCAGCTGCTGGGACGGAAGTGTTGGTTCATATCGGCTTAGACACGGTTGATTTAGCAAAAGGCGTGTTTGAGATTTCGGTGAAACAAGGGGATCAAGTCGTGAAGGGGCAAAAAATTGGCACCTTTGACTTAGCAAAAATTATTGAAAAAGGATATGATCCGACAACCATGTTGGTCTTTACCAGTGTGATCAAAGAAGATGCATTGACAGTTGTGGATCAAGCGAAAAAAGACGTTACCGCATTGGTAGCAAATGATTTATTAAAAGGAGCGATTTCATGAGTGTATTTCCAAAAAATTTCCTATGGGGCGGCGCAATCGCCGCAAATCAAGCCGAAGGAGCTTATTTGGAAGGAGGAAAAGGATTAAGCGTAGCAGATATTTTACCAGTTGGTGAAAAACGTATTGAGCAAGTTTCACTGCAGCTTGAAGAGGAAAACTTTTATCCGAGCCATGAAGCCATCGACTTTTATCATCGGTACCCAGAAGACATTGAACTGTTTGCGGAAATGGGCTTGAAGTGTTTGCGTACCTCAATTGCTTGGAGTCGCATTTTTCCGAATGGGGATGAGACGGAACCGAATGAAGCAGGTTTACAATTTTATGATGATTTATTTGATGCCTTGAATGAAAAAGGGATCCAACCAGTTGTTACGTTAGCTCACTTTGAGACACCACTGCATTTGGTAACGAAATATGGTGGTTGGCAAAATCGTGCACTGATCGATTTTTTTGATCGGTATACAAAAGTGGTTTTTGCACGCTATAAAGGGAAAGTGAAATATTGGATGACTTTCAATGAAATCAACCATACCCATACGATCCCTTTACTCGCAGCAGGTATCGATGTGTTTTCTTTCGAGACTGAAGAAGAAAAATTACAGGCACTTTATCAAGCGAGTCATAATATGTTTGTTGCAAGTGCCAAAGCAGTTCTGAATGGGAAGGCAGTAGATGAAAACAATCAGATTGGCTGTATGCTGTCACTGAGTCCGATTTATCCTGCAACGTGCAACCCGCAAGATGTTTTTGAATCGTATCAACTGCGCCGTCGTTCTTTGTTTTATAGTGATGTGCAATTGCGAGGGGCGTATCCTGAATACTTCGACCGCATCGTGAAGGATAATCATCTGTTGCTGGACATTACAGAAGAAGATCTAGCGATCATTAAAGCGGGGACCTGCGATTATTTAGGCTTTAGTTTTTACCGCAGCTCATTGCATGAAGCGGGCATGAAAATTTTAGGTAATACTGGCGGATTATTGGGGAAAAAGAATCCTTACCTAAAAGAAACTGCTTGGGGATGGCCGATCGATCCGTTGGCATTACGCTATGTTTGCAGCGAATTGACTGATCGCTATCAAAAACCATTATTTATCGTTGAAAACGGAATTGGTTTAAAGGATGTTGTCAATGAAGATGGATCGATCGTCGATGAAGAACGGATGGCTTATTTGAAAGATCATGTAAAGGCAATGGCGGAATCGATCAAAGATGGCGCAACGATTCTAGGCTATACATGGTGGGGACCGATCGATATCGTTTCTGCGGGGACAGGAGAGATGGAAAAACGATACGGCTTTATCTATGTCGATAAGCAAAATGATGGTAGCGGAGATCTTTCCCGCAAGAAAAAAGCTAGTTTTGCGTATTATCAGCAAGTGATCGCCACGAATGGGGAAGCGTTGGCGTACGAATCATTTTTGAAAGGCGGCAAGTAAAATGAAAAGTTATTTTCCAAAAGATTTCCTCTGGGGGGGAGCAACAGCTGCCAACCAAGTTGAAGGAGGCTCTGGGATCGATGGAAAAGGCTTGTCGGTTTCTGATGTCTATCTGTTCGATTCCTCAATGCCGAAAGAACGTTGGACTGACCAATGGCATATGATGACTCATCAGCAAGTTGCAGAAGCACAGGATCCTAACAGCACGAAATACTATCCGAAAAGACAGGGCATCGATTTTTATCATCATTTTAAAGAAGATATTCGTTTATTTGGTGAGATGGGCTTCAAAGCCTATCGGATGTCAATTGCCTGGACACGGATCTTTCCAAAGGGGGATGAGGTAGAACCAAACGAAGCTGGATTGGCATTTTACGATGCAGTCTTTGATGAGTGTTTGAAGTATGGGATCGAACCAGTAGTATCACTATCCCATTATGAAATGCCATTGTATTTAGTGACTGAGTATGGAGGATGGCCGAATCGGCAAGTGATCGACTTTTATGTCCGTTTTGCCAAGACGGTGATTGAGCGATACCAAAAGAAAGTCAAATACTGGGTGACTTTTAATGAAATCAACTGTGTCAAACACCATCCATATGTTAGTGTCGGGATCATTGAAGAAGGCCATCCTAATATTGAACAAGAAAAGTACCAAGGGGCGCACCATCAATTTGTCGCCAGCGCAATCGTGACTGACTATTGCCATCGATTGATTCCCGATGCCAAGGTCGGCTGTATGATCAGCTATCAATTATTAACGCCGTACAGCTGTGATCCAGATGATGTCCAAAAAACAGTCGAAAGTCAACGAACCTCACTCTTTTTCAGTGATGTGCAGGCAAGAGGCTATTATCCAGCATATGCCAAACGCATGTTTGAAGAAAAAGGAGTGGAATTGGTGATCGAACCAGGAGACTTAGAAGTCATCCGGGAAAACCCTGTGGATTTTGTTTCCTTTAGTTACTATATGTCCAGTGCAGTCAGCGCGCATCCAGAACGATTGGAAAGTGCTGTCGGGAATTTGATTACTGGTGGGATAAAAAACCCCTATTTGCCAAGCAGTAAATGGGGCTGGCAGATCGATCCCAAAGGGTTGCGAACAGCATTGAATCAACTCTATGACCGCTACCAAAAACCTTTGTTTATTGCCGAAAACGGTTTGGGAGCAGAGGATGTCGTAAACGAAGATGGCACCATCGATGATTTTTATCGAATCGACTATCTGCGTCAGCATATTGAACAAATCAATGAAGCGTTACATGATGGCGCCGAGGTCTTTGGCTATACGGCATGGGGCTGCATCGATATCATCAGTGCTTCGACCTCACAAATGTCGAAACGCTATGGTTTTATCTACGTCGACCAAGACGATGAAGGCAATGGCACAAAGAAACGCATCAAGAAAGCATCTTTTGATTGGTACAAAAAAGTAATTGCTTCAAACGGCGCAACTCTTTGATTTTTGATTCTTCCAGATAAAGCAATTCCTAGGCTTAATCATAAGGTTTCTTAACAATTTAGCTTTTTATCAAGAAAAAAGCCCAAATTTATTTGCTATTTTATTTTAACCGTGCTATGATGAATAGGTAAAGTTCTGATATGTTAATACTTGTTTATCTTTTCTATTGATACACACTTCAATTACACATCATTTTCTATTACAAACAAATAAACACAGTCGATGTGTAATATGGAGGTATACGTTTATGAATAACGGTACAGTAAAATGGTTTAATGCAGATAAAGGTTTTGGATTTATTACAGGTGAAGACGGCAATGATGTATTTGCTCACTTCTCAGCTATCCAAGGCGACGGCTTCAAAACTTTAGAAGAAGGTCAAGCAGTGACTTTCGACGTTGAAGAAGGCCAACGTGGCTTACAAGCAACAAACATCGTTAAAGGTTAATTGACGTTAACAAGCGAGAATCCATTGGGTTCTCGCTTTTTTTTTGTTTTATTTTATGTAAATATTGAAATTGATAAGGTTTCCAGGATCTGTTACAAGAGAATAGTTGCAGGCTTTGAGGGCCTGACATGGTAAACAGTACATCTTTGCTTTCGATAGTCAACTAACCCTAAGCGTTGCGTTTTACTTATCCATGATTTCTCATTCGATGATAAGCGTATAAAAAGAGGAAAACAGAAAGAGAGGCTATATACCGTATTCAATAAATAAATGCTTTTCACAGTAAATGAAAAAGTGATTGAACAGGTTTAGTAGCATCGCTACCAATAAAATCAATGATCGCTAGTGATTCAAATGGCATGTCTCATTTGAATAGAATAAAGAAACAGGTACAGTGGAAAATGCCACGATTCAATGTATGGTCCCCCGTACTTATACAAGAGTAATCGATGTGAAAGATCGATAATTCTTATTCGTTTCATCGATATTGTCTTGAATGAATTGTAAAAGTAGAATATATTGATACAAATTAGCTGCTTTTTTATTGCGATTGGAACAAAGATGATTACATTTCGAGGGGGAATCTATATGAAGCCAAAAGAAATACTTTGCCAATGGGTTGATGCGTTTAATCAAGCAGATGTAGAATGTATTTCAGAATTATATGATGACAATGCAATAAACCATCAGGTTGCCAATGAGCCAGTTATTGGGAAAGAAGCGATAAAGCAGATGTTTGAGCAAGATTTTTCTAACGCAAAAATGGTTTGTATCGTTGAGAACATTTTCGAAGATGGACAATGGGCAATTTTAGAGTGGCGTGACCCATTAGGTTTGAGAGGCTGCGGTTTTTTTCAAATAGTAAATGATAAAATTTTATTTCAAAGAGGCTACTGGGATAAATTATCTTTTTTAAAACAGCACGACTTGCCTATTGAATAAAAGGAATTCCCGTATAGGAATGGTTAGCAGATATGCATGACAGGAAGGTTAATCGCTTCACGTAAAATTCTTAAAGGGCAACACTGTATGAAAACAAAGCTTTTTGTTTAAGTAATGTTTAAGAATAAGTACGTTTTCTTCCATTTGCACTCTGTCTCGTGGTAAAGTTATTAATAAGCGACAAATATTTTTGTACCACACGTTACTTGTTTTGAAGAAATTTATTCAAACCTGGCGTAACTTCAGAGTTACAAGGATACAATAGAGGTTAGGGATTGTATCGTTTAAATGAGAAATAAATAATAGTAGTAATAGTATGCTGCACTTTCAAAGAATAAATATTGACTCGTCAGATAGCCTTCTCGTTTACCCAAACGAGAGGGCTATCGTTCATTAGAAAAGAAAAAGTGTCTTTTTCCTAAAAGAAAGGAAGAAGACACTTTTTGGCTTTATTCTGCTGTGAGGGGGATCGTCAGCTTGCGATCATCGGTTTGATCGTCGAGCATTGAATCGACATATTGCTTCAAAAAGTAAGAATAGGTCGCTAACCACTGATACTCCTCGGAGTCTTTGATGGCAGCTATTTCCTCGACTGAGTAAGTATCATTGCCAGTAAAAAGGGCCGTGTTCAGCTTCGTGACAAACGTGCAAAGTTGTGTGATCTGGGCTTCTGACAGTTCAGACACGGCGGACAATTGGTCGCGGACCAGTTGGTCGGTGTCATTTTCAAAAATACTTTTCTGGTAGTTTTGATAGTCCAGTAACTGTTCATCAGTTTGCTTCGTTTCAGCCGCCCAAGCATGTAGATCAATTTGACGAGCTTCATAGTCGATTTCCTTGTCAGAAAGAGAAAGGACGCCGTAGCCTAATTCTGCTGTTGAATAAGACCCAGTGACTGCTTCATAAAGCGAATCATTCCCTTCGTTAATGTCTTGAATGTGGATATGACCAGAGAAAACGGCTGGCACGTTGAAGCGTTCCAACAAAGCGACAGTCTCAGAGGCGTTGTTGAGAACATAACCGTCTTGTAAGAGTTCATTATGACCAAACAAGTTATGGTGTAAAAAGACCAGTGGTACTTGCTCTGCTTCTTTTGTCAGGGTTAATTGCTCCTCCAACCAGGTTAGAGTAGCTGGTTTCAACTCACCATTCGTTGTAGGATCATCCCAATTAACCTCAGAATCGTAGATACATGAATCTAGTAAAAAGAGGCGATACTTGTCATTTAACTGAATGCTGTAGCTAAGGGAAGACTTGTCGATACTGTTGGCTTTTTCGTAACCTTCAGCAAAAATCGTTTGAAAATCCTCAGGACTGATTTGATCGGCATAGTATTCCTTTTCACCTTGAAATGCTCGCGCCCAACCATTGTAAATCTCGTGGTTGCCAGGTAATGCTAAAACCATAATGCCAGCTTCTTGCAATGGTTCAAGCAATCTTGCCAACTCTTGAGCACTTGCTTTCTCGCCATTGAGCGTCATATCACCGGTCAAAATAATTCCCGTTGGTTTCTCCTTTAAGGCTTGAGCGGTGAAGGCCTCGATTGATTGTTCTTGATACATCATCTCTTTGCCAGCAGCTCCTTGCGTGAAGGTCTGAAAGGCTTCGCCATTATCATGAAGCGTGGAGGAAAGAAAATGAATATCACTTAAGAGCCAAAACTCACTGTTGCTTGCCTGTTGCAAAGGTGTATCGGCTTCATGCACCTTACGAAATTGAAAGAATAACAGGAAACAGGTGACAAAAAGTGTAAGAAGTGCCAATGGCCAAAACCATTTTTTGTGTGTACGAATCGCGATTCCCTCCTCGCTTGTTTTATTTATTATAGGAAGGAAAAGGAATCTTGTCACATAAAGGGTCTTTTTTTGAAAGATTTCTTGTTTTCATAGTTTTTCTTGTTAAGATAATTCCGAAAAAACTATAAGTGCTCTTATTTGGGTGCTTTTATGTGATAAAAATAACTAAAATAGAAAGAACATCATTTTTTGAAAATGAAAAGAAAACGCGGTGTTTTATTCAGAAACATTGATTTAACGGTCTTTAATTGTTCTGTTATTTATCGCTGAGATAAAGGCAATGTTAGATTGAAATATTTTTGTAACATTTCCTTTATCTGTGTGTCATATCATTATGGTAGAATTCATTTGTCGTTAAATCGAACATTAAACTTTCTTAGACAAAATTAAGTTTTTATAAAGGCAGTTCATCTGTCAAATCAACCAGCTAGTCGGAGGAAAAACGAGTGAAGAATAGTTTGTTATCAGCATTAATGGTGTGTTCACTAACATTAACCGCAGTTGCAGCACCTGCATTAGCATTTGCAGATTCCATTGATGATCAAATCGAGCAGCAAGACCAAAAAATCAATTCTCTTAAAGGTCAGCAAGCTGACGCCCAATCACAGATCGATTCTCTAGAAGCAGAAATTGAAACAGTGAGTGCAAAAGTTGCTTCATTAGAAGCAAAACAAGTTGAGTTAGGTCAAGAAGCTGAGAAATTGCAAGACAAAATCGCAACATTGAAATTGCGTATTGCCAAACGTGAAGAAGCAATTCAAAAGCAAGCCCGTGATGTACAAGTTAACGGTCAAAGCACCAATTTCATTGATGCTGTTTTAGAAGCAGATTCTTTAACGGATGTTATCGGTCGCGTACAAGCGATGACAACGATCGTCAATGCAAACAATGATTTAGTTGAACAACAAAAACAAGACAAACAAGATGTTGAAGACAAAGTCAAAGAAAACGAAAGCAAGATCCAAGAAGTTGCTGCAAACCAAGCAGAACTTAGCCAACAAAAAGATGCCATTGCAGCAAAACAAGCTGATTTAAATGTCTTGAAAGCAAACTTAGCAGCAGAACAAGCAACTGCTGAAAAAGACAAAGATGCATTGAACAAGAAAAAACAAGAAGCGGAAGCTGAAAAAGCCCGTATCTTGAAAGAACAACAAGAAGCTGCTGCTGCTCAAAAAGCAGAAGAAGAAAGACAAGCTGCTGCTTTGAAAGAAGCACAAGAAGAAGCTGCTGCCCAATCAACAGAGAGCACGACAGAAAATACAGTTGCTTCTACTGAAACAGCAACAAGTAGTTCTTCAAGCAACACAAGCTCAAGTTCAAGCAATACTAGCAGTTCTAACAGCTCAAGTTCATCGAACACAAGCTCTTCGAACACTGGTTCAAGCAATTCAAGTTCAAGTAACTCAGGTTCAAACTCTTCATCAAACAATGATTCTACCGGAAGTACTTCTACAGGCGGCGGAAAAGATCATTCAAGCTCAGGGAACATGTATGCTTGGGGTCAATGTACTTGGTACGTGAAAAACCGTGCTCCTTGGGTAGGTACTTACTGGGGTAACGGGGCCCAATGGGGTGCGTCAGCTGCAGCTGATGGGTACACTGTCAATGGTACACCAGCAGCCGGTGCTGTTGTAGTCTTTGCCGCTGGTCAATCAGTTGGTGGCGTTTGGACTGCTGATCCAACTTATGGTCACGTAGCCTATGTTGAATCATACAACCCATCAAACAATACGATCACGATCTCTCAAGGCGGAATGGGCTTTGACAGTCCTGGTGGACCAAACACTGCAACATTGAGCGCATCTGGATATACTTACATCCATCGCTAATCAAATCAAAAGCAAAGCATCAACGCAATCGCGTTGATGCTTTTTTATTTGATCGATCGCTTTCTAAATCGGTCAGACAAGAGAATTACCCAGAGAGACAAGACAGGGTTCTCTCAAATCTTATCAAGATTCTATAGAAAATAGGAGGTTTCTCGTTCTACTATCAAATAGTGAGAAACGGTGAAAAGGTCGTTTTTGAAGTTACCATCAGTTCTTCCATTGCACGAGAAATCGCCGTATAGAGAATCCGCTGATCTTGATCGGTATGATAATTTTCTGCTGAAACATCATATAAAAGAACCTGCTTAAATTCCAATCCTTTGGCAAGATGAATCGGTAAAACCGTTCCATGAAATGACACGGCCTGTTTATCGAAGAATTGTTTAAGCTCTTCACTGGATCGACTATCTTTTGTGATGATCGTTACTGGCTGCTTAAGTTCCTTTACTATGTCTACCAAGGCAACGTCAGTCAGATTGGCATAAAACTGTGGCAACTTTCCTGCTGGTCGAACGGCAGAGATGTTTAAATTGGTTTCTTTTGGTAGCATTTGAGCAAATAACCGTGTGATTACACCGCTAGACCGATAACTCGTAGTCAGCTGATACGTTTCGAGGGATTTCGCCTGTTGTTGAAATATCGTTTGGATTTCTGATACGGTGATGGCACTTGTAAAAATCGCCTGTTGCTGATCCCCCACGAGGGTGAAAGCGGTCATAGGAAAAAGACATAATAGAAACTGCAGTTGTGCTGGCGTATAATCTTGGACTTCGTCGATAAAGAGATAGCGCAAAGCAGGGACAGGTTGTTTTTCGGCCACCAAATGACGTATCAGCAATAGACAAACAGTATAATCCAAACTATCTGTTGTTTGCGTCAAAGTGATCTGTCCATGAGTAAAATAGTCGGCACTGTCTGCTAACAATTGTTTCGTATCAAACCACGTAAGGTCATTGATTTGTTTCGTAACTTTTGCATATTTTTTCTTTAGGAGGCGAAGGGCTGCTTTCTGAATCGTTTTTTCTGAATCATCTTTTAAAACTGTCCCTAAAAGGGATCGTTGTTCATCTTCAGTCAAAGAACGAACTTGGTCGTGAACATTCGCTGCTAAGGCATTTTTTTGCAATCGTTCCTCCCAAGCGTAAGCCAATTTCTTTTTGACAGCTTGGATGCGATCGCGCAAGGGTGCCTGTTTCGGTGTTTCTTGGAAGAAAGTGTCGATCGTTTCTTCAGAAAAAAGGACGACGTTTTTTCTTTTGATTGGTTTAAACTGAAGCACAAGTTCTTCTGGCAGCTGTTTGCTCAAGGATTGAAGAAAGCGGCTGAAGTCAGCACTGCGTAAAAGTTCGATTGCTTCACTGGGTGCTTGCTGGATGCGGTCAAAATAAGCCTCTTCCGATTCTAAGTCAACGCTAGGAAATGCTTGGCAAAACTGCCGCATGGTCAACGTCAATGGATTTTTTTCGCCGAGGGAAGGCAGCACTTGCGAAATATAATCAATAAACCGCGAATTCGGGGAGAGGATCAAGACATTCTCTGCGGTCATCTCTTCACGAAAATGGTACAGCAAAAAGGCGATCCGCTGCATGACAGCAGAAGTTTTTCCGCTTCCAGCAACACCGTTGACCAGTAGGTTTTTATGCGCTAAGTCACGGATGATGACGTTTTGTTCGTGTTGGATCGAAGCAGTGATATCCTGCATTTTTTGGCTATTATTGGCTTCAAGGGCTGCCAGTAACACTTCATCTTGAATCGCCACTGAGGTATCAAAGGCTTGCTTCAATTGATCTTTTTCGATAATAAATTGACGGCGTTGTTCAAGAACGGCAGAAATCGTCTGATTGTTCACTTGATAAGAGACCGGACCCAGGCGTTTGGCATAGAACAATTCGGCAATTGGGGAGCGCCAATCATAGATCAGCCCTTCCTTATTTTCATTAACAAAACCATTGATCCCAATGTAAAAATCTTCTATCGTTTCCTCATCTTCAAATTGTAGGGAGATTTTACCAAAGTAGGGACTATCCAGAAGACGGTCGATGGCAGCTAATTCACGTTCAGCAGATTGAAGAGCGGCGTTCATTTGGTCTATCTCACGATTCTTACTTTCGATGGCAGCAAAAGTATCTAAACGGTCAGCAAAATTATCAAAGTTTAAGCGAATTTCTTCGCCGATGCTTTGCATCGCAAGGCGATCTTTTTTTCTGCCTTCAGTCAAGAAACTGTTCAGCACTGTCTTTCGTGTCAGCAATTGCTGGTACGTGTCTGCGAGATGCTTCTTTTCAGCCTTTAGGTTGTTCATTCAGACTCACATCCATTCTCCAAAGTAACTCAATTATACGGGCATCCACCAAAAATACTAGTCTATTTTTTTGACTCTGGATGCGGTATAATAATAGTGGGAAGAGGCAGCTGATTGTTCCAATGTCATGGGAGCAAGCAGAATGCGTCTATTTTTTTGTTTTAAAAATGAGAAAAAGGGTCATTGCTTGTGTTTTTGAAGGGGCTGTTTATACTGAATATAGAGAAAAATACAAAGCGAAAAATCGTTGAGGGAGTGTCAACATGTCCAAACTATTGTCACCAGTGAAGCTAGCGAATTTAACATTGGCCAACCGCGTCGTTATGTCGCCGATGTGTATGTATGAAGTAAAAAAAGAAGACGGTGTTGCGGAGCCCTTTCATTTTGTTCACTATGGGGCACGAGCATTAAGCAAAGCCGGATTGATCATTATCGAAGCAACTGCCGTTGAACCAGACGGACGAATCACAAACAATGATCTAGGGTTATGGAATGAAGAACAGCAAACAGAACTGACGAAATTGGTGGAACTGCTGCATGGTTTCAATGCGCAAGTAGGCATCCAACTAAGCCATGCAGGACGAAAAGCAGTTGATGCCACCAATCCTTTGGCACCAAGTGCCGTTGCCTTTAACGAACGCTACCCGTTACCGTCAGAAATGACCCTGGCGGAGATCAAACGGGTGCAAGACAGTTTTGTTCAGGCTGCCCAACGAGCAGCTAATGCGGGTGTCGCGATGATCGAACTTCATGGGGCTCATGGCTACTTGATGGATCAATTTCTTTCGCCATTCGTCAATCAACGCACCGACCAGTATGGTGGTTCCTTAGAGAATCGGTATCGCTTTGTAAAAGAAACGGTACAAGCAGTTCGGGCGGTCTTTTCTGGGGCATTGTGGATGCGCTTGTCACTGACAGACTATGAAGAACCAGGACGCCAAAATTCGTTGGAAGATTGGCAGCAAGTAGCCCAATGGCTTCAAGCAGATGGCATTGATTGTCTTGATTGCTCAACCGGTGGTGTGGTGGATAAAAAGCCTAATATTCCGATCTATGATGGCTACCAAGTGCCCTTTGCTGCAGCCATCAAGCAAGTGGTCGATATTCCCGTAGCAGCAGTCGGTTTATTGGATAATCCTGATCTTTGTGAATATCTTTTGCAAACCAATCAAGTGGATTTGGTTTTACAAGGCCGCGCATTGATCAGAAATGCCAACTGGTTGGCAGATGCAGCGGCTAAACTTCACGATAAGTCCTTTCAAGCGTACAATGATTCCTATCAACGTGGGGTGAAACGTTGATATATGTTTTATTACATGAGAGTTGATTCGAAAGAATGACTTGTAAGTGTAGAGATCGGGAATGGAAGAAAAGTAGAGATTTACTTACGGTTCTTCTTTTAAAAATTTTTTTAGTATAGGTTAGGAATTAATCGAAATAAGAGAACAATGGACGATGATTTGTCGTTCTTTGTTCTTTTTTTTGACTTTTATAGATCATTTTTATGAACGTATTCCACTTTTTTTCGTCTATTTGCATTAAATAGCTCATAGCATTGAACTGTTTAGTTCACGATGGTATAGTTTAGGCAAGTTTTCGAAAACGATTACAAAAAATGGAGGTGTTGAAATTGGATATCGGTCAACTGATTGATGAACGATTCATTTTATTTGATGAGCAAATTCGGACAAAAGAAGAATTGTTTACTCAAGCATCTGTTTTATTCGAGTCCTCAGGAGTTATCAGTAATATAAAGAAGTACAAAAAAGATTTATTTCGTCGCGAGAAACAAACCTCTACTGGGATTGAAGATCATTTTGGTATTCCTCATGCAAAAAGTAAGGCAGTACTAAGGCCCGCAATCGCCTTCGTAAAGTCGAGTCCAATTACTGATTATCAAGCAATTGACGGAACGGCTGTCACCTATTCTTTTGTCATCGCAGTACCTGAAAAGAGTACTGACGATCATTTAATCATCTTAAGCAATCTCGCACGATTGTTGATGCACGAAGGATTTCGAAATGCAGTAAAGAAGGCAAAAGACGCCTCAGATATTATTAATAATATTCAATCAAATCAATCAGAAAAGAGGGAACCTGTATGAAAATTGTCGGTATTTCTGCTTGTCCGACTGGAATTGCGCATACGTATATGGCTGCTGAAAAACTGGAAAAAACGGCAAAATCATTGGGATATACAATCAAAATCGAGACACAAGGAGTAAAAGTCGAAAACATTTTGAGTACAGAAGAAATTCAACAGGCAGAGGTTGTCATTTTAGCGGTTGACAAAGAAGTACAGACCGACCGATTTGCTGGAAAAAAAGTTAAAAGAGTGTCAACCGCAAGAGCAATCAGAGAACCAGAAAAAGTGATCCAAGAGGCAATTGATGGGTTAGAAGTGACCACGATTGCCCAAGGCGAGCATGTTTCAAACGAATCCGGAAAGAAAGCTGGCATTTATAATCATTTCATGAATGGCGTTAATTACATGTTGCCTTTGGTTATTGCTGGTGGAATTTTAATTGCGTTTAGTTTTGCTTTTGGGATCAATGCAGCTGATCCTAGCGATCCATCATACAATCAAATTGCCGAAGTTTTAAGCACGATTGGTGGGAATACGGCTTTTGCATTGATGGTTCCTGCACTTGCAGCAGGAATTGCCACTTCCGTTGCCGGTAGACCGGGCTTTGCCGCTGGTTTGGTTGCGGGAACGATGGCGGCAAGTGGAGGATCTGGTTTTTTAGGTGGGATGGTTGGTGGTTTACTCGCTGGGTATGCTACGGATTATTTAGCGAATAAAGTAACAGTAGCAAAATCATTTGCGGCACTCTATCAGTTGATTATTGTTCCTTTGATCTCAGTTGCTGTGACTGGCTTTGCCATGTTTTATTTCATTGATAAACCAATCTCTTATGTATTGGATGCTTTGACGAATTGGCTTAATGGACTTGGTTCTACGAGTGGTGTGGTATTCGGCTTACTGATAGGCATTATGATGGCAGCTGATATGGGCGGTCCCATCAATAAATCGATTTCAACCTTTAGTATTGGTTTGATGTCGGCAGGAGTTAATGCACCAATTGCGGCTTGTATGGCTGCCGGGATGACACCTCCTCTAGGCATTGCCTTGGCTTCTATCTTGTTTAAGCAAAAATTTACTCAAGAAGAACGAACTTCTGCTCAGTCTTGCTGGGTTTTGGGATTATCTTATATTACTGAAGGTGCGATTCCATTTGCTGTCGCTGACCCATTACGAGTAATACCTAGTTTGATGGCAGGTTCAGCAACCGCTGCTGCAATATCAATGGGTGTCGGCGTAACTTCATTAGCTCCACATGGTGGTATCTGGATCTTACCGATTCCCAATGTATTGAACAATCCGTTGATGTATGTCGTGGCAATCGTTTCTGGAACGGTGGTTACAGCATTGATGTTAGGGTTTTTGAAAAAATCTAGAACTGAAATGGAACGCCAACCAACCGATGAAGGAAAACTGATTTAGAAACTATTTATAAGTTGAAGAGAAACGAATCAAAAGAAAAGAGGAATGTCACAATGTTAATGACAATGAAAGAATTACTTGCTGTAGCAAAAGAACATAAATTTGCTGTTCCAGCATTTAATATTTGCAGTTTTGATATGTTAAAAGCAATCATGGAAGAAGTTGAGGCACAGGATGCACCAGTCATTTTAGAAATTCATCCTGATGAGATCGAATACTTAGGAGATTGTTTCATAGCGACAGTGCGGGAGTACGCATTAAAAAGTAAGGTACCAGTCGTTATTCATTTGGATCACGGGGGATCAATCTACGATGTCATGCGGGCGATCCGTAATGGCTATACCTCGGTGATGATCGATGCATCATTAGCCGATTACGAAGAAAATAAAAAAATCACGAAAGAAGTTGTTGAACTGGCACATATGGTTGGTGTCAGCGTTGAAGCAGAAATTGGTACGATTGGGAACAACGGTTCCGCAGAAGGGGGAGCTGCAGAAATTATTTACACAGATGTCGACCAAGCCGAAGACTTTGTACGTGCTACCGGCATTGACACCCTTGCCATTGCAATTGGAACGGCTCATGGGTTGTATCCAAAAAATATCACCCCTAAGTTGAACATCGATTTGTTGAAAAAGTTGAACGATCGTATTGCTTTACCATTTGTATTG
Source organism: Enterococcus sp. CR-Ec1 (assembly GCF_002850555.1). Taxonomy (NCBI): domain Bacteria; kingdom Bacillati; phylum Bacillota; class Bacilli; order Lactobacillales; family Enterococcaceae; genus Enterococcus; species Enterococcus sp. CR-Ec1. The sequence goes on from NZ_CP025223.1 coordinate 916,370, forward strand.
CATGGTGGGTCAGGAAACCCAGATCATGAAGTGCGAGAGTCTGTAAAATATGGCGTATGTAAAGTAAATCTTAGTTCTGATTTGAAATCCGTATTTTTTGATTCAGTCAGAAAAGTATTGACGGAAAACCCTGCTATGTATGAACCAAATCAAGTATATGTACAACCAATAAAAGATGTGAAAGCTGTTGTACGCCATAAGTTGACCCTGCTGAATACGGTTGACAAAGCACGTTTTTATCAGAGATAATAAATGAAATGATTGATTGGTACAGGATTAAATTGGTGGGAATCTCTTTTTTAAAGGAGTTTAATGTATGGGGAAAGCAAAAGATGAGCGTAAGCAGAAAATCATGATGTATTTAAATGAAACGAAATTTGCTTCTCTGGGGGAATTAGTTGAATTCTTACATTATAGTGATGCTACGGTCAAACGCGATCTGATTGAACTGGAAAACGAAGAACAAATCAGACGTACCCGAGGTGGTGCTGTGCTGATCGATTCAGAGAAGGTCGATGCGGCTTATCTGACAAAAGTGGGGAATTATGTCAATGATGAAGAAAAACGCAGAATTGCAGAACGTGCAGTGACGTATATTGAGGACGATATGACCATTTTCGTGGACAGTTCGAGCACAGCTTTGCACCTGATCCCTTACCTGAAAAAAATTCATGGGTTACGAGTGGTAACCAATAGTGTGCTAACTGCCGCACTACTATCGGAACATACTGCTGCTGAGGTGACCATCGTTGGCGGGACGGTAACGAACAAAAAGTTTACCGTTAATTCAGTTACAGCAGTCAACCAGCTCAGAACCTATCATTTTGATCTTGCACTTCTCTCATGTAGAGGATACGATGAAGAAAAAGGAGCCACTGAGAATACTGAAGGGGAAGCAGTATTTAAACAGGTATTGAAAGACTGCACCGAAAAAATTATTCTAATGGTTTTAGAATCAAAGCGGAATAAAGTATATTTTTACAAGAGCCTCTTACCCGAGGATATCGATATTGTCATCTAGAAAAAAGCATCGGGTTTGTCAAAAACGGTCTTATTTAAAAGGCCGTTTTTATTTCCACTGCTAGTATGCTTTACAAACTAGTGGCAAACACGTATACTAGGTACAACACTAGTTTGTATAACAAACTAGATAAAGGGAACCAAAGGAGGGAAATCGTGAAAGAGACGCAATTGCTAAAAGGGGTTTTGGAAGGGTGTGTTTTGCAAGTGATTGCTCAAAAAGAGATTTATGGTTATGAACTGGTACAGGAACTGAAGCAAAGAGGCTTTGAAACGATCGTTGGCGGCACGATCTATCCTTTGCTGCAGAAGTTGGAAAAACAAGAACTTATTACCTCTGAGATGAAAAAGTCACCTGAAGGACCTGATCGCAAGTATTTCTCGATCACCCCGAAAGGCATAGACAATTTGGCACAATTTAGAGAACAATGGACGAACCTAATGAAGAAAGTCGAAGGATTATTTAAGGAGTGAGGAAACATGGCAAATAAACAAGAGACGACCTATTGGCGAAAGCAAACCAATCTGATCGAGCAACAATTCAATGAGAAAAATCGCCAATTTTTTGATGATTTGCGAAGCTACCTCTTACTTTCCAGCCTTTTTTACGATGAGCATAAAGTCACAGAGCAGGTATACGCGATTGCAATGGATTTATTAGAAGCACAAACTCATGGGGAAGAGGCGCAACACTATTTTGGCAATGATCCGAAAGGGGTGGCAGATGAACTATTGGCAAACACGCCAAAGAGTAATCTCAAAGAGCGCCTCAAATTGGCGTATCTAGCGGTTGGCATCAGTTGGGGAATCAAATTTATAGCTGATTTTACAAATCAAGGACCACTGGTTCTTAACCTTCTGGATTATCTTCTGACAGGATTGGTAACTGTGTTAGCGATCATCGGGATTTTTGCGATCATCAGCAAAACCATCTATCAAAAGAAGGGCACAAGCAAAGTGATTCGTTTCGGCTCCCTGTGGCTCGTTGTGAGTGGCTGGATTGGTCTTTCACTGCTGATCAATCTGCTGACCCCAAACTGGTGGCTCCTGACGATCGCATTTCCATTTGATGTAGTATTGGTTGGCAGTTTGCTGGTAGCGGCGATCGTTTTTGTTGTATCACTCAAAGAAAAAGCTTTTTATCCGATCGTTTTTCTACTGGGGGTATTTGTGTTGCTTGGTTGCCTGCAAAAAGCCATGGCATTTTATCACATTGGGGCTCCATCGTGGATGACCGGCGGACTTTTGACACTGTTAGTTGTAGGGTTTCTTATTTTTCTCTGGTGGACCCGTCGAGTGATGAAAGAGCAATAAGCAAAGCCAGAAACAAGTGTCTTGCTTGTTTCTGGCTTTTTTTACATAGAAAAAGCATTATCCTGAGGAATCTTTCTGCTTCATGCTACACTAAAAAAGAAACGGAGGGAAATCAAGATGTTGACAACAGATCAGTTCTTTCACGGCCACGACAAGCAGACCGCTTTTTTTGAAGGCTGGTACCATAAACACCAAATCGGTGAAGAAGTCTATGCTTTTATTCCTGGTTTTTCGATTCAAAAAGACGGGACCAAAGAAGTATTCATTCAAGTGATCAATCATGAGGGTGCGCATTACTTTTCCTTTCCAGAAACTGACTTTCAAGTGTCTGAAGAGGAGCGTAAAGTAACGATTGGTGACAATATCTTTAGTGAAGCAGGCATCCAAGTCTCTTTAAAAAATAACGAACTTCAAGTACAAGGGTCAGTAAAGTATAACGACCACAAACCGATTCAGCGGACACGTTATGCGCCGAGTATCATGGGTCCTTTTTCGTATCTGTCATTTATGGAGTGTTATCACGGGGTCTTGAGCATGAGTCATACCTTAGAAGGTACGCTGCAGTGGAACGACGAAGCAATCGATTTTACGAACGGGATCGGTTATTTGGAAAAAGATTGGGGAACCTCCTTTCCAGCAGCTTATATTTGGGTTCAATGCAACAGCTTTGATGCGCCAGATGTTCGGTTCTTTTTCTCCGCAGCCGACATTCCCTTTGCTGGTTTTGCTTTTTTGGGAACGATTTGTGTTCTGCAAGCCGGGAGCCAAGAATATCGTTTTGCTACTTATCATGGTGCAAAGATTCATGATGTCAAACGCACGGAAGACCGTTTAGTGATCCATCTCAAACAAAAACAATGGTCCTTAACGATCGAAGTTTTGACGAAAGAAGGACATTCTTTGAGGGCACCTTCTATTGGGCAAATGAATCGGATCATTCGCGAAAGTGCCAGTACGGAAATTGCCTTGACCCTTTTAGAAAATGGGCAGGAGATCTTAAGGCAGACAGGGATGTCGGCTGGTTTTGAAGAAGTTGCGAATTTGCGAGGATTTCACTATTAAAAAAAGCAGAAAAATTCGTTTCTTTTGATATACTAGTAGATAGTTACTACGAAAACACGTATATTTGGAGGGAAATGGATGAAAAAAATAACGAATGAGACACTGTTTGAACTGAAAACGATTGCGCAGCCTGCAGTGGGGCAAAATCAGGTTTTTTACTTGGAAACGGTAGTCAACCCAGAGACCAACACGTATGATTCAGCGATTTATAGTATTGACGCAAAGACCAATGAACGGCGTGAGTGGGGCACCGAAGCGACGACCCACAACAGTCTAAAGGTCTCGCCAGATGAGCAATGGCTCAGTTTTGTGACGACCGATCCAAAGAAAGGTGAAAGTACGTTATGGACGATGCCGATATCCGGCGGCAAGCCCCAAGCACTTGTCACTGAAAAAGGTCTGGGCGACTATTTTTGGGAGCAAGACGCAACGGCTATCTATTACCAGCTGGCACAAGAGGAGACAGTTTCAGAGGATCAAGACGACAAAGAAAAGACGGACAAGCAGAAGGAATTTCCACAAGTAAAAGCTACTACGAAAGTCAATTATTTGGCGGATGGCGTCGGCTTTTTAAAAGAAAAAAAACATTCGATCATCAAAAAAACGATCGCGACACAAGAAACGGAACTGATTTTTGAGCATAAGTATCCCTTTGTGTTCTCTGGCTTAGCGGATGATCAAGAGACTTTGTTTCTCACTTTTGACAAAGAGGAAGAAGACGAGTGGGACTATGGATCGAAGGTTTATCTCCTAAATAGCCAGACGAAAAAGACAGAAAGTTTAGAAAACATTCTGCCAGAAGGAACGTATACTTTTGTTGCAGCGCGCAATGATCAGCTATTACTATTAGGCAATGATCTTTCCTATGGTTTTGTGACCTTGGATGATTTGTTTTTGGTCGACTTAAAAACAAAAGCGGTCAAAAATCTTTCCCAAGATCTTGACATCGCTTTTGGCAATGCGATCATCAGTGATTTTCAACAAAAAAATCGCGGCGTAGCGATCACCTGGTTGACGGATGACACATTCCTTGTACCCGTAACGGAGCATGGCAAGCTACAATTGTACCGCGCCTCGATCCAAGGAGAATGGACCAAACTGCTTGATGAAAAAATGGATATCCTTGATGCGGCGATCTATTCGGAAGCCAAACTTGCTGTTGCTTATGCGACGCCAACGATCCCTAGTCGCTTAGGCTTGGTTGACTTAACAAGTGGCGAAGTAACTGATCTATACGATCCCAACCAAGCAGTTATGTCAAGGTTAGCGATCAGTAAACCCGAAGCGTTTTGGTACGAAGGAGCAGATGGTTGGCAAATTCAAGGCTGGTATTTGCCCCCGACCGAAACACAAGAAAGTCATCCAGCAATTTTGTACATCCATGGCGGTCCGCAAGTCTGCTACGGGGAAACATTTTTCCATGAGATGCAAGTCCATGCCGCTAACGGTTATGGGGTCATCTTGTTGAACCCTCGTGGCGGGCAAGGGTACGGTCAGGCGTTTGTCAAATCGATTTTAGGTGATTATGGCAATAAAGATTATCAAGACTTACTGTTGGGGGTGGATGCCGTGGTGGCAAACCATCCAGAAATCGATACGAACACGATCCATGTAGCTGGCGGCAGCTATGGTGGCTTTATGACCAACTGGATCGTTGGTCATACCGATCGTTTTTGTGCGGCAGTTACGCAACGCTCGATCTCAAATTGGATCAGCTTTTATGGGACGAGCGACATTGGACCTGCCTTCGTCAAATTCCAATTGTTGCGGGAACTTGATGAGACCGAAGGACTTTGGAAGATGTCGCCTTTGGCCTATGCCAGCCAAGTCAAGACACCTACGCTAGTCCTCCATGGGGAAAATGATTTGCGATGTCCGCAAGAACAAGGACAGCAGTTTTACATGGCGTTGCAGCGTAAAGGCGTCGATACGAAGCTGATATTGTTTCCTCAATCCTCGCATGGTTTATCACGCAATGGCTTGCCGAACTTGCGGATAGAACGCTTGCAGGCGATCAGTGAATGGCTTGCATCACATGAGAACAAATCAGTAAATTAACCGAAAGAAATCACCTGATAAAGGATCACGACATGGGCTGCTTGAAAAGCCCGACCAGTGATTCCTTAAAGATCAGGTGGTTTTTTTGCGCGATCAAAAGCTACAGGTTCCTGTTACCTTGCCGCCAATGACAGCAACGATTGAAAACAAATTCATATGACGTTTTCTTCACGTGTTAAATAACAAAAAGAAGAAATAGTTTTGCTTGCTTCCTATGTTTGAGTGTGATATGATACAAAACGTAATCGTTACACTTTAACCTTTTTTGGTGTGACGCAAGAGAAAGGAGCTGGTTATTATGAGAAACAATATTATTTTGGCATGTGTGGAGACAGGGGAAAGACTTTATTTGACTAATAAGAACCAGCGCAATACGCCGGAACGTTTAGAATTAAAAAAATATTCACCAAAGTTGCGGCGCAGAGCGATTTTTCGTGAAATCAAGAAATAGGAAGGACAATAACTGAATGGCAAAAAAATCAAAAATGGCAAAATACAACAAGCAAGTACAACTGATCGAACAATACCGAGCAGTGCGTCAAGAATTAAAAGCGCAAGGAGATACCCAAGCATTGGCCAAACTACCGAAGGATTCGAATCCGACTCGTTTGAAGAAACGGGATATGATCGATGGTCGTCCTCGGGGCTACATGAATAAATTCGGCATGTCACGGATCAATTTCCGTAAGCATGCACACCTCGGAGAAATTCCCGGCGTTACAAAAGCAAGCTGGTAACAGAAAGGAGTCAACATGGAAAAAACGGACTTGTCTAGTGCGTATCGACGTTTAAAGAGCCCGAACATCAAAACAAGGAAACGCGCATTAAAAATCATTCATGAATTTAAACGAAACAAACGAAAAAATGCATTGCAGCTGCGTGCATAATGAAAAAGTGAAAGAAAGTTGGAAATGACATGGCAGTACCTGCAAGAAAAACATCAAAAGCAAAAAAGAATAAGCGTCGGACCCACCATGGCGTCAAATCCCCAGCGATTTCGTTTGATGGGACAACAGGAACCTTCAAGCGCAGCCACCATGTATCTTTAGCAGAATACAAAGCACAGCACCCAATCGAAAAGAATTAACGCCGTCTTATGACGCCGTCCAGAAAGCAGGGGGAAAATGGAGATCATCTATCCGTCATTGATTGAAGAAGCCTACCGTCACAGTAAAAAATTTCATCCAGAGATCACCAAAGAGGCCATCTATCGCCATTTTTACGAAGCTGGTTTAATCAAAGAAAATGGCGATCCAACGGAAAAAGCCTTGTCAGAAGGGGTCGTTAAAGATTATACTGAGGACTGGGATCTTACCTTTGAAGAATTTTTGATGATCTACCCCGTGTTTCGTTCCTTTGACCCAAAGCATTTCAAGAAGATCGATCATTTTTGGGAAATGGATTTGGCTTTGCAAGAACAAATTCTTGACCAATGGGAACGAGAAACCTTCACAGAGGAAGAGATCATTGATCTGACTGCCTTTTTTGAAGAGCGATTACCTTCCGAAAATGAACAGTGAAAGGCGTACATGTGATGAAAAAGACGATCCAGCCATTTTTAAAACTATTAAAGCCCTATGATTATCTATTGTTTGTTCTATTAGTTGTTGGCTCTTTTTTACCGCTTTTTCTATTTGAAGCGCAAGCTCAAAGTGATACCGGCGATCGGTATGCAATCGTGCGAATAAATGGAGAAGAGGTTGACCGTTTTAACTTAGAAGAAATCGATGCGATGGAAAAAACCTACTATCCAGCAGAAGGTCAGTACAATATCGTCGAGATCAAAGATGGCGCGATCCGAGTTCGTGAAGACAATAGTCCCGACCAGATTGCTGTCAAAACCAGCTGGATCTATCGCAATGGGCAGACGAGCATTTGCCTGCCTCATAAGCTGGTGATCGAGATCAAGCAAGCTGGTGCCTCTGACTATTTAATTTATTAATCAAACTTCGTGGTAGTTGGAAACTATACTATTTTGTGTTGGTGGGAAATCGTTGGATTTTCTACTGACACTTTTTTATTGAAACTAGAAAATAAGTGTGTCTGTCTAGAGACAATCTGTCGATCAAACTCAGTCTCATTTGATAAGAAACGAGGAGCACATGAAAAAGATAAGTTTCTGCAAACATCCCTGAAATCAAAGGGATGTCAATAATGCTACATTGCCAGAAATAGGGAACTGTGAAGGGGAAAAGGAAAGATCGTGCCGTTTGTTCAACAAATTTTCTTCTAAACCTAGAAAAACAGTTCAGCATTACGAAGCATTGGTTGCGTCTAAATCGCTTGTCCAATAAAGAGGAACGAAAACCCTAAAAATCCTTTTTATGAAGGGCTATAAGTTGAAGATTTTTTTTATTTGCGATAGGCTATTAGTAAAGCATTCGGGAGATGAAAACACATGAAATTTAAATTGAATCTAAAAGAAAAAGTAACGGAAGTTGCAGAGCATGTCTATGATGTGGTGAAAAAGGAAGATTATGCGATTCGTGTGGCTCCAAAAGGGATCAAAGTAACGAAACAGCGTAAGACGAAAGACACGATCAAATGGCGTTCAAAGAATCACTAATTGAGGAATAAAAAAGAAACTGCATATTCGCAGCTTCTTTTTTTATTCCTCAATCTCAATCCCCAAGACAGTCAGGTGGCCGTTTGCCACCAGTTTGATGACAAGTTTTGCTAGATGGTCGGGTGTCATCGTTGTTTCTGCCGTTAGCCACCAATGCAAGGTACCAACAAATATCGAGGTCATATAGTCAATGATGAAGTCTAAGGGCACTTCAATGTCTCCTTCGGTGATTCTCAACGTTGAAAAGATCTCTTGGTAACGTTCAGTCAAAATCAGGCCCAACTTTTTACGGATGATCTCAATGGCAGAGGCATCCATGATCGTCAAATAAAAGGAACGATTGTTTTGAATGTGTAAAAAAAGTTCGGTCATGGCCGCTTCGATTTTGCGGATTTTGATGCGATTGCCTTGAACAAAATCTTCAAAATCAAGAATCGCGGTAAATGATTCGACAGCCAAGTCAAATATCTTTTCATACAAGTCTTGTTTGTCTTTGTAATGGGCATAAAAGGTTGCACGGTTGATCATGGCTTCGTCGGCGATATTTTGGACAGTCACTTGCTCGAAGCCTTTTTCTTCCACTAAGCGGATAAAAGCTTCAATAATGTACTTATTGGTTCGTTTGACACGTAAATCCAATTTTTTCATATTGTGAATTTCCTTTCAAAATAAACAACAAAAAACGGGTAATTGTTGTTTATCCCACACCTTCCTTAGAATTGTTTGTTGAATTATCAATTAAAAGAATTACAATGAACATAAGTATTATAACAAACGGCTTGTTAGATAATCAACAAAGTGTTGTTTAGATGGAGGCAACAAATGAAAAAATATAAAGCGGGTATCGATGTCGGGTCGACAACAGTCAAGATGGTTCTGTTAGATGAAGGCAATCAAACGTGTTTTTCAAGATATGAACGGCACTATGCAGACATCCAGAAGGCAGCGGAAAAAATCATTAGAGAAGCGCAAGAAGTGATCGAAGATCAGCCGCTTGCGCTGGCGATTACCGGATCAGGTGGGATGGGTCTGGCGGAAGTTTTGCGGATCCCATTTGTCCAAGAGGTCATCGCTTGTACCAAAACAGTTGAGACAGTGATTCCCGAAACCGATGTGGCCATCGAGTTAGGCGGCGAAGATGCGAAGATCACCTTTTTTGAAGGGGCATTGGAGCAGCGAATGAACGGCAGTTGTGCCGGTGGAACGGGTGCGTTTATTGATCAGATGGCGGTTTTATTGAAAACGGATGCCAATGGGGTCAATGAACTAGCCAAAGATTATCAAACCCTTTATCCGATTGCCTCACGCTGCGGGGTCTTTGCCAAAACCGATGTGCAGCCGCTGATCAATGAAGGAGCAGCAAAAGCAGACATTGCGGCGAGTATCTTTCAAGCGGTGGTCAATCAAACGATTGCTGGCTTGGCTGCTGGTCGTAAAATCAAAGGCAAGGTAGCCTTTCTAGGTGGACCGTTGACGTTTATGTCGGAATTGCGTCAACGATTTATCGATACGTTGAGCCTGCAAGAAGCAGACATCATTTTTCCCGAGAACCCAGAACTGTTTGTAGCGATGGGGGCCGCACTGTATGCAGAAGAAGAGCAACAGCTTTCCGTGCTATTAGCCCGCTTAGCCAACGGAGAAGATGGCAAACTCGCGCCAACTGATACATTAGCCCCATTGTTTAAAGACGAGGTGGAATTGACTGCTTTTCGTGCTCGCCATGCTCAAGCGGTTGCTGCAGAAAAAGCGTTGTCTGAGCATACAGGCGCTGCTTATCTAGGCATCGATGCAGGATCAACCACAACGAAAGTGGTTTTGATCAATGATGCAGGGGAATTATTGTTTTCTTTCTATGGCAATAATGAAGGTGAACCGTTAGCGACAACGATGGCGGTTTTACAAGAGCTTTATCGTCAGATGCCTTCTGACGTTTACATCGCAAAGTCAACGATCACAGGTTACGGCGAGCATTTGATCAAACATGCACTGAAAGTCGATATCGGTGAAGTGGAAACGATGGCCCATTACAAAGCTGCCGAACATTTCCAGCCGGGGGTTGATTTTATCCTAGATATCGGTGGACAAGACATGAAGGCGATGACGGTTAAAGATGGCGCGTTATCTTCGATTCAATTGAATGAAGCCTGTTCCTCAGGATGCGGCTCCTTCATTGAGACTTTTGCCAAATCTATGAATCAGGATGTCAAAGAATTTGCGTTGGCAGCTACAAAAGCCCAAGCACCGGTTGACCTTGGTTCGCGTTGTACCGTCTTTATGAACTCAAAAGTGAAACAGGTCCAAAAAGAAGGGGCTTCTGTTGGCGACATTTCAGCCGGCTTGTCTTACTCGGTCATAAAAAATGCTATCTATAAAGTTATCAAGGTTCGGCGACCTGAAGACCTCGGCGAGAAAATCGTCTGCCAAGGAGGGACTTTCTATAACGAAGCGGTTCTGCGCGCTTTTGAATTGATCAGCGGCCGTGAAGTCGTTCGACCATCGATCGCCGGTTTGATGGGGGCATATGGTGCCGCCTTGATCGCTTTAGAAGAAGCAGCCCTTGACGATGTTAGTACGTTGTTGTCTCCAGCAGAAATGGCCGATTTCCAAGCAGAAAAAGAATTTACGAATTGCGGTCTATGCGAAAACAATTGCTTGTTGACGGTGACCCTCTTTTCTGACGGTCGAAAATTTATTACCGGGAATCGCTGCGAACGTGGTGCGCGAATCAAAATCAAGAAAGAAGACCGCAAAATCAATCTTGTGGATGAAAAATATCGCCGCTTGTTTAAGTACCGTTCCTTACGTAAAAAAGAGGCCGTCCATGGCGAAATCGGCCTGCCAAGAGTATTGAATCTTTATGAAAATTATCCGCTTTGGCATACCTTTTTCACCAAGTTAGGGTTTCGAGTAACCTTGTCGCCACGTTCCAACAAAGAACTATATGAGCAAGGGATTGAAACGATTCCTAGTGATACGGTTTGTTACCCAGCCAAACTAGCCCATGGACACATCCAAGCACTGATTGATCAAAACGTACCGTTGATTTTTTATCCAGGTGTTATTTTTGAGCGACTAGAGAACACTGCCGCTGAGAATCATTTTAACTGTCCAATTGTGCAAAGCTATCCAGAAGTGATTCGTAATAACGTCGATGCGATTCGTGAAGGGGCGGTTGACTACCGCTGTCCGTTTTTGAATTTGGCGGATGAAGCCTCAATGGTCAAAACTTTAACGAGTACTTTTCAAGATTTTGGTTTTGTAGAAGAAGAAATTGCCCAAGCCCTACGCAGCGGTTTCGAGGAGCTGGATCAGTTCAAGACAGATATTGCGCAACGGGGAGAAGAAACGCTACGTATGCTGATGACGACCAATCAAAAAGGGATCGTTTTATCTGGAAGACCATATCATTTGGATCCTGAAATCAACCATGGGATTGCAGAAGTCATTACCCAAGAAGGCTTCCATGTATTGACTGAGGACAGTATTGCTCATTTAGCAAATGTCGGCGATCTGAGGGTTGTGGATCAATGGGTCTATCATTCGCGATTGTATGCGGCAGCTCGAGTGGTCGCGAAAAACAAACAATTAGAACTGGTTCAATTAAACTCATTCGGTTGCGGGATCGACGCAGTCACTACTGATCAAGTCGAAGAGATTATGGCGCAGTATGGGAAGTTATATACGGTGTTGAAAATCGATGAGGGAGCGAACCTTGGGGCAATTCGGATTCGGTTGCGTTCCTTGAAAGCAGCAGTCAACGAACGGGACAAACAGCACTTTGCACCTAAAAAGCAATACGAGGAACCGGCAAAGATCATTTTTACCAAAGAGATGCGCAAGCAGCACACGCTCTTATTGCCGATGTTGAGTCCCATCCATCAAAGCGGGTTAGTCGATGTTGCTTTGCAAGCTTCTGGGTATCAAGTGGTCTGTCTACCTAGTGAAGATCGTGAGGCGGTTAATGTCGGTTTACGCTTTGTCAATAATGATGCGTGTTATCCGGCGATCATTTCCATTGGACAGCTAGTAGAAGCATTGCAAAGCGGAAAATATGATGTTGAAAATACCAGTGTTTTGATGACCCAGACGGGCGGCGGGTGTCGTGCAACAAACTATATTCCTTTGTTACGTAAAGCACTGAACGATGCAGGATTCCCACAAGTGCCGGTGGTATCTATTTCGATGGGCAACACCGGGGTTGAATCAAATCCGGGCTTTCGCTTTACCTTACCGATGATGAAGCGTTTGGCGGTGGCATTTTTATACGGAGATCTCTTTGAACGGGTCGTTTATCGCACCCGTCCGTATGAGCAAGAAGCAGGGGCTGTCGATCGGCTCCATCAAGAATGGCTGGAAAAAATTGCCAAAAACGTTCGTAATGGCTCCTTCAGTCTGTTTAATCGCAATATGAAAAAAATCATTCAAGCCTTTGATCAAGTGCCCCTAACAGATATCAAGAAGCCGCGTGTCGGAGTCGTGGGAGAGATTTTAGTGAAATATTCACCGACAGCTAATAACGATGTCGTTCGCCTGTTAGAAGCAGAAGGAGCGGAAGCGGTCGTACCGGATATTGTCGGCTTCATGAATTATTCCCTCTACAATCAGATTTGGCGCTACAAGCATTTGGGGATGTCGAAGAAAAGTAAAATGATCGCTGATTTTGCAATCATGGCGATTGAAAGGCTCCAAAAACCGATGGATAAAGCACTTAGGGCGTCAACGCGTTTTGATGGTATCCATTCGATCCATCAGCTTGCGGAGCAAGCGAGCGAGATTGTTTCCATTGGTAATCATACGGGAGAAGGCTGGTTCTTGACCGGTGAGATGATTGATCTATTGGAAAATAATGTCAACAATATCATTTGTCTGCAACCATTTGGCTGTCTGCCCAATCATGTGGTAGGAAAAGGTGTTATGAAAGAATTACGTCGTCAATACCCGCAGGCGAACATTGCGGCCATTGATTATGATCCAGGTGTCTCAATCGTCAATCAATTGAATCGTATCCGCTTGTTGATGGCCACTGCCAATAAAGCGTTGGCTGAATAAATTCTCAAGCCAGCGACCGAACCAATTTAAAAGAAAAGCGACTGCTCTTGTTTGGACATTTTGTGATAACTTCTTTCTTCTGCCTATAAAATAGGGAAAGAATTCGCACAAATTGAGAAAAACAGAGCAGTTTTTGCTTTTTTTATTAGCTATTTAGGTATATACCAGTTATAATAGGAGGGGAACGGAGGAATGTGTAGTGGTGGAAAAATTACCTGTTTATATCCAAATTCATGATCAAATTAAAGCCAATATTGAAAACAATACATACAAAATCGGGGATCGTCTGCCCTCAGAGCGCGAGTTGTCGAAACAATTCGGCGTGAGTCGCATGACGTTGCGACAAGCGATCCAAACCTTAGCAGATGAGGGGATTCTTGAGCGTAAAATCGGTTCCGGCACTTATGTGGCTCGCCAAAAAGTACAAGAGAAAATGACGGGCACGACGAGTTTTACCGAAATCATGAATTCTCTTGGTCGTAAGCCTTCCAGCAAAGCGGTCGCTTATTTCTTGACGGCACCTAGCTCCAGTGAGATGGAAAAGCTGCAATTAGAAGGTCACGAAACGATTTTACGGATGGAGCGGATTCGGTATGCGGATGATGTGCCGATCTGTTTTGAAGTAGCGAGTATTCCTGAAAAGTTTATTCATGACTTTAGCAAGGAGGAGATCATCTCTTCCCTCTATAAAGTGTTGGAAGAAAAAGGACAGCGGAAAATTGGCGGCGCTTCGCAAACGATCTCAGCTATGGTCGCTTCCGAGCAAATTGCTGATTACTTACAAATCAAACGCGGCGATGCCATTTTACGTATGCGGCAAATCACTTCATTTGAAGATGGTCAACCATTTGAATACGTGCGCACCCAATATGTTGGTAATCGTTTTGAATTTTATATGGAAAAATAACCTGTCTATTTCAATTGGCAACAAAAAGCCCAAAAAAGCCGAAAGGACCCTACGAGCGTTTCAGCTGTTGCGTAGCGTCGCTGGTTGCATGACCGTTTCGGCTTTTCAAATATTTGGGCTTCCTGCATTGGTTGTAGCAAACTTGGCAGCGTCCTCCTTGAGGAAAAGAGCACACACTGGAAGGTCTTTAGTAAGCTGGCTTACTCTGTTGACTGCTCGATCAAGCGTTCTACATATTCGGTAGTCCCTCTGGTCAATTGCACTTGACCTTGTAGCAAATCGATCAGAGCGGCTTCTTGGTCGGCAAGTACTGCTTCAGGAATCATTAAGGTGACAACGATTTTCTCCGTATAAGCAATATCTTTTATATAGATATTCTGCAGTTCTAAGTAGTTTTGGAGCTTGCCTAAAAGTGGATACTCGATGGTCAAGGCAAGTTCTTGATGCAAAATACCCTCGACGATTCCTACCTCTTTGATTCCAGCAGAGGCCGAACTTGAATAAGCGCGAATCAATCCACCAGCACCCAGTTTCGTTCCACCGAAGTAGCGGGTAACAACGGCGATCACATTGATCAGTTCGTTTTTCTTTAACACTTCTAAAATCGGTACCCCAGCGGTGCCGCTCGGTTCACCATCATCACTGCTGCGCTGGATCTCATGATTTTCACCTAATACATAGGCGCTGCAATGATGATTTGCCTTCCAATGCTCTTTCTTGAGGGCTTGAATAAACGCTTTGGCTTCGTCTTCTGATTGAATTCGTTTTAATGAACAGAGGAAACGCGATTTTTTGATTTCTATTTCTGTTTCTCCGTCTTGTCGAATCGTTCGATAAGTCACGCGCACGATCGCCTCCTTTATATTTCTAGTATAGGCAATCGGAAGGAAAGTTACAAATAGAAGAAAGAAACAGGTACGAACATAGACTCTAAAAAGAGGAGGCAGTTGCTTTGGGTAGACGCAAAAAGTACGATACGATCACTCACTATTTAAAAAACAACGGTGGTTCGCAAATCACCTTAACGTTTACGCAGTTTGATGAATTTCTTTTCCCCGCATCCGGTTTGCCCAAAAGTGCCCGCACCAGTAGCGATTGGTGGGCGAATGATTACCGACATCCAGAAAATGGGGCTTATGCGTGGCTGAATGCCGGCTACGAGGTAGTCCTCGTCAATTTAAAAAAAGAGTACGTCGTTTTTAATCGTTTAGTAAAATCAAACTGGTTGCTGGATAGAAAGCGTTGACAAATTTCAAACTTGTTCTATACTAGAGATAGGAAATGTTATCTTATTCTTAAAATTCAAGGAGTGTTCGATATGGCGAAAAAAACAATTATGTTAGTTTGTTCTGCAGGGATGAGTACAAGCTTATTAGTAACAAAAATGCAAAAAGCAGCTGAAGCAAAAGGATTAGAAGCAGATATTTTTGCAGTTTCCGCATCAGAAGCAGATCAACATTTAGAAAGCAAAGACGTAAACGTTTTACTATTAGGACCACAAGTTCGTTTCATGAAAGGCGATTTCGAGAAACGTCTAGCGCCAAAAGGAATTCCATTAGAAGTAATCAACATGGCAGATTACGGCATGATGAACGGCGAAAAAGTCTTAGATCAAGCTTTGACATTGATCGGCGAATAAGCAAGACCTGCTGTTGAAGCAAACAAGAAACCTGTAATCGGTTCAAGTACTTTTCAAAAAGTACTTGAACCGATTTTTTTGCGTACTTAAAACTGAGGTGTATGTTATGACCAATCAAAAAGGAAGACAATTTTTTGTTTTAGATGAAACAATGAGTGTAGGAAAAACTTTTGATTCTCGACCGGCAATGCTCGAGCAGGGGAAGAGAATCGTTTGTCAGCGTTGCGGTTCTTCCCACCACAAGACGTCGGTTCTATTGCCGATAGGCTGCTATTACTGTCCAACTTGTATTCGCTATGGTCGGATCACATCAGATGGCCAACTCGTAATTCAACAAACGGATCTTCCAGCCTTTGATCACAAGATCGTTTGGCCAGGAGTGTTGACTTCGTTTCAGCAAAAAATTTCTCAACAACTAGTGGCAAATTGTCGACAAAAGAAATCGTCTCTTGTTTGGTCAGTCACGGGTTCAGGGAAGACCGAGATGATCTTTGAGACGATCCGCCACGTACGGCAAGAAGGTGGTCGTGTGGCGATCGTCTCGCCACGGATCGATGTCTGCCGTGAACTGTTCCCCCGGATTCAACAAGCGTTCCCACAAGAGGAAAGCCTGCTCCTTTATGGGAAATCAGAAGAACCTTATCGTTATACAACGATCCTTATTGCCACCACTCATCAGCTACTGCATTTTTATCGCAGCTTTCAACTGATCGAGGTGGATGAGATAGATGCATTTCCCTACGAGGGCGATGCGCAGCTGCGTTACGGATTATACAATGCCTTGGCAGAAAACGGGTGTCTGATCTATTTAAGTGCGACGCCTTCAAAACGATTGTTGCAAGAAATTCATTCGGAATTTGCAGTGTTAAAAATGCCTCTACGGTTTCATCAGCGTCCGCTGATCGTTCCGAAACCTATTCATTATAGCCGCTGGGCGCAGGCTTATCGCAAAAAACGTTGGCTGCGACCATTGCTACAGCGCTTGCAGCGGTTGGTTAAAAAAAACTTTGTCTTGGTATTTTGTCCAAGTATTCAGCTGATGAAGGAAATGGAAGGGGCTGTCCGCAGGCAAGAAGCATCATGGCTCCTCACTAGTGTTTCTTCACAAGATGAAAAACGGAGGGAAAAAGTCCAATCGGCACGCAGCCAAGTGTACAAGGTGTTGTTTACAACGATGATTTTAGAACGAGGTGTAACGTTTGAAAATGTCTCAGTGGTGGTACTGGGAGCCAATCACCCGGTCTTTACAAAATCGGCGTTAGTACAAATCGCTGGCCGTGTCGATCGCAAAGGTGCGTTTACAGAAGGGGAAGTCATTTTTTTCTACGACCAAATGACAGAAGCAATCCGTCAAGCAATCAAAGAAATCAATGAGATGAACCAATTAGCAAGGAGCTGGTTGACCGATGGAGTGTAGTTGGTGCCAAATATTTTTTTCAAGAGAGGTAACGATCATTGAGCTGTTGGCTCCTTGGCGCATCCCCGAAAAAGAATTATGTCCACAATGCGCTCAGCGATTTACAGTGATTGATTGGCAAAGTTGCTGCCCAACATGTGGCAAAAAGGATACCATTTCCTGCAGTGACTGTCTCTTTTGGGCGAAAACCTGTCCCATGATCCATTTGCAGCATCGGGCACTGTTCGCTTACGATCAAGGGATGAAGGAGTGGATTCACGAATACAAATTAATGGGAAACTATCAGTTGCGAGAGACCTTTGCTGCTGCCATCAGACAAAAGATCAACAACTTTGATTACGATTGTTTGATACCCATCCCGCTATCGGCAGAACGTTACCAGGAGCGAGGGTTTAATCAAGTGACCGCTGTGCTAGACGCAGGCGGAGTTAAGTCGAAAGAATGGCTGGATAAAGTGGTTGATACCGCACCACAAGCTCAACGTTCTCGCAAGCAACGATTAGAGGAGGTGCAACCTTTTGCGGTGAAGCCAGAGGCAACGGTTGAAATAAAAAACAAGAAACTGTTGTTGATCGATGATGTTTACACTACCGGTAGAACGTTATATCACGCAGCTGAAGCATTGCAGACCTTTGGCCCCCAGTCGATTCGATCCTTTTCCTTTGCCCGTTGAATCGTTATTTTGAAAACGCTTAAAGAAATTTGTTCGATTTACTAGGCAAATGAGCAAGAGTTCGATATAATAGAGTTAAGAAGAAGAAAAGAGTGGTCCTTCTCCTTCTTTACTGGTAGACGAAAGGGGTAATTTTTATGTTTAGATATAATGTGCGCGGCGAAAATATCGAGGTAACAGAAGCGATCCGTGATTACGTCGAGAAAAAAGTAGGTAAATTAGAACGTTATTTTAACGATGTGCCGGAAGCAACAGCACATGTTAATTTGAAAGTTTATACTGAAAAAACAGCAAAAGTAGAAGTAACGATTCCTTTACCATTCTTAGTTCTGCGTGCGGAAGAAACCTCACCTGATCTATATGCTAGTATCGATTTGGTTGTTGACAAATTGGAACGCCAAATCCGCAAATTTAAAACAAAAATCAACCGCAAATCTCGCGAGACAGCATTGGTTCCGCCAACAGATGGTGATTTGTTCACAACTGAAGCAAACGATGAAGAAAACAATGGTTCTGAATTAGACATCGTACGTACAAAACGTTTGTCTTTAAAACCAATGGACAGTGAAGAAGCTGTTTTACAAATGAACATGCTTGGACACAACTTCTTTATCTTTGAAGATGCGGAAACGAATGGAACGAGCATTGTGTATCGTCGAAAAGATGGCAAATACGGGTTGATCGAAACCGATTAACAAGTGTTGATACCTTTTTCTCGACACCCCAAAAAAATAGTCTTTTTTGACAGAGTAGCTGAGAAGCCACTCTGTTTTTTTATACTCGTTAAATTGGCTGGAAATCTTTTTTATATAGAGAGTGCCTTGGTTCTTCTTTTGGTTTATTATGTTATACTATAGATGAAATAATACAAGGAGAGTGAATCATGACTACGCTAGCAGATGTTGCTAAAAAAGCAAATGTTTCCGCAATGACCGTTTCTCGAGTGATCAATCATCCGGACAAAGTAACTGAAGAGTTAAAGCAGCTGGTTCATCAAGCGATGCTTGAATTGGATTATCAGCCGAATATTGCTGCCAAATCATTAGTTTCCAAGCGTTCCCATATCATCAAAGTGTATATTTTAGAGGAGATGGATACGACGGAACCTTACTATATGAACTTATTGGTTGGGATCGCTCGTTCTATTGGTAAAGCACACTATTCTTTGCAGCTAGTTACGACTGACGGGGTGGATCGTGGTCCAGCAGATGGCTGCATCATTACGGGCTTTCGCCAGGCTGACATGGACTGGATAAGAAATTTAAGAAAGCCTGTGGTGTTGTTTGGCGAAAATGAAGCTGGGTTCAGTTTTGTTGACAGTGACAACTATCAAGGAATCGTTTCTGCATGCAAACATGCTATCGACACCGGCTATCAACAATTGGTCTATATTGGTTTAGAGTTGGAAGAAGCGTTTACGAAAAGCCGAGAAAAAGGGTACATAGATACAGTCACAAAAGCGGGAATATCACCAAAAATCTATCGTTTTGACAACCGATCTTCCGCCGCCCGCAAGTTTATCCAATCGCAGAATGAGCATTTAATGAAAAACACTTGTTTTATCTGTGCCACAGATCGTTTAGCGTTAGGCATCAATCAAGGCTTACAGTCGATCGGAGTGGAGGTGCCAGATGATTTTGGGATCATCGGCTACGATGGCGTATTCCTTGATCAGGTAAGTTCGCCAAAATTGACAACGATGAAGCAAGCCATTGTGGAAATGGGGGAAGTTTGCGGCGAATTATTGATCCAAAAAATCGAACATAATGATACGAGCCAGCGACAACAGCGCTTTTTACCTCAACTCGTGGTTCGTGAATCCACAAAATGAAAAATTAAGCAAATGGTTGCGCAATTTCTTTTCGATTCCTCGACATCTTAATTTAAAGGCTTTTTCTATTTTTGTTATCGCTAACATTTAGAAAAGGTTTGCCATTTTAAGAAACCGGTTGCATAATGGAGTTACAAATTGCAGGAGGTAAACAGGATGAAAGTGAATTGGAAAAAGGCAGCTCTAGGATTAGTTTCAGGAAGTGCGTTGTTAGCGCTTGCGGCGTGTGGCGGCAACGGTGGTAGTACCGATGGTAGTAATGCAGATGCAGGTTCAGGTAGCGATGAAAAAACGCTCACGGTCTCTGTAGGCGCAGACTATATTGATTATATCAATGAAGTGAAATCTGACTTTGAATCTGAAAATGATGTGACCATCAACGTTGTAGAAATGGATATGTTCGATCAAATGGATGCGCTTCAACTAGACGGTCCCGCTGGGAAAGGTCCAGATGTTACGATGTCTCCTTACGATCGTGTAGGTCAAGTAGGCTCGCAAGGGCATTTGGCAGAAATGACTTTGCCAGATGATGGACGGTACAGCGATACAGACAAGCAACAGGTAACGATCGATGATAAAATCTATGGCGCACCAGCAATGATTGAAGCAGTTGTCATGTTCTATAACAAAGATTTGATCGATGAAGCGCCAGCAACTTTTTCTGATTTAGAAGAGCTAGCAAAAGATGATCGTTTTGCAGAAGGCGATGACAATGTTGGTTTCTTAGCTCGTTGGACAGACTTTTATTATACGTATGGTCTATTAGCTGGTTATGGTGGTTATGTCTTTGGGGATGAAGGGACAGATCCATCTGATTTAGGGATTAACAATGAAGGTTCTGTTGAAGCAATCACGTACGCAACTGATTGGTTCCAAAATGTCTGGCCGCAAGGAATGCTGGATGTATCAGCCAACGAAAACTTGATGTTAGATTACTTTAACCAAGGCAAAACAGCAGCCATCATTTACGGACCATGGGGCGTGAACGGCTTTGAAGAAGCAGGGATTAACTATGGCGTAGCGAAAATCCCAACGCTGAGCAATGGCAATGATTATGAAACGTTTGGTGGTGGAAAAGCATGGGTTGTTTCCAACTACTCACAAAACAAAGACGTTTCTCAACAATTTGTCGAATATTTAACAAACGAAGCTAATCAAGAGAAATTGTATGAAATGCGTCATGATATTCCAGCAAACATTATGGCTCAAGAAACAGTTGCTGCTTCTGATGATCCAGTAGCAAAAGCAGTGATCGAGCAATACAGTGTTTCACAACCAATGCCAAATATCCCTGAAATGTCTGAGGTTTGGGTAGGGGCTGAAAACATGCTGTTTGATGCAGGTTCAGGCAATATGACTCCTCAAGAAGCAGCGGATAATGCTGCCAAAACAATCGAAGAAGCGATTGAGCAGAAATATTAATAAATAGCCGATTACGGTCTGTCATTCATGTCGACGATTCTATAGAGGATGTTTGTCAAAAGGATTCCTTGCAACGTAGCACGCAAGAAATTGCTTGATGAGATTGATTTCTATGGATCGTCGGCCGCTTGGCAGACTTTCGATTTTAAGGAGGATACATATGAGGACGAATTCAAAAGCCACGCAGACAGCGCTTCTTTCAATCATCCCTGGGGTGGGACAATTCAAAAATGGTCAGAAATTTAAAGCGGGACTCTTTTTTGCGGTCTTTCTAATTTTTCTAGGCGAAATGCTTTTGTTCGGTGGACAAGCATTATATAACTTTGTCACACTGGGATCAGTACCGATGGAACACAATTCTTTGTTCTTGTTGATCGAAGGAACGCTACAGGTCATCGTTACCGTTATTTTCATTATCTTTTGGGTTTTAAATATCAAAGATGCCTATCAAGTTCGCCAAAGTATTGAAAAAGGGTTCCCGGTGGCAGTTACGAGAAAAGAGTTTTTCAATAAATTGTATGAGGATGGTTTCGCTTATCTATTGACGATCCCAGCCTATCTGGTGATGATCGTAGCAATTATTTTTCCGGTAATGGTGACACTCTTCATGGCGTTTACCAACTATGATTTTCGACATATTCCGCCAGCAAACTTAATCGACTGGATCGGTTTTTCGAATTTTACGAATATCTTCACCTTAAGTTCTTACCGCGACACCTTTGTAAAAGTGTTTAGTTGGACGGTGATTTGGACCGTTTTAGCAACTACTTTGCAAATTACCTTAGGAATACTGACAGCTGTTGTTGCCAATCAAAAATTTGTGAAGTTCCGTCGGGTCTTCGGGGTGATTTTCTTGCTTCCTTGGGCGGTGCCAGCGTTTATCACAATCATGAGTTTTTCAAATATGTTTAATGATACCGCAGGAGCGATCAATACGCAGGTGATCCCGCTATTGAACAATCTGCCCTTTGTGGATATTGGGAACATTGCTTGGAAGACCGATCCGTTTTGGACGAAAACGGCGATTATTTTGATTCAGGGTTGGTTAGGGTTTCCATATATTTATGTTATGGTCTCAGGGATTTTACAATCCATTTCTGAAGATTTGTATGAAGCAGCCAAAATGGATGGAGCAAATGCGATTCAGCGTTTTCGCAATATTACGTTACCGGCGATCTTTTTGGTGGCAGCACCAACCTTCGTTACGCAATATACAGGGAACTTTAATAACTTCTCCATGATCTATCTCTTTAACGAAGGTGGTCCAGGAAGTTTAGGTGGAAATGCCGGTTCGACGGATATTTTGATTTCATGGATCTACAAATTGACGACGGGCGGCTCGCCACAATACTCGATTGCTTCTGCATTGACCTTGATCATTTCCTTTGTGGTGATTTCCATTTCATTACTGGTGTTTAAAAAGACGAATGCATTTAATATGGAGGATTGAGGATGAAAAAGAAAAAGTTTTCTTTCAGCAAATTATTTACCTACTTGTTTATGATCGCTTTATCGATCGTTATCATCTATCCCTTGTTGATTACCGCCACCTCAGCCTTCAAGGCAGGGAATATGATCGCCTTTCGCTTGGATTTTGATGCGGATTGGACATTGAACAACTTTCGACGATTGTTCAATGAAACCCCCTATTTGACATGGTATAAAAACACCTTGATCGTGGCTGTTTCCACGATGGTGATCCAAGTAATGATCGTAACACTGGCAGGGTATACTTACAGTCGTTATCGCTTTGCCGGTCGTAAGAGCAGTTTGATGGTGTTCTTGATCGTTCAGATGGTGCCAACAATGTCGGCGTTGACCGCTTTTTATGTCATGGGCTTATTAGCAAACGGCCTAGATAGTTTCTGGTTCTTGACACTGATCTATATCGGTGGTGGGATTCCCATGAATACTTGGCTGATGAAAGGGTACTTTGATACGGTACCGATCGACTTGGATGAATCAGCAAAACTTGACGGTGCAGGGCATTTCCGCATCTTTTGGCAAATCGTTTTGCCCCTCGTAAAACCAATGGTCGCCGTGCAAGCATTGTGGGCCTTTATGGGGCCATTCGGCGAATTCTTGCTGGCGCGGTTCTTGCTTCGCTCACAAGAGCGTTTGACCGTCGCAGTCGGTCTGCAGACTTTTATCAACGATGCCCGTAACCAACGGGTAGCACTTTTTGCGGCTGGGGCGATTTTGATCGCCGTACCGATTGCTGCACTGTTTTTCTTCTTACAAAAATACTTTGTTTCAGGTTTGACCTCGGGCGGAACAAAAGGATAGGAATGATAGGATGTCTGAACAACGATTTCCCTTAACATACTTTGGGGCCATATTTTCTCCAACAAAAGTCTATGCATGGCGTAAAAAATTAAATCGCTGGCAGCAAGTGTTTGTCTATATTTTCTTGATGTCCTTGCTGATGATCCCGCTGACCTTGATGATCAGCAAGCAAACGGATCAAGCCTTTGCAGCATTTTTCCCCCATGCAAAAACACTCATGACTGCTGAAACAGCAGCCGAATACAGTGAACTGCAGCTGGAAGATGGCAAACTTTTAACGGATGAGTCACAAGTCTTTTCGCAAACAGAAGCGGGCATTATAGGTGTTGCGCTTTCAGAAGCGGACCTTTCAAGAGCAAAATATGCCATCAATTTTCGTGAAACAGACTGGACCATCAAAGAGGAAATCGATGGACAAACCTATCATTATGAGATGCGTTACACGGCGGAAATGATGCCTGATCAAGTGCATGATGCGGCTTCGTTTCAGAGAGTGATCGAAGACGGCTTTTATCGCAACAACGAGACGGCGATTTTCTTCAGCCAGACGATCACGGTGGCATTTTTATTGGTGGCAATGAATAGTATCCTCGTCATGGGCGCAGCGTGTTTCCTCTGGCTGACGAAAAAGTCGCGACTGTCGACGATCAGCAGTTTCAAAGAAAGTACCAACGTGATTTTGAATGCACTGGGGGCAGGCTCTCTGGTGGCGATGTTGGCAGGATTTATTGGCGCGGACATCATCTTGATGATTGGGATCCAATCTTTAGGCATGCTGCTGATGCTCTTCTTAGCTTTCTTAAAAACCCGTTTTAAAACGGCCTAATTTGCAAATATTCGCAACAAGTCATTTGGACGTGCGCTGGACTTTGGGCACCGATCGATGGCTTGTTGCGTATTTTTTCCCTTCGTTTCTTTAAAATCTGTGAAAAAAGGTTAAGAATCCGTTTATCACGCAAGATTGATGCGATAGTTCTATCGAAAAATATTTCATTTATGGTGAACTAGTGCTAAAATAGTTAGGAGAGTTTCCAGCTAGGATAATGTAGAAGTAAAAGGAGAATTATTAAGGTATGGCCAATTTTTTTAGAAAATTAATCGAAAACGACAAAAAAGAATTAAAACGTCTTGACCATATTGCGAATCAAGTTGAATCACATGCGGATGAAATGGCCGCTTTATCTGATGAACAATTACGCGGGAAAACCGATGAATTTCGTCGTCGTTTCCAAGAGGGAGAGACTTTGGATAAATTATTACCTGAAGCTTTTGCAGTAGTACGTGAAGCTGCAAAACGCGTTTTGGGTCTTTATCCTTACCACGTCCAATTAATGGGTGGGATCGTCTTGCATGATGGGAATATTCCAGAGATGCGTACCGGTGAAGGGAAAACCTTGACGGCGACATTACCTGTTTATTTGAATGCCTTGAGTGGTCAAGGCGTCCATGTCGTAACCGTCAATGAATACTTGGCAACTCGTGACTCGACTGAGATGGGAGAGCTGTACAACTTTTTAGGATTGACAGTCGGTTTGAACATCAACTCAAAATCAGCAGAAGAAAAACGTGCGGCGTATGCTTGTGACATCACTTATAGTACAAACAATGAATTAGGGTTTGACTATTTGCGGGACAACATGGTGGTTTATCGTCATCAAATGGTACAACGTCCATTAAACTATGCCATTGTCGATGAAGTCGATTCGATCTTGATCGATGAAGCGAGAACGCCATTGATCATTTCAGGACAAGCAGAAAAATCGACCGCGCTATACAATCGGGTCGACAATTTCGTCAAACGCTTGACGGAAGAAGAAGACTACAAAATCGATATTCAATCAAAAACGATCGGCTTGACAGAACGCGGGATCGAAAAAGCGGAAGAGACCTTCGGCTTAGAAAACTTGTATGATATCGAAAACACCGCATTGACCCATCACTTGGACCAAGCGTTGCGGGCGAATTACATCATGATTCGTGACATTGATTACGTGGTGCAAGATGGCAAAGTAATGATCGTTGACCAATTTACAGGTCGGATCATGGATGGCCGCCGCTATTCTGACGGGCTGCATCAAGCGATCGAAGCAAAAGAAAGTGTCGAGATCGAAGATGAAACCAAAACGATGGCGACGATCACATTCCAGAACTACTTCCGGATGTACAAAAAATTGTCTGGGATGACCGGTACTGCGAAAACGGAAGAAGAAGAGTTTAGAGAAATCTATAACATGCAAGTCATTCAGATTCCTACGAATAAACCGATCTTACGGGATGATCGTGCGGACTTGCTTTATCCAACACTTACCAGCAAATTCCAAGCAGTCGTTCAAGACATCAAAGAACGTCACCGCAAAGGGCAACCAGTCCTTGTAGGGACCGTCGCTGTTGAGACTTCTGAATTACTATCATCAATGCTTGATCGGGAGAAAGTTCCTCATGAAGTATTGAATGCCAAGAATCACTTTAAAGAAGCGGAAATCATTTTGAATGCTGGGCAAAAAGGCGCTGTAACGATCGCGACCAATATGGCTGGTCGGGGAACGGATATCAAGTTGGGTCTTGGTGTTGCAGAACTAGGCGGATTGGCAGTTATTGGTACCGAGCGTCACGAATCACGACGGATCGACAACCAGTTGCGGGGACGTGCGGGACGTCAAGGAGATCCAGGGATGTCGCAATTTTACCTGTCGCTAGAAGATGATTTAATGAAACGTTTTGGTTCTGAACGAATCAAAGTGTTCTTAGATCGGATGAAAATCGATGAAGGCGATGCCGTGATCCAAAGTAAGATGCTTTCAAAACAAGTAGAATCTGCCCAAAGACGAGTGGAAGGGAATAACTACGATACCCGGAAAAACGTCTTGCAATACGATGACGTAATGCGAGAACAGCGGGAAGTTATTTACGGACAACGTCAAGAAGTAATCATGGAAGAAACGGATCTTTCACCACAATTAATGAATATGGTGAAACGTTCCATCAGCCGTGTCGTTGACAGTCATACGCAATTAGAAGAAAGCAATTGGAATTATGAAGGAATCGTTGATTTTGCTGCCAATGCACTTGTTCATGAAGATACCATCAGTATTGAAGACATCAAGGGCAAATCAGCTCAAGAGATTAAAGATTATCTAAACCAACGGGCAGAAGAAGTCTTTGAACAAAAGAAAACACAACTTAATAGTCCAGAACAATTACTGGAATTTGAAAAAGTAGTGATTTTACGAGTCGTTGATACGAAGTGGACCGACCACATCGATGCCATGGATCAATTGCGCCAATCGGTTGGGTTACGGGCTTATGGACAAAACAATCCGTTAGTTGAATACCAAACAGAAGGATTCAATATGTTTGAAAACATGGTTGGAGCCATCGAGTATGAAGTAACTCGTCTGTTTATGAAGGCAGAAATCCGCCAAAACGTTCAACGGGAACAAGTAGCCCAAGGAGAAGCACAAGGGGTAGAAGAAGCACCGGCTGCCCAAGCGCCAAGTTTCAAAAACGTGGGCCGCAATGATCCTTGTCCTTGCGGAAGCGGGAAAAAATTCAAGAATTGCCACGGGAAAAATATGTAACACGTTTTGAAAAAGGTGAGAGTAGGCTGGCAGACGTTTTTGTCCAGTCTACTTTCGTTTGTAAGAAAAAAAGAAAGAAGGAATTTTAATGGAAATCGCAGATATTCGGAATCAATTGACCCAGATGAATGAAAAAATAATCAGTTTTAGGGGGTCTCTTTGACTTAGATCAGTTAGAAGAGGACATTGCGGAAGCGGAACACCAAATGGCAGATCCTACCTTTTGGGATGATTCAGAAAAAGCTCAACAAGTCATTAACGCCAACAATGCCAACAAAGAGACTTACGATCAATTCAATCAGCTAGCAGAAGAATTGGAAGAACTCGAAGTGATGTTGGAAATGATTCAAGAAGAAGCCGATCCGGAAATGGAAGCAGAACTTGATGCGCGAATCGGTAAGTTAAATGAGAAAATGGCTTCTTATGAATTGTCGATGTTGTTAGATGAACCCTATGATCGAAACAATGCCATCATCGAGCTGCACCCGGGAGCAGGCGGTACCGAGTCGCAAGACTGGGGCAGCATGCTGTTACGGATGTATACTCGTTTTTGCGAACAACATGGGTATCAGGTGGAAACTTTGGACTATCAAGCCGGTGATGAAGCGGGGATAAAAAGTGTCACATTACTTGTGAAAGGCCACAACGCCTATGGCTATTTGAAGTCGGAAAAAGGCGTGCATCGCTTGGTCCGTATTTCACCTTTTGATTCTGCTAAGAGACGGCATACGTCATTTTGCTCGGTGGATGTGATGCCAGAATTAGATGGGGCGATCGATGTGGAGATCAACTCAGATGATTTGAAGATCGATACGTACCGCGCAAGCGGCGCTGGTGGACAGCACATCAACAAAACCGAATCTGCTGTGCGGATCACTCACATTCCAACAGGTACAGTGGTCGCTAGCCAAGCCCAGCGTTCACAGCTGAAAAACCGTGAGCAAGCGATGGGGATGTTGAAAGCTAAGCTGTATCAATTAGAAGTCGAAAAGAAAGAACAAGAAGCAGCAGCCTTGCGAGGCGAGCAATTAGAGATCGGCTGGGGCTCGCAAATTCGTTCTTATGTCTTCCATCCCTATTCAATGGTCAAAGATCACCGAACGAATTTCGAAACTGGGAATGTACAGGCAGTCATGGATGGCGATTTGGACGGCTTTATCGATGCCTATTTGAAGCTGAAACTGAATCAAAAATAACCTGGTATGACTTAAACAGATTGAAACACAATTGTAATCTGTTGCAAGCAAGGTGAAATATATTCATGCTATAATAAGCCAGAATGAAAATTTGAGATGGAGAGATAGCTGTATGATAGAAATGAAAGATATAATGAAAAAGTACTCTAATGGTACGACTGCTATCCGTAACCTTTCGATTTCAATTGATCAAGGGGAGTTTGTCTATGTCGTTGGACCATCCGGCGCCGGAAAATCAACCTTTATCAAATTGATGTATCGAGAAGAAAGAGCAACAAAAGGCGTTTTGAATGTCGCAGGATATGATTTGGTCGGCATGAAAAACCGTGAGATCCCTTTGATGCGCCGGGAAATCGGCGTGGTCTTCCAAGACTACAAACTTTTACCGCGGAAAACGGTCTTTGAAAATGTTGCTTATGCAATGCAAGTTATCGGACGCAAACCCCGTGATATCAAAAAACGGGTGATGGAAGTTTTGGATTTGGTCGGACTGAAACATAAAGTTCGGGTCTTTCCAAGTGAGCTTTCCGGTGGGGAACAACAACGGGTGTCGATCGCTCGTGCCATCGTAAATACACCAAAGGTATTGATTGCGGATGAACCAACCGGAAATCTAGATCCTGAAAACTCATGGGAAATCATGAAATTGCTTGATCGAATCAATGCACAAGGAACAACGGTCGTTATGGCGACCCATAATAGTACGATCGTAAATACGATTCGTCATCGCGTGATCGCGATTGAGAATGGCCGCATTATTCGCGACCAAGCGGAAGGAGAATATGGTTACGATGATTAGAACATTTTTCCGTCATCTCCTGGAGAGTATTAAAAGTTTAAAGCGTAACGGCTGGATGACTATCGCGTCATTGAGTGCCGTGACGATCACATTAACATTAGTCGGTATTTTTCTAGGTGTAATCTTAAATGCAACAAAACTAGCCGAAGATATTCGTGAGAATGTGGACGTGTCGGTTTTCGTTGATATTGGTACAGAACAAGAAGACATGGATGCTTTAGAACAGGCCTTAAATGATCTGCCGAACGTTTCAGAAGTGACATTTTCTAGTCGAGACGAAGAATTGCAGAAGATCCAGGATGCCATGGGGGATTCATGGAACTTGTTCGAAGGCGACAGTAATCCACTGTATAACGTATTTGTTGTAAGTGCAACAGATCCAGAGTATACGACAGAGATCGCAGAACAAGCTGGGGATTTGCCGAATGTCTTTAAAGCCGATTACGGTGGAGATTCTTCTGACCGAATCTTTGAATTGTCTGCGGCTGTGCGGACTTGGGGCTTAGCTGCTGCTGTCTTACTGATTTTTGTGGCAATGTTCCTAATCTCTAATACGATTCGGATCACGATTTTGTCCCGTCAAAGAGAAATTCAAATCATGCGTCTGGTTGGGGCGAAAAACGGCTACATTCGTTGGCCATTCTTCCTTGAAGGAGGCTGGATCGGACTCTTAGGATCAATTGTCCCAATTGCGTTGATGTACTTCGGGTATCATCAAGTTTATGCAATGGTCAATCCATCCTTGCTACGTTCAAATTACAGCTTAATTGCACCAAATATGTTTCTAATACAAGTGTGCGGTGTGATGGCACTGATTGGTATCGTGATTGGTTCGCTTGGTTCCGTCTTATCAATGCGCCGATTTTTAAAATTCTAAACGTATGTTTTATTAAAGTCGATCGTCAGATCGGCTTTTTTTGTTTCATCACAGTGTTTCTTTACTTTAGGTACTATTTTTTGATATGCTTTAGTAGCGGGAAATCGGGGAAGAGGTGGAAAAATGGTTGTAATGGATAATTTGGTAACCATTTTATTTATAGTTAATATTTTGTTATCAATCATTATCATTTTCAGAGAGAGACGTCAGACTGCTCAGACATGGGCTTGGCTTTTGGTCTTGATGTTCATCCCAATCGTTGGTTTTGTGCTTTACTTTTTCTTTGGTAGAGGAATTTCCAAGGAAAAGATTTTCGATATGCGCTCACAAGCAAAGATTGGTCTAAACGTTGAATTAGAAGAACAAAAACAAGCGCTCGCGCGTCATTTGTTTCCGCATCCGCCGACTGCTCAAGTAGAAGTCCAGCAGTTAGTCTATCTGTTGACGGTCTTTGGTCAATCCCTCTATACGACAGCCAATAGCATGACACTTTATACCGATGGGCGGCAGAAATTTGATGCCTTGATCGCGGATATCGAACAGGCAAAAAATCACATTCATATGGAATATTATATTTATCGCAGTGATGCATTGGGAAATGAGGTCAAAGAAGCATTGGTACGAGCCGCAAAGCGAGGCGTAAAAGT
Organism: Enterococcus sp. CR-Ec1; assembly: GCF_002850555.1. Taxonomy (NCBI): domain Bacteria; kingdom Bacillati; phylum Bacillota; class Bacilli; order Lactobacillales; family Enterococcaceae; genus Enterococcus; species Enterococcus sp. CR-Ec1. Next base: position 946,711 of record NZ_CP025223.1, read on the forward strand.
AAGAGTCTTGTTAGATGCTTGGGGCAGTACCCAGGTATCATTGAAGTTTTTTGATGAATTGCGTCTGCATGGCGGGCAAATTGCCTTTTTCTTTCCTTTGTTCGTTCCTTATGTCAATCCGCGAATCAATTATCGGAATCATCGTAAAATCGTGGTGATTGATGGTGAGATTGGTTATACAGGCGGTTTTAATGTGGGAGATGAATATCTAGGACAAGTGGAAAAATTTGGTTATTGGCGAGACAATCACTTGCGAATTGCCGGTTCAGCTGTCTATTCGCTGCAAAATCGGTTTTTGATGGATTGGAATTCACAACATGCCTTGGAGATCAAATATGATCCTTCTTTGTTTCCTGAAATCAAACAAGCGGGGACAGTCGCAGCCCAAGTCATCACTAGTGGTCCTGATACGGAACATGAAGAAATTAAAATGACGTATTTGAAAATGATCAATTTAGCCAAGAAAGAAATCCTAATTCAAACGCCGTATTATATTCCGGATGAAGCCATTCATAACGCCTTAAAGTTAGCACTGCTCTCTGGGGTGAAAGTTCATATACAAATTCCGAACAAACCAGATCATCCCTTGGTTTACTGGGCGACCTATTCCTTTGCGGCTGAGCTGCTTCATTTTGGCGCAATCATTGAAACCTATGAGAAAGGGTTTATGCATGCGAAAACGATGATTATAGATAGTGGACTTGTATCGATTGGTTCAGCAAATATCGATGTTCGATCCTTTCGCTTAGATTTTGAAGTCAATACGATTATCTATGATGCGCAACTTGCGACTCAAACAAAAGAAGCGTTTCTGGCGGATTCGATCGATTCCAAACCGTTAACGATCGAAGCGTATCAACAAAGAAAATTGACGATCAAGATCAAGGAAGGCCTGGCACGTCTTGTGTCACCGTTACTGTAAAAAAATGCCCTTTTCCAAAAGATGGAAGCCATCATTTTGGAAAAGGGCATTTTTTAATAGGATTAACCCATAATACTTGTGTACGCTGCTAAGAAAATCGAGCCGACAGTGAGAATAAGCATGGTCCAGATCACGACTTGCGTGATTTTTGCAAAGGTACTTTTTGGTTTTTTCTCGTTCATTCTAATCCACCTTTTAGAGTTATTCTAGTGACAGTTTACCCTCAATTTCTCAAGAACTCAAGTTGATCCAAGGAGAAATTAAGAAAATTTCAATTTCACTATAAAAAAATTCGTTAGAATGGCAAGATAGGCTTGTTGAAGCTACTCCCTTCTGTTTTAATAGGTAAAGAAATACATTCTTTAAAACTTTCAAAAGTTAGTTGTTGAAATAAGAGCCTCCTTAAAAAATTTCATGGCTGTCTTATTCCGGCTTAAATTTTTAAAAGAACTGAAACATGGATGTAAAGAAAATAAAGTATAGTGACACTAGTTGTTAGAAAGGATTTTGCTGTATGTCTGGATTTAATCCAATCGTTTTGTTTTGGTATATTTTTCCTGTGCTCGTTTATTTTGCTTGTCGTTTTATCGTTTCTGCACTTTCGTTGAATGATCGTTTCCATGTGAAGGCACCGGATTTAGCGGTACCATTTTTAATGGTGGGGATTCATCAATTATCAAAATATACTTTTGATCAAGCAATCACATTGTATTATTTGATCTCCATTTTTTTATTAGGCATTCTACTGGCCGTCTTTCAGGCGTACTACTATGAAGAGATCCAATATGGTCGCTATTTTAAGATGTATTGGCGCAGTATTTTTCTATTTACGATCATTTTTCATGTCGTTTTGATCATTCTAAATATCGTAAGTTACTTATAGTGTTTTGCCCCTTGATAAACGTCCATTTTTTCACTTAAAGTTTTTTTAAAGACTTTAAGGAGTCTGATTTCCTCTTTTTGTTCATTTGGTAAAGAAAAGTCAAACAACTTCCCTTTCAAATTTCATATAATTTGTGGTAGAAAGTGGGGGATTGTGGTAGACTGTGAATATCAGGTGGAGATCGGGGGTTATTTATCGATGTTTATGGGTGAATTTCAACATTCGATAGATGCAAAAGGCCGACTAATCGTCCCTTCAAAACTACGAGGAAAACTCGGAGAAAAATTTGTTGTGACACGTGGATTAGATGGCTGTTTATTTGGCTACCCCTTATCTGAATGGGAAAAACTTGAAGAAAAACTAAACGAAATGCCTTTAGCGAAAAAGGATGCTCGGACATTTGTCCGCTTCTTTTATTCTGCTGCAACAGAGTGCGAGATCGATAAACAAGGACGAATCAATATCCCTGTTACATTGAGAAATCATGCAGACCTTACTAAAAGCTGCGTGATCATCGGGGTTTCAAATCGAATCGAGATTTGGGATGAAACGCGTTGGCAAGCATTCTCTGAAGAAGCAGAAGAAAACTTTGATGAAATTGCTGAAACAATGATCGACTTTGGCTTATAGGCTTGATAGGAAGAGGAAAAAACACATGGCAGATTTTCAACACTACACCGTTATGCTACAGGAGACCGTTGATGGATTATCAATTCGTCCAGAAGGCGTCTATGTCGATTGTACATTAGGTGGAGCTGGTCATAGTGAATATTTATTGTCACAACTGTCTGAAGAAGGACATCTCTTTGCTTTTGATCAAGACCAAACCGCCATCGACCATGCAAAAGAACGTTTAGCACCTTATGTTGCTAAAGGGATGGTCACGTTTATTAAAAGTAATTTCCGCTATTTAAAGGAAGCATTGAATCAACACGGCGTAAGCCGAGTCGATGGTATTTTGTATGATTTAGGTGTTTCCTCACCCCAATTAGATGAAGCCGAACGTGGCTTTAGCTACCACCAAGATGCACCGCTGGATATGCGGATGGATCAAACTGCAGCATTGACTGCCTATGAAGTGGTCAATCAATTCGACTACCATCAATTAGTCAAAATCTTCTTCCGTTATGGAGAAGAAAAATTCTCAAAACAAATCGCTCGGGAAATCGAGCGGGTGAGACAAGATCATCCCATCGAAACAACGGGGGAATTGGTCGATATCATCAAAACAGCCATTCCAGCTCCAGCAAGAAGAAAGGGCGGTCACCCAGCAAAACGGGTTTTCCAAGCCATTCGAATTGCAGTCAATGATGAGCTAGGTGTAATTGAAGACTCACTTGAACAAGCCATTCATCTTTTAGCAGTCAACGGACGTGTCAGTGTGATCACGTTCCACTCATTAGAAGATCGCATTGTGAAATCGATGTTCAAGGAATACAGTACACCAAAGGATATGCCACCAGGTCTGCCGATGATACCAGAAGAATTTCAACCAACATTAAAACTTATAACAAGAAAACCACTGCTTCCTACTGAGGAAGAAGTAGCTGAAAATAATCGTTCTCGTAGTGCGAAACTACGAATCGCGGAAAAAATCAAGGAAAGCGAAGGGTAACAACTATGGCAGAACTAAAAGTTCATGACTATGAATTCAGAGAACCTCTTGAATCACAACCTTTGGATCACTCTGAACCGACAACTGAAAAACTGCCTACTGATCCCCAGCGTCCTGAGGTCATCCGTGTACCAGCATCTCCGGCTCGTCGGTTAAAAAGTATTTCTACTCTAGAAAAACTGATTGCTGCCTTTGTGATTATCGCTGTATTGACGTTGGCAATCTTGACCATCAATATTCGGACCAATATCAGCCAAGTTGAGCATGATATTTCCTTGATCCAATCGGATATCACTGAGAAAACAACACAAGCAGAACAGTTGGAACAAGAGAAAAATGAACTTTCTAAAACCGAGCGCATCCAAAAGATTGCTGAGGATAATGGATTGTCGATCGATGATGGCAATTTAAGGAAAGTGGACTAAATGAAGTTAACAGATAAATTCAAGCAATACTTAAAAAAGAACAATCAAACTACAACGAACAATCGCAAAAAAGTAGGTATTATTCTCTTTGCTACGAGTATTGGATTGTTCTTTTTGTTTGTCACGCGTTTGAGCTATATCGTCATTGTCGGGGATGTCGCGGGAACTTCATTAGCAGAAAAGACCAAAAATCTTTATGAAGGCAGCGAAGTGATCAAAGCGAAACGTGGAACAATCTATGACCGTAATGGGATTCCGATCGCCGAAGATGTGACCTCGTATTCCATTTATGCTGTTTTGAATCAGAATTACAAAGATGGCAACAAAAATCTCTTTGCAGAAAAAGCAAACTTCAATAAGTTGGCCAAAATTTTGTCAGATGTATTGTCCATTGATCAAGAAACAGCAGTCAATACGTTAGAGGATGGCCTTGAGCAACAATTGTGGCGGGTCTCTTTTGGGAGCAAGGGAAATAATATTACATTAGAACAAAAAAATGCGATCGAAGATGCAATGGAAAAAGAAGATATTGCCGGCTTCCATTTTGATAGCCATCCAGCTCGCCTTTATCCGAATGGGGTCTTTTCTTCTCACTTTATCGGGTATGCTGTTGCCAATGATGACGATACTGGTCTAGTCGGCAAAACTGGGTTGGAAGCTGCTTACAATGATGTATTATCGGGAACTGATGGTGAGATCGTTTATCAAAAAGATAACAATCAAAACCCGCTGCCCGGAACAGTAGCAGAGACCGTCGCAGCCGTTGACGGAAAAGACGTTTATACCACCATCGATAGTCGAATCCAAAGCTATTTGGAAACGCTGATGGACAGCGTCTTTAAAGAAAACAAACCAGAAAACTTAACAGCGAACTTAATGGATGCCAAAACCGGCGAAATCATAGCGATGGCGCAACGACCAACCTACAATCCAGAAAATTTGGATTCGATCAATGATTGGCAAAATCTGTTAGTTGAAGACAACTATGAGCCAGGATCAACCATGAAGATTTTGACGACAGCAGCTGCCATCGATCAAGGCATCTTCAATGAGAACGAAACCTTTACCCCAAGTCCTGATGGATTAAAACTTTACGATGCAACCATCAATGACTGGGACTTTGGTCAAAAAGGAACACTGACGATGCGCCAAGCTCTTTCATGGTCCAGTAATATCGGAATGGTGACCTTGGAGCAGCGGATGGCTGATCGTTGGCAACAATACTTAAAAGAATTTGGCTTTGGCCGTAGCACCTATTCAGGATTGCCTAACGAAAATACTGGAATCACCCCAGAAGATAATCCTGTCAGCCAAGCGATGACTTCCTTTGGTCAAGCGATTGGTGTGACGAATTTCCAAATGATGCAGGCTTTCACATCGGTCGCAAATAATGGAACGATGCTGAAACCACAATTTATTAGTAAAATCGTTGATGGCAATACTGGAGAAGAAACGGTCACGCAACCAGAAGAGGTCGGCCATCCGATCACAAAAGAGGCTGCAACAGAGGTCCGTGAATATATGCGTGATGTTGTCGAGAGTGAAAATTATGGAAGTGCCTATGGCGTTTATGAATTACCTGGCTACAACATTTCTGCAAAAACAGGGACGGCCCAAGTAGCCGATCCAACAACCGGTAAGTATTTGTCTGGTGGCACCAATTATCTATATTCCGTTGTTTTGATGTTTCCTTCAGAAGAACCAGAATACATTTTGTATTTGACGATTAAATTACCAGAGAAGCACGAAAGCACCGTGTTGGGTGAAATTGCCAATCCATTGATGAAACGGGTCATGGATCTGAAAAACTCTGCATTAGAAGAAAGCACAACATCTGGTAGCGAAACAACTGTGGGGGATTATCGCAATCTCGATACAGAATCGGCTGCAACGGATGTTCAAAAAGCTGGATTGATCCCGGTAGTCATCGGGGATGGTGAAAAAGTCATTGCCCAATCGGTTGACAGTGGGACTTCGATCATGCCTGGCGGACGGGTACTGCTCGTTACCGACAGCGATAAGTACTATATGCCGGATACGACTTCTTGGTCAAAAGCAGACTTAATCAAATTTGGTAGTCTGCTGAATGTAGACGTCAGTTTTGAAGGAAACGGCTATTGTACCAAACAAAGCGTGGAACCATACACCGAATTATCAGGACAATCGATCAAGTTTACACTAAGTGAAAACGAATAAATAGGAGAGAACAATATGGAATGGACAGAGATGATATTACCTTTGGCAAGTGGCTTTGCGATCGTAACAGCCACAATGCCTTTGTTTATCGGCTATTTTCAAATGAAGAAATACGGACAGGAAATACGTGGTGACGGCCCCAAATGGCACAATGTAAAGGCCGGTACACCAACGATGGGTGGGTTTGTATTTTTGATTTCTGCAATGATCACTGCCATCTGGGTAGGAGCATGGCAAAATCAATTGACTGCTTCATTGTTCATTCTTTTGTTCATTACCTTGGTTTATGGTGCATTAGGATTTCTTGATGACTTCATCAAGATTTTCCGCAAACGAAATATGGGGCTGAACTCGTTGCAAAAGCTGATTGGACAGATTTTAGGCGGACTCGTCTTTTACTTTGTTTTCCGATCCGAAGGCAATGCGGATGTACTGAATTTCTTTGGGATAGACGTGTCGCTATCGATTTTTTATGGCTTGTTCGTCATTTTTTGGCTTGTTGGTTTTTCAAATGCAGTCAACTTGACGGACGGTATCGATGGGCTAGTCGCAGGACTGGGCACGATTTCTTTTTCAACTTACGCACTGATTGCTTGGCGACAAGATCAAATCGATGTGTTAATCGTTTGTCTTGCGATCATCGGCGGATTGATCGGCTTCTTTCCCTACAATCGCAAACCGGCAAAAATCTTTATGGGGGATGTCGGCTCACTGGCTTTAGGCGGTCTGCTGGCAGCTATCTCGATTCTTTTACACCAAGAATGGACCCTATTGCTTGTCGGACTGGTCTATGTTTGTGAAACAGCAAGCGTGATGCTGCAAGTTGCCTCATTCAAATTAACAGGCAAACGAATCTTCAAGATGTCACCCATCCATCATCATTTTGAAATGAGCGGATGGTCTGAGTGGAAGATCGACACTGTGTTTTGGTGTATCGCGTTAGGTTGCTCTTTGCTCACAATAGCCCTTGTATGGTAGGAGATGAAGAAAATGAAAAAAATTACAACATATCAAAATAAAAAAGTTCTTGTGCTAGGATTAGCGCGTAGTGGATTCAGTGCGGCCAAATTGTTACATGATTTGGGCGCACTTGTGACCGTTAATGACGGAAAGCCATTTGCTGAAAATCCAGAAGCACAAGATCTTTTGGCTTTAGGGGTCAAAGTGATCACTGGCAGCCACCCGATTGAATTATTGGATGAAGGATTTTCGCTAGTCGTTAAAAATCCAGGGATCCCCTATTCACAACCTCTTGTTCAAAAAGCTTTAGAGAAAAAAATTCCTGTGATCACGGAAGTGGAACTAGCGTATCAAATCTCTGAAGCGCCGATTATCGGTATTACTGGTACGAATGGAAAAACCACCACAACGACTATGATCGCCAATGTCTTGAATGCTGGAATGGAAAAAGGACAGGCATTGCTTTCTGGAAATATCGGGTTTCCTGCAAGTTCCGTTGCTCAAACAGCTAAGCCTGAAGATCGCTTGGTGATGGAGCTTTCAAGTTTCCAATTGATGGGAATCGATACCTTACGGCCGAAAATCGCTGTCATCACGAATATATATGAAGCCCATATCGATTACCATGGTAGTCGCCCGGAATATGTCTTAGCAAAATGGCGCTTGCAACAACGAATGACCGCTGACGATTATTTAGTGATCAACTGGAACCAACCGGAACTAGAAGCACTGTCGGCCAAATCAAAGGCGAAAATCATTCCTTTTTCCACCAAGGAAAAAGTAGCAGGAGCATATATGCTTGATGGGATGCTCTACTATAAAGAAGAAGCAATTATGGCAGCGGAGGAACTTGGCGTACCAGGGGCACACAATATTGAAAATGCCTTAGCGGCGATCGCTGTTGGAAAACTTTGCAATATGCCAAACGAAGCAATCAAACAAGCGTTGCAAACCTTCACTGGGGTACCTCATCGGACCCAGTATGTCACCACCATCAATCAGGTGAAATTTTTCAATGATTCCAAAGCAACCAACATCTTAGCAACAGAAATGGCCTTAGGCGGTTTTGACAATGAGAAATTGGTCTTATTGGCAGGCGGCTTGGACCGTGGCAACAGTTTTGATGAGTTGGTTCCAGCACTAAAAGGACTCAAAGCTATCGTAGTGTTTGGAGAAACAAAAGAAAAATTAGCCTCAGCCGCTCAAGCAGCTGGCGTAAAAACGATTGAAATGACAGACAATGTTGAAACAGCCGTCCCAGTTGCCTTTTCTTTAAGTGCTGCTGGAGATACGATTCTATTGTCACCGGCGAATGCAAGTTGGGATCAATACCCTAATTTTGAAGTTCGCGGCGACAAATTTATGGCGGCAGTAGCAGAACTTAAATAGAAATGAGTGAAGGACATGAAAATACTTGTGACTGGCGGCGGTACTGGCGGCCACATCTATCCAGCGTTGTCTTTTGTCGATTACGTAAAAGAGATTGACCCGACAGCCGAATTTTTATACATTGGTGCAACAAGGGGCTTAGAGAATAAAATCGTCCCTCCAACAGGTATTCCTTTTAAAACGTTAGAGATCCAAGGCTTTAAGCGTAAGCTGTCTTTTGATAACGTAAAAACGATCCAGCTTTTCATGAAAAGCTATTATGCAGCAAAGAAAATCATCAAGGAGTTTCAACCGGATGTGGTGATTGGCACCGGCGGCTATGTTTCTGGCGCCGTGGTCTTTGCTGCAGCGAAGTTGAAAATACCTACCATTATTCATGAACAAAATAGTGTTCCTGGAATCACCAATAAGTTTCTAACCAAGTATGTGGATAAAATCGCCATTGCTTTTCACGATGCTTCTCAATACTTTCCAGCGAAGAAAACGGTGCTTGTGGGCAATCCCAGGGGGCAAGAAGTACGGAATAGTCAAAAGTCGACGATTTTGTCTTCTTACGATTTAAATCCGGCGAAAAAAACGGTTTTGGTTTTTGGTGGGAGTCAAGGAGCTCTGAAAATCAACCAAGCGATCATTGATGCGCTGCCGCTTTTTGCTCAAAAAGAGTATCAGTTACTTTATGCATCTGGCGAAAGGTATTACAAAGAGATCGAAGAAAAAATCGGGATGTCAAAAGATGCTTTCCCTAATATCAGTATTCGTCCCTATATCGATCAAATGGCAGAAGTGATGGCAAATAGTGATTTGTTGATTGGACGAGCAGGTGCCACATCGATTGCCGAATTTACGGCATTAGGGATTCCAGCAATTCTGATTCCTAGCCCTTATGTGACTAATGACCACCAAACAAAGAACGCCCAAAGTTTAGCTAATGCAGGAGCAGTCAAAATGATTGCCGATCATGAACTAAACAGCCAAAACCTCGTGGAAGCAGTAGATAGTATCATGCAAGATGAAGCCCTTCGTAGTAAGATGGCCAAAGCCTCAAAAGAACAAGGGATCAGCGATGCCTCAGAACGATTATTTCGACTTGTGCAAGAGGTAATCAAATAGTACAATGTGTGGGATAGAAAGGAGCGATTATCATTAGTAAAGACAAAACACCTCATGATGATCAAACCCCCTCGTCAACGGAAGAGTTGACCCCTTGGCAAAAAGAAAATCTAAAATATTTGCAAGAAAAAGGCAATCAGCCAGCTTGGTCTTCACCCGCTTCTGAAGAAACAGAAGACATGAAAGAAGCGCATGAAGATGAAGAGGAGTTGGCAGAAGAAGCACTTTTTGAAGCAGAACAAGCGATAGAAGAAACCGACGCTGGGAAAGAAGAGCTGCCTGAGCCAGAAAAAAAGGCTCGCTCCTTTGCTGATCGGCTACCTAATCTAAAGGCGTACCGCAATCAAGTATTGATTCGCCGTTTAGCGCTGATTATCGGTTTACTGATGATTCCTTTGCTGATTGTTTTGTATTTTGTTTCGCCGCTTAGTCGTTTGGCTAATGTGGTGGTCAAAGGCAATCAAGAAGTATCCGCAGAAGCGATTCTCAAAAATTCTGACCTAGCCGTCAATGAAGAGATGTGGCCGCAATTTTTTGAACGGAATCAGAGTGTAGCAGCAATCAAAAAAGAATTGCCGCGCATAAAAAATGCTTCTATTTCTTTATCTGGTATTAATCGTTTTGATATCACTGTCACTGAATTCCAGGAAGTGGCTTTATTAGCCAAAGATGGCGGCTATGCACCAGTTTTGGAAAATGGCGCTGTTTTGGATGATATCAGTGAGCAGCCAGAGGAAGGATTGCCGGTTTTAGAAAATTTTTCGGCTGAAGACAAAATCAAGGCGACACTCAGTGCCTATCAAGAATTAAGTTCAGAAATTCGAGATGGCATTTCTCAAATCAAATACACCCCCCGTGACAGCAATGATGAACTGTTAACTCTCTTTATGAATGATGGCAATCAAGTGATTGTCAATATCTCAAATATGGTGAGTCAAATGCAGTATTATCCGCAAATTGCCAAAGATTTGACCGAGGACAGTATTGTGGATATGGAAGTTGGGATCTTTACTTATCCAATTTCAAATACACAAGAAGACGATGCAGACGAAAATCAAACAGCTGATAGTGATTCTTAGGAAAAATTCAAGAGTTTTTTTCATTAACTTGTTTCTAAAAAGCGCCATTATATGGTAGAATTGGTAACAGTGAACAAATTATTCGAATGAACTCTAAAAACGGACTGTGATGGTTCGCTATATATCCAATTTAAGTAGGAGGGAACCCCATCCATGGCAAAAACGGGAATGTATGTTGGCCTTGATATCGGCACGACATCTGTAAAAGTTGTAGTAGCCGAATACGTTGACAGCCAAATGAATATCATTGGTGTAGGAAATGCAAAATCAGAAGGAATCAACCGTGGCATCATTGTAGATATCGATAAAACGGTACAAGCCATTCAAAGAGCAGTAAGACAAGCAGAAGAAAAAGCAGGAATTCAAATTCGCAGTGTAAGTGTTGGTGTACCAGCCAATCTTCTTGAAGTGGAAAATTGTCAAGGGATGATCGCTGTCAACAGTGAATCAAAAGAGATCACCGACGAAGACGTCCGCAATGTTGCTTCCGCAGCACTTGTACGTTCAACCCCTCCTGAAAGACAGATCATTGCTATCTTACCGCAAGAATTTACAGTGGATGGTTTTGAAGGGATCAAAGATCCTCGTGGCATGATCGGTGTTCGCCTAGAGATGTTTGGTGTGGTTTATACAGGTCCAAAAACCATCATTCACAACATTCGTAAATGTGTGGAAAAATCTGGTCTGATCGTTAATGAAGTAGTCATTACGCCATTAGCACTGACAGAATCGATTTTATCTGATGGTGAAAAAGACTTTGGTACGATCGTTATCGACATCGGCGGCGGCCAAACGACGACATCAGCGATGCACGACAAGCAATTGAAATTTACCCATGTGAACCAAGAGGGTGGCGAATTTGTCACAAAAGACATTTCGACAGTTTTAAATACCTCCTTCAACAATGCAGAAGCGTTAAAAATCAATTATGGGGATGCGTATCCTGAACGGACGTCCGCTAGTGAAGAATTTCCAGTGGATGTGATTGGGAAATCAGAACCTGTGAAGATCGATGAACGCTATTTGTCAGAAATCATCGAAGCACGTATGGAACAGATTTTTACCAAATCAAAAGAAGTCTTAGATGAAATTGATGGACTTGATTTGCCAGGTGGCGTGATTTTGACTGGTGGTGCTGCAAGCCTGCCGGGTGTCGTAGATTTGGCTCAAGAAGTATTCGAAACAAACGTTAAGCTTTACGTTCCTAATCATATGGGACTTAGAAATCCTGTATTCACCAATGTAATCAGTATCGTTGACTATTCAGCAAACTTAAGCGAAGTCTATCAGCTTGCCAAAAGTGCGATCACTGGTGAAAAAACAGTCGCGCAACAGCCCGTTGCCATTCAACAACAAGAAGTGCATTACGAACAATATGAAGCTCCAGAAGAAACTTATGAAGAAACAGAAGAAGAGAAAAAAGGTGAGTCGATCACAAACCGAGTAAAAGATTTCTTCTCAAATATCTTTGAATAATCTAAAACGATTCTCAGGAGGAAGATAAACTATGGAATTTTCAATTGATAATAACATCAATGACGGCGCTGTGATCAAAGTCATCGGAGTCGGCGGTGGTGGCGGCAACGCAGTAAATCGTATGATCGAAGAAAATGTCAAAGGCGTAGAATTTATTGCAGCCAACACTGACGTTCAAGCATTAAAAAATTCAAAAGCAGAAACAGTCATTCAATTAGGCCCTAAATATACCCGTGGTCTTGGTGCTGGTTCACAACCAGAAGTTGGTCAAAAAGCAGCAGAAGAAAGTGAAGATTCTATTCGTGAATCATTAGAAGGCGCGGATATGATTTTCATTACCGCTGGTATGGGTGGCGGAACCGGGACCGGTGCTGCACCGATCGTAGCTAAAATTGCCAAAGAAATCGGCGCATTGACAGTCGGCGTCGTTACTCGTCCGTTTACATTTGAAGGACCAAAACGCGGCCGTTTTGCTGCTGAAGGAATCGCTAAATTAAAAGAGAATGTCGATACCTTATTGATCATCTCAAACAACCGTTTGTTAGAAGTTGTTGACAAGAAAACGCCAATGCTTGAAGCATTCCGTGAAGCAGACAATGTCTTGCGTCAAGGGGTTCAAGGGATCTCAGACTTGATCACTGCACCTGGCTATGTCAACTTAGACTTCGCTGATGTGAAAACAGTGATGGAAAATCAAGGCACCGCTTTGATGGGAATCGGCGTTGCTAGCGGCGAAGAACGCGTGATCGAAGCAACGAAAAAAGCAATCTCTTCACCATTGCTAGAAACATCGATCGATGGTGCTGAACAAGTGCTATTGAACATCACTGGCGGATTGGACATGACTTTATTTGAAGCACAAGATGCTTCTGATATCGTCGCTCATGCGGCAACAGGTGATGTAAATATTATTTTAGGTACATCAATCAATGAAGACTTAGGCGATGAAATCCGTGTGACTGTCATTGCAACTGGCATTGACCCTTCTAAAAAAGAACGTGGGTCTCGCTCTAACAGACAAAGTCAAAGCCAAATTCATTCTATCCCACAAAAACCAACCTTAGATATGGACCAAGCGCGTCCTGCACAAGCAGAAGAAAGCAATGGTTTTGGTGATTGGGATATCCGTAAAGAACAAAATGTACGACCTAAAGTAGAAGAAAACACATTTGAAAATGTAGAAAAGAAAGAATTCGACACCTTCAGCCGTGATGAAGTACGCTCGAATGATGACGACGAATTAAGCACACCACCATTTTTCCGTCGTAAACGCTAGGGGGCAGAGCACATGATTTCTGAGAACTTGCACAAGATCCAGCAAGAGATACAGGACTCCTGTGCTCTTGTTTCTAGAAATGCCAGTGAGGTCTGTTTGACAGCTGTGACAAAATCCGTCGATACAGAAACGACAAGAGAACTTCTAGAAAATGGTGTGCGTGATTGTGCAGAAAATCGAGTAGAAAAGCTACTTGAAAAAAAGGCAGCATTAACTGATTACCCAGATGTCCGTTGGCATTTTATTGGTAATTTACAGCGCAGAAAGGTAAAATCAGTTATAAATGAGATTGATTTTTTCCATGCGTTGGATTCAATCAAACTGGCACAAGAAATTCAAAAACGAGCAGAGCATCCGATCAACTGCTTTGTGGAAGTGAATGTTTCGCAGGAAGCAACGAAACAAGGGATTTTCGTAGAAGAGGTGGTGGCTTTTATTGAAGCACTCGCTTCGTTCGACAAAATTCGTGTTGTTGGATTGATGACGATGGCCCCGCTCACTGCTTCCAAAGACGAGCAGCATCAGATTTTCAAAGAATTAAAAAGGATTCAACAACAGATCGCTGACCTGCATCTTACACATGCCCCTTGCTTAGAAACGAGTATGGGAATGAGTAATGACTTTCCCATTGCGATTCAAGAAGGCGCAACATTTATTCGTGTAGGAACAGCATTATTTCAATAAAAAAGGAGGTTGACCGATGTCGCTCAAAGAGAAACTGACCAATTTTTTTGGATTGACTGACGAAGAAGATTATTATGAAGAAACATTTGCCACTGAAGAACCGGCACGCACGGCAGCGAAACCAGCTGTGAACCAAGGAGGAGCTTTTACCGCCCCTAGAACAACAGCGAGTACGCGTGCTTCTAGCCAAGCGGCTTCTTATACAACAAGTCAACCACAAAATCAAGCCTATCAATACAGACAGCAGCCTCAAACTGCTGCCTATCAACAATCCTCAGCGGCGGCTGAACGAGTAAGATCGGTGCCTAAGACGGAAGAAAAAGTCGTTCCAATGGCGCAACAAAGAACTAATACGAGAGTCAAAGACACAAAAGCAAAAGAAACTTCTCCACAAATGGCTGGAAAAATAACGATCGTAGAACCACGCGTTTATTCAGAAGCTATGGGGATTGCGAAGCAAGTCATCAATGGAGATGCTGTACTTGTTAATTTTCATTTAATTGAAGAGTACCAAGCTCGTCGAATAGTTGATTTTTTAACAGGAACAGTGTACGCTGAAGATGGTGATATCAAGCGTGTTGGCGATGAAATTTTTCTTTGCACGCCTAAGGGTATGGAAATTGAAGGCACTGCCCAAACATTAGCAGATACCAATTTTTTTGATATCTAAAGTGAGGAGGAACGCCAATTTTATTCTTGAGATTCGTTAAATTACTGAGTGATGCTGTTTATCTGTATACCATTTTATTAGTGATCTATGCACTTTTGTCTTGGTTTCCAGGAGGGTATCAGTCCGCTTTTGGCCGTTTCTTAGCAAAAGTGTGTGAACCGTATTTGAGTTTATTTGATCGATTGAAATTAAGTTTTGCTGGTATCGATTTTACGATTGCATTTGCAATTATTGTCTTACAGCTAGCATCACAAGCATTGATATTGATCCTACAATCAATTTTATTTTAACGTAAGGGGTGGTTATCGGTGAACGCAAATGTCTATCAACATTTTCGAAACGATGAACGCCCTTTTATTGATTCCGCTCAAGGATGGATCGAACAAGTGCAAATGCAGTATGCGCCTTACTTGACTGATTTTTTAGATCCGAGACAAGCGTATATCTTAGAAAGTTTGATTCGTCAATCAACGGATTTAAGTTTCCGCTTTTTTGGTGGATATGAAGCTGCTGAGAGACGACGTTGTTTGATTTATCCCGATTACTATGAGCCCACCACCGATGAGTTTGACATGACTTTATTTACGATTCAATACCCGAAAAAATTTACGGTGTTGAGTCATGGAAAAGTTTTAGGCACATTAATGGGGACTGGAGTCAAGAGGGAATACTTTGGAGACATTCTTTCCGATGGTGAAATATGGCAAGTATTCGTTGCCACTGAAGTCAGTCATTTTATTCAACTCCAAGTGGATAAAATCGGCAACGTATCCGTTCGATTGGAAGAAACAAGATATACCGATTTGATCGTGCCTAAAGATGGCTGGACCGAGGAAAGAGAAACGGTTAGCTCATTGCGTCTTGATACAGTGATCTCTGCCGTATACAACATCTCACGCCAGCGTTCGAAACAGTTGATCGAATCAGGAAAAGTAAAAGTAAACTGGACAGAAGCATTACGACCAGATTTTGTTCTGGATTTACTGGATATCATTTCGGTAAGAGGATTTGGTCGGATTCAAATACAGGGGTTAGAAGGAACCACGAAAAAAGAAAAAGTTAGATTGTTATTAGGTGTATTACGTAAATAAATCAAAGAGGTGTATAGAATATGGCATTAACTCCATTAGACATTCAAAATAAAAACTTTTCAGTAAAAATGAGAGGCTACAACCAAGATGAAGTCGATGACTTCTTGGACATGATCGTTCGTGATTATGAAGAAGCCGTTCAACGCAATCGTGAGTTAGAAAAATCGTTGAAACACGCAGAAGAAAAACTTGAATATTTCAATGAATTGAAAGATGCCTTGAATCAATCCATTATCGTGGCTCAAGATACGGCGGATAAAGTAAAAACAAGCGCAAGCAAAGAATCAGAAGTAATCGTTACTTCTGCTCAAAACCGTGCGGATGAAATGGTTGCTACTGCAGAAAAACATGCGCATGCCTTGATGACCTCAGCGGAAGAAAAAGCCAAAGAGATTTTGACGGATGCAACCGACAATGCCCGTCAATTGGCGACAGAAACAAATGACTTGAAGAAGAAAACCAGAGTCTTCCATAACAACTTATTAGTTATGTTGCAAACGCAATTAGAACAAGTGAAGAGTCCTGAGTGGGAAGAAATTTTGGCGCCATTTTCAAGCTATGTACAAGATTCCCACCAAGTGATCAGAGAAGTTTTGTCAAAAGAACTTGACAGTGAAAATGGTTCTGGAGTAAACTCAGAAGCAGTGGAAACATTTGATGTGGACATTGTTGAATCAGATGAAAAAATCGTTGATGTAAGTGAAAGCCCTGAAGTGAAAACATTAGATGATGCGAGAAACTTATTAGACGAATTGAACAAGACAGATAACAACTAAGACACAGAACAGAAAAATTTCTTATATTTTTCAAGCGAGTTTGGGAGAGTGGAAGCCAAATAAAACCCTGTAAGAAATCAGATCATCTGTGAGTTGCGTTCTTGAAAGAGCTGACTTTTCAAAGACTCGAGTAGAGAACGACGCCTGATCCCGTTACCGATCATCAAAGAATTGTCAACCGACAATAAAATTTGGGTGGTACCACGAACACGTTCGTCCCTTACCAGGGACGGACGTGTTTTTTGCTGTGAATCACTGCGATTGGTCCGCAAAGCGGAACAGAGCAGATGATGAACAGTACTAGGCGACCGCCGGGAGCGTAGTAACCAAATTAGGAATCACGCTGATCAACTGTTAACAATCAGTGAATCCTAAATGCATTGAGTTTATGGCAACCAATCCATTTGACAGGTTCAATAGAAGCAATCGGTTGATCGAGTCGATGGATTTTGAAACTATACCAAAACGTTGAGAGACGAAAAGGAGCGAAACAAGAATGAAAATGAAAGAAACACTGCATCTTGGAAAAACCGCTTTTCCAATGCGAGGCAACTTGCCGAACCGCGAAGTGGATTGGCAAAAAGAATGGGAAGAAAATCAATTGTATCAACGTCGTCAAGAATTAAATGAAGGCAAGCCAACCTTTGTCTTACACGATGGCCCTCCCTACGCAAATGGAAACATCCATATTGGACACTCATTGAACAAAATCAGTAAAGACATCATCGTACGTTCCAAATCGATGTCAGGTTTCCGTTCACCTTATGTACCTGGTTGGGATACTCATGGTTTGCCGATCGAACAAGTACTGACCAATAAAGGAATCAAGCGCAAAGAAATGAGCTTGGCAGAATATCGGAAAAAATGTGAAGAATATGCTTTGACACAAGTGGATACACAAAGAGCTGATTTCAAACGTTTAGGCGTTTCTGGTGACTGGGATCATCCATATATCACATTGACACCAGACTATGAAGCAGCAGAAATCCGCGTGTTCGGAAAAATGGCAGAAAAAGGATACATCTACAAAGGATTGAAACCAATTTACTGGTCACCATCTAGTGAATCATCATTAGCAGAAGCTGAGATCGAATACAAAGATGTGAAATCACCATCGATCTATGTGGCTTTCCCAGTAGCAGATGGCAAAGATTTGCTTGATTCAGATACATCTTTTGTTATCTGGACGACGACGCCATGGACCTTACCAGCGAATCTAGGAATCTCTGTGAATCCAACCTTTGCCTATGTTCAAATCTTGGCCGATGGCCGCAAATTCGTCGTGGCAAAAGATTTATTAGAAACCGTGACGAATGAGATCGGTTGGGAATCTGTCGAAGTATTACAAGAATTGGCTGGCGATCAATTGGAAAAAATGACGGCACAACATCCTTTTTATGATCGTACGTCTTTATTGATGTTAGGGGACCATGTGACATTGGATGCCGGTACTGGTTTGGTCCACACTGCACCAGGACACGGGGAAGATGACTACATCGTCAGCAAAAAATATGGTCTAGATGTCTTATCACCAGTCGATAGCCGTGGGGTCTTCACAGAAGAAGCACCAGGATTTGAAGGGGTCTTTTATGACAAAGCCAATCCAATGATCACTGAGCTTTTAGAAGAAAAAGGAGCCCTACTAAAACTAAACTTCTTTACTCACAGCTATCCACATGATTGGCGGACGAAAAAACCAGTCATCTATCGGGCAACACCACAATGGTTTGCGTCTATTGATAAGTTCCGTCAAAATATTTTGGATGAAATCGAAAAAGTAGATTGGATCATTCCATGGGGCAAAACTCGTTTATACAATATGATTCGCGACCGCGGCGACTGGGTGATCTCTCGTCAACGTGCGTGGGGTGTTCCGTTGCCAATCTTTTATGCAGAAAACGGCGAAGCCATCATTACGCCTGAAACGATCGAGCATGTGGCAAACTTGTTTGCTGAACATGGTTCAACGATTTGGTTTGAAAAAGAAGCAGAAGAATTACTGCCAGCTGGCTTCACGCATCCGGGCTCACCAAATGGCAAATTCTCGAAAGAGACTGACATCATGGATGTTTGGTTTGATTCAGGTTCTTCTCACGAAGCCGTGTTACGTCAACGTCCAGAATTGACGTTCCCAGCTGACATGTACTTGGAAGGTTCTGACCAATATCGTGGGTGGTTCAACTCAAGTATCACGACTAGTGTTGCGATCAATGAAGTCGCACCATATAAAGCCGTCTTGTCTCAAGGCTTCACCTTAGATGGCGAAGGTCGCAAGATGAGTAAATCTCTTGGTAATACCATTGCACCAGAAAAAGTGATCAATCAAATGGGTGCGGATATTTTGCGTCTTTGGGTCAGCAGTGTTGACTACGAAGCGGATGTCCGAGTGTCTATGGATATCTTGAATCAAGTGTCAGAAGTCTATCGGAAGATTCGCAATACCATGCGTTTCTTATTAGCGAACACGAGTGATTTTGATCCAGCAAAAGACAGCGTACCTTTTGAAAACTTGCGTTCTGTCGATAAATACATGATGGTTCGTTTGAATCAAACGATCAAAACGATTCGGGAAGATGGCTATGAAAAATATAACTTCTTGCATATTTACCGGACAGTCATCAACTTCTTGACAGTCGATATGTCTTCCTTCTATTTGGATTTTGCAAAAGATGTCGTTTATATCGAAGCTGAAAATGATTTCCAACGCCGTGCTATGCAAACTGTCTTTTATCAAACAGCGGTTGCATTGACGAAATTATTGACACCGATCATTCCGCATACCGCAGAAGAAATCTGGTCACACTTGAAAGAAGAAGAGGAATACGTACAGTTAGCGGAGTTCCCTGGCTATGATACATTTGCTAACCAAGAAGAACTGCTCGATCTTTGGCGGGCCTTCCTTGATTTCCGTGACAATGTCTTAAAAGCATTAGAAGAAGCGCGTAATGCAAAATTGATCGGAAAGTCCTTTGAAGCGAAAGTCACTGTTTATCCAACTGAGCCAGTTGCGGCATTGCTAAAAGCTATCGATTCAGATATTGCACAACTGCTGATCATTTCACCAGACTTCTTAACGATCAAAGAAGTCGGTGAAGCAGCTCCTGAAGCGGCATATCAATTTGAGGATGTGGCGATCTTAGTTGAAAAAGCCGAAGGGGAAGTATGTGAACGTTGTCGCCAAGTCCGGGTAGATGTTGGTGTAGAAGAGCAACTGCCAACACTTTGTGGGCATTGTGCAACCATCGTCAAAGAAAACTATCCCGAAGCAGTTGCAGAAGGCTTTGAAAAATAATAGAACGAAAAAAGATGACCCATTGCGGGTCATCTTTTTTGCGCTTGCTCATTCTTATTCCTTGAGAATGGGAGAAAAACGCACGTTTCTGACATGAATATGAGAAAATAGGTGGCAATTGATAACGATTCTCATTTGTTTGTAATAATTTTTCGACAGTTTATTGTATAATAAAAAAACCTTACTAGACGAAGTTTCTTCCTTAAGGTCTGTAGGCAATTGTTTGTTCGAGATGGAGTATTTCACTGTCAACAGAAGAAACCAACGAGCTCGGATCAAGTAAAAAAAACTTGCCAGATAGAAAAACAGGTTGTAAACTGTTAAAAATCGGAATATTCAGAATATTGAAAGAAAGTGTGATTCCATGAGTGATTTAGAGATGATGAGGAAAACGAACCAAACGATGTACGATGCCGCTTTTGAAAAAGATGCTTGTGGGATGGGGTTTATTGCACAAAAAGATGGTCGCTATTCCCGAGAACTTGTGCAAAATGCCTTAACAATGTTAGAACGGATGAACCACCGAGGGGGAACTGGCGCTGAACCTGACACAGGTGACGGAGCTGGAATTTTGATGGCAATGCCTGACCCATTTTTTCAACAGCGAGCAAAAGAGGCCGAAATCCCATTGCCTGAAAAAGGTGCCTATGCTGTTGGGATGTTTTTTTTACCGAAAGAAAAGCTCCGAGCAGCACAGGTCCAAGAAGAAGTAACTAAAGACATTCAACAAATGGGTTTTACCGTTTTATGGCAACGGGATGTGCCTTATGATTATTATCAGTGTGGACCGGGGGCGCAAAAAGTCATGCCCTCATTTGTGCAAGTCTTTATTGAAAAACCTGTCGATGTAGCTGCTGGCCGTCCCTTTGAAGATCAGCTTTACCGGCTACGACGTAAACTGGAAAAAACGTATCATACTGATGAGTTGTCTATCTGCAGCTTGTCCAGTAAGACAGTTGTTTATAAAGGAATGCTGCATGCCTATCAAGTTGGCTTATTTTTCAAAGATCTTCAAAGCCCAGAAATGACCTCTTGTATCGCATTGACCCATTCTCGTTTTTCGACAAATACCTTTCCAAGCTGGAGTCGGGCGCAACCTTTTCGTTTCTTAGCCCATAATGGCGAAATCAACACGTTACGCGGGGCAGAAAATTGGATGCATGGACATCAGATCGAAGTCTATGATGATGAAAATTCTGATTCGGCGAAACTAGAAAATTGTATGGAATATTTGTACCGTCAAGGGCGAGATATTCCTCAAGCACTGTTGATGATGGTGCCAGAAG
This sequence comes from Enterococcus sp. CR-Ec1, assembly GCF_002850555.1. NCBI lineage: Bacteria > Bacillati > Bacillota > Bacilli > Lactobacillales > Enterococcaceae > Enterococcus > Enterococcus sp. CR-Ec1. The sequence goes on from NZ_CP025223.1 coordinate 967,841, forward strand.
CGTGGTCAAAAGAAGCTGGATTGTCGCCGGAGCTGACGGCTTTTAATGAGTACAACGCAAGCTTTATGGCTCCTTGGGATGGACCGGCAGCTTTATGTTTTACAGATGGGGATTTGGTAGGGGCTGCACTCGATCGAAATGGGTTACGGCCATCTCGCTACTCGATCACGAAAACTGGTTTTGTGGTCGTGGCCTCTGAGTCAGGTGTTGTCGATTTGCCAGCATCGGAAGTGATTGAAAAAGGGGTGCTTGGACCAGCAAATATGTTTTTGGTGGATACCAAAAAAGGAGTGATCTTACGCAATCAAGAAATCAAAGCTCATTATGCGAATGCCCATCCTTACCAGGAGTGGCTAGCGGATCACTTATTGATACCAGAGCTGCTTCCTGAGACTGAGAAGCAGGAGGAAACAGCAGATGATGCGATCCAGACCCTTTGGAAACGAAATGGTTACACGGATGAGATCATTCGCACGTTGATTTTACCAATGGCTCAAACGGGAGAAGAACCAGTGATCTCCATGGGGTTTGATTCACCCTTAGCTATTTTGAGCGAACGTCCCCAATCCTTGTTTACGTACTTCAAGCAACAATTCGCCCAAGTGACCAATCCGCCAATCGATGCGATTCGCGAAAAATTGGTGATCGGTACCGAGCTGTTTTTAGGTCGAGATGGGGATGTTTCAAAGGACATTCGAATCAATTGTAATAAGCTGAAGATTGCTAGTCCGGTGTTAAAAACGAGTGAATATGAAAAAATCAAACAGTTAGATCAAAATGGTCAAAAAGCGGCTTTACAGTCGATTCTTTATGATTATGTACCAGAAAACGGGGCAGCTTTGCAACAAGCGTTAGAAGCGCTTTTTAAAGAGACGGAGCAAAAAATCGATTCTGGGGCAACGATCGTCATTTTAAGTGATCGGGAAGTCATCCAAGCGCAAGAAGGAAAAGTGGCGATTCCGATTCTCTTGGCGGTATCAGGTCTGCACAATTACTTGGTGCGAAAAGGCAAACGTTCCTTGGCATCAATCGTTGCGGATACTGCGGAAGTCTGTGAGGTCCATCATTATGCCATGGTAGTCGGCTACGGAGTAAGTGGGGTCCACCCTTATGGGGCTTACCAGACATTGGCGCATTTTGAGCTTTCAGAGAAGATCGAAAGTTACCGTAAAGCATGTGAAAAGGGCATTGTCAAAATCATGTCACGAATGGGGATTTCAACGATCGCCGGTTACCATGGGGCGCAATTGTTTGAAGCTGTTGGTATCTCTGAGAAAGTCATCTCCGAATACTTTACCGGCACGGTTACTCGTATCGGTGGACTTTCATTAGCGCAAATCGAGCAAGAATACTTAATGCGTTATGAAGCGGCGTATGGCGAGAAACGCGTGGATTATCTTGATTCGGGCGGTAGTTTCCAATACAAAGCCGACGGGGAACATCATCTGTTCAATCCAAAAACGATCTATGGGTTTCAAAAAGCTGTTCGTACAGGCAGCTATGCGCTTTATAAAGAATATGCGGCGGAGATGAACCAAGACGCGTTAGAGAATCCAACGACCCTCCGTTCTATGTGGACTTTTGGGAACACGAGACGCAGTATTCCTTTAGCTGAGGTGGAACCTGTTGAAACGATCGTCAAACGGTTTAAAGTCGGCGCGATGTCTTACGGCTCTCTAAGTGAAGAGGCGCATCGCTGTATTGCTGAAGGGATGAATGCGATCGGTGCAAAATCCAACAGTGGAGAAGGTGGAGAAAATCGGAATCGTTTCAAACCAGTGAAGGGCATTAACTATAACAGTCGTATCAAACAAGTTGCTTCTGGCCGTTTTGGTGTCAATGCCGAATATTTAATGAGTGCGGACGAACTCCAAATCAAAATGGCCCAAGGGGCAAAACCTGGTGAAGGTGGTCAATTGCCAGGCAACAAAGTCTTCCCATGGGTAGCGGAGATTCGTGGCTCAACACCTGGTGTCCGACTGATTTCGCCGCCACCACATCACGACATTTATTCGATTGAAGATCTAGCCCAGCTGATCTATGACTTAAAAGCAATCAACCCGTATGCCCGCATTAATGTCAAATTGGTTTCTAGTACAGGTGTGGGTACGATCGCTACCGGTGTCGTTAAAGCCGGTGCAGACGTAGTCGTGATCTCAGGCTATGACGGTGGGACCGGTGCTTCTCCGAGAAATTCGATTCGGGATGCTGGCTTGCCTTGGGAGATGGGGCTTGCAGAAGCCCATCAAACGTTAGCTATGAATCATTTGCGGCAGCGAATGACCTTAGAGACAGATGGAAAATTGATGACGGGGCGTGACATCGCCATTGCTGCTCTTTTAGGAGCAGAAGAATATAGCTTTGCCTCTTTAGCGCTAGTTGCGATTGGTTGTGTCATGATGCGGGTTTGCAGTATCAATACATGTCCTGTCGGCATTGCTACACAGAACCCAGCGTTGCGCAAATTTTTCGCAGGGAAACCTGAGCACATCATCAATACGATGTACTTTTTAGCAGAAGATTTACGGGAAACGATGGCCGAGCTAGGGTTTCGCACGATTGATGAGATGGTAGGACACGCGGAATTGTTGACACCACGCTTCGTTGCCAAAGGCAAAGCAAAATCATTAGACTTTTCCAGAATGATTGGAACGACGATCCCGATCGAACGCAAAGTGACGGACCCATTCCTTGAGAAACGACAGTGGCCAGAGTTAGACGCTTTTGCCCAAGCAGCTATCGACAATAATCAAGAAATCGTTATGAATCATACGATCAATAATGTTCAACGTTCAGTCGGCGCTCGTTTAGGGGGCTGGATCGCAGAACGCTTTGGCAATTACGAAGTAACGCCAGGTTTGTTGCAGTTTACGTACCGCGGCATTGCTGGACAAAGTTTTGGGGCGTTTGCCACCCAGGGCATCCAGTTGAAACTGATTGGCGAGGCCAACGATTATGTAGCCAAAGGACTGAGTGGTGCCCGTTTGATCATTGTGCCGCCTGATGATGCCGCTTATGACGCAGAGCATTCACCGATTGTCGGTAACGTTGCTTGTTTTGGGGCGAATCGGGGTGAAGGCTATTTCCGCGGCATTGCTGGCGAACGCTTTTGCGTCCGTAATAGTGGAGCCAAAGTCGTTGTAGAAGGTGTTGGGGACCATGGCTGTGAGTACATGACTGGCGGCGTCGTGGTGATTTTAGGAAAAACCGGCCGCAACTTCGGTGCCGGAATGTCCGGTGGCGTGGCATACGTCTATGACCCTGATCAAACTTTTGCAGAAAAATGCAATCGGGAAATGGTTGACTTGTACCGGATTGGCGAAAGTGGCGATGACCATCAGCTGAAGGAGATGATCCAGCAGCATTTTGCCTATACAGATTCATTGAAGGCGGCTGAGATTTTAGAAGATTGGGAAAATCAGCAGCAACATTTCATCAAAGTCTATCCGACAGAGTACCATCAGATGATCCAAGCAACGGAGACTTTGGCTGAGCAAGGATTTATCGGGGAGGAACTTGTGACGAAAGCTTTCGAAGCCGTCGTCGGTCCACAATTGACTATTCCAGGAAAGGAGCGCGACTAATATGGCAGATCCATTTGGTTTTTTAAAGTACCCAAGAGTAGAAAATCCTACCCGACCGGTTTCAGAACGTATCCAAGACTGGCAAGAATTACAGACGCCATTGCCTGAAAATGAGCGTCAAGAGCAAGCAGCACGCTGTATGAACTGCGGGATTCCTTTTTGTCATACCGGTTCTTTTTACGGCGGTCAACGAGCGGTTTCAGGTTGTCCCAATGACAACCTGATTCCTGAATGGAATGATCTGGTTTATCAAGGGCGTTTCCAAGCCGCCTTTGAGCGTCTTGCCAAAACCAATCCATTACCGGAAATGACTGGACGTGTTTGTCCAGCTCCATGTGAAAAAGGCTGTACCGAGGCACTGAATGGCTCAGGTGTCACGATCCACGACAATGAACGCTTTATTATCGATACTGCTTTTGAAAACGATTGGGTCAAAGCCTTCGGATTGCCTCAAGAAGCGACTGGGTTCAAAGTTGCCATCGTCGGCAGCGGACCAGCTGGTTTATCCGCTGCATGGCGCTTGAATCAACTAGGACATCAAGTGACGGTCTATGAACGCAGTGATCGCTTTGGCGGTTTACTGATGTATGGTATTCCAAATATGAAATTAGATAAAGATGTTGTGCAGCGACGTATTGACTTGATGGCAGAGCTAGGCGTGACCTTTGTCGCTAATACGGAGATCGGTCGTGACTTGTCAGCAGAAGAATTATCCGCTCAGTATGATCGGGTCATTTTGGCAACAGGAGCTAGTGTTCCTCGTGACTTGAAGATTCCAGGTCGTGAATTGACTGGGGTGCAATTTGCAGTCGATTATCTGACGGAAGCAACCAAAGATGTCTTAAAGCATGGCAAAGCGGCAACAAGTAAAAAACTTGCTGGCAAGCACGTCGTCGTGATTGGCGGCGGCGACACTGGAAATGACTGTATTGGTTCAGCGATTCGGCAAGGAGCCGCTTCTGTGCGTCAATTGGAGATCACGCCCCAACTGCCATTGACACGTACCGACAGCAATCCCTGGCCTGAATACCCAATGACAGCCCGCACAGGATATGGGCAAGAAGAAGCGGCTGAAGTCCTGCAAACACAAGTGACGTATCATGGGGTGTCCACAACAGCCTTTATCGGCGCCGAACGCGGCCAGTTGATCGCCATCGAAACGGTCTCAGTAGATCAACAGTTTCAGCCGATCCCTGGCACAGAGCAAGTGATCAAGGCGGATTTGGTTTTGTTGGCAATGGGCTTTGTTGGTGCAGAGACCCAACTCTTCGATGCCTTTGGTGTGCGAGAAGTGTACGATGATTACACGACGAACAATGAACGAGTGTTAGTCGCAGGAGATGCTAAAAGAGGACCGAGTTTAGTCATCTGGGGGATTCGCGAAGGACGCTTAGCGGCAGAAAAAGTCGATCAAGCGTTACGATCATTGGTGTATCAATAAGCAATCAATAAAAAACAACCTGAGCAGCTCTTCCTCCCTCTGAATTAGAAGGGGAACAGCGAAATGCTCAGGTTGTTTGCCTGTTAAGCAGTTGGTTCAGATGGATGGGGCTTTGACCGCTGTTCATTTTTTTCCATTGCTGCCTTCGGTAGGCGAATCGAAAAGACGATGGTTTCGTCACGGCTTTCCGCCCAGATTTTTCCACCTAATGCTTCAACGATTTCTTTGGCGATCGGCAGCCCCAGACCGGTCCCACCCGTCGCCGTTGCTCGGGAAGCGTCCATGCGGTAAAAAGGCTCAAAAATCAAGCCAATCTTTTCAGCTGAGATCGTTTTTCCTTGATTGGTCAAACGAATCAGGATATCATCAGATTCGCTGATGGCTAAACGCAAAGGGGAGTTAGGATAGCTATAATTGATGGCATTGCGGATCAAGTTATCAAAGACGCGTTCCATCTTCTCTGTATCGACAGTCGCATAGACTTTTTTCTGCAGCTGCAGTTGCCAATGAAGGTTTTTTTCTTCTAACAGCGGCAAAAATTCAAACGTCAACTGTTCCAGCATCAAGCTCAGATCCGTGGTTTCGGTCTGTAAGGCGATCGTTGTAAGATTAAAACGGGTGATTTCGAAAAACTCGCTGATCAATAATTCTAGCCGCTGGGCTTTTTGCAAGGCGATCTTGGTATAGCGTGCGCGTAGTTCGGAAGAAAGCTGCGGTTCTTCTTCTAGAAGTGTCAAATAGCCGATCACACTGGTCAAAGGTGTGCGTAAATCATGTGCGAGATAGACGATCAAATCATTTTTCCGCTGCTCTGCTTCTTTGGCAGCTCGTTGATCCTGTAGATTTTTTTCCCGCAACTGGTTCATTTCTTCTTGCACGTCGATCAGATTGCTGGAAAGAACGATTCGCTTCGTAGGTTCAGCAATCAATTGATTCGTGGCTTGAATCGTTTCATTCAAATAGCTGATGGCTTTACTCATATAATAAATCGTTGTGCTCACCCAAATCAGCAAGGCACCGATTGCTAGACAGACGAGCCAATAATCAGCAAAAAGCCGTAATATTTGATAAATGGGCTCATAGCCGTACCAAACCCTCAATCCTGCTACAAAGCGAACAGTTAAAGGGATCAGAATCAAAAGGAGCATTAAAACACCTGTGGTGATAAAGTATTGAGTCAAAAGTTTCCGGATCAATGGACTTCTATTTTTCAATGATATAGCCGACCCCCCATACAGTTTTGATTAATTTCGGTTTGCGGGGTTGTTCGTTTAGCTTTTCCCGCAGACGGGCAATATGTGCCATCACTGTGTTATTGTTGTCTAAATATTTTTCTTTCCAGACTGCTTCAAAAAGAGTTTCTGAGGCAACGACCGATCCTTGGTGTTCAAATAAGTAAAGCAGGATTTTAAATTCGATGGGGGTCAAGAAAACCTCTTTGCCATAAAGATAACATTGGTGACTGTTGATTTTCAACAGTAAGCCTTCCTTTTCGTATTCTTCAATCTTCTGCGGAACAGCTGACTGATTGTATCGTTGGTATCGCCGTAGTTGCGTTTTGACCCGAGCAACAACTTCTAATGGATTGAAGGGTTTCGTCACATAATCATCTGCACCTAGACTTAGACCGGTAATTTTATCCAGATCTTCTCCTTTGGCAGTGAGCATCAGTACTGGAAAAAAGTGGGTTTTGCGAATGGTCTGTAACAGCTGAAAGCCGTCGATATCCGGCAGCATCACATCTAAAACTGCCACATCGACTGTTTCTTTTTCGAGATAAGCCAAAGCACTCGTTCCATCATAAAAAGGTTCCACTTGAAAGCCTTCATTCCTTAGAAACGTCGTGACTAACTCGGCGATTTCTTTTTCATCATCAACAACAATTATTTTTTCTGCCATCCTTGATTCACTCCAACTATCTACGATCTTTTTTCATTTAAACTACCATTTACTCTACCCACATCATACCGTAATCGGTAAGCGAATGCATTCGTTTTCTACTTTGACATTGAAGGGACGCGGGAACCTAGTCGACTGATCAATTCATTGGGAATGGTTTGTGCTTGATCAGCTGTATTCGTCCAATCGCTGATTACTTCTAACCAACTTTCGACCGCCAGTTCTGGATAGTCCGTTAAATCGATCAAGAGCATATCCATACAAATCAACCCAACCTGCGGGAGTAACCCCCCTTGATAAGACAATTGGAATCCTTGATTTGATAGGGCACGGGGGACTCCGTCACAGTAGCCGATACTAACGATCCCAATCGTGGTAGGTCGATCAAAAACAGTGGCTAGTCCATAGCCGATCGCTTCACCAGCGGCGACTGTTTTTTTGTCCACTAGTAAGGCTTTTAGGGTCAGAATCGGCTGTACGTTTATCTTCTGTTTTGTTGGTTCATTCGGGACACTCAGGGAACCAGTTAAAAGAATACCCGGGCGCACATAATCATACTGTTTCTCTGGATAATTCAATATTCCGTAACTGCTTTGCAGATGCGTCAGACCATAGGCGATATTTCTAGCGGATAAGCCAGCCAATAGATCATCAAAACAAATGATTTGGGCTTGTGTCCGTAAGATACTTGCCGTATCTAGCTGATCTGAAGAGCCTAGATGGGAAAAAATGCCTGTGATCTTGAGGGATGGCAAGGCATAAAGCCTTCTAACTGTTTCAAGGTCAGGGGCAACGCCTAGACGATGCATGCCGGTATCTACCGCTAAATGGCATTCGATTGGAAGGCCTGTTCGGGCTAACGCTTGTCCATGCGCTTCACTGACGATAGTTTGAATTAAGGAATATCGGTTCAGCTCTTTGGCACGTTGGGCAGAAGTGTACCCTAAAATCAGTAAGCGACTTTTAATGCCAGCTCGCCGTAATTCGATGGCTTCTTCTATGGTGGCAACAGCAAAAAAATCGACGCCTACTCTTTCCAAGGTACGAGCGACCAATTGTGCATCGCAACCATAGGCATCTGCTTTAACGACCGCCATCACTTTTGTTGTGGATGGAATCACTCGTTTGATTTCCTGCAAGTTGTGCAACAGGGCGGGGGCTGAGAATTCTTTGGCTGCCCGCTGCAAGTGGAGCGGCGTTTTTTTCGGAAACGGCAACAGCTTTTGCAAAGCAAAGAGACCATAAATCAACCCGATGGTCAATCCTAAGACCACGAAGTAATTGATTAGATTGTTTTGAAGCAAGGGCAGTTTCTGACTAAGAAAATGGGTTACTGCAATGGTATAAGGATGGAGCAAATAGAGCCAAAGGGACAGACGACCCGCTTGTTTCCAGATCATGGGTGCTTGCCATTGCTGAATGATCGGAAATAAAAACAAGAGAACGAAGGGCAAAAAGACATACATGCTGTCATGTTTAGGTGTAGTAAAGTGATGCAAGAGATAACTTTCCAAAAGCAAGCAAATCAGACTAATCATCAGATAACTATAGCGATGGGGAGAAGCAGGTTTTTTGGCAAATCTTCTGGCTAGTACCCCTAAGATCAAAAATAAGGGAGCAAAAAAAATGCCGTTGCGAGTGCCATCCAATAGTTGGAAAATCAGTGAATAGAGTGGCGTGATGGGTGTTTGTGCAGCCAGGCCAGACCAACTGTCCCCACCTAAACCAACCACATACAAACCGACAGCAATGAAAAACACCTGCTTGAAAGAAAGCCGTGTCAAGAGGCCCATCACTAGTAGACCGCCGGTAATGATCGCAGGAAAATACCAAAGATGGTAAAGAATGCCGTTGACTAGCAAAGTTTGAATAAAAGTGTCTAGTGGCATGTTCAATCCTAGTATGCCGCTGTACCAAGCAAGCGGCAAAAAGAGCAGTGTGGCAATGAGATAGACTTGCAGCTGTTTTTTGATAAATAACCAGATACGTTGTCTGGCAGGATAGCTGTTTTGGGTGGCTAAATCACTGAACACATAATACCCGCTGATCATAAAAAAGAAGGGGACGGCGATTCTGAAAAGAGTCAATGTGATCAGGATATCACCATTGGGCCACAATCGATGAAGGGGCAGACAGTGGATCGCGACCACCATCATCGCCAAAATTACCCGAAATTGCTCGATTCCTTGATTCTTCTTCATGCGAACTGCCTCGCCGTTTGTTCAAGGTATTGATGGTATTCTTCCAAGGTCCACTGTTGGCTGGCGATGATTTGACTATGGGGCAGACCGACATAACGAAAATGCCATGGTTCATAGCCAATCCTTGTAATTTCCTGTTTGTCCGCGGGATAGCGTAAAATAAACCCATAGTTCATCATTTCCTGGGTAAATAAATCCGCCGCTGCGCTGTCACGAAATCGTGGGCAGATCAAATCATCCTGGCTGCCTTTTAAACCAACATCGATCGCTAAGCCTAACTGATGTTCACTGCACCCGGGCAATGCCACAAATTGTTTCGTATAGGCTAGCCCATTTTCTTTCAAGGAATATTCCCATAAATACCGTTGCTGCTTTTCGGTTCGGTAGCCATCTAATAAGCAGATCTCGTCTTCAAGCTTTAAAGCTTTGACTAGCCGTTTCCATTGTTTGGCTGCTTCTGGTTGCAAGTAAACCTCGTCTTCACTGAAGGCAGCAAGGACTAAATGAGGCGGCTCTTGGTTTTTTTCTAACGGAAATTCTTTGCTAACTAACTGTAGATAGGGATTCATTTGACTTCCTCCTTTGCTAAGACAAGCAGTTTTTGTAGTAGTTCTTGATAGGATAAGCCGATCGCTGCCATCATGGCCGGATAGCGGGAGTGACTAGTAAAGCCCGGCATAGTATTGATTTCATTCAAGTATAGTTCTCCTTGATTCGTGACAAAAAAGTCGATGCGAGCAAGTCCTTTAAGACCAAGACTGTGATAGAGCAGCTGAGCTTGTTCTTTGACCTTGGTTTCAATCGTTTCAGGCAATGGTGCAGGAACGGTGATCTTGGCGCTAATCAACTGGTACTTTTCTTCAAAATCGAAAAAGCCTTCTACTAATGAAATAGCGTCACAAGCACCGACAGTCAAAGAGTCGTTGCCTAAGATACCGCAACCAATCTCAACGCCAGCGATATTTTTTTGTAAGAGCACTGCTGAACAATAAGCGAAGGCTTCCTTCAAGGCAGGAGCAATTTCTTCGACACAAGTCACTTTTGTGATCCCTTTTGAGGAGCCAGCTTCATTAGGCTTAAAGAAAACCGGAAAGCCATGGGTCTGGATAAAGGCTTCGATTTGTCTTTGCTGGTTGTCTTGATTTGTCAAGAGAATCGTAGGAGCGCTTTGTACGCCAATCGCTTCTGCTACTTGATGCAATAACCATTTGTTCATACATAATGCGGAGGCCGCCACACCGCAGCCTACATAAGGTAGTTTCATCAATTCAAACAATCCTTGGATACTGCCATCTTCCCCGTATTTGCCATGCATAATGGGAAATAAAACATCAGGTACCAACGTTTGCTGCGCTTCACTTAGCCAAAAGCCGTTTCCTTCAAAAAGCGGCTGGATTTTCTGTTTATGTTTCGTATCCAACAACCACGTGTCTTGTCGGATGTTTTCCAGTTCTCCTGTATACAAATACCAATCTATAGCATCTGGGGCGATCCCGATCAAAGAGAGGTCATAGTCATCGGGAGATGATAGGAGTGCTTCGATTGCGCTAGTTGCTGAGGCTAAAGAAACGGCGTACTCCGGTGAATTGCCTCCAAAAATAATGGCGATTTTTTTCATATTTTTCTTCCTTCCACTTTTCGATTCTTGCTGCATTCAGTCTACCAAGGAAAGAAAAAAGAAATTTGCGGGCTTACTGGCATCTTTCTTTTCTTTTTGTGATGAAATTGTGACGAATTTATGACAAAAGGAAGGCGACAGCTGCCGCTCTTTTTACGCAAGAAAGGAAACAGAATTTGAAGTAGAAAAAGCTGCCATAAGATGGAGCGGAGAAAATAGTGAAAGGAGAGCACATTTAAGGAAGGAAAGGAGAGGCAATAGCAGGAACGTTGACACAAAAAAAGCACGCCGAAGCATGCTTTTTCCTTTTGAAGATGGTTTTTCGCTCATTATACGATTCGCTTATTATGCGTAATGAGCACGAGGACCACCGATATATTTGGGCCGTGATCCCAGAGCTGTGACATGGGCAGCGCCAAGGGTCTTGATAGAGGGACGGATCGGGATTTGAACATGTTTGACATGCATACCGATCGCTGTGTCGCCGATATCGATACCCGCTTTGGCCACAATGTGCTCCACTTCGATAGGCTCATCGAACAACTGGAAAGCCGCAACTGAGCAAGCACCGCCTGCATGCAGCTGGGGCACTACTGCGACTTCTTCTAATTGATATAGTCGAGCCGTTTCACGCTCAACGGCTAAAGCCCGATTGAGGTGTTCACAGCCTTGAACGGCTAAATGAATATTTTTAGGACGCAAGATCGCTCGCAGTGTTTCGACGATGATCATGCCTACTTCTTGACTGGAATTTTTGCCAATCAAGCCGCCCACGACTTCACTTGTTGAACAGCCAAGGACAAAAAGATCGTTTTCACCAACGTTCGCTGTCGTAATGACTTCTTCAACGATCGTAGTTAAATCCGTTTTTAATTGATTGATATCTGTCATAAGAATCACCTTTCATTTAAAGAAAACTTTTTCGTGCGGCGCAAGGCATGCGTCAGCGGTAAAGCAACGATGCTGCCAAAGACCGTTTGGATCAAATTACTTGGAATCGAGGCGATCCCAGCGCCTAACCCGAATAGTAAAACTGTTGCTGCTGCGTAGCCGGCGATCATGATCAAGCTGCCGACAATGACGGCTGCTAGTGGCCGGTGGCTCATTCTGCCTACGATCCAGCCTTGTACACCATGAATCACGATGGAAAAGAAGGCCCATTCAGGGTAACCTGATAGAAAATCAATGATGCCGCCGCTCATTCCACCGACGAAGGCCCCGGCGCTAGGACCAAACAAAAGGGCCGAGATATAGATCCCTGCTTCACATAAGGTCACAAAACCCTTCGTTTGCGGAACAGGAATGATAAAGGTCAAAGAAAGTGCACACGTGAGTGCCGTCAGCATAGCGATCGTAGTTAAATTTCTTACTTTCATAGGTGTTCCTCCTTTTTAAAATAGGCGAGCTGATTGACGTTGCCAGAGGTTCCTAAAGGCAGACCGTCTTCGATCCCTGCCCAAACAAATGCTTTTGCAGTTTGAACAGCTGTTTCCAATGAAGTGCCTTTGGCAAGTAAAGCGGCAATCGCCGATGAAAGGGTACACCCAGCACCGTTGGTAGTCGTTCGGGTACTTTTTTCTGCTTCGAAAACAGTATATTGCCCAGAGTGGTATAAAAGGTCGTAGGCTCTTTCTCCAGTTAGTCGACTGCCACCTTTGATCAGGATATTTGGGGCACCCAATGCATGGATTTTTTTCGCCGCGGTTTTCATTTCCGCCAACGTCGTAATGGTTTGACCAGAGAGGTGCTGAGCTTCGAGTAGATTAGGTGTTACTAATGCTGTGTAAGGAAACAATGAGATCAATCCTGCTTGATAGGAGTGGTTAAAGGCAGTATCTCCTTCTTTAAAGGCAAGAACTGGATCGAGCACGATCGGTCCGGTAAATGTTTGTAAAAAATCCCGCAGCAATTCAATGATGGCCGTTTGATGAAGCAGCCCGATTTTGATTGCATCTAGGGATACGGTCGAACGCAGCGAATCCAATTGTGCTCGGATCACAGGCTCAGGAAGATCATGGAACAAAAGATTATCGTTAATGGCGACAACACAGGTCAATAAGGCATGACCAAACACCCCGAATTCCTCAAATGTTTTCAAATCCGCCGTCATGCCGCCGCCTGCCAAACTGTCAAGACCGGCGATCGATAAGACTTGTTTCATCTATGCTGCTCCTTTCGTTTCTCATTTCTTTCTATTATAAACAGTTGGTAAAAAAGAAAAACGGCCAATTGGATGTTTTTTCCTCATCCAATTGACCAATTGCTTATTTTTCATTTAGTAAATCTCGCTCACGATACCATTCATCGGGGCGCCAGATCCATTCAAAACCATCGGCAGCTAAGAGATCATAGGCAGCTTGGGGTCCCATCGTTCCTGCGGCATAGTTTGGAAAATCAGGCGTTTCTTGGTCCCAAGCGTGACGGATCACATCAACGATGCGCCAAGATTGGGCAACTTCATCCCAATGGGTAAAGTTAGTGCCATCCCCGTTCAAAGCATCTAAAATCAATTTTTCGTAGGCTTCAGGGGTGTTTTCGACGATTTCAGTACTATTCCGATAATCGAGCTTCACTGGCAATGTCTCAAACCCTTGGCCAATTTCTTTTCCATTCAAGGAAAGAGAGAAGCCTTCTGTCGGTTGAATGTAGATTGTCAGCACATTCGGTGCCAAACTCTCGTTTTGCTTTTGTTCATTCAGGTCTTGCTTAAAGACATTGACAGGGACTTGTTTAAAGACAATGTTGATTCGAGTGCCTTTTTCCGTCAAGCGTTTCCCGGTTCGTACATAGAAAGGTACGCCGGACCAGCGGAAGTTGTCGATCAAGAATTTTCCAGCAACGAAGGTTTCCGTTGCCGATTCTTCATCGACATTGGCTTCTTCTCGGTAGCCAGCAAATTCCTTATCTTCTAATTGCCCTTTGGCGTATTGACCACGAACGAAGTGTTGTTTCACTTCTTCTTCGGAGTAAATACGGATCGCATTTAAGGCTTTGATTTTTTCCGTCCGTAATTCTTTTTCAGAAAAAGCCACTGGCGGTTCCATGGCTAATAAGGAAAGGATCTGCAGAATATGGTTTTGGACCATATCTTTCAAGGCGCCGCTCTTATCATAATACCCACCGCGTTCTTCAACACCTAAGTTTTCTGCGATATTGATCTGAACATTGTCAATGTACCGATTGTTCCACATCGACTCAAAAATGTTATTGGCAAAACGAATCGCAGAAATGTTTTGGATCATTTCTTTTCCTAAATAATGATCGATCCGGTAGATTTCTTGCTCTGTAAAGACTTGATTGATCTCTTCATTCAATTCTTTTGCTGAGTCGTAGTCGCTTCCAAATGGTTTTTCGATGATCACCCGATGGTAGCCGTCAGTATCCAGCATTCCTTGGGATTTCAAGTGAGAAACGATCGTCCCAAAGAAATTAGGGGACATTGCTAAGTAAAAAATCTGATTGCCTTCTAAATGGTATTTCTGATCTAAGGTTTCCGCCAAATCCTTTAATGAATCATAATGACTCGTATCTGTTACATCATGTGATTGGTAGTAGAAATGAGAAGCGAATGTCTCTGCTTGCTCTTGTGAGTCGCTCAATTCTTTGATCGTACCTATCACTACTTCACGATAGTGTTCATCCGACCAAGGACGGCGAGCAGTACCGATGACTGCAAAATCTTCTTTCAAATCGCCTTTTTTGTACAACCGAAACAAAGAAGGGTATAGTTTGCGTTGGGCAAGGTCGCCCGTACCGCCAAAAATCGTAAAAAGGACCTTTTTTTCCATCATCTTCACTCCTTACAGTTTATCAACAAAAATCGTGCTGGCGGCTTTGTAGCTGACAGCAATTTCTTTTGTGTCATTTTTGATCGTAATCGGACCCTCGTATGCTGCCGCATCGATGATCTCGTATTCTTCATGAATATTCAATTGGATCGAAACAAGGTAATCCAGCAGTTCTCGTTCATCAAGGACACGGGCGATACGAATCTTGGTTCCTACCGGGTAGGAACTCATGGTGTTTTTTTCGCCTTCGTGAATGAGTTCTCCTTGTTCGGGGATCATTCCGCCATGTGGGCAATACCGAGGATGATCAAGGTAGGCTTCTAAGCGGCTCGCCAGTGTTTCCGAGGTGACGTGTTCTAAAACTTCTGCGTCATCATGAACTTCATTCCATGAGTAATGCAGGTGCTCCACAAGAAAGACTTCCCATAAACGATGCTTGCGGATCAGAGCACTTGCAGAAGCTAAACCAGTTTCAGTCAACTGTACCCCTTGATAAGGTGAATGTTCCACTAAGCCTTCTTTTAATAATTTTGAAATCATTTCACTTACTGAAGCTGCTGAGACGTCCAGACCTGACACGATTTGTTTGTTATTGATTTTCTTTTGGTCACCACCAAGCTCCAAGATGAGCTTTAAATAATCTTCACGATTTGGTGTCATCGGATCCATCCTCTCTTATCAAAGACTATCAAAGTAGATTTTATCAAAAAAGCCGGCTGATTACTACGAAAAAACCCGCCGGTTTCCAATATTCTATGTAAAAGAAGGCCGAGGGGAGCAACTCCACCTCAGCCTTTTTTTATTAAGCCCAGTCACCATTGCGAAAGACAGGAATCGTGGTGCCATCTTCTCTGATGCCATCGATGGACATTTGGTCAGAGCCAACCATGAAATCTACGTGGGTTTGGCTGCGGTTCAAACCAGCAGCTGCCAGTTCTTCTTCACTCATCTCAGTGCCGCCTTGCAAGCTGAAGGCATAAGCGGATCCTAAAGCCAAGTGGTTTGAGGCATTTTCATCGAACAACGTATTGAAGAAGATGATGCCGGATTGTGAGATAGGGGAAGGATCAGGAACTAATGCGACTTCACCTAAAGATTTTGCTCCTTCATCGATTGCTAGCAGTTTGCCTAACACTTCTTCGCCCTGTTCCGCAGAAAAGTCCACGACTTTGCCGTCTTTGAAGGTGAACTTCATCCCAGAGATGATGGTGCCTGCGTAGCTCAATGGTTTCGTACTTGAAATATAGCCATCGATGCGACGATTATCTGGGGCAGTAAAGACTTCTTCTGTTGGCATGTTCGCCATGAATTTTTCATTGCGGGTATTGTAACTGCCAGCACCTTCCCACAAGTGGTTTTTAGGCAAACCGATGATCAAATCGGTACCAGGTGCCGTATAGTGCAGAGCACTGAATTGTTCTTTGTTTAATTCTTCGGCTTTAACTTGCAAGGTTTCATCGTGTTTTTTCCAAGCTGCGACAGGATCTTCTTCATAGATACGCGTCGTTTTGAAAATTTGATCCCAAAGCTTGTCTTGTGCTTCTTCAGG
Organism: Enterococcus sp. CR-Ec1; assembly: GCF_002850555.1. Lineage (NCBI taxonomy): Bacteria > Bacillati > Bacillota > Bacilli > Lactobacillales > Enterococcaceae > Enterococcus > Enterococcus sp. CR-Ec1. The sequence continues at coordinate 983,921 of NZ_CP025223.1, forward strand.
GGAAGCATCAGGGAATACTTTTTGGGCCCAATCTTGACCAGCCGCCGCAACCACAGTCCAGCTGACTTTGTTGGCTTGTGTTGCTTGACGCAATTTCATCATCGCTTTACCAGAAGCTGCTTGGAAGGTTGCCACTCGGTCTGAGTCGACGCCCGCTAACGCATCTGGATTCGCGGAAACGACACTGATACGGCTGGCACCTTTTTCAACCCAGTCTTCCGTTTGATCAATTTTGTGCTGAGGAATCGTAGACAAACGATCTTCGGCCGCATGAGTAAGAAATTCTTTTTGGATCTCATCGTCGGTCCATTGGACGATTACTTCGTCTGCACCTAATTCATACGCTTTTTTCGTTAATAGACGAGCTAAAGGTGCTTGGTCCACGGCGATTTGGATGACGATCGTGTGCCCTTTTTGGACATTTACGCCAACTTCAGTGATCAGTTGGGCATATTTTTCAAGGTTCTGATTAAAGTTTGGTAAAACCATTAAAATTCCTCCATTTATTCTAAATTTATAACTGTCTTCATGATAGCACTAAGTATTTTTGAAAACAAACGAAAAAGTGAGCAAAAAAACAGTGGTCTTCAAATTGAAAAACTGGAAACACTAAGGGCAATAATTTTAAAAGTTTTTTTGCAAACTTAAAAAAACATGATACAATAAGTAAAAGGTATTTCTGAAAGCGATGTATAGCAGAATTAAGGAGATTAAAAAATTATGGCAAGAAAGAAAACTATTACTAGAGACCAGATTTTAAAAGCTGCCTATGAAGTTGTCGCAACCGAAGGATTTACACGTTTTACCGCACGCAATATCGCAGCGAAGATGAAATGTTCAACGCAACCGATCTACTTAGAATTTAAAAATATGGATGACTTAAAAAATGCATTGATCAATCAGATTTACGACTACTTAGCGACAGAAGTTTTTCCAGTTGAAAGACGGGGAGATGTCATCGTTGACTTAACGCTAAATTATATTGGCTTTGCAAATAAAGAAAAACGATTATACCGAGCGCTATACTTAGAAGAGCATGGTGGTGGGGATTCCATGCAACAGTTTTCATTTGACCTTTTTGTGAAATCAGTGAAAAAAGAACCAAAATATCAAGATCTATCTGATGTAAAATTACAATCTTTGCACACCGGTGTCTGGATCGTCGCTACCGGCTTAGCGGCATTGATGTCTTCGGGAATCATTCATCCGACAGAAGATCAGATTGCTAAGCTGATGACGGAAACCACCGATAATATTTTAGCAAGAGAAACACCCATCGATATCAGTTATCATTAAGCAAACAATAAACCTCTGACAGAATCAATTGATTTTGTCAGAGGTTTTCTTGTTTTATTCAGCGAATGCTTCTGCTAGTTTTTTGGCAAAGGCTTCTAAGTTTTGAATATCGTCTTCTTCTGCAGCCAAGTCAACTTTGACGCTGTCAGCTCCTTTTGTCGCACCAGTTTTGCTAAAGGCGGCTTCAAAGTCGTCAACGGATTTACAAAAGTCATCATAAAAAGTATCGCCGGAGCCGCAGACTCCAAAGATTTTGCCGCTTAAATCAAGTTCTTGCAAATCTTCATAAAAATCGACGATCTCATCCGGAAGCTCCCCGTCTCCATATGTATAGGTTGCGACGATACAGATATCGGCATCTTCAAAGTCATCTGCATCCACTTGGGTACACTCATTCATTTCTACTTCCATGTCAAGATTTTCAAGGGCTTCAGAAACGATATCCGCAATTTCTTCCGTATTCCCCGTCATGCTTGCATAGACGATTTTTGCTAAAGCCATGGGCTTTTTCCTCCAATCTCATTCCTATTCTCAAGGAAAACTCTCTTACAGATTATAGCAAATGCACGAAAGTTTGAAAACAAAACTTGAAAAACTCTTTACAATGTCTGTGAATTTTGTAAAATAAGGGATTTCTATGGTAAAATAAGAGGAATTTAATTAAGGGAGACGAGAACATGATTACATTAAAATCTGCCAGAGAAATTGACCGCATGGCCGAATCCGGCGCGCTGTTAGCAGATGTCCACAAACAATTACGCAGTTTCATCAAACCAGGTATCACGAGTTGGGATATCGAAGTGTTTGTCAGAGATTATATTGAAAGCCACGGCGGCATCGCTGCCCAAATTGGTTTTGAAGATTACAAATATGCCACTTGCTGCAGTATCAATGATGAGATTTGTCACGGGTTTCCTCGAAAAAAACCATTGAAAGACGGCGATCTGATCAAAGTCGACATGTGTATTGATTTAAAAGGCGCCATTTCTGATTCTTGTTGGAGTTATGTCGTAGGGAACTCGACGCCTGAGATTGATCGATTAATGGAAGTAACCAAAAGAGCATTGTATCTAGGAATCGAACAAGCGCAAGTGGGCAACCGAATCGGTGACATCGGTCATGCCATTCAAACCTATGCGGAAAAAGAAGGGTACGGGGTTGTGCGTGATTTCGTAGGACACGGCATTGGCCCAACGATCCATGAAAGTCCGATGATCCCTCACTACGGAGAAGCCGGCAAAGGGTTACGTTTAAAAGAAGGAATGGTCATTACCATCGAACCTATGATCAATACAGGGACGTGGAAAATGAAAATGGACCCTAATGGCTGGACCGCCTATACTCTAGATGGTGGCTTAAGCTGCCAATATGAACATAGTTTGGCTATCACCAAAGAAGGTCCGAGAATTTTAACTTCTCAAGGAGAAGAAGGAACCTACTAAATTTTATAAGTAGGAGACTTCTGGTTGTTACGTATGACAAAGAAAAAAAGGCAGATGATTCGCTGGCGGAGGAAGAAACATGAAAATCGTTGATAAAGTAAAAAGCAATCAAAAGCTGATGCGTTTCATCGAAACGACGCAAAATAGAATAACTGATTCAGAAATGGGGACCACTTCGGTCGTCGTGGCCTACTATTTATTGCTTTCACTTTTCCCGTTAATGATTGCGCTGGGGAATCTTTTGCCTTATTTATCAATTGATCCGAACACGGTTTTATCTTATGTACAGGAATTGATCCCGAATCAAATCTATGATTTTATCGGCCCAGCGATCGAAAATCTCCTCACCACAAGCTCTGGTGGATTGTTGTCGATCTCCGCTTTAGCGGCGTTGTGGTCCGCGAGTCAAAGTATCAATGCCTTGCAAATTGCGATGAACAAAGCCTTCGGTGTGGACCAGCGTTCCAATTTTATCGTGGTGCGCGCAGTATCATTTGTGATCATCCTGCTCTTTATGATTGCGATCGTTGGGGTTACGATGGTATTTGGGCTTGGAAAAATCATTCTTGATTTTTTGCAGCCGATTTTTAAGTTTCAAGACAATCTGATCGATACGTTCCAAACAGTCAAATGGCCAGTCACGATCGTTGCTTTGCTGTTTATCATGATGCTGATCTATTGGTTAGTGCCTAATGCAAAGGTCAAGTTGCGTTCGACTTTGCCGGGGGCGATCTTTGCAACGATTGGCTGGATGTTGCTGTCACAAGTGTTTGGCTTATACGCCCGTTACTTTGCTGCGAAAATCATTGGCTATCAAATTATTGGAAGTTTTATTGTTTTAATGATCTGGTTGAATCTTGCTGCGACGATTATTATCTTGGGTGGAATCATCAACGCAGTGGTAGAAGAGTATGTATCAGGACAAGAGATCAAAGAACGAACAGATCCTGTTCAGCGGATTTCTTCGAAAATCGAAGATACATTTACCAATAAAGAGAAATAACGGAAAGCGAGAATAAACGATGGATTTTGCATTCAAATTTGTAATGCGCTTATTTATAACAATGATCGTGTCTTTAATCCTAACACCGATCATTAAATTGATCTCTTTTAAGATCGGCGCAGTCGATCGACCAGGAGATCGCCGAATCAATACCAAAACAATGCCGACCGCAGGGGGATTAAGCATCTTCCTCTCCTTCTCTTTTGCATTGCTTTGGGAATTTCGCGCAATGATTCCCTTTGACTACGTCTGGCCGATGCTTTTAGGGGCAGCTATCGTCGTAGTTACTGGATTATTGGATGATATCTTCGAGTTGACCCCTATGCAAAAAACGCTAGGCTTGACGTTAGCGGCTTTGGAGATCTATTTTGTTGCCGGCATCAAAATCAGTACGGTTTCGATCCCTTATCTCGGGGTTTTTGATTTGGGCTGGCTTGGATTGCCTATGACGATCTTGTGGATTTTGGCGATCACAAATGCGGTCAACTTGATTGATGGTTTGGACGGTCTAGCGAGTGGGGTCTCCATTATCAGTCTGACGACCATTGGGATCATCAGTTATTTCTTTTTACCAAATTCAGTTGAAGTACCGATGGTGATCTTTACGCTGATCGCTGCGATCGTTGGCTTTTTTCCTTATAATTTTTATCCAGCCACGATTTTTTTAGGGGACACTGGGGCACTTTTTCTAGGTTTCATGATCTCCGTCCTATCGTTGCAAGGCTTAAAAAATGCGACCTTCATTACAGTGGTTACCCCGATGCTGATATTAGGGGTACCGATCACGGATACCGTCTATGCCATGATTCGCAGAAAATTTAATAAACAAAAAATCTCATCGGCGGATAAAATGCACTTGCATCATCGCTTACTTTCATTAGGGTTTACCCACCGTGGCACGGTCTTGACGATCTATGCCTTGGCGATGGTTTTTTCATTTATTGCGTTATTGATGAATTATGCCAGCAACACCGCAATCATTTTACTGATCATCAGTACAGGATTCGGTATTGAATTGTTTATCGAATTGATTGGTTTGGTAGGAGAAAATCGTCAACCATTGATGTGTGCACTGAAATTCCTGGGAAACCGTCGATTTAGGCAAAAAGTCCTCATGGCGCGGGCAGAAAAAAGACAAGACAAGCAAGAAGAGGGAAGCGAGGATTTGGATTTGGCTTCCAGTGCTTCTCAAATCAAAGAAAAGCGACGAAAGAGAAAACATTACCAAGCAAAACACAAAAAATAAACGATACAATTGCGGCATAGGAGCCCAACAGGCGAAGCGAATGTGATTGATTATTGAAGAAAAGACAGGAGCAGCCAGCGCTTCTCCTAGTACTTTCTCTCACGATCAGCTGACCATGATTCAATCAACCAGTTGGGCATTCTTGCCGCTTTTTATTTGTGTGAAGACGGCCCGGCATAAAATGAATGCCTACTGAATCCGTCCGTCTTGAATTGACGGATCTAGCCCTTAACGGCTATACTTAAAAAGAGTAGCAGACTAAACAAAGAAAGAAGGATATGAACGAATGCCAAATGTGAAACAAACGACCTCAGAAAAAATGGGAACGATTTATGAGCTTTCCAATGATAGCGGTACCATCGTAAGGCTGAGTCCCGAAGGCGCACGCTTATTGGATTGGGTCGTTCCAGTAGAAGAAGGCCGCGACATTGTGGTCGGTTATGATACGATCGAAGGACATCGCCAAGCACGCTATTATGGTGCAACGATCGGTCCAGTAGCGGGAAGGATCGCAGGTACCCGCTTTGAGGTTGAGGGGCAAGAATACCAAACGGAGGACAATGATGGCGGCAATACGCTTCATGGTGGTTCAAAGGGGCTTGACACGGATATCTGGATCGCTGAAACTTTTGAGGAAGCAGACAGAGCCGGCGTGATTTTTACTACCTCACGACAAGATGGCGACGGCGGCTTTCCAGGAAATGTTCGTTATCAAGTCACCTATACGTTGACTAATGACAATGAACTATTGCTTGCATATGACGCTAACACAGACAAAGCGACTTTATTTAACCCAACGAACCACGGTTATTTCAATTTGACAGGTGATACCCAACAGCCGATCGATGACCACTTGGTTCAAATCAATGCCGAACATGTGGCTGAAACGAACGATGACGTGACGACGACCGGTGAAAAAACGCCTGTCGCAGGCACAAAGTTTGATTTTAGACAAGAACGCCCAATGGGAACGACCATGTTGGATGATCCATTCTTATTGGATCATGAGCAAGAGTGGGATCTGAAAGTAACCAGTCCCGATCAAAAAGTGCAGCTGACTGTAACTACTGACCGTCCTGCTGTTGTTATTTACACAACAGGTGAGGGAGAAGCTGGGGCCCCAATGAAGACCGGTCCTTTTGCCAAACATGGCGGGATGGCGATCGAAACACAAGGTGTTCCTGGCTCTGAGAAATTCACCCACTTTGGTGAGATCGTGCTGCGCCCAGAAGAACCCTTCCACTCTGTGACGACGTATCAGGTCCACTTTTAAACGTTGGAAACAAACCATTTTTAACGAAATAGAAAAAAGCATTGCCAAAATGCAGAAAGTTTGGCGATGCTTTTTTTTGACAAAATGCGATTACAGATGTAAACTTAAAAATGTGAATCAGTTATGAAAGGAAGTGGACAAATGCAATCAGTGGTCGAACCAATCAAAATCAGCGATTCTGAATGGGAAGTCATGCGTGTGATTTGGACATTGGGACAATCCGATGCGAAAGAGATCACCGCTTTGTTAAGCGAAAATAAAAATTGGAAAGCAGCGACAGTCAAAACGCTTTTAGGACGACTTGTTAAAAAAGGCGTATTGAAAACAGAAAGCCAAGGGAAAAAGTTTGTTTACTCGCCACTTGTTTCAGAAGAAGCCACTGTTCGCAGTGCAGCTGAGAATCTTTTTTCTCATATTTGTGCCAAAAAAGTCGGACAAACATTAGCAGAAATGATCCAAGAAGCAGCATTGACGGCAGAAGATTTGGCGATGCTCCAAGCAGTAGTCGACCAAAAAGTGCCAGTAGCAGCGATTTCGTGTAATTGTATTCCTGGTCAGTGCCAATGCAAAACCCATGCAACAAAATAAGTAGCCAACAAACTGTTAAAAGAAATGAGGAATAGTAATGAAAAAAAATATGCAAATCAGCGGAATGAATTGCGCCCATTGTGCCGCAAAAGTTGAAAAAGCCTTAAATGAAGTACCGGGTGTGAAAAAAGCTAAAGTGGACTTGAAAAAAGCTCGTGGGACGGTCAAATTTGACGAGTCGCAAGTGACAGAAACAGCCTTAATCAGTGCAATAACTGAAGCTGGTTATCAAGGTGTTTTTGAATAAGCGATGCAAACGCTAAAGTGATAAGGAGAAAAATCTAGAAAGTCCAGCCGCTTGAAGCTTTTGTATGAAGGCGCAAGACTGTACGGATATTCAGTGAAATAGGAAGGGGAATACTAGGATGAATCAGAAAAAAACGTCACCTGCAGACAATCGTCAGACGTCAAGCCATCATAGGCATGAACCTAGGAATGAGCAGGATAATAAAGGGCAAGAAGGACTCACACACCCACAGGCGGAGGAAGTCCCTGAGCCCCGAAGCCATGAGATGAATGGGGTGGATCATCAAGGGGCGACATCAAAACTGCAGGAGCATGAAAGCGCCGATAGTAACCATGCTCACATGGATCATGAGGTTTCCAGTATGGAACATAGCCACATGGATCATGAGATGTCTGGCATGGATCACAGCCACATGGATCATGAGATGTCTGGCATGGATCACAGTCATATGGATCATGAGATGTCTGGTATGGATCATAGTATGCATATGGGAAATTTTAAGCAAAAGTTTTGGCTATCCTTGGTTTTGGCGATTCCAATCGTCATTTTATCACCAATGATGGGTATCGAATTGCCCTTTCAGTTCACGTTTCCCGGCTCAGATTGGGTTGTATTGATTTTAGGAACGATCCTGTTTTTCTATGGGGGGCAGCCGTTTTTAAGTGGTGCAAAAATGGAATTGAAACAAAAAAGCCCAGCCATGATGACTTTGATTGCTATGGGGATCACGGTTTCTTATTTTTATAGTCTTTACGCGTTTATCGCTAATCATTTTCTTGCTGTTCCTCATGTAATGGATTTCTTCTGGGAACTAGCGACTCTGATCGTGATCATGTTGTTGGGGCATTGGATCGAGATGAATGCCGTTTCTAATGCCGGCAATGCATTACAGAAATTAGCAGAACTGTTGCCAAAAGAAGTGATTCGGAAAAATGCAGATGGATCAGAAGAACAGATTCCATTAGAAGAAGTGACCAACAAAACACAGCTGATCGTTCGCTCAGGAGATAAGATTCCTACAGACGGAACGATTCTTGAAGGGGAAACAACGATCGATGAGTCGGCAGTTACCGGTGAATCCAGACGGGTACCTAAAACCATCGGCAGTACTGTCATTGGAGGATCTGTCAACGGCAATGGTACCATTACGATGGAAGTCACAGGGACTGGCGAAGACAGCTATTTGGCAAAAGTCATGGAAATGGTACGAAAAGCCCAAGCTGATAAATCCCGCTTAGAAGCACTTTCGGACAAAGTGGCGAAATGGTTGTTCTATATCGCCTTAGTTGCTGGTGTTTTGGCCTTTGCTGTATGGCTGTTTGTTGCTGACCTACCGACTGCTCTTGATCGAATGGTCACGGTATTCGTCATTGCCTGTCCCCATGCGTTAGGCCTAGCGATTCCCCTCGTCGTGGCTCGTTCAACATCGATCGCTGCCAAAAACGGCTTGCTCTTAAAAAATCGCAACGCACTGGAGAATGCGCATCATGTTGATTATCTGATCCTCGATAAGACCGGTACGTTAACAGAAGGAACGTTTACCGTAACTGGCATCGAGGCGACAGGCAGCCTTTCTGCATCAGAAGTACTAGCTTACCTAGCAGGTCTTGAGAAAACCGCCAATCATCCGATCGCAGAAGGCATTTTAGCCCAAGCAGAAAAGGAAAACATCACAGCCAAAAAGGCGACTGATGTTCAAACAAGGACGGGGATTGGCCTGGAAGGCGTAATCGATGGACAAAAGTGGTTGATCGTCAATCAAAAAGGATTGGAGCAATTAACCATCCAGTATCAAGGGAAATCCTTGAAAAATTATCAAGAGCAGGGCAATACCATTAGCTATTTGGTTCATGACGGCAAAGTGGAAGGAATCGTCGCATTAGGGGATAAGGTGAAACCAGAAGCGAGTCAATTTATTCAAAAAGTGAAAGACTTAGGCATCACGCCAGTTATGGCTACTGGGGACAACCAAGAAGCGGCGCAAGCCGTAGCCGATTACCTAGGAATCGAAGCCTTTCATGCGGCAATGTTACCAGACGATAAAGAACGTCTAGTCAGTGACTATGTCAAAGAGGGCAAGCGCGTCGTAATGGTAGGCGATGGGATCAATGACGCCCCAAGTCTTGCAAGAGCGACGATCGGGATTGCGATCGGAGCTGGTACCGATGTAGCGATCGATTCAGCCGATGTCGTTTTGACGAATAGCGAACCTCAAGACATCTTGCACTTCTTGACTTTGGCGAAAAAAACAAGGCGCAAGATGATTCAAAATCTCTGGTGGGGCGCAGGATACAATATTTTTGCTATTCCTTTGGCAGCTGGCGTGCTCGCACCAATCGGGATCATTTTGAACCCAGCAGTCGGAGCTGTCTTGATGTCTATGAGTACGATCATCGTTGCCATCAATGCAATGACCTTATCAATCGAAAAAAGCGGCGATTAGCCGCTTTTTTGTTTCTTTTCCTAGGAGCAGTGAAATACCTCTATAATCTGCTTCTGGATTTATGCTATAATGTGTTCGTTGAGACAAGGAGGACGTTGATTATGGAACTGAAGAAGTTGGATGTTCCCACTACTTCAATTACTGAAGTAAAAAAATCTCCGATGGATGTATTTAATCAAGCGCGAGAAGCAGGAACAGCAGTATATGTATTCAATCGTGAAAAAGTGGCGGGGGTCATGTTGACACAAGAGCAGTACGAAACGTTATTGCAGGAATTAGATTATTTGCGTCAGCGACCGCTGATGGAAGAAGAGCCTGAACAGCCGCCAGTGGCAGGGCTAGAAGAATTCTTACAAATCATGCGGCAAGCACTGATCACCGGTGCCAGCATCTCGGCAAAAAATTTAGATGAGCGGATGGTGGCGTTAGGCTTCATCACTCGTAAAACAGGTTTTGGCGGTGTCGTCGACATGGTGAACGAATTGAAAGAAACAGGTAAGATTGTTTATCAGTTGCGCAAAAAACAAGACGGCAAATCAGTGACTGCTGAAGTCATTGGGGAACAAGACAATCAAACGCAATTATTTGATAAATTGATCATCAAAAAAATCTTTCTAAAAGAAAAATAAACGCTGGAACTTGTCCCAGCGTTTCAGACAGTAGACAAAGTACGGGTGTTTTCGTACTTTGTCTTTTTTTGTAAAAAACTGGAGCTTGTTAACTTTTCACAACTGTGAAAGATACTGTCCATCCAACCAACAAAAATTCCATCCAACTACAGACTGGGTTTTAAGTCAGCCAGTAAGTTTTTCCGTCTTTCGTCCGTTGCATAAATCCATACTCGATCAAATATCGTCGGACAGTGACATAATCGGTGATCGCTTGTTTTAATACATCGTTTACGGCAGCTTCTGAATAATTTTTCTTCGGATCAAATTTTTGTGCCAGCACACTTAAGACAACGATCTTGCGCTTTTCTTTGCTCGGAAACTGTTTGATAAACCCCGCTTCATCAAAATAAGTAGCAATGATCTTTTCTCTTTCACTAGCCGTAATGGCATAGCGATCATCAAGCATCGTCGCCCCTTTGTGAGGCGGCAGCAACGGGGGTTCTTGCAACAAGGACATGATACTTATAAAAACAGTCGCTTGTCGCTGCTTTTCTTTTAGCTTAAAGCGATGATTCCTGACAGTCGAAGAAGAGATACCTAAGCGCTGGGCAATCACAGTATCGCTAACATCTTGGGCAAACAGTTGTAAAATCTCCTGCTGGCTTTCTGATAAGCCTGTTTGTTCTTTGGGTAAAGCCAATAATGCGGATAAAACGGTTCCGTGATGCTCAGTGATATGCTGTATCATTCGTTTTTTTGCCGTAAAAAAGGCGCCATCAACGGGATAGATTTCTTCTTTGTCGAAGGTCTCCTGACAAAATACGCAACAATAATCCGTTGTTGTTTCGACATATCCTTGCTGATAATCAGAAATGGTAAACTCTTGATAAGGTTTCATTTTGGGTTCTCCTTTTATGTTTGATTATATACTAACATAAAATGTTTTTGTTTGTAAATAAGCAAACGGAATTGTGGTTATTAGATTAATTTCATCCGTTGCTTAAAATTGTCGCCTTTTTGTGTTAGGATTAACAACAATAGCGAATGAATTTGCTTAATTCAAAGGAGTGATACTATGGCAGACGTAAGCCAACGCTTCAATCACGAAGTGTACAATATAGCTGTTTCATTGATTCGTAAATTTGATGAACGGGTTTCTTCAATTCCTGATATTTTAAAGTTAACGTTAGGCGAGCCGGATTTTAACACACCAGAGCACGTGAAAAAATCGGGTGTCCAAGCAATCGAACAAAATTTTAGCCACTATTCTGGAATGGCCGGCTTAGCAGATGTTCGGCAAGCAGCCAGCCTCTTTTTGAAAAATAAATATCAGCTTGATTACGACTTTCAATCAGAAGTATTAGTGACGATCGGTGCAACGGAAGCAATCTCAGCTTCTTTATTAGCCACGTTGGAACCTGGCGATAAAGTTCTCCTACCGGCACCAATTTATCCAGGCTATGAACCAGTCATCCATTTAGCCCATGCCCAACCGATCTATCTTGATACGACGGACAATGACTTTGTTTTAGCGCCAGAAGTTTTGGAAGCAGCCTTAAAAGAGCATGGGGAGCAAGTCAAGGCAGTCATTTTGAATTATCCTAGCAATCCAACAGGGGTCGTTTATACCCGAGAACAAGTCAAAGCATTGGCGGAGGTTTTAGAAAAATACCCCGTTTTTGTTATTAGCGATGAAATTTATAGTGAGTTGACTTATGATGAAACCCATGTGTCCATTGCCGAATACTTGCGGGATCAAACGATCGTGATCAATGGCTTGTCGAAATCTCACGCGATGACTGGGTGGCGCGTCGGCTTCATTTTTGCACCAAAAGCGTTGACTGCTCAGATCATTAAGGTCCACCAATACTTAGTGACTGCGGCATCAACGATTTCTCAAAAAGCAGCTGTGCGGGCATTGATCGAAGGCATCAATGATGCAGAAGTCATGAAAGCCGATTACCGTGAACGTCGAGATTACTTGTTTGAAAAGATGACTGCCCTTGGTTTTGACATGGCGAAGCCCTCTGGTGCATTCTACATTTTTGCCAAAATACCAGCAGGTTTCAACCAAGATTCAATGGCTTTTTGTGTCGACTTAGCGGAAAAGAATCAATTAGCAATCATCCCGGGTATCGCCTTTGGTCCCGAAGCAGAAGGCTATGTTCGTTTAAGCTATGCGGCAAGTATGGAAAACTTGGTGGAAGCGATGGATCGCTTGACACGCTATATGCAAAGCAATTGATTCTACAGACATTTCTTTCGTTTTTAGATAAAGCAAGCCCCCTCTGATGGATTCAGCGGGGGCTTTTTGGGCAATCGACAAACTTTACAAAAGATTTACATCGCTTTATCGATTCTTTACATGAAATCCATCAAGGGTTTACACCGCCTTGCTAAACTAAGCATATAACGAAAGGAGATTTACTAAATGAAAAAATTGGGACTTTTATTTTTTGCAACTGGATTATTATTAGCTGGCTGTGGGAGCGGTGGTACAAGCACTGATAGCAGTCAAGCATCAGGCGGATCTTCATCAGGTGCCGCATCAAATGAAAATGTAGAAATTTTAGCGGTAGGCTCAACTGCTTTGCAACCCTTGGTTGAAGCAGCAGGTGAAAGCTTCTCAGCGGACAATCCCAATTATACAATTACTGTTCAAGGTGGCGGTAGCGGAACTGGCTTAAGTCAAGTAGAAACAGGCGCTGTGACGATTGGCAATTCCGATGTTTTTGCGGATGAAAAAGATGGTGTGGACGCCAGCAAATTAGTTGACCATAAAGTAGCCGTAGTTGGTATGGCACCAGTAGTGAATAAAGACGCAGGCGTTACGGATCTTAGCCAACAAGATTTAATCGATATCTTTACAGGCAAAGTGAAGAATTGGTCTGAACTCGGTGGAGCAGATCAAGAAATCTCTGTAATCAACCGTGCGTCAGGCAGCGGTACGAGAGCGACCTTTGAAAAATGGGGCTTAGATGGTGCAGAGACGATCCAAACACAAGAGCAAGATTCTTCTGGAACAGTCCGTAAAATCGTTGCTGAAACACCAGGAGCAATCAGCTACCTTGCTTTATCTTATTTAGATGATTCAATCCAAGCGCTATCTCTTGATGGGGTAGAAGCGACCCCTGAAAATATTGCAGATAACAAATGGCCAATCTGGTCTTACGAGCATATGTACACGAATGGTGAACCAGATGCTAACGTCAAAGCCTTTCTTGATTACATCATGACAGACGATGTCCAACAAGGAATCGTTATCGAATTAGGATACTTGCCAATCACTGATATGAAAGTAGAACGCAGTGTAGACGGCGAAGTAACGAATGTTGAATAAACAGTTTTCATAAGGTACAAAAAAAGAAGGGAAGAACTCCTTCTTTTTTTGTACCTTTTTTTTTATTTTTTATGTAAAATAGATAGTGAATATAGATGAATATTCAGTGAAAGGGGAAAAAAATGAAAAGATTTCCAAAAAAAATGTTAATAGCAGCATTGTATGCGGGAACGGCCTTTGTCATTTTTGGCATGCGTGTTGGTTTTGCAGACACGGAATCAACAAGTGAGTCAAAAGAGGCTGCTATTGTTTACTCTGAGACGAATGATGTGACAAGCAGTGACAGCCAAACAATTCGCTCGAATACAGGTGAAACCAGCGAAGACTCAATTGATTCAACGAGTGAGACAACATCATCAAGTAACCGCAGTGAAACGGGCAGTACGACTGTTGATAGCAGTACAGCCGAAAGTGAAGAAAAAAGCCCAGACAATGCTTCGGATTCTGTCTATGATATCAGCTCAGGATTAGACCCAACGTATCGAAGCCGTTCAGATTTGAAAGTCAGCTTAAGCCGTTCGGCACGGTCTGTTTCTAGTGTTCCTTATATTTCAGCAGGAGATCCCTCAACCCCAAAGCAAGACTTTATTGATATTTCCTCCCACAACGGAGAGATCACTGTGGAGCAGTTCAAGTTGATTAAAAGTTATGGCGTTTCTGCAGTGGTGGTGAAATTGACAGAGGCAACTTCTTATCGAAACCCACTAGCTGCAAGTCAAATTGCAAATGCTAAAGCCGCTGGGCTGATTGTACATGCTTATCACTACAGTTGGTTCACCACTGAGGAACAGGCAAAAGCTGAAGCAGATTATTTTGTAAGCTATGCGAGACAATTAAATTTACCGACTTCTGCTCTAATGGTCAATGACATTGAAGAGCCAAATATTAAGAAAAAAGCAGATCATACACAATTGTCAAAAGTTTTTGAAAATAGATTAAAAGAACTGGGGTATACGAATACGCATCATTATATAGGTGTGTCGTGGGTCACGGATAACGCGATCGACCCTGTTGCTTTAGGAAAAAACAAAGTTTGGATCGCACAATATCCATACGAACCGCAAAATCAGAAGTATACGGATTATAGTGCATGGCAGTGGACATATAACGTTACATTCCCAGGGATCAATGGCACCTTTGATATGAATTCAGATTATAACAAGTATTTTATCAGTCAAGGACAAGGCGGTGCGATCAATGATGGCCGTTATGCCACCGTTGTAAAAGACAATTATACGATTTGGCAAAATTTCTCTTGGACCAAAAAAGCAGACTCTAAAGCTTATCTGGGTCAGACTCTGCAAATAAAAGTGCGTTATGAGCATATTAACGGTAGCACCTATTATTCATTATACGACAACCAAGGGAATTGGGTTGGGTACATTAACTCTGGTGGCGTCAAAGTTGCTGATGGTCCTCAAGGGAATTGGCAATCAAAGCAAATCTATGTCAAATTCAAAGAGCCAGGAACGATATATCGAGATTTTACATTTACTAAGACTGCACCGGTAACTTCAGATATGGTGAAAAATACCTATAAAGTAACCGGTACTTACCATCACTTTGATGGCACGTATTATGATTCAGTTTATGATTTTTCTGGAAAATGGATTGGGTACATCGCTTCAACGAAATTAGCAGTTCAAACGAATCAAGGCCCCGCATTGGCCGATGGACGCTATGTAACGATCACCAGTGGAAATTACTCGATATGGCAAAATTTTTCATGGAAAGTAAAGGCATCCAGCAAGGATTACTTGAATAAAACAGTTTTAGCGAAATATCGCTATGAACACTTAAATGGCAGTATTTATTATTCACTATATGATCAATCTGGTACATGGTTAGGCTATATGAACGCTAATGGTACCAAAACAGCGAATAATGCAGGTGGAACAGCTATTTCAAGTGGTAAATATGTCACTGTTACAAGTAAAAATTATTCGATGTGGCAAAACTTTTCTTGGAAAGAAAAAAATAAAAGCAGTAATTTTTATGGTCAAACACTTCAAGTAAAAGTTTACTACAACCATTTCAATGGTAGCACCTATTCGTCACTATATGATAATAAAGGAACTTGGCTTGGCTATATCAATGCCAATGGAACAAAGGAAGCAAGTAATGCTGCCGGAATAAACCAAAGTTACCATAAAAAAATAACGTTTACTCAGAATTTCCCACTATGGCAAAATTTCTCTTGGAAACAAAAAAGTACTGTGACTAACGCCATGAAAGGACAGACGTTCGAAGCGCGTTACGTGTATCGCCACTTTAATGGAAGTAATTACCTGTCAATTTATGATAATAAAGGAACTTGGCTAGGTTACGTCAATGAATCAGCAACAAAAGTTGTTAAGTAAGTATGGTTCCAAAAAACTAGCCGAGAAAATGCCATTAGACGTTTTCTCGGCTAGTTTTCTTTCTAATGTTCTCAATGAAGCGGCAAAGTCACCGTAAAGGTAGAACCAATTTTAGGGAAACTGTCAACCTTGATGCTGCCGCCTAATAATTTGGTATAGTCTTTGACGATAGCCAGCCCAAGTCCAGTGCCGCCAGAATTGCGAGCACGGGCTTTGTCCACCCGATAAAACCGCTCAAAAATCCGTTCTTGATCTTCTTCATCGATGCCGATGCCTTGATCCTGCACTTGAAAAAGCAGCTGGTCATCTTGCTCGGAATAGGATAATGTGATGACACCTCCAGGTTTTGAATAGGTGACCGCATTTTCAACTAGATTTTTTACGATGGGCTGCAGCAGCTCTTTTTTGGTAGATAAAATGAATTGTTCGGGTCCTTCAAATTGAAAGGTCAATTGCTTCTTAACAGCTGCGGGACCATAGGTTTGAACGACTTGTTGCAGCAGCTCAGAAAAGTTGATCGGTTGGTCGACATACTGGAAAGAATCACTGTCTTGAGACAATTGGATGATATCTTGTATTAGATTTTTCAAGCGATAAGCATCTTTTTGAATGATCTCTAAGAAGGTCTGCAACGTTTCAGGGTCTTCTTTGGCGCCATCCAGCAGTGTTTCAGTAAACCCAATCAAGGAAGTTACCGGCGTTTTTAATTCATGGGAAACATTGCCGACAAAATCTTTTTGCATCTTTTCTAATTGTCGGATGCGTGTCAAGTCATAAGAAATACCAATCAACTGGTTTTCTTGGAAGCTTCGCAAGGTAACATCTAAGACTTTTGAACGTTCCCCGCTAAGGGTGGTTTCCGCATGGAAAATAGGGGTCTCGTCATTAAATTGATAGATCAACTGGATCAATTGTGTGTCATGGATCACTTCAGTAAAAGGTTGCGGTAAGATCGGTGCGGTTTCCATCCCTAGCTGTTCTTGCATCGTCGGATTCAACAGCAGCAGTTGATTTTCTTCATTGATGATAAAGACACCGATCATCAGTTCACTGAGCAAGCCGTACAGTTGCTGTTCAGAAGCCGCATAGGCACGATAGGTCTGGCTCATTTGCTCGCTCAGCTGATTGATCAGTTGATACAACTCATCATGTTCAGGGGTTTCTTGCATAATGATTGCTTGTTGATCGGGCGAGGTGATCATTTTTTTTACGACGGGCAGAATCGTTTGGATCGGCCGATTTCGCTGGCGCAAGGTATGGAAAATCAATAGGCTGATCAAAAAGCAAAAAACAAGATAGACAATCAAGATCGACTGCTTGATTCCTTCATTTTTTGCAAAAAAAGCCGCGGTCGGTTCGGCGATTCGCAAGATTTGAGTCAAGTTTCCATCCTCTTTGACAGGAATCGCCACGTAAAGCAATTCTTCATGCAAGGTGTCGCTTTCCCGCAGCGATTGACCGACGGAGCTTCCGCGCAAAACGGCTTGGACTTCTGGACGATTGGAGCGGTTTTCATGCAGTGTATGATCATAGGTATCGAAAATGATCTGACCTTGGTCATCTAACAAAGTGATGCGACTATTGCTATCTTCAACATAGGTATCCGCAAACTGTTCTAAGGCGGCGGTTTGATTATCTGATAGATTCAAAAATACGGTGGCTTTCTCTTGGAGAAAAGCCACTTGCTGGGCAATGACTTGCTGACGGTAAAAACTGCTTAGAACTTGCCAGCACAGGAAAAAAATCAGCAATAGACCGATCGACCATAAACCATAGCCATAGCGTTTTTTCATTAGACTGGCTCCTGAAATTTATACCCGAATCCCCGAACCGTTACTAAGTATTCCGGCCGTTTTGGATCAGCTTCCAATTTTTCTCTTAAATGACTGATGTGAACATCCACGATTCGACTTTGTCCATCAAAGTCGAAGTTCCAAATGCGATTGAGCAAGGTATCGCGATCGATTACGCGACCTTTTCGTTTCATAAAGTAAACTAGCAGCTCGAATTCTTTTGGCGTTAGGAAGATTTTCTCACCATCCACACTGACTTGGAAATTCGTCAGGTCTGCTTGGATCCCACCGACTTGCAGAATCTCTGCAGGTTGATCTTCTTCTCGTGTTTGTTGACGGGGTTCTAAACGACGGAAGATGGCTTTCATTCTAGCTAATACCTCTCTAGGACTGAAAGGCTTCGTCAAATAGTCATCGGCGCCGATCTCTAAGCCTAAGATCCGATCGATTGGATCATCTTTTGCGGTCAAGACGAGGATCGGGGTCTCGATTTTTTCTTGACGCAATTTCTTCGTGATCTCGATGCCGTCCATATTCGGCAGCATGACATCTAAGATGATAAAGTCAAAAGGCTTAGACAAGGCTAATTCGTAGGCTTTTTGACCATCTGAGGCGGAAACGACTTGATAGCCCTCTTTTTCTAGATTAAAGGTTAAAAGTGTGACGATGGAAGGTTCATCATCGACAACGAGTATTTTTTTCATGGCAAACTCCTTTAGCTTCTTTTTTTCAAGAAACGATTAAATTTCAACGAACAAGTCCTATTTTAGCATGAATAGACAATTGGTACTATTGCAACCACTAAATAAATGCTATAATAAAGGACGATTTCATAGGAAAGCTGAGGGTGCTATATGATCGGAATCAGTGCGTGTCTAGGCGGTGTACTTTGCCGTTATGATGGAAAACACCAAGCAGTGCCACCATTGATCGAACTGGTAAGAGCAGGTCAAGCAATGATGGTTTGTCCAGAAGTTCTTGGCGGCTTGCCGATCCCACGGGAACCGGCCGAAATCGTTGGTGGCGATGGGGTGGACGTTTGGGCGCAACGAGCGAAGGTCGTCACCATCTCAGGGGAAGACGTGACCGAACAGTTTACTACCGGCGCGAAAATTGCTTATCAAAAATTACAAGAGCAAGGCATCACTCAACTGATCCTAAAAGAGAACAGTCCCTCTTGTGGCAGTCAGATGATTTATGATGGCAATTTTACTGGAATCAAAAGAACAGGGATCGGTGTCGCTTGTGCGTATTTTCGGCAACAAGGCATGACTGTTTTGTCCGATGTCGAATGGCTTGCAAAACAGGAGGAAGCAAATGGAAATTGAAAAGACCAATCGCATGAATGCGTTGTTTGAGTTTTATTCCACGTTATTGACAGAAAAACAGATGAATTACATGGAATTGTATTACGCAGATGATTTTTCTCTAGGAGAAATCGCTGAAGAGTATCAAGTAAGCCGTCAAGCAGTCTATGACAACATCAAACGCACCGAACGTATTTTAGAAGACTATGAAAAAAAACTACATATGTTTTCGGACTATATCATGCGGGAAGACTTGCTGGATCAGCTAAGCGAGTATACGAAAACTCACTATCCAAAAGACGAAACCTTACAGGGGTTTATTCAACAGCTCCAAGAAATTGAAGAATAAAGGAATGAAAAAAAATGGCATTTGAAAGTTTAACTGAACGCCTCCAGCAGGCAATGAGCAAACTGCGCAGAAAAGGAAAAGTATCTGAAGCAGATGTAAAAGAAATGATGCGTGAGATTCGTCTAGCTTTATTAGAAGCCGACGTCAATCTGCAAGTTGTGAAAGAGTTTACCAAAAATGTACGTGAACGGGCAGTTGGGGTAGAAGTATTAGAAAGCTTATCTCCAGCGCAACAGATCGTTAAAATCGTTGACGAAGAATTAACCAAAACGTTAGGATCAGAAACAGTTGGGATTGAAAAATCACCAAAGATCCCAACGATTATCATGATGGCTGGTCTGCAAGGGGCAGGGAAAACCACCTTTGCTGGGAAATTAGCCAATCACTTGATCAAAACCGAAAACGCACGTCCATTAATGATTGCCGGTGACGTGTACCGTCCAGCCGCGATCGACCAATTGAAAGTATTAGGTCAGCAATTGGATGTACCTGTTTTCGATATGGGAACTGATGTCAGTCCAGTTGAAATCGTACGCCAAGGATTGGCTTTGGCTCGGGAAAAGAAAAATGACTATGTCTTGATCGATACAGCAGGTCGTTTGCATATCGATGAAAACTTGATGGAAGAGCTAAAACAAATCAAGGACTTGGCACAGCCAAATGAAATTTTACTGGTAGTGGATGCGATGACAGGACAAGATGCTGTCAACGTGGCGGAAAGCTTCAATCAACAACTGGGGATCACAGGGGTAGTCATCACCAAACTAGATGGCGATACTCGTGGCGGTGCGGCATTGTCAATTCGTCAAGTTACTGGCGCTCCAATCAAGTTCACTGGTACCGGTGAAAAATTGACCGACCTTGAAGTATTCCATCCAGATCGGATGTCTAGTCGGATTCTCGGTATGGGTGATATGCTGACTTTGATCGAAAAAGCACAGCAAGATTACGACGAGAAAAAAGCAGAAGAACTTGCTCAAAAAATGAAGGAAAACTCCTTCGACTTCAATGACTTTGTTGAACAGATCGATCAAGTCATGGGCATGGGCCCAATTGAAGATCTTTTGAAAATGATTCCGGGAATGAGCCAAATGCCTGGCATCGAGAACGTCAAAGTTGATCCAAAACAAATTGCCCGTCAAAAAGCCATGGTTTATTCCATGACACCAGCAGAACGTGAAAATCCTGATCTGTTAAATCCAAGCCGTCGTCGCCGGATTGCCGCCGGTTCTGGCAACAGTGTCGTCGAAGTCAATCGCATGATCAAACAATTTAAAGAATCCCGCAAAATGATGCAGCAAATGAGCAAAGGGAATATGAACATTCCTGGCATGGATCAAATGTTTGGCGGCGGTGTCAAAGGGAAACTTGGAAAAATGGCCATGAATCGTATGGTCAAAAAACAAAAGAAGAAAAAGAAAAAACGCAAATAATCGTTTAGCACTGATAGGAACTAAGAACCGAACCTTCTCTTAGGGTACAATTAAAAAAAACATGACCTGAAAAGACACCAAATCGAGAAGCTGTACCTCCTGATTCTAGCAGCTGCAGCTCCTCAGATTGCCTTCTTTCAGGTCATGGTTTTTTTATGTTCACAGTGTCCTCTTTAAATGAACTCCTTCAAAGAACATCAAATAGAACATCTAAAGAACATCCCTTTTTATAGAGAAAGCCAGCTTTCTACTGAATATCCTAAATCGTCCAAGAGTCAAAAATAGCGAAGAACTATCGTTGCGGACAACTCAAAGGATAAGATAGAAGCAGAACATTCGTGCTTTCTGGCAAATGATGCTACTATTAATTTATAGCAAGTATGAAAGGAGTTTTTACGATGACAAACAAGGATCGCATTGAAGGAAAAGTAACCGAAACAAAAGGGAAACTTACAGGAGATGACTCCGAGGAGTTAAAAGGGAAAACCCAAAATAAATATGGGAAAGCCAAAGATAAGG
Organism: Enterococcus sp. CR-Ec1; assembly: GCF_002850555.1. NCBI lineage: Bacteria > Bacillati > Bacillota > Bacilli > Lactobacillales > Enterococcaceae > Enterococcus > Enterococcus sp. CR-Ec1. Next base: position 1,005,171 of record NZ_CP025223.1, read on the forward strand.
TTGAAGATTTTGCGGATGATGTTTCTCGCAAAGTAAATGACTTCTTTGACAAAAAAGACGACGACAAACCTAAACATTAAACATAAAAGCGTCCCGGCAACAATTTCTTGTTGTAGGGACGCTTTTTTAAATATTGCTGACCTGTTTGTTTTTTCGTTTGTACCACCAATTCATCAGTGCTTTAGGATAGACAAGCAATAAACTGATGAATAAGCAAGCAACCAGCAACAAGCCAAGCCGAAGGATGATGTTCCAAAGACTGACATCATACCCCTCATAGAGATCACGGTAAAAAATTTCTAGCGGGTAATAAGAAATCATGGATAGATAGAACCAGGTTCCTAAAGAAAGCAGCCAATAAACCGGGGCGCGCAATTTAGGGATCGTTAAATAATCACCGTCATTTTCTAAAGAAATTTTCGAGAACACTTTTTCGGCAGCAAGAATCAGCAAGCCGCTCAAACCGAGGTAAAGGAGCAGTAGCCACCAAGGATAGACATATCCTTGCGGCCAATCGATCCACGTTTGAAAAGGAAGCAGAAAATCCCCATGACCAAGAAATACAAAACTAAAAAACTCGCGGGTACATTGGAAAAAGCTATACCCCATTGTTCCTAGAGAAAGAGTGAAGAACACCGACAGCACGCCAGTAAACAGATTCCCCAGTAAAACGCCCAACAAGATGCCGACAGCAAATACTAGTAGATTCGTTGCCAAAGTACTAAGGGCGGAAAGCAGCACGTCTTGAAGCGGCACAGCGAGATAGCGAGCCGGGATCATTGTGTATTCGATCAGGATATGACCTAACAGGCCCAACACTAAACAAGCGGTCAAGGGTAAGCCGATAAAAAGCAGTTTCTTGCGAAAGACGTGCTTTCTGCTAAAGGGTAAAGCAAATAAAAAGCGATTGAAATTGGTGCGGCCATCGACAAAAAAGGACAAAAAGCCCCAAATAAACAGGAAGACAATCACAAATTGATTCATGGTGGTCATATACGGGCGATTGTAATAAAAATCATCTGAGTACTCTTTGTTGATTGTCAATACCGCATCGCGGTACTCTGCTGCCGAATCAAAGTAAACCGGGGTTTCACCGTTGTAGCTTTTGACATAGTATTCTCGATTTTCGTTAAAATCTTTGATAAATTCCTCAGATGCCAAATAACGTTCTTGCTGGTGCCAAGAATTTTGTGATTGCCAGCCAGCACTAAGATACATGAAGAGCACGACAAAACAAAAACCGATCAACAGCTTACCGTAGCGTTCTTTAAATATATTGCTTAACATCGTTTTCCACCTCTATCCTTCCACCAATGCTTCTTGTCGTAAATTTGCTTCAAACAGATCTTCCAAAGTCAAAGGTAATTCTTCGAAAACCAAAGGATCAAGTTGCTGGATCTCAGCCGCCAGCTCCTCTGTGTAATTGTCAAACAAAGCAGTCAAGACTCGACCTTGTTTTTGAATCAGCTTGGAGTGCTGCTTGATAAGGGGAGGAATCTGTTTGCTGCGAAAGACGAGTTGGAGTTTGCGAGATTGTTCGCGAATCGTTTCCAAACGGTAGTCTCCTTCAATCGTTTTCCCTTTGATCAACAAGGCACGATCAATAATATGTTCTAATTCATTTAGATTATGAGAAGCGATTAAGGCGGTACGATTCGACTCGCTGAGGCTTTCCAGCAATAATCCAATCACTTTTTTACGGACGATCACATCAAGCCCATCAAAAGGTTCGTCTAACAGTAAGAACGTCGCATTTGAGGCGATCGCAAGAATCATTTTATAAAGACCTTGCATACCTTTTGACATCCGTCGGTAGGAAAGCGTCAGAGGAAGACCGTGACTTTGCATCAATTCTAAGTAAAGATTCTGATCGAAATTTGGATAAGCAAGCCGATAAAATTGATTGAGCTTTTTCAAAGAGTAGGCCGAAAGAAAGTTTTCTTTTTCATCAATATAAAAAAGTTGTTCTTTTAATTGCGGATGCTGATCCAGGCGTTGGTTATCGATGGAAATCTCCCCATCATCTAGTAAATAATGCCCAGCAATCGTCCGAAACAACGTGGTTTTCCCAGAACCATTGCGGCCGATTAATCCTACGAGCTCTCCTTTTTCCAAAGAGAAGTTCACGTTTTCTAAGACAATTGTTTGTTCCATTTTCTTGGTCACATGCTCGATCTTCACTGTGGATCGCCTCCTAACTCTTGTTCAAAGCCATTCATCCAATCGCTCAGCTCACGCATGCTGATCTGTAAATGGCGTGCTTCGATCACCAATTCTTTCAAACGTTCTTTCACTTGTAAGATCCGAATCTCATCGCGTGGCAGATCCTCAGTAACTTTCACAAAGGTGCCTTTTCCTTTGATGGTGACAAGTACTTGCTCATTTTCCAATACTTTGTAGGCTTTGCTGACGGTATTTGGATTCATCAACAGGCGCTTGGCCATTTCACGAACCGAAGGTACTTGGTCTCCGGCGGTTAGAACACCGTTCAGAATATCTTCTTTGATACTTAAAACCAATTGCTCATAGTAAGGTTTGCTGCTGGCTTTGTTAATGCGAACCACAAAATCAGCTCCTTTCATTTATGTGTACTAGTATACGTAGTACACTGGTGGAAGTAAAGTCATTTATGATAAAATAAACAAAAAGGAGCTGATGAGGACAATGGAGCGATGTGAATGGGCCAACAGTACACCAGCAATGCAGGAGTATCATGATACGGTATGGGGAAAACCTGAGTATGAGGATCAGCAGTTGTTTCGAAAACTGGTGTTAGATATGAATCAAGCAGGATTGAGCTGGCAAATGATTTTAAACAAGATGGCGAATTTCGATGCAGCATACGATCAGTTTAATATCATAAAAGTAGCGAACTATACGGAAGAAAAAGTGGAAGAACTGATGATGAATCCAGGAATCATTCGCAATCGACGAAAGATTGAAGCAGCGATCATCAATGCCCAAGAAGTTTTAAAAATCCAGCAAGAATACGGCAGTTTCTCCGCATTCTTGTGGCGATATGTCAATCATGAGCCAGTCATCAATGAATTTCAGCAGCAATCCGATGTACCGACCCATTCGGAAATCTCCGATCAGCTAGCAAAAGACTTGAAAAAGCGAGGCTTTAAATTTGTCGGAACGACAACTATTTACGCGTTTATGGAAGCGGTCGGCATGGTTAATGATCACTTAGTCACTTGTGTTTGTCGAAGGTCAGAAGCAAACGTAAAAATAAAGGAGTGAGCCTAATTGGGAAAAGTGGTATTTTATGGTGCAATCAGCCTCGATGGCTATTTAGCAGGTATGGAGGATCAACTGGACTGGCTGTTTCAAACTGATACCGGTGTTGCAACGACCTATGAAGCATTTTTTGCAACCATCGACGCGACCGTGATGGGAAGAAAGACCTATCAAGAAGCAAAAAAACTGATGGATGATGGACTGCTATATCCTGAAAAGACCAACTATGTTTTTTCTCGTACCCGAAAAGAGCCGCTGCCGGATGCAACCCTAGTGTCAACGGATCCAGTTGCATTTGTTTCAGCATTAAAACAAGAGGAAAACGTATGGGTAGTAGGTGGGGGTTCCTTATTAAAACCATTGCTGGAAGCTGATTTGATCGATGAATGGTTTATTCAAATCGCGCCGGTGTTTTTAGGAGAGGGCAAGCGACTGTTTGAACCGGGGGATTATGCGAGACGCTTGACGTTTGTTGAAACAAAACAGATGGGGGAACTGACAGAACTTCATTTTGTCCGAAAGTCTGTGTCAGGCAGCGAGTAAAAAGCGCAAACGATTATTCTTCACAGTAAAAAGACCAAGAAACTCAGTGCCGAGTTTCTTGGTCTTTTTGTTTGGATTCTTAATTAGTTGAATCGTTGAAAGAGTTCAATATATTTTGCAATGATCGTTTCAAAGAAGCTTACTGTATCTGGGTTGATTTCGTTGTTTTCATCAATCAAGTTGGTGATTCCACCGATATAGGCTTCTGGTTGTTGTAGAGTAGGCATATCCAAAAAGACTAATGATTGACGTAGGTGATGGTTTGCACCAAACCCAGCGATCGCTCCTGGAGAAACGCTGACAACCAAAGCTGGTTTGCCACCCCAACTGCTAGCACCGTAAGGACGAGAACCAACATCTAATGCATTTTTCAATGCTGCAGGAACAGAACGATTGTATTCTGGTGTAAAGAAGAAGACCCCGTCAACGGCGCTTAATGCTTCCCGAAATGCTGTCCATTCAGCAGGAACTTTTCCTTCAACTTCCAAATCTTCATTGTAAAAAGGCAAGTTGCCGATTTCGATGAAAGATGCTTCAAAACCTTCTGGTAATAATGATGCGAATTTTTTCGCTACGAGTTTATTAAATGATCCTTCCCGTAAACTGCCGACGATAAAACCAATTTTTTTTGTCATGTAAATTTCCTCCTTGTTGTTTTCTACTCATTAAGCTTACCAAAAGTAAGTGGATGGTGCAAATAAAACGATTTGACTTTAAAAAGTTTCTCTATTACTAATGATACGCGTCCTGATTCATTCTGGCAAAAGATAACCATGCTTAGAAAATAAGAAAGAAGAAACTTTTTTTAGCTGTAAAGAAAAAACTCTTTACACCATCGGAAAAACCTGTTAAACTAGCTCTTGTGATTAAATCAATGGAGGTGTAAATAATGGCAGTAAAAATTCGTTTAAAACGCATGGGTTCTAAAAAGAAACCTTTTTACCGTATCGTCGTAGCAGATTCACGTTCTCCTCGTGACGGACGTTTCATCGAAACAGTTGGTACTTACAATCCTTTACTAGACCCAGCTGAAGTGACAATCAAAGAAGATTTAGTTCTTGATTGGTTATCTAAAGGTGCGCAACCTTCAGATACAGTTCGTAACATCCTTTCTAAAGAAGGCGTTATGAAAAAACACCACGAAGCAAAATTCACTAAGAAATAAGGTGACTTTGGATGAAAGATTTGCAAGAATTAGTCTTAACGATCGTTTCACCACTTGTTACCAAACCTGAGGATATCAAGCTTGAGCTGGTAGAGTCAGATGATTTCTTGGAATATAATCTTACTGTGGCACCAGAGGATATTGGTCGTATCATCGGTAAACAAGGTCGGGTTGCCAAAGCAATTCGAACAATCGTTTACAGTGTACGGACAAATGGACCAAAAAAAGTTCGTTTGAATATCATTGATGGTAAATAAGCAAGAATGAAAAGCATTTCTCTTTGAGGAATGCTTTTTTTGTAAAATTCATGCTTAAGATGGAGGACAAAAAAAGGTGGTTTTGAGATAATCAAAAGGAGGAGGTGCTTGTATGTCTCAACTAATCGCATGGATCGTCGTTCTTTTGATCCTCGTCTTTATTTATAAAATTGGTTCTTTTCTTTGGCGAACGCTAGGGATCTTGTTGTTGCTCTTTTTAATTTGGGTCTATCGTGAGGAGATCATGACGCAATTGAACCAATGGACACAAAACTTTCGTTGGGGCGACCTATCGACGATCGCCAATCAAGTTTGGCAATGGATCAAGGATGGCTTTCAATCACTGCAAAATTGGGTGACAAATCTTTAAAAAATCAACAAAAAAATGACAGACAATCTGACTTGTTTGTCATTTTTTTTATTGAGGGGTATTCTTTGTATAAGGAGGGGAACATCATGAAAAAAGAACTAGGATTATTCGTTACGCTGCTGACGATGGGCGCCTTAGCTGGCTGCAATAATCAACAGGAACCAGAAACCAGTCAAGCCAGTAGTGCCGAAACAACAGCGACGAGTATGGTGGAAAGTACCCAAACGCAAGCAAGTAGTCAATCAGAAACAAGTCAATCAAGTACGTCTTCTAGTCAGGCGGCTTCTAGGGATTCTTCAAACACGAATAGTACTGCAGATATCTACGCTCAAATACAAGCGGCATTCCCTGATCTTGTCTTGCCCAAGGACATTCCACTTGCTTCAGGTAAAGTGTTGAATGCGGCCACAGCTGGCAGTCAGTCCGATGCTTCGATTCTTTATTATGGACTTGATAAGCAGCTGCCTCTCAATGACAAGGCTTTGAACGAGGAAACACCGATTGCTGCTTTTCAATCAAAAGACTATCAATCAGCGGATGAAGCTGCTGCAGCGGTCAATGTAACAGCTGATGATGGCGGACAAGCCGTTGATCTCGGATATGGCATTACTGGGCATATGCAAGGAGCTGCTGGTTCCAGTTATTTGAGCTGGCAAGAAGGAAATTGGTCATTGACTGTTCGAGCAGTCAATCAAGAGGAACAAGATCCAGTTCCGGTTGCCAAAGAAGTGGTAGCGTATCTGGAAGAAGCTATGCTCCCAGCGCCTGAGGTCGGTCAAATCACTATCGATATGGGAAAAAATGACCATACAGCAACTACAGTGGTTTGGCAACAAGAAAAGACCCTTCGAACGGTGCAACATCAAGATGCACGTTCAGCATTGAAAATGGCCGTTTCTATGAATCAATAAGGTTCATATTAGGACAATGCCCCTTTGATCAAGCGTCGAAGGGGCATTTTTCGCGCGATGATTTTGAGGAAAACATGGGGCGCTAGGAAACGGCTAGAATTCGCTACTTTGCTATGCTAAAATAGAACAGAAGTTAGAAGAAATGGGGAACGAACGTGACAGAATATTTAAACGTAGGAAAAATCGTCAATACACATGGAATCCGTGGAGAAGTACGTGTGATATCACAAACGGATTTTCCAGAAGAACGCTACCGTAAAGGGGCCGAATTGACACTTTTTCGTGAAAATAAAGAGCCAATAACATTGATTGTTTCAGGTCATCGCAAACACAAAAACTTTGATTTAGTGACGTTTGAGGGCTATCCCAATATTAACGATGTTGAACCGTTTCGTAACGGCATTTTAAAAGTTACCAAGGATGATTTGGTGGATTTAGCAGAAAATGAGTTTTACTACCATGAAATTATTGGTCTGGAAGTCGTCGAAGAAGATGGCACAATCATTGGTAAAGTCAAAGAGATCCTTTCACCAGGTGCCAATGACGTTTGGGTCGTTCAACGAAAAGGGAAGAAGGATGCCTTGATTCCTTATATCGAGTCGGTTGTCCACACGATCGATCTTGAAAATGGTCAGGTCATTGTGGAAATCCCAGAGGGGTTGTTAGACGATGAGAATTGATGTATTGACACTATTTCCGCGAATGTTCGAAGGTCCTCTAGGAGAATCGATCATTGGCAAAGCAAGGGAAAAGGGACTGTTAGAAATCAACGTCTCAAATTTCCGTGACTATTCCGACAACAAACATCAAACAGTGGACGACTATCCTTATGGCGGCGGAGCAGGAATGTTATTAAAAGTCCAACCTGTCTATGACAATATCAAAGCGATCGAAGAAGCAGCACCAGAAACGAAGAAACGCGTGATCCTTTTAGACCCAGCGGGGAAACCTTTTGATCAAAAGATGGCAGAAGAATTTTCTACCGAAGAGCACCTCGTCTTCATTTGTGGTCATTATGAAGGATACGATGAACGAATCCGTTCATTGGTCACTGATGAAGTGTCACTGGGAGATTACGTCTTGACTGGCGGCGAATTGGGTGCAATGGTCATGATCGATGCGACGGTCAGACTATTACCAGAAGTTTTAGGCAATCAAACCTCCGCACAAACCGATTCTCATTCCACTGGTTTATTAGAACATCCGCAATATACACGCCCAGCAGAGTTTAAAGGCATGAAAGTACCAGAAGTTTTGATGAATGGCAATCATAAATTGATCGAGCAGTGGCAATTAAAAGAATCATTGCGCCGCACCTTTCAGCGCCGACCTGATATGCTAGAAAATTATCCGTTGACGGAAGAAATGCAGAAGCTTTTAAAAGAAATTGAAGAAGAAGCGAAAGCTGGCAACTAAAATAGTGCCAGTTTTTTTGATATTCTGCGCGATGACAAGAAAATTCTCTTTACAGCCTGTGGTCGACTGTGGTAAGATGTTTCAGTGAGTGTAAACTCAACTATTACGATGTTCCGCTGGAGCTTTCATGCTTTAAGAATGTTTGGGAATAAGGAGAATGATAAACATGAATCCATTGATTCAAGAACTAACTCAAGAACAATTACGTACTGACATCCCAGCTTTCCGTCCTGGGGACACTGTTCGCGTTCACGCGAAAGTTGTCGAAGGAACTCGCGAACGTATCCAGTTATTTGAAGGTGTTGTCATCAAACGCCGCGGTGCTGGTATCAGCGAAACTTATACAGTTCGTAAAGTATCAAACGGTGTAGGTGTTGAACGTACCTTCCCATTGCACACACCACGTGTTGCACAAATCGAAGTTGTTCGTTACGGTAAAGTACGTCGTGCAAAATTGTACTACTTACGTGCATTACACGGAAAAGCAGCTCGTATCAAAGAAATTCGTCGTTAATCATTTATTATCAGATGAAGCAAAAGCCCTTGATTTCAAGGGCTTTTTTCTTTTGTCTGAGGTGACAAAAACTTTCTATTCGTTGTGATAAAATCATGAAACGACTATAAGAACAGGAGGGGATCATTGCTGCATACCACTGGGTACCCTTGTATTTTGATGGGAACAGTCGTCTGAGTGAAACACAATGCCATCGACTGAAACTTTTTGTGGACATTTATCGGCTATCCGATAGTGACAGATTGCAGGTTGAAGATTGTTTGATCGATCACCTTTCAGCATTATTTGCTTTTATGTGCAGAGAAGGAAAAAAGGGAGTAAAATTGTTAGAAAAACACTGATGAGGGACATCACGTTAAATACCAATATGATATTCAGTGCCTGAAAGAAAATAAATCGTAAATCACCGAATTGATAAAAAAGGATTAGAGAATAATGGGGAAGACCAAGATTACATGTTTATGTAATTTCCTCTTGATAGGTTTTATTAAAACTTTTGTTATTTATATGATGGTTTTTTTTGCTTTTTTAGTCCTTGTAGTTTATTGAATTTGAAATATAAGAAAAAAAATTGAATTATTTCATTATTTTTTTCTCATAAATGATTACAGAAAAAAAGCAATATATTCCCCTTTTTTTGATGGTTTCTATGGTAACCTTCTCGATAGGGAACTTTCTTTTATCTAGCTATTGCTGACCTCTTCGTGTTAGTTAATTACTTCACAAATAAAAGGAAGTTCTTTATTTAAATGAATTGAAAGAGGTGTCTTTATGAAAGCAGCTGTAGTATCAAACGATAAGGTTGTAAAAATTGAGGAAAAAGAATTGAGAGCGCTTCGTCCGAATGAAGCATTATTGAAAATGGAGTGTTGTGGTGTCTGCCATACGGACTTGCATGTAAAAGATGGTGACTTCGGAGATGCATCTGGAATCGTACTCGGTCACGAGGGAATCGGTAAAGTGGTCGCGATCGGTGATGATGTTACTTCTCTAGCAATCGGTGACCGTGCAAGTGTCGCTTGGTTATATGAAAGCTGTGGATCATGCGAATACTGTGTGAACGGGAATGAATCATTATGCCGTTCCGTTAGAAACGCCGGATATTCTGTAGATGGCGGTATGGCTGAAGAGTGTATCGTTGTAGCTGACTATGCAGTGAAGGTACCAGAGGGCTTAGGTTCTGCTGAAGCCAGCAGCATTACTTGTGCAGGTGTAACCACATATAAAGCGGTAAAAGTTTCTGACATTAAACCAGGTCAATGGATCGCGATCTATGGTTTAGGAGGATTAGGAAACCTAGCCTTGCAATATGCAAAAAATGTCTTTAATGCAAAAGTGATTGGGATTGATATCAACGAGAAACAATTGGACTTTGCAAAAGATCATGGCGCTGACCTTGTGATCAATCCTGCGAAAGAAGATGCGGCAAAAATCATTCAAGAAGCAACCGGCGGCGCACATGCAGCTGTAGTAACAGCTGTTTCAAAAGCAGCCTTCAATTCTGCTGTCGATGCCGTTCGTGCGGGTGGTACGATTGTAGCGGTTGGTCTTCCACCAGAAAGCATGGACTTGAACATTCCTCGACTTGTATTGGACGGTATTAAAATCGTCGGTTCCCTTGTTGGAACACGGACTGATTTAGCAGAAGCTTTCCAATTCGCAGCCGAAGGAAAAGTCGTTCCAAAAGTTGTCATGCGTCAGTTAGAAGAGATCAATGATATTTTTGATGAAATGCTTTCAGGAAAAATCAAAGGGCGAATGGTCATTGATTTTCAAGAGAAATAAATAGAAATAGAAAAACCAACGGGTGAATTTTAAACGAAGGAGAAGATTTCGTGTGTAACTTATTGATCATTGATAGCAAAGAGCATGGAGCAGTTAACGATATGATTCGTTTGATCGATCGTCATTTTCCAAATGTCATCTTGCTTCCGACGGTTTGTTCAAAAAAAGCGCTTCAGCGTACCTGTCTTGAGCAGCCGGTTGAAATTGCAGTGATTAATGCGGATGGCGAAGAGGACTCTTTTGAATTATATAAAGTATTGCTTTCATTTTGCCCTAATGCAAAAGCAATTTTGTATTCTGCTGTAGAAAGTTTTGCTACCGCTCAAAAAGCGTTGCGTTACGGCTTGATTGATTACTTGGTCGAACCGATCACAAATGATTTTGTTTATGCATTGGATCGGGGAATTCAATCCATCAATCAGATTTCCTTGCTACACATCGAGAAAAATAATGAGGCTTCTCCTTCGCTTTCTTTAAGACATAAGATATTGCGCTATATTCATGAAAATTATAGAGAACATATTACGTTAGATACTTTAGCAGATCACCTGCATTTAAGCCGGTATCACACCAGTCGTTTGATCAAGAATACATTAGGAATGACCTTTTCATTGTACTTGATGATTTATCGTATTGAAGTTGCCAAAAAAGAACTATCAACGAGTGATCGATCAATCAGTGAAATCTCTGTCAGAGCAGGATTCAATGATCCAAATTATTTTAGTAAGAAATTTAAAAAAGCAACTACTTATACGCCAAAAGAGTATCGAAAAATTTATCGTGGGAAAGCTACCGTGATCGATTCAAGACTTGAGCTTTAAGTATTGAAAAAAACAGATCAGCTTGCAGTTGTATTGATTAGCGAAAAAATGGCTTCTATGCGATGCGTATCTGGTTACTTTTCCATAGGTGATAAAAGCAAAAGGCCTTTCATGCAAAGGTTTTTTTGCTTGGAAAAACGAGTTTTGAATGAGCTGATAGAAACCAACGGCGTAGGATAAGGTCTGATGTTTTTGTGAATCCAACGATAGATGCTATAATGAGAGCGGATTCATCAATACAACTTATCAAAGAAAAGAGGCAAGAAAATGGCGAATAAAATGGTGTTTATAAATTTGCCTGTCACTGATATCAAACGTGCAACCTCCTTTTATGAAGCGTTGGGATTTGTCAAAAATGAAGAGTTCTCAAACGAGACTAGCAGCGGAATGGTTTGGAGTGAATCGATTTGGATAATGTTGTTAGAACATGAGTTTTATCAACAGTTTCTGAATGGCAGACGTATTGGGGATACGAAGAACACGAGTAGTGCATTGATCGCGTTTAGCTTTGATACGCCAGAAGAAGCGAAGAATTTTGCAAAGATTGCAGAAGCAAATGGTGGCCAATCGTTCCAAGTTGATATGGGGATTCCAGAGGATATGATGGTCGGCTATGAAATCGTTGATCCCGACGGCAATCAGCTTGAATCAGCATGGATGAATGGCTATTAGCAAAGTGATCGTTTAAATAAAAAGTAAAAAAGTGGTTCAGTATGCAGTTCCTTCAAGAAGTTAGGCTTTTGTGCTAACTTTTTGAGGGCTGTTTTTTTTGACGGGATTCTTGAGTTTTGTAAGATTGATCAGTCCCCTTTGTCTAAATGCTAAAAAAGAGGTATGATACAAGAAAAAGGAGTGGAGACGAAGTGAAATATTCAACCAAATACAGCGACGCCATTCACATCCTCGCTTACATCCACCTCTTTAAAGGAACTGATTTATCAAGTGATCGGATCGCCCAGAGCGTTGAAACGAATCCTGCTTATGTTCGCCGGATTATGAGTGATTTACGGGTTGCTGGATTGATCGAAAGCCAAAGAGGAAAACCAAACCCTAAACTAACGAAGGAACCAAATGAGATTTCTTTGTTAGACATTTATGCGAGTGTTGAAAAAGATCACCATCTTTTACATGCAGACAAAAAAACCAACCCCAACTGCTTAATTGGGGGGAATATCCAAGGGGTATTAGAAGAAACCTATGATGTGCTGCAAAAGAAAATCGAGCAAGAGATGAGCGCCATCTCGCTGCAATCAATCATTGAAGGCATTCAAGGAGAGGCCGATCAAGTAGATTGAACGGACACAACACAGTAAAAAGAACTTTCACCTGCTAAGCAATTTCTTGACAGGAAAGAAAGTTTCTTTTATACTCTAGTTGTAACTTGATTAGTAACAACTATTTTAGTCAAACAAAAGATGAGGAAGGATGATTATCATGAAAATCGGTGTTATTGGCGCAACAGGAAATGCAGGTTCAGCTATTTATCAAGAAGCAGTACAGCGAGGACATGAAGTGACTGCTATTGTTAGAAATGAAGTTAAAGCCAAAGAACAATTTGGTGATACAGTCAAAACACTTACAAAAGATGCTTTTTCGTTAACAGAAGAAGACCTCGACGGATTTGATGTGTTGGTCGATGCGTTTGCGACAAGTCCTGACCAAGCGTACTTGCATGTGGATCTGGCAGCAAAATTGGTACATTTGTTTCGAGAAAAGACCACGCGCTTGTTCTTCATTTTAGGAGCTGGCAGCTTGTTCAATGAAGCGGGTGAACGCAATCTTACCGAATTGAAAAAAGCCCCAGGAAGTGAAAGCTGGATCGCGATCCCAGAAAATCAGTTAGATGAATATCTCTTTTTAGAAACCGTCAAAAATGTTCATTGGGTCGGGATTTCTCCAGGAAATCTATTTCAAGAGGGACCAGCTAAACCAGCGATTTTAGGCAAAGATCACTTGCTTTTCAACGACCAAAAGAAATCAGTAACTTCCAGCGGTACGTTAGCCAAAGCAATTCTTGATGAAATTGAAACAGTGCAACATGAAAATACTCGTTTTACTGTGATTGATGCAGAGTAGGTTCAACAAATGATTGACCCAATCGATCAGAATCGATAGCTGCATAGGTTGGCAAGTAGACTGTTTCAGGCAACTTCTTTTTTCACAATTTTTGTTTCCAATACCCAATAATTTAGACAAGACAAATCCTCTGTCTTTGCTTATAATCAAGGACAGAGGTGATAAAATGAATAAAAAAATCGAAGCGTATGAATTGATGCTTCTGCAATTAAAAGGGTTGCTAGAAGCGGAGAGTAATTGGATCGCCAACCTAGCCAACTCTTCTGCTTTACTGAATGAAACATTGGAAGATACAGTGTTTGCCGGCTATTATTTGTTTGAAGAAGGCGAACTGATTTTAGGTCCATTCCAAGGAAGAGTCTCTTGCACCAGAATCACATTAGGCAAAGGGGTTTGTGGGGAATCAGCAGAGAAAAAAACCACATTGATCGTACCCAATGTCAAAGAACATGAAAATTATATTTCTTGTGACTCAGCAGCGATGTCTGAAATCGTAGTTCCCATGGTGGTTGATGATCAGTTGCTTGGAGTGCTGGATATCGATAGTGGAAAAACGAACAGCTATGATGCGATCGATCAGAAATATCTGGAAGAATTTGCTGCTTTATTGGTAGCAAGCCGTCAATAAAGTACTTGTTTTTTAATTTTAACTATAAAACAACATAATGTTTTTAAGTGGGGCGTTCATTGAATAATGAACGCTTTTTTTAGTTATTATTTAAAAATGTCGGGCATATTACTTTATTTAATTAAAATTAGATGATAATATGATAATACAATTAGAAAAATGAGTTTTTAAGGAGAGAATTATGGAAGCAGAAACTATTGTATTAGGTAAAGCATATGAATGTAAACCAGTCGGCTTACAAAGCCGCGTGATCGGTGAAGTGGTCAGAAAAATGGAACGGTGTGTCGTATTAAATGTGATCCGCTACGATGGGATCGATCATGAAGATATCGAAGAACGTTGCGGACGAGTAGTTGCAAAATACAATGAGATCTATCAACCAGCGCTAGTTGAATGCTTTTTTAGCTGATCCATTGGTAATCACCCAATCAAAATAAAATGAAACCATGCATGTAAACCAATTCCCTTAAAAAAAGACTGTTTCTCAGAAGCAGTCTCTTTTTTGATTCTTAGACTCAGGCACCTAGCAAAAGAAGTGCTATAATAGGCGAGAAAACAACAGAAAGCAGGGAATAGGATGGAACTAAAAAAGACGATCGTTGAGGAACAGCAGTTGCTTTTTGAATGGCCGAATGAAGCAGGCCAACTGCAAATTGTTAAGGGAAGTTTAGCGCAAGTCAAAGAAAATACTGTGCTATTTTTTATCAAAGACGGCCAAATTTTCTCAGTAGCAGACGATAAAACCTTTGACGACCAGTTAGAATACGACCGCTTGATGATCCTCACACCACCTTGGGAGATCATGGCTCCTTACTTAGTAGCCTATTATCAAGAACAATATCAGTTAACCAATGGGTCCAAAGCATCCATCGGCATACCCCAAGAGTTGCAGCAAACCATTGCTGCTAGCGCAAAACCATTTGATCGTTTTATCGATTTTCTTGGCTATGGATCTACGAGCAAAAAGACGACAAAAGAGGCAAAAAAAGGGGGCAAACCGAGACACAAATGGTCAAAAGAGTTACAAGATGAACCCTTCATGGTTGACTATCAAGGAAGTAAAGCAAGGGTCTATTGGCAAAAACGCAACGAGGTTCGAATTGAAAAAGGCGCAATTTTGAGTCAAGAGATTCCTTTGAATAAAAACGGCTCGGTTGGTTTTTCTGCTCGCTTAGCGGAAAAAATTCGGCAAGAAAACCAAGCAGCGATCAAAGAGGGACACACGATTGAAGACGTTGTATTAAAAAGTGTCAACGAGGTAGGCATGTTTCTTTACTATGGGGGCACCAATGGTTGGCTGCAATTAAAAGATCAGCAAGGAAGAACCTTGAACGAGCGAACGGTGGAGTAGAAAAGAGAGGCACTGAACAAGAAAGCGATCCACCATAGCTAAATCAATCTGCTTTGGTGGATCGCTCTTATAGTTTAACTAGGAGTAGCCTCTTCATCGATCAAGACAAATTCTTGACCGGTCTTGGACAAAACAAGTTTCGGTTTTGCAGTTCCTTCTTTTTCTGCTCGATACGCCTCTCGGTGCTTTTGCAAATGTTCGGGACGTTTTAACCAAGCTTGAAAGGCTTTTTTCTCAGTCCATTTTGACACCAACTGGAAAACGAGGCTGTCTTTTGATTCTGAAAACCAAGCTTCAGCAGAGTGACAGCCAGCAAATGTTTTCATTGAGGCGGAATCTTTTTTCATTTTAGCAAGAAAGATGTCTTTGCCTTCTGGAATGACTTCAAACGCAACGGTACGGATATACATGAAATTCCTCCTTTAACTGTGAGTGATTTCATTTAGTATAGCGCTAATTGAGAATGATTGTCAATTAGCTATGGAATCTTTTAAGCTTTTTATCGATAGTCATTTTTTGATTAAATCCCTCAAAAGCCTTGAACAAATGAAAAAAGTACGTATAATTAATATACGTACTGAAGAGTCCGAAGAGTATTGGAGAAAATGGATACTTGGGGAAGTCTTTCTTTTCTCACGTGCAGTACTCTTCGTTTGTTTAGTGTACCACTCCCATTTTAAAATAGATACGTTTTTTTTGCTTTCTGAGGAGATTTCTTTTGTTCCTTGAGTTGAAAGGCAAAAAAGTGGGAAGGTTCTGAGAAAGCGCTATGAAGACGAAATTTGCGTCTTTTTTTTGAAATGTTAGGAAAGAAATGTTAGGAAAATAGTGGAAGTTTTTTTATCCGTTTTTATGCTTCATTCTGTATAAGATTGCATTCGAAGTTCTGATCAGTAGGAGATCAGAACTTTTTTGTATGCTTTCTTAGAGCGGCAGATTTTTCAAAGATAGTTGCTAGACAATAGGCTTTGTTTCATTAAGGAATAAAGAATAAGGAAAACTGACATCTCGGTGTAACCTCTTACATTTTTTCGTCGCGTTAAATTGACAGGCTGTATAAACTTGCGGTAAACTCGGTACAACAAACAGAATTTTTTGAATTATCTGAATGTTAGAAGGGGATGAGTGAGAATGGGGAAACGTACCAACTATGCATTAATGCTTGTAGTACTTAGCAGCTTCTTTTTGGCAGCTTGTCAAAATGGCACGCAAGAAAATGAGACGGATTCAACGGGAGCTTCTTCTGTAGAGCAAGTGATCAATGTGCAACTTTCGGCGGAGATGGGCAGTGCCGATATTTCTTTAGCAACCGACTCTTATAGCTTTATTACTCTGAACAATGCTTATGAAGGCCTTTATCGCTTGAATGAGAACAATGTTCCAGTGATTGCCGGGGCAAGTGAAGAAGCTGAAGTCAGTGAAGATGGGCTGACCTACACCATTTCACTGCGGGAAGAGGCAAAATGGTCCAATGGCGATTCAGTTACTGCGGCTGATTATGTTTTTAGTTGGCAGCGAACAGTTGATCCAGCCACTGCTTCCAATTATGCCTATATGCTGGCACCCGTTAAAAACGCTGCCGCTATTTCAGATGGGACGCTAGATAAAAGCGAGTTAGGGATCGAAGCAGTCAATGATCATGAGTTGAAAATCACGTTAGAAAAACCAACACCTTACTTTTTATCTTTACTGGCTTTTCCAACCTTCTTCCCACAAAACGAACGTGTCGTGGAGGAATTTGGTGATCAATACGCCTTAACAAGTGAAAACGCGGCGTACAATGGACCATTCCTATTGACCAATTATGCTGGCCCAGGCACCGATATCCAGTGGTCATTGGAAAAAAATCCGGATTATTGGGATGCCGATTCAGTCAAACTTGAAACAGTTAATTTCGATGTCGTGAAAGACTCATCGACTGCTTATAACTTGTACGAAAGCGGACAAGCCGATGACATTATTTTAAGCGGTGAATTGGCGATGCAGAATGTGAATCATCCTGATTACATTGTTCAGCCTAGTGCAACCACTCAGTATTTAGAAATGAATCAAGCACCAGAAGATTCGCCTTTTCGAAATGCAAATTTGCGGCAAGCCATTTCTTATAGCATGAATCGGCAACAAATCGTTGAGAATATTTTAGGCAACGGCTCATTACCGGCTGTCGGTTTTGTTCCTTCTGACCTAGCTTTCAATCCAGAGACAAAAGCTGACTTTGTAGAGGATGCGGCAACCACGTTAGCCTTTGACGAAGAAAAAGCCCAAGAGTATTGGGAAAAGGCCAAGGCAGAACTGGGTATCGATACATTGTCTTTTGAACTGCTGACCTCAGATACCGACCAATCGAAAAAAATGGCGGAATACATTCAAGGAACCTTGCAGCAAACACTGGATGGATTGACTGTCGAAGTCACAAACGTTCCTTTTTCTGTTCGTTTGGATCGTTCCAATAGCGGCGATTTTGAGATGGTCATGAACAATTGGATCGGGGACTATGCAGATCCAATCAACTTTTTGGAATTGTTCAAAAAAGACAGTTCCTACAATCGTGGGAAATGGCTAAATGATGAATACGACCAATTGATCGAACAAGCCTCCAATGAAAATGCCAACGACCCAGAAGCCCGTTGGGAAAATATGGTGGAAGCAGAAAAAATCTTAAATGAAGATTTGGGCGTTATACCGCTTTTCCAAAGTGCAGAAGCACATCTGCGGTCGCCTAAGATCAAAGGCCTCATCGTTCATAGTGTCGGTGCTGCCTATGATTATAAAAATGTGTTTGTCGAAGAATAAGTAAAAAAAACAATTCTTTCATACATCTACCGACTGACGTAGTCAAACAGTACTGCAGAAAAGAGGAACGCCAAGCGTTCAGCAACTAGAGCAAGGAATAAAGCCGTTCTTTATCTAGCAGTGAAGAGGAATCATTCATTCCAGCTAGATAAGAACGGCTTTTCCTTTTGGGAGGAACACGAATGAAAATCACAGCAGTTGAAACGAAGCTAATTCCGATCCAGCTGAATGCACCGTTTAAAACGGCGCTCAGAGAAGTGCACGCCGTCGAAGTGATTCGAGTGCTGCTTTCTTTTGACAATGGGATCGTTGGCATCGGAGAAGCAGCACCTACCGAAGTGATCACCGGTGATACAAAAGAAAGTATTTTAAAAGATATCGAAACTGTTTTTGCCCCTTTCCTGTTAGGTAGAAAGGTAGATGCCCAATTGCTGGTAATGGATGAGCTTCATGCGTTGATCCAGCATCATACGAGCCCTAAAGCGGCGATTGATATCGCGTTGCACGATGCACTGGCTAAAGTAGCTAACTTACCGCTTTACCGCTATTTAGGTGGTTCTGCCAATACACTGACAACCGACTATACGATCAGTGTTGGTTCACAGGAGCAGATGCTGCAGGATGCGCAAGCGAAAGTCCAGGCGGGATTTCGCTCCTTGAAAATCAAACTAGGAGTAGGCGCGATCGAAGAGGAGGTTGCGAAAATTCGCTGCATCAATGAACGCTTGGCAGGAAAGATCCCCTTTCGAATTGATGCCAATCAAGGCTGGACCAAAGAAGAAGCGGTGCAGATTTTAGACCAATGGCAAGACATTCCGATCGAGTTTGTTGAACAGCCAGTAAAAGCCCATGATTTTGCTGGACTCAGCTATGTGACTGCTCGTACGACGATTCCAATCATGGCCGATGAAAGTCTTTTTTCCTATGAGGATGCCAAACGTTTGATTGCTGAAAACTGCTGCGATTATATGAACATTAAATTGATGAAAAGCGGCGGGATCAAAGAGGGACAAAAAATTTATCAATTGGCAAAAGAGCATCAAATGCCGGTGATGGTCGGTTCGATGATTGAAGGGTATGGGGGAATGGCTGCAGCCGCCCATTTTGCCTTGGGGATGGCGGATGTCCAATTTTATGATCTGGATGTTCCTTTTATGTGGGAGACCCAAACGACTTCCCCTGAAATGCAAGGGATTCTTCAGCGTCCAGGAAGCTTGAGCGTCACCGAACGCATCGGACTAGGAATCAACGAATAAACAGTTATGAGAGGAGCAAAGATGAAACAAATTGTTCAGGCTAGCTCTTCCTTCTTATGGAAGGAACCCAAAGAAAACAAAGTACTAGCAAAAATCAAAGCATTTCCTTTAGAAGCACTGCACACTTTTTTGACTGATGAAGATACGATGCGGCTTTATCAGGAAAGCTTAGTGGACTCCGAAGTATTATATGGGACGATTGTAGAAGTCATCGCCCAAACGGATGGTTGGTCCCATGTGATCGTCTTGGATCAAATAAGCAATAAACACCCACTCGGGTATCTTGGTTATCTGCCGAACGAGGTATTGAAGCCATTGCCACCAGACTATGCAATAGCTAAAAGAAGGATTGGTGTGATTGTAAAAGAAGCCGTGCTTGTTTTTGACTCGACCACACGACTCGTTTCTTTTGGAACAGTTTTACCACTTGTTGGGGAAACCGCAGATTCCTATCAAGTGGCTACGCCTAATGGACCAGCAACGATCGCTAAAGCTTTTGCTCACGTCCTATCGGACACATGGGCAAAGCTCCCAGAAAAAATAATAGCCTTGGCAGAACAATTTATAAACCAGCCCTATGTCTGGGCAGGCATTAGCGGCAGTGGCTTTGACTGTTCTGGATTCATGTATTCGCTGCATCGACTTCATGGTATTTTAATCCCCCGAGATACGATCGAGCAAGCACAACAAGCAAACATCGTACCTTACAGTCAGGCACAACCAGGGGATCTGCTGTTGTTTGCTTATGAAGAAGGAAAAGGCGAAGTCCATCATGTCGGTCTATATTTGGGGGATGACGAAATGATTCATTCAAGAACACCTGGGTCACGGGTCATGAAAACCAAAATCACTGGCTCTAATTATGAACCAGAACTCGCAGTTGTGGCGCGTTATTGGCAAAACCAGCCGAATGAATCACAGGAATACTCATGAACATTCTTTTCATGATCGTAAGGAAAGGGGCATTTGATGGGAAAAGATGACTTGCGTGTAGCAATTGATCCTATTCTAAAAAACTACCAGGCAACGTTGGAAATGGGGGTATGGATCGGTACGCCAACGGAATGTCTTGTTGACTATCAGGGTCAAAAGTCGTTTTCGGCAGCGAGTATTAGTAAGCTTGTTTTGTACGCGTATTATCTTGAACAAATCATCGAAAAAAAGATCGATCCCCAACAGGTAATTTGTGTGAACCCTGTTGATCTGACAGGGGGTGCTGGGGTGATCCGTCTTTTTCCTCAGAAGAAAGGTTGGACCATCAGTGAACTTCTCACGGCAATGATCGCCGTATCTGATAATACTGCGACCAATGTACTATTGGACTTAGTAGGGTTGCCCACGCTTCAGGCATGGATTCAGGAGCCGGAGATCCAATTTGAACGGTATATGATGCGACCGATCAAAGACAAAGAGAACCGCTTGACACCCTCGGTGGCTGCCAAACTGCTACTAAGGTGTGTGGAACGAGAAGAAGCTGCACTAGGATTTTCACCTTTAAATCAGCAGCAATTTCAAGATGGATTAGCGGGGAATTTTGCTGAAACTGCGCAGCCTTCTTGCCGCATTTTTAATAAGACAGGTCGTCTTGACCGCATCGAACACGATGTAGCATATTTACAAGCCAATGAAACGACGATCATCATTGCGGCATTTTCCTATGATAAAGCCGGTAGTGGCCGAGGGATCAGTTGGCTAAGAGAAATTGGTCAAACAGTCTATCAGCAGTATTTTAAGTAAAATACGCTGCGTATCGACCCTCAATCAGAGGCACTCGATCCGCAGCGTATTAATTATTTACAACAATAAAATCCCCCATATCATAGCGGTGCCGTGATTGGGAAAATTCAAAAGGCGTCCCATCGCCGAGGTAAACCGTTTGTTCCACTTCTAAAATGGGATCGGTGGCAGCACAAGCTAAGTATTGCTGGTCGTAGGTGTCTGCACGATCCGCTTTGATACGACGGACAGATGTTCCAATCGAGGAGTGGAGTTGGTTCGTGATGTAGCTATAGACGGAAGAGGTTAAGACTTCTTCGGTAATGCCAGGAATGACATGAAGCGGCATGATGGTATATTCTAAAACAACGGGTATATCGTCAAATAGACGCAAACGAACGATATCATAAATTTGCTGGTCACTGCGAATGTTTAGTTTTTCTTGTTCTTTCTCATCGGGAAAAAGAATGGCAAAAGAAATGATCTTGCTGGTGATCTTTCCTGTTTCTCCAAGGCGCTTGGTCAGCCCGCGATTGATCTTGGCGTTGTAATCGAAGGTTGAATAGGAATCGCTGATAAACGTACCCGTGCCTTTTTTACCGTAAATAATGCCTTCCATTTGTAAAATATTCAATGCTTTTTGAATCGTCACGCGGCTCGTTTGATAATCCGCAGCCAGTTCGGATTGCTTCGGCAATTTTTTCTCTTCTTCGTAAAACCCGTGATTGATTTTGCTCCGTAAATCGGCAGCGATGTCATGGTAGTTCGCCATTTGCTTCACCTCAAAATAATAATAAGTGATAAAACGAAGTATGTAAACGTGGAGCTTTACATACCCTGTTTTAAAGGCTTTTCCTGCGTTTACATTCTTCAAGAAATGAATTACATTTGTAATGTAATCGTTTTCTACCAATTGAAGAATAGGGTATAGGAGGGAGTTTTATGCAAGGATTTATGGATCGACTCGCTGACGTTTTGGGAAAATTTGCCAACAGGATCAACAATTTACGCTACATCATGGTCATTAAAAATGCCTTTGCTGCTTTGATTCCAGTAATCATTACAGGGGCATTTGGTACATTATTTTCAGCAATGGTTTTTGATGCTGAAAATGGATTGGCACAAATCGAGGTACTGCGCTTTTTAGAAAGTTTAAAACCAATCTCATCTGCGGTCAGTTATGTGACATTGAGTTTCTTAACGATCTATGCAGTGTTTCTGATTGGGATTGAGCTAGCAAAACTAAATAAGATTTCTGGGGTCTTTCCAGGAATCATCGCCGTGATGTCTTATCTTTCTGTTAATCCAATGATCTTTGAATTTTTGCACGAAGATGCGACGGTGGTTGCCGAAAACGTGCTGGCTAAGCAATACACGGACACGAAAGGTCTATTTTTAGGCATGTTCGTTGCAATCGTTTCCATCGAGCTTTATGCATGGCTAGGAAGACAAAAACGGCTGCAGATCACGATGCCTGATAGTGTTCCAGGGAATGTTTCGGCAAGTTTTTCGGCATTGTTTCCAACGATTTTCACCGTGACCATCATCGCCACCGCTGGTTTTGCTATCAAGGCGCTCACAGGAATGTATGCTTACGATATCATCTACAACGTGGTTCAACGCCCACTGGAAGGAATCGTTCAAGGCTTACCAGGCATCTTGTTGTTGATGTTTATCGCACAAGTCTTTTGGGTGATCGGGATTCATGGGAACCAGATGGTCAAACCCATTCGAGAACCATTGTTATTGGCAGCGATTGCCGTCAACACGGAAGCCTTTGAAGCTGGAAAAGAAGTACCCAATATCATTACGATGCCGTTTTGGGATATGTATATGAGTATGGGCGGCTCTGGCGTGACGATTGGTTTGCTGATTGCGATTTTGATCGTCGGTAAACGAGAGGATATGCGCCAAATCACTAAATTGTCATTAGCACCTGGGATTTTCAATATCAATGAGCCAGTGATCTTCGGAATGCCGATCATGCTGAATCCCATTTTGGCGATTCCCTTTATCCTCACACCGTTAGTAACAGGAACGATTGGGTACGTGGCGACAAGCCTAGGCTTTGCCGCTAAAGCGGTGGTAATGGTCCCATGGCCGATGCCACCGATCGTCAATGCTTATCTAGCTACTGCTGGGGATATCGGGGCTGTCATCACGCAAGTGATCTGTATTATCGTAGCGATTTTGATCTATCTGCCTTTTGTTTTGGTAATGAATCGTACGACCAATGAAGTTGCATAAAGGAGTTTTGCAAAAATGGTAAAAATACCTGAGACATTTATTTTAGGCGCTGCTTCGTCTGCTTGGCAGACAGAAGGCTGGCAGGGAAAGAGAGAAGGGCAAGATTCGTATCTCGACCGCTGGTACAAAGAAGAACGCTTTGTTTGGCATAATGGCTATGGGCCGGCTATTGCGACGAATTTTATGGAAAAGTTTTCGGAAGATGTTGAACTGATGCAGGAGGTTCATTTGACCCATTACCGAACATCGATCAACTGGGCGCGCTTCTTTACCGACCATGAACAGCTGATCGTTGACGAAGACTATGCTGCTCATATCGATCAGCTTATCGACCAATTGCTTGCGGCTGGCGTCGAACCGATGCTTTGTTTGGAACATTATGAACTGCCAGCTAGTTTGATGGATGCCTATGATGGCTGGAGCTCGCGGAAAGTGGTCGATCTATATACCCGTTATGCCGAAATCGCCTTCGAGCGTTACGGTGATCGAGTCAAACAGTGGTTTACCTTCAATGAGCCGATCGTTATTCAGACTCGTTGCTATCTCGATGCGATCCGCTGGCCCCATGAGCAAAACACAAAAAAATGGATGCTTTGGAACTATCACAAAGTATTGGCGTCCGCCCAAGCGGTGGCTGTCTATCATGAAAAGGGCTACGAGGGGCGCATCGGTTGTGTGCTAAATCCAGAAATGGTTTACGCACGCTCTTCCTCACCGGAGGATCAAAAAGCGCAAAAAATGTATGATCTCTTTTTCAACCGGATCTTTTTTGATCCAATGGTCAAAGGTCATTATCCAGAGGAACTTATCACACTTTGCCAAACCTATGACATCTACTTTGATCCGACAGAAGAAGATTTGGAAACGATCCGCACCCATACGGTGGATTTCTTAGGTGTCAATCAGTACTACCCGAAACGCGTGCGGGCACCACGATATCAATGGCATTCGGATACACCATTTCATCCAGAAATGTTTTATGAGACATTTGATTTGCCAGGAAAACAAATTAATAACTCCCGTGGCTGGGAAATCTATCCGAAGGTCATGTACGATATGGCTAATTATCTTAAAGAAAATTATGGCAATATTCCATGGCTGATCACTGAAAATGGTATGGGGCGGGAAAATGAAGAACAGTATATGGATGCCACAGGTCAAGTCCAAGATGATTATCGGATTCAGTTTATTACCGAACATCTTTACTGGCTGCTAAAAGCCGTCGAGGAAGGTGCCAACTGCGAAGGCTATATGCTTTGGGCATTTACCGATTGTGTTTCACCTATGAATGCATTTAAGAACCGCTATGGTCTCGTCCGAATTGAGTTAAATGAAGAACGGACCCGGTCATTAAAAAAATCAGCCGCTTGGTATCGTTCCCTTATTGATGAACGGTGGCTTCCATTTGAAGAAAAGCCATTGATTCTGTAATAAAAACCCACGATTATTTCCTAATCCTAAAGGAAATAATCGTGGGTTTTCAGTTAAAAGGGTTGTTTATGAGGAGCAAGTTTCTCCCAGTCAAATATGACACCAATCCCTGGTTCTTCTGGTGCAATCGCACGGCCATCGGATGGATCGATCACTAATGGTCTCGTGGTGTATTGATCGATTGGAAAACTGTGCATTTCAAGATACCCAGCATTAGGCATCGCCGCCAGTAGACTGACGTGTAATTCCTGCATGCCATGTGTAGAAACAGATAAGTTACTTGTTTGTGTTAAGGCAGCAATTTTCAACCAGCCGGTGATCCCACCGCAATTGGAAGCGTCGGGTTGTGGAAAATCGACATTGCCATATTTGATCATATGAGCAAACTCAATAGGGGTGCGCAAGTTTTCCCCGCCTGCGACTGCAATTTGCCCTTCTTTAGCGATACGAGCGTAGCCTTCGTAATCTTCGGGGATTGTTGGTTCTTCAAGGAACAAAATGTCATAAGGCGCCATCAGTTTGGCGGCTTTGATCGCTTTTTCAACAGACCAGCTCATGTTGGCATCCACCATAAAGACAACATCGGGACCAATCAATTCTCTGACCGCTTTTATTCGAGCAATATCTTCGGCAAGTGTTTTTTGGCCCAATTTGATTTTGACCGCTTTTAATCCCATGTCTAAATATTTTTGATTATTGGCTAAGAGTTTTTCAAGAGAAAAGTTTAGATCGATCGCACCACCATAGCATTTGACTTTGTTACTTGCGCCGCCTAAAAGTTTGTAGAGGGGTTCTTGTGCTTTTTTCGCGCGTAAGTCCCATAAGGCAATATCACAAGCCGCAATGGCGAAACTCGCTAAACCGCCTCTGGCAACATAGTGAATGCCCCAGTTCATCTGATCCCACAAGGCCTCCACACATGCTGGATCTTTCCCTAAGAGGATTGCTTTTAGTTCTTTGTCGATCAGTTTGGCAATCGATTCGCCACCGAAGCCACCAGTATACGTATAGCCCACACCTTCACGTCCCTCATCAGTAACGATCTTGACGATAGGCACTTCAAAGTGGGTGTGTAAGCCGTGCTTCGCATCTTCCATGATTTCCGGAAGAGGTATCCGATAATACGCTGTTTGTACATCTGTAATTTTTGCCATTAAAAATCCTCCTCAAACTAATGTTCACGTGTGCATTTTAATGTTAACGTTTGCATAATCATGTTAGCATGGGAACGCGAGATTGACAAGACAAAAATCGCTCAAATTCAATACTTAGGAAACAAGAATGTCTCTTTTTAAGAGGTCATTCACTTAGGAGCGAAGCTAAAGGACCTCTTCAGAATATAAATAGAAATTGGAGAGATGTTATAAGAAATGAATTGAAAACCTTATAAATTGTCATAAAAAGGTATTTAATGTAATTTATAGACATATTTATTGAATAAAAATCATTTTTGTATTATGATTATCTTAACAACGAGCAATGAAGAGTACTGGGGCAGATGAAAGCTTGGGGAAGTCTTTTATTTGGGATACCTAGTACTCTTATCTTTCTTCAACGACAAGTGAAATACAAAAGAACGACTGAACTTCTTTGGTTCAGTCGTTCTTTTGTATTTCATAAAGCGAGCGAGAGTAACTTGTAGTAAGGAAGAAAAAAGACTTTTCTCATTCCGATATGGATAGCCATTGTCGTTTAGACTAGCAAAGCGATAGTTTATTAGATGTTCTTTTGAAAATAATAATCTTTATATTCTTGTAGGAACATGACATATCAGTTCGATGTTAGTTTCAAAAATAAGTGGATAATAAAAAAAGCAAAACAAATCATGAATGAAAAATTCTCTTTCTTAAATTATCTATAACCAAATTGACGATTCTCATTACATATTTATCAAACAAAATAGCAATAATTAAAGTTGAAAAAAAACTAATACCGATGAATATAAAAGGATGTCTAGTACTTATTCCATGATAATGGAGAATATTCATTGGAAGTCTTTGTAGAATATATATGCTAAAAATGTGATTTCCTAACCATTCAATAAATGTATGCTCAAGTTTAATTTTTTTTGTAAAAATAACAAAAGAAAAGGCAAAAAATATTGACCAAATTGAATACATTTGGATTCCAGAAGTAATATGAATTCTGCTGTAAGATAAAATTATAAAGGTAAATAGTATTAAAATGAGATAAGTTAGATCGTTTTTTACCAATTTATCAAATGTGGGCTTGAAATAAGCGAATATCATGCCAGCCGGTAAGCAAATCATTGTGTTATAAGTATATGCCGGACGATCAATTCGCATAAGAAAGTAAACTACCAATATAGTGAATAGAGTAGTAAGAATGATTCCTACAAAATAATTTTTTCTTGAAATTGTAAAAGCTAAACCAATCAATAGGCAAAATATGATCATTGAAGTAATATACCAGTTGCTATTACCTATAGAAACCCATGTTGTGAAAGATAGCAGTATGGTTTTTAAAGGAAAGTTTCTGTCGATAAACATATTTGTTATCAGATAAAATATGACTGCAACATCAAATTGAATCAAAAGCTTAAAAGCTTTTATTGGCATTTCTTTAATATAGTTTTGACTCTTTTTCTGAATAGAACTCATCATTCCAAATCCAGAGTAAAATAAAAAAGTAGTAACAACTGCTTGACCCAAAAATCGTCGTAGCAGAACATAAACTTCATTATGGGCACCGTCCAAGGATATATATTGTGCACCGTGAGAAAGAAATACCAAGAATACGAAAATACCGTTTATTGTAGTTGTTTGTTTTTTTGACATGTAGTCATCATTAAATTTATTTGGTTCGGCGAAATTAATTCCGGTGATAGACAAAGCTAAAAAGAAAAATAATATATAAGTCATAAGATAAGACTCCCGTTTCCAATTTTTTTAAATATGCTGAAAAATTAATTTTGTTTTATTTTGGGGAAATGAATTATTAGACTATCTAAATCAGATATACTGGAAATAGCTTTTACTTTTGTTAGAGATTCATTGATTGAAGCAATTTCATTTATATTAGTTTGCCAATAACTAGAATTATCAACTCCTTTAAATATATAGTCTGAATTACTTTTTTTGTATTTCAATGAATTGGTAGTTTCAGAATCACTAAATGGTTGAGCAGAGGTACGATCCCAAAAAATATCTTCTCTTTGAAGTATACTTGGATTACCGGCGTAAATAGAGTTACTTTGCACTCGAGATTTCACTACACTCCCCATTCCTAAAATAGATCCCGATCCTATAAAAGGACTTTTAATAATACTTACATTTTGACCAACCCAAACGTGATCCCCAATAATAATATCCCTGCTGATGTTTACTCTTTTGCATGATTCAATATCATATATTAAATGACCATCGGAATTTCTTATCCAACATTCTTGAGAAAACATACAATCTTTACCAATAACTATATTTTTGTTTTCAGATATTATAATTTTAATATTCATATTAATAGAGCAACCTTTGTCCATGAAGAAAAAGGAATCGTTATATATATCAATAGTCATATTAATCCGATTATTTTTCGTTTTTTTTATAAAAATAATTGAATTGTTTCCTTTAAAACTTATTCGTGCATTTATTATGTTTGCATCTTTTTCAACCACCAAAATGTTGTTAGTACCCAAAAAAGATATGATGGAATTAGTTATCTGTATATTTCCTTGCTGAAAGATTATATGGTTGTTTTTCAATTTGTTTAAGTCGTCGGTAGAAGCGATTTTTTCCATAAAAGACCTCTTTTCTTTTTGATTAATTTTATCAGAAATGCGTATAGTGCATAGTATTTTTTTAGAAAAATAAACACTTTATTTCCTATTTTTGATTTCAAAAAAAAAGAAAAGTAAGAACGTTGATTTAACAACAATTCTTATCTTTTCTAAAAGCGTGTAGAACACAAAAATGGAGATGGCGGGAGTCGATAAAATGTTGATAATATAATGTTTTCAAGTTTTTGACTACCAAATTGACTACCAATATTAAAAATCCACATAAGTATTGAATCTATTTGCTAGCTGTTCTTTTGCAGTTTTTGAAACGTGAGTGTACACATCCATTGTTGTTTGAATATCTGAATGACCTAATCTCGATTGAACATCTTTGATAGATGCCCCGGCTTCAAATAGGAGAGAAGCGTGGGTGTGACGAAAACCATGTACTGAGATCTGTTTAAAATCTTCGGGTAATTTTTTCATTGTAACTAAGTACCATTTTCTAGGTTTTGCTGGTGAAAGAATTCCACCGTCTTCACTTTGAAAGATTAAACCATCCGGAGATTCCTTTCTGAACTCTTTTAATATAGCGATCGTTTTGTCATCTAATGAAATCCTTCGAATAGAAGAAGGAGTTTTTGGAGTTTGAATATAAAGTCCGCTAGCGCTTCTTGATACAGCTTTATTAATGTTGAGTGTTTGATTTTTGAAATCAATGTCAGTCCATTTTAGCGCTAGTGATTCACCTTTGCGTATTCCGGTGAAAGCCAAGAGACGAAAGTATGCATATGCTCTAAAATTGCTATCACTTTCTAAAGCATACATAAATTGTTTTAACTCTTCTTTATCGTAGAAGTTTAAATCCTTATCCTCGGTTACTTCTTTTTTTCTAACAGGTTTCTTTATTACCTTAGTTGGATTCATGTTGATCAGCTGCATACGAATGGCGTAATCAAAAACTAGACCAGCATAATTCATGACCATGCTTGCTCGTACCAATTTTTTATGCCAAATGTTCATTTGGGTTTGTACATCCATAGGCTTTATTTCTAGAATATTTCTTTCTCCAAAGGCAGGAAGTATATGATTCTTAAAAACACGTTCGGTCTTTAAAAGAGTTGAGGCTTTAACTGTTGATTTGTATTCCTCATACCACAAGTCATATATTTCTTCATACGTTTGAATCTCTGGTTCCTCAGCAACCTCTTGTTTTTGCATACCATTTACTTCTAAATCAGCTATTGCTAAACGAGCTTCTCTTGTTGTCTTAAAACCACGCCTTGTTGTGCGAATTGGCTTTCCTGTATCTGGGTCTGTCCCTAGGTACAGTTTAAACATATAAGCTTTTTCGCCATTTTTTTTGATGTACTCTTTTATTCGGATATCTTGCTCTTTCCTAGCCAATTGCTTCAACTCCTAGAATTTGTTACAATAGGCGTAACCTATTGGTTATTTTTGTTTGCACGCCCCCTGACTGCCAAGAAAGAGGGGCGTGTTTTTTATTTATTCATCCCATGTAGCAGGACCATAAGTAACGGAATATGGTGCATTCCCTTTGGAAGAAAAGTGCATAACCACTGTTGCTTTTTTACCACCTGCAATAGAATTAGGGATATTGTTTGAATATGTGGAAGCATCGAAAGTCGCTAATTCTGAGTTTCCATCGTACAGATCGAATGTTTGCGCATTAAAGTCTATTGGTTCGTTCGATGTATTTTCTACTATTGCTGTCACAACAACAGGATGCTCACCTTCTTTAGGATCGTTTAAAGATACTGAATCGTCTGCTTTTACTTCCGTAACAGTAATCCTTTCATTAGTTGTAAAGTCAGCAGATTCTCCATATTTAAATGAACTCGTCGATGATGATGAGCTGCCATCTTCTTGGGTAGCAGATGTGCCTTCAAATAAATTCTCAAAATTTGCTATTCGTTCAGATAGCTCACTGTTTTCTGATTTCAATTTTGAATTCTCGGTTGTTAAACTATCCACTGTATCCTGTAAATCTGAATCGTTTGATGCTCCTGCTTGACCATTCTGTCCACTACACCCGGAAAGTAACAATGCACTAAACAAAACCCCAAAGATTACTTTTTTCATTTTCTTTCCTCATTTCTCTGATATAATAATTTTGTAATCTCTAAGAAATGAGTTTCCCTTATCGAAGCTGTAACTTCGGTAGGGGTATTTTTTTATCCATAGTTTAGCATGCTTTCTCGAACGCAACTTTCGAGATTCCACGGTATGTTGTAATACTCCATAAACTTTACTGCATTTAGTTGCTCTCTTTCTAGATCATATTCGTTTGACCAGATAAACAAAAGTATTTCTATGGCTATCCGATTAGCTTCAAATTCTAACTTTCGCCTACTGTAATCTGTTGCATTATAATAAGCAGAAAGTTCTTCATGCTTTTTAATACAATGACCTAACTCATGAGATACCTCAAAATCAGAATTACTCTCAAGTAGTTTATCGCTTAAAAAAATAGCTTTTTCCTTTGCATAATAAATACCACTTCGGTTCATTTCCACAAAATATAAATCCAAACCCATATCATTTACTAGCTTTAGTAAATGCCGATTGACCTCAAACACAAACATCACATCACTTTACTTTTTTTCAGCAGCACGCTTCGCAGCC
Source organism: Enterococcus sp. CR-Ec1 (assembly GCF_002850555.1). NCBI lineage: Bacteria > Bacillati > Bacillota > Bacilli > Lactobacillales > Enterococcaceae > Enterococcus > Enterococcus sp. CR-Ec1. Next base: position 1,036,073 of record NZ_CP025223.1, read on the forward strand.
AAAACAGATTTTAAAAATTCAACCTCTTCATCTGTCACAGGTTCACCATCGAATGCAAAAATACCATATTTTTCAGCCAAGTTCGGTTTCTCTTCACGACCTAAAAGATAATCGACAGTTACATCGAAGTAATCTGCAATTTCCTGTAAGCGTTCCGCAGAGGGGTTGGAGTTTTTTAACCTATAGAGCACATTTTTTCCGTAACCTAATTCTTCTTCAACTTTGTTTAATGATTTTCCTTGTTTCTTTGCTAATTCTTTTATTCTCTCAAACGTTGTCATATCAATATTCCTTTCGTTCAAGAAAAAATATTTAACATTATTTGTTAAAAATAGTTGATTAAATTAACAAATAGTGTTAATATCATTCTTGTAAACAAGTTTAACAACTAAAAAGACAACAAAAACACTATTGATACTAAAATGCCAACCGCCAAGAAAGCTTTTAATTCAATGTTTTATAGTCTTATTTAACTATGTTTAGATTTTAACACTACGTGTTAAAATAGTCAACTAAGTTTAATACATTGTTGTTAAATTTGTTTACAAGTTTATGGGAAAGGAGTTTTAAAATGGCTGACATTGCGGAAATTACACAAAAAGATAGAGAAAAAATCAGAACGTATGTTGAAAATTCAAATTTCCTAACATACAAGATGCTTGCAGACAGATTTGGAATCGATAAGAGCTACCTGTCTTTAATTTTAAATGGCAAGAGAACATCCGCCGAAGCTAACAAGATTATCGATTCGATTATAGCGATGTATGAACTTTGAGATAGGAGGTAGATTATGCCTGAAATTGATGAAAAAACCATTCAACTTATTTTGAAAAAGTACGTTCCTAAGCGCTACCTGAATCAGCGTGAGGCTTGTATCTACGCTGGGACAAGTCCAAAGACTATGAATGCATGGATTAAGCGAGGACTGAAACAAATCGTATTTGATGATGAGAGTAACCCCAAATATGATGTTCGAGATATCGATGCTTTCATGGAAGAACACAAAATCGGGATCGGGAAGTGATTGTATGATCTACACCTTGAAACAAGAACTTATGATCCACGGTCTCATCAAAGAAAAGATGAGAATCATTCACGATCAACTTAATGATCGGAAAGTACCACTGACTGAAACACAACGAGATTTATCGATTCGGGAATTAAGGAGTTACCAAGAGTTGATTTATCAGAATCGGCTTAATCGGCAAATAGAATTGAGGTGATTTTATGAAAGGTTTACGAAGATCAGCATTCATCATCACTATATTTTTCTTGGGCGTTTGGTTCGGTAACTATCAACAGCTGCCAGATTGGGCGGTCGTAGCATTACCAGTGTCAATCATGTGGTGGCTAATAAAATATGACGAGATTGCTTATAGAAGACGGCTAAGGAGGGGAGTACAAAATGCTAATAGAAGAAAAGCTTCATCAGTTCCAATGCAAGAGCTGCAATAGAACAACGCTTATCAATGCTACAGTATTGAAAAAATGTGAGCCGTGGAAAGGTCCCTACTGCACGAAATGTGGCAGACGTCTCAAGGAAGTCAAGAAAGTATACACAAAAAAATAGCGACTCCGCCGGCAAGCAAAGAGTCGCATACAAAACATATCTGGCTACATTGTAGCACGAGAGGAGAAATTTTCAAATGATTACTATTACAGGACTTAACGATGACATCTATACAGCAATGCTTGGGAACGCTCAAGAGCGAGTAATTGATAACATCATGACTGCTGCCAGCCAAGGGCGCACAAGCATCACAATCGCTAGTAAAGGATTAACGCCAGGGTTCTTGTCTCAACTTCAGAACGAAGGAGTGGACAATCTGGTAGAACAAGACGGACGTTACAAATTGTTTTGGGAATTTTAAGAGGTGATTATATGAATGTTTTTGATTCATTAGGTGCTCGTCAACAGCCTGAAACTGAAACAAATCAAATCGCCGTTGATTGGAAAGGCGATCCACTATACAAAGGCGACACCGTCTACACAACTGAGTTGGGATTAGTTCATGAAGATCAGATCATCGACTACGTAAACGAAAACTACAGAAAAATAAATATTGGAGGAATTTAAAAATGGCAAATGATTTAACTCAAACAACCCAACGTTCATTAGATGAGCAAGTAATTGGCAATCTAGATCGGTTAAAAGATCAAGGGTTAGAAATGCCACCAAATTACAGCCCACAGAATGCATTGAAGAGTGCTTTCTTTGAACTTACAAATAACACAGCAGGTAACTTGCTTCAAGCGGCTGCTAACAACCAAGAAACGAAGACATCAATTTCCAATGCCTTGTTGGACATGGTTATCCAAGGATTATCGCCTGCGAAGAAACAATGCTACTTCATCAAGTATGGAAACAAAGTACAGCTTATGCGTTCATATTTTGGCACCATGGCAGTTCTAGATCGTGTAACAGGTGGAGCTGACATTACCCCTGTAGTTGTTCGAAAAGGCGATGATTTTCAAGTGGGGATGGATGGGCCGAATATGGTAGTCACCAAACACGATACCAGTTTTGAAAATCTAGATAACGAAATTGTTGCTGCTTATGTAGTGATCAAGCTTGCCAATGGCAAAGAGACTACAACAGTCATGACCAAGAAGCAAATTGATCAAAGTTGGGCTAAGTCAAAAATGAAGGGATCTGGACCTCAAAAAGAATTTCCAGAAGAAATGGCAAAGCGTACGGTAATCAACCGAGCAGCTAAAGCTTTAATCAACACGAGCAATGACAATGATTTATTCGTTCAAGCTGCAAAAGATACACTTGAAAATGAATTTGATGATCGACAAATTAAACCTGCAGAACCAGTAAAGGTTCAAGCAATCGAAAATAAATTACAACAGAAAATGGGCATTAAGCAAGCAGAACCAGTAGAAGAAGAGCATGCAGTCGAAAATTTGATGAAGCCTAAAAAAGCTTTTGAGCAGGAGGCGGACGAGCAACCAGTTGATTTGGAATCGTTAGAAAAATCAGTCGAAGAAGCAGAACCTGTTCAAGGTGATCTTGGTATCATTCCTAACTTTGACAGAGAGGAAGGTGTCAAAGATGAAGGAATCCTCCCAGAAGAAGATTACCCGTTCTAAGATCAAACTATCTGATGATAATTACTACAGCAATGAAGCGGACTGGCAATACATGTCGGTATCTCAATACAAAAATTTCCTTAAATGTCCTGCGGCTGCTTTAGCCAAACTAAAAGGTGACTGGCAACCGTCATCTGATCCAATCGCCTTACTAGTTGGAAACTACGTCCATTCTTATTTTGAGGATCTAACGGTTCATGAAAAATTCAAGGAAGAAAATAAAAACAGGATGTTTTCTTCTAAAAAACCTTATGGACTTTTGAAAGATTTCAAGATCGCTGATCAGATGATCGACCGATTGATTGTCGAAGATGCGTTTCTGAATTTATACCAAGGTGAAAAAGAAGTGATCGTAACTGGGGAACTATTTGGTGTCGAGTGGAAGGGGAAAATTGATTGTTTAAATCTCGAAGATGACTATTTCGTAGATATCAAAACAAGTAAAGATATTCATGAAAGAAAATGGAACGAGGTTTACGGTCAACGCTGCACCTTCATTGAGAATTTTGGGTACGTCTTGCAGATGGCTGTTTATTGCGAATTACTCAAACAACAATACGGAAAAGATTTCGTTCCTATAATCGCTGCAGTTTCTAAGCAGACACCAAGCGAAGCGAAGTTGATCAACTTAGACGAGGACAAAATGTCATTCGAGTTAATCAACTTAAGAGACAACATTGATCGTATTCAACGGATAAAAATGGGTGAAGAAAAACCAGAAGCTTGTGGAACTTGTGAGTATTGCCGGGCAAATCAACGAATAACCGGATTTACAAGTATGAACGACTTGTAAGGTGGTGATTTAAATGGCAGAAGGATGGGTCAAGCTTCACCGAACAATTACTGATAATTGGATATGGGATAATCCCCACTATTTAAAGTGGTGGCTTGATTTGATTCTAATGGCTAACCACAAAGAGAGGAAAATTCTTTTTAACGATTCAATAAGAACTGTTGGCATAGGGGAACGTGTGACATCTGAACAAAAACTATCAGAGCGCTGGGGAGTAAGTAGAAATACCGTTAGAAAGTTTCTAAATTTACTCGTTAATGACGACATGATTTCTTTAAAAAAATCAAGGCAAACTGGGACAACGTACAAAATCAATAACTACAACGTTTATCAAGGTTTTTCAGAAGAAAAAAAACATCAAACTGAACAACGGTCTGAACATCAGAAGGACAACGAACTGAACATAAACAAGAATGAAAAGAATGAGAAGAATGAAAAGAATAATAATAGTCCTCGTAACACACGCAAAAAGCGTGTCTACGAAGACGACGACCCTAATAAAATTCTTGCAAAAACTCTTTTCAAATTAATCAGAAAGAACCAAGACATCAAAGAACCGAACCTTGATGATTGGGCGAATACAATTCGTTTAACAATCGAATCAGACAAACGATCAGGAAAAGAAGTTCAAGAAATGATTGTGTGGGCTTCTCAACATGAATTTTGGAGCACTGTTGTTTTGTCACCTTCAAGTCTAAGAAAGCATTTTGACAAAATGAAAGCTCAAAAGGACAATCCTAGAACAACAAGCGGAACTAACAAACTACAAAATACAGGTTCAGATGAGTATGATGATCTGCCTATATAGATTGAGGTGAAAAATGGAAAGCATAGCCAAAGGTATGCAGATTCTGATAGAAAAAGTACTCATTGTAAGGGGCGAATGTCCAGAGTGCGGCGGTAACTTGTATGGCTATCGTGCAAAAAATAAAGATGGTTCGGAACGATGTGCGCCTACATGTATGAAATGTGGTTTTTATGATCTTAAACGCAAAGAAGATATTCAAACGGAACGCATCTACAACGAAAGCCTAAAAAACAAAACACTCAATTTTTTTAAATTTGGGTCAGTGATTACCGACAAATCTTTGTTTGACTGTTCTTTTGATAACTACAAAATTATTGATGTTGAAACAGAGACTGCTGTTAATATCACGAAAAGTTTTGTAGAGGCTGTACTGAGTGGTGAACCCAAACACCTTGCTTTGAATGGAAAGTCAGGTAGTGGTAAAAGTCATCTAGCCATGGCTGCTACTTGGGAAATTATTAAGCGGTCAGATTACGACAAAAAATGTCTGTTTATTAGCTATCGTGAATTGTTGGAGCAAATCAAGTATTCATTCAATGACGAGCAATTGAGAAAGGAAATTCAAGGTTCACTTATGAAAGACATTAAAACAGCCGATCTTGTGGTGATCGATGATTTGGGGTCTGAACTAGGAGGAACTACCTATAGCAGTAGTACGAATTTCAATAATGACACATTGAACTCGATTTTAGAAGCTCGTCAAAATCAGGCGATCATTTTAACTACAAATTTGACTGGAAAAGAAATGAAGAACGCATATGGAGAAAGAATAGTATCTCGATTATTCAAAAATTCAAAAGGATTCGCATTTAAGTTCGTAAATACAGCAGATAAACGATTAAGGGCGGTGTAGCTATTGGTTACAAAAACTAGAAGTAAGTACGGAAATACTAAACATGAAGTAGATGGCATTCTCTTTGATTCAAAAGCCGAAGCCAGATACTACAAAATCTTGAAACAAAAAGGGATGAGCTTTCTACCAATATCAGATAATTTTTGCGAAATGCAAAAAAATATGATCTTGCAAGAGGGATTTTATAGTGATGGTTTGAAGGTAGCACCAATACATTATCGAGCGGATTTCGTCATTTATGAAGAAGGCAAGCTTGTTAAGGTAGTTGATGTCAAAGGGTATCAAGATGCAATCTCGATGTTGAAAATGAAGATGTTTGCAAACCGATACGGGTTCCCAGTGACATTCGCAAAGTTCAATTCTAAAACAAATAGATTTGAGGAAATGAGTTGCTTTGAATCAGCTCGTCAGCAGCGCAAAAGAGCAAGTGATCGGCGCAAGAGAAAATTGGAGGGAACCAAGTAATGGAGAAGTCTAAAGAATGGAATGTTCAATTTCTGGACGTAAATGGCGATGTGAAATATCAAATCAACCAAACCTGTACAGAATCGAAAGCAATAACACTTGCTCGGAAGCTAGAACAGATGTGGCAAACACGACCGGCAAACGAACGCAGCAGTAAGAAACAATCAAAGCTAGTTGCAATTCGATCAAGAAAAAATCTTTTATAAAAAAATTGGAGGAAAACAAAAATGACTAAACAAGTAAACTTTCGACCAGAGGTAAAAAAGGCTACATCAAAATCTAACGGAAACGTAGAAGTGCTACTAGTGGTAAACAACGGATCGCTGAAAGGCCGCTATGACGATTTGAGCGACTTTTTAGGCAAGACGGTATCAGTTACGATCCAACCTGAAACAGTCGGCTACACGCTTCCTATCAATAAACAGACTAAACGTCCGAACGTCAATTATGCAGTAAATAGCGATGGAACAATTGAAGTCTTGAAGGAAGAACAAACATCTTTAGATGTTGGTGATGGTGTTGAAGAAATTGAAATGGTTGAGATTCAAGTTTCCAAAGATACTATTGATGAATTCATCAAAACCGCTACCTTGTTACCGTTACCAGACAGCATCACTATCAATCCTCGTGACGTTTTAATTCAAATTGAAGACGGAGAAAAACTCTCTGAAGTTGCAGCTGTTTATGAAATGTCTGAAGATGCATTGATTGATCAGATTGAAATCTCTCGTCAGTACTTCGCACCATTCGCTGATACTTGGAGCAAGAAAAAAGATGAAGTGATCTTCAAAGAATTATCAGGTGATTCGGATGGAGAAGAGTGACGGCAAAATAATTATTCTGGAAGATTCAAAATTCTATTGGAGCGTTGGCGTGATTAACCAAGCAAAAGATCTCTTCGGCAAAGGGTTTAAGCCTAGCGAAGTTGCTCAAATCATAAATGAGAAATTGATCGATGTTGGATTATTGTACCTTCACTTATTGGAAAGTAACCAGATTAAGTAGGTGATCCTATGAAATGCAATCGATGTAAAGACGAAAGGATTATTTGGGGAAAAGATATGTTTGGCCGGGCAGTAGCAAGTAACTGTCCGGTCTGCAATAAAGATGGTACTGCTGTTCGTAAAGAAACGAAGGAGTGGGGAAATGGATATTCTCGAAGTGTTTTGGACAAACGTTGATTGGCACTTGAAAAATAAAAATCTAACTCTAAGAGAAACTCATGAAAATGCAAGAAAGAAAAGAGCAGGCATTCAATTACGGACAGTTGCAGAGATTGCCAAATCTTTAAAGATCGATGATTATTCGATACTTTTTGAAAAGGTTGAGAGTTAGTTATCCACCAAAATAACCAACTAGAAAGGAGACGGAAAATGAAATTTTTAGATCTGTTCGCAGGTATCGGCGGTTTCCGTCTTGGAATGGAACAAGCCGGTCATGAATGTGTCGGCTTTTGTGAAATAGATAAGTTTGCTCGAACAAGTTACAAAGCTATTCATAATACAGAAGGAGAGGTGGAGATGCATGACATCACATCAGTTTCAGATGAGTTTATTCGAGGAATCGGAGATATCGACATTATCTGTGGAGGATTTCCGTGTCAGGCTTTTAGCATCGCTGGAAAGCGGCAAGGTTTCGGGGATACTAGAGGAACTCTCTTCTTTGAGATTGCAAGGTTCGCATCTATTCTCAGACCACGCTATTTATTCCTTGAGAACGTCAAAGGACTCCTCAATCACGAAGGAGGGGCTACGTTCGAGACGATCCTCCGAGCCTTGGATGAACTCGGGTATGATGCGGAATGGGAAGTGCATAACTCTAAAGACTACGTTCCGCAAAACAGGGAGCGAGTTTTCGTTGTCGGACATCTTAGAGGAGAACGTACCGAGCAAGTATTTCCTTTCGAAAGAGAAAGTGGAGGCATTGATAAAGAATCTGGAAGAATAAATATTGTAGGGTCAACAAAAAGAAAATATCAATCTTCGCTGGGACAAAGAGAAGTGGTTTATAGCTCTAAGGGCTTAGTGGGTGCTTTGACAGCCACAGACTATAAAGGACCTAAGCAGATAGCTATCCCAGTATTAACGCCTGATCGTACTGAAAAACGGCAGAATGGCAGACGATTCAAAGAAGACGGTGAAGAAATGTTCACGCTAACGGCTCAGGATCGTCATGGTGTCATGGTTGTCGGAGGTCTTTATACGAATGATTCCGAAAGGTTTAGTCGTGGTGTGCTGCCTGGACTAAGCAGATCACTTAAGTCGCAGAACCATGATGCCGCAATTTTAATAAAAGAAGCAACTGCACAAGGTTACGCACAAGCCCTGCCAGGAGATTCAATCAATATCAGCCATCCAAATTCTGAAACAAGACGGGGGCGAGTTGGTAAGGGTATTGCCAATACTTTACTAACAGGAAAAAAGCAAGCTGTAGTTACAGAAGAATTTCAGATTCGAAAACTAACACCTAGAGAATGTTGGCGGCTGCAAGGATTCCCAGATTGGGCATTCGATCGTGCAAAAGAAGTTAATTCCGATAGCCAACTATATAAGCAAGCAGGCAACTCAGTTACTGTGCCAGTGATACACGATATAGCAAGGAGGCTCGTATGAGGTGAAAAGAATATTAAATTATCCCGGAAGTAAATGGCGCATGGCGGACTTAATTGTCGATATGATTCCAGAGCATACGACTTATGTGGAACCCTTTTTCGGCAGTGGAGCTGTCTTATTTAACAAATCGCTGTCCGTAGTAGAGACAATAAATGACTTGGACCAACGTGTTTATAATTTTTTTAAAGTGTGCAGAGATAATCCTAAGGAGTTAGCAAAGGCTGTCTATTTAACACCTCATAGCAGATTGGAGCACCAGTTGAGCGGACAGATTGTGGGCGATAGTATAGAAGATGCCAGGACATTTTTAATCCAAAGCTGGCAATCTATTGGTGGGATACAGAAACATAAAACTGGATGGAGAAGTAATATCGACAAGATAGGCGGCAAGATTCATGAATGGAATGAAATACCAGGGCGGATACTTGAAGTCGCAGAACGGCTTAAACAAGTGCAAATAGAAAATCAAGATGCAATTGAATTACTTCAAAGATACAATCGCAAAACTGTATTTGCCTATATCGATCCACCGTATGTGATGGCGACCAGAAAAGGCAGGCTTTATCAAACGGAGTTTGAAGATAAACAACATGAACAGCTGTTGGATTTCCTTTCATCTGATTTTAAATGCAAAGCGATATTAAGCGGGTATCAATGTGAAATGTACGATGACATATTAAGTTCATGGTACAAAGTACAATTTCAAGCGAATGCAGAAGCCGGTCAAAGTAGGCTAGAAACACTTTGGTGCAATTTTGAGCCAAACGGTCAGCTGTCATTATTTGGTTAGTCAGCTATCCGACGAAATAAAAAAACTACTCTAAGGGAAGAGTAGTAAAAAATGAGAATTTAATTTTTTGAATCATTAATACCGTGTTTTACAGCAAGTCTAATGACCCAATATAAACAAAAACCAATGAAAATGTACCAAACTAAACTGAAAAGCCACATTTAAATCACTCCTTTTTTTTAGTATATCATTCAATGTTAAAAGTAGACCATTAAAAATTTAACTATGGTAAAGAGAGGATGTGGCAACACAATTATTTCCGCAATCGTCAGCGATAGCAAACTGAAGGAGTGATCAATTGAAGACAGATTTGACCAGACAAGCAGAGAAATGCTTATGGAACTATACAAATAAAATGGGTGTTTTCGGATGTTTTGAAGTCACTATCGGTTGGTACGGCAAAGAGCGAGTGGACTATATCACGTATTCAACAGATAACACGATTCGCTGTTATGAGATCAAAGTCACGCTAGCTGATTTGAAATCAAGGGCAAGTCAAACGTTTATCGGTGATTATAACTATCTCGTGGTAACTAACGAACTATGGGAAGTGATCCAAGCCAATCACGATTTAGGTTGGAAATACTATTATGAGGGCATTTTGATTTTTGATGAACTCAGCCACAACATCGGCATAACAAGCGTTAAAAAAGCCAAAAAGCGAAATGTCACGATCGGAACAAGGGCGACTGTACTAGAAAGTATGGTTCGTTCGCTGAATAGAGAAGTCGGAAAACTATATAAATTGGCACCATTTTGGGAGTTGAAAGCCAATGAAAATTAATCACTATACAGTACTAGCTATTGTATCAATACTGCTGACAATCGCAGGTCTAAGTTGGCTATCCTATACAATAGTGGACCAACAGAAGCAGATTGAGCAGTTACAAGAACAACTGCAGCATGAGCAGATGAAGTACAAGATTATTATCAATGATCCGCTGGTGCGAGATGCGATGGAAAGTGGGGGATGATTATGACAGTTGCAGTTTTAGTGTTCACAGGATTCGTAATGATAATGGTCGTTGCAGTCATTGTTGGAAAGAAGATGGACGATAGAGAAGGAAAATAAAAAAGCCACTACCTTTGGGTAAGTGACCTATGACAAGACTATTTTACCATAAAGGGGTGGCGTTTGTGAGATTTCAATGGCTTAAAAACTACCAAGACATAGAAGAACAAATACTCTTCATGAAATGGAATCTTAACAAGAGTAGGTTGGAATTAGATCGATGGGTCAACGGTGATTTAGCAAACGTGCGCCTTGAAAAAAATTCAAGATCATCATCGTTGGAAGAAAACATCAGGATTATAGAGAATGAATTAGAGCTGCTTGAAAAAGAAAAAATTGAGCTGATGGAATTGATTGATTCGTTCAGCGGTGCAGACAATCAAATTGTTAAATTAAAGTATATTGATGACATGGATGTTTATGATATAGCAGATGAGACAGGTTACAGCGTATCTTATATCAGAAAGAGGCATACTGAGATTCGAAAGACATTGTCATTTGTTGATGAGTATGAGGCACGGCGAGAGGAACGCTTGAAGAAGCAAGAAGAAATTGATTATTATTCAGCAGACCAAGATCAGTTGAGCTTGTTTTAACATTGCCACAAAATGCGACCTCAAAGCCTGTGTATATTTCTTGATTTAAACGGGTTATAGTAATAGTGTAGAAGAAACGGAGAGACGGTTATTGGACTACTCACACTAATCCAAATACCGAAAGGGGGCTAATCCCTCATCGCTTTACTTCTTTGACGGATAAAAAAGACAGCACATTTTTTTGAAAGAGGTGGATCATCTCATTTCGAAATTCGCTAGTGCTGTCTTTTTGTTTAATGCCAAAAATTTTGGGAATTATTTTTTATTTAATGTATTTGTATTATTTTAGATTGCTTCTGTTTCTTGGAAGATGTAAAATTTTATTGAATGGAGGTGTGAAAAATTGGGAACATTATTTAATCAGCAACCAAGGCGTGACCATCTATCTGTTGAAGGGGTAATCTCCTTTGGTAAAGACATGCAGATAATAGCTAAAGAATTGAATATTTCTACATCTGAAGCTTTAGAACTCTATTTAGCTATTGCAAAGATTAACGATTATGATACGAAAGATGAACAATTATCCGGATTTGGCGATATTTTACAATCGTTAGTTCAAGCTATTGAAAATAGAAATGATTAATTATGGTAAAGATCACTCGCTGAGTGGTCTTTTTATTTTGAGAGGAAATTGTGAAAATATCAAAAATGAAACTATCTGATTTGAAAGTTTTGATCAAAGCTGATCTTATGTTGAAAGATATTGATAGTTAGTAGATAATTAAAATAAAACTAACGGAGGCAATAAAATGTTATCAGATATTTTTTATGATTCAAATGGAGAGATTGTTTGGTCAGCTATTTCAGCTACTGTTTCAGCTATCTCTGCTACTCTTGTGTTTGTAGGGGTAATTATGAATATATACACACAAAGAAAAATAGCAAAACAACAAATAGATGCTAATTTAAAAGCAAAAGCAAGAATAGAATGGATAAACGGAGTAAGACAAAAATCATCCGAGTTTATTTCTCTATTGCTCTCTTTACAAAAAGATGGAGTAGTCTTCCAAGAACAATGGCTAAAGGTTGAAGAGGTCTCCGAATTACTAAAACTTTTTTTTAATACAAGCGAAAAAAAGCAAATTAAAACAGAAATATATGTAAAAAAAAATGAAATAATAGTGGAAAGTGAAGGTAAAAGAGTACTATATGATGAAAATGATAACAAAAACAAACACATTTTTATTAGACGTTATATAAATTGTTTAATCGAGTTATATCAGAGTGAAAGTTACAAGCATATTTTACAATCAAGAAAAAATGTATTTAAGGTTTTAAAAATTAATTCATTAAAAGAAGCGGATTATATTTTTAATGGTATAGACTCCGAGGAAAAAGCTAAAGAGAAATTAAATGGATCTGATTTAGATGATTATATGTCCATTAAAATCAATGTTAATAGTAATGAACAACTTTACGAAGATTTAACTAAAAGATTGGTAAATTATCATGAAGCGATTGATAATTTTTCTGAAATTATTGGAATATATTTAAAAATAGAATGGGATAAAGCTAAAGAGGGAAGATAGCTACCATATAAATATTATTGACAAAGTCACTCATTTCGAGTGGCTTTTTACTTTGATTTAAGGAGAGAAGAGCATGAAGGAACCGCAGGACCATAAAAAGAAATCAGTTCCAGTGAAACAAGATGACTTTATCAAGATCCTAACTCAGTTACGAGGCGAGAAGGACATGGATACTATTGCTGATCTGTTCTGGAAAATCATTACGGCTTACGGACTGAAGGTAGATGAGCTTGCTGCATTGAATTACTACACGATGAAGCGATCGCTTGAGGCACCTGTTAATGCAACGCTTCTGAAAGAGCGAATGAAGTTGGATGTTACTCAGCTTGGGGTAGATGAAATCTTACAAGTTCAGCGTGCATTGATCACTATCTACACAGAGCAATTAGCCAAAGAACAATGATACCTGTTGTAAAAACCAAAGCAGATCGAGCTAGGTTTTATGGGTCGACCAAGTGGCGCAATCTAAGGCAGCAAATACTTGCGAGAGATCACTACGAATGTTTATGGTGTAAAGCCGAAGGCAGACTGACCACACAATATGATTCGATACTGGAAGTCGATCACATAAAAGAGTTAGAAACAAATCCAGAGCTTGCGTTTGATCCAGAAAATCTAAGAACGTTATGCAAGGACTGCCACAACAAGCGACACGATCGGATGAACTATCGTGGGCAACCAAAGAAGAGAAAGTGGGATGATGAGTGGTGGTGAGTGATTACCTAAGAAAACAGAATCCCAAAAATGAACAGAAAAGTAAGCCGAAGTGGGGACTAACATACCCCCGGTCGAATTATTTTGGGGTCAAATCCCAATCTAGGGAACCGGTGGGAGGGGTCAACTGTCCAAATTTATGACTAAAATTTTTTTGCTAGGGGGGTGAGAGCCTTTGAAGATGTCAGATTTAAAGAAACAGTTGCTGAGACAGATTGACGTAAACGATCAGATGGAACTTGAAAAAGTTGAGAGATACCTTGATTTAGTTAGGCTTTATCGAAAAATGGATAAAGCTGTTAAGCAATACGGACCAATTGTCGAAGGCTTTAACGGCACTCAAACGTATCTTAAAACTAACCCAGCAATCGCTCAAAAAGTTACGATTTCTCGTGCAATTATTGCTCTTGGTAAAGACCTTAACCTTGATGATTTGAACGGTAAAGTAGTCACTGATAATCAAGATGATTACGATGAGAGTGATCTAACATGATTCATCAAAAACACGTTGATTACTATATCGAACAATTCAAATCGGGGAAAATAAAGTTTAACAAAGAGCGAGCAGAGTTAATTGAGTATTTAGAACGTGATGTTCTTAGTCGGGATGATGTTTACTTCGATGATGTGATGATTGATAAGTGCATTGCTTATGGTGAGAAATGGTATTTCCCAATGCAGCCATTCCAGAAGTTCTTAATCGCATTTATCTTTTTTTATTTCAAAAAGAATGACCGGAATGTCTACCGAAAGTTCCTTTGGATGTTTGGTCGTGGCGGTGGTAAAAACGGATTGTTATCAGTCGTGCTGAATTTCCTTCAGACTGAAATGCACGGCATCATGGACTACAACGTTTCGATCGTTGCCAATAGTGAGGATCAAGCGAAAACTTCATTCGAAGAGATATACAATACAATCAAACGGAATAAGACATTACAAAAAGCTTTCGAATATGGGAAGTCAGTGATCACCAGCAAAAAGACTGGAAGCAAAATAAAATTCCGTACTAGTAATGGCGATACAAAAGATGGATTGCGTGATGGAGCAGTAGCTTTTGATGAAATCCATCGATACGAATCGAACAAAGATGTAAAAGTCCATATTAGTGGGCTTGGTAAACGCCCGAACCCGAGGGAGTTTTATGTGGGTACTGACGGTTATGTTCGTGAGGGATTCTTGGACAACATGAAAGAAAAAGCGAAAAGAGTGTTGAGCGGCTCAGTCCGTTTCAATGCTCTTTTTCCTTTCATTTGCAAACTGGACTCAGAGGAGCAGGTCAATGATCCTGACAACTGGGAATTAGCCAATCCTATGTTTCATCAGCCACTATCTGAGTATGCGGACAATCTTTACGAAACGGTTATGGAAGAATACGAAGATTTGGAAGATGACCCAAGCAACCGAGAAGAGTTCATGACTAAACGTATGAATTTACCTGTCACAGACTTAGAACGATCGGTGGCTAGTCGTGAAGAGATTCTGGCAACAAACAGACCATTCCCAACAAACCTAATCGGCAAACAAGCCATTGGGGGGTTAGACTACGCCAGTCTGCGTGATTTCGCCGCTTGTGGGCTTTTGTTTCGTGGTGGGGATGATTATGTATTCAAGACCCATTCGTTCGTTAGAAAGCAATTTGTGGACATTTACTACGGGTATTCTCGTAAAGCTTCTGAAACTACAAAAGAAAAATTTGCACCAATAAGGGAATGGGAAGAGAAAGGTTTGCTGACGGTCATAGATGGACCAACAATCGATCCTAAAACAGTTGTCGGATGGTTTGTTGAGCAACGTGAAAAATACGGCATAACGAAAATAGTAGCCGATAATTTCCGTATGGATTTATTGCGACCATTGTTTTTGGAGGAAGGATTTGAAATCGAAGTGATTAGAAATCCAACAGCAGCAGATAATCTGTTAGCACCTAGAATTGAAGATGCTTTCGCAAATAATCACATTATCTTTGGTGATAATCCATTGATGCGCTGGTACACAAACAATGTACTAGTTAAGACTAATGGTGATGGAAATAAATTGTACAAGAAGAAAGAAGAGGTTCGTCGTAAGACAGACGGTTTCAAGGCTTTTGAATACTGCCTTTGGCGTGCTGATGAAATCATTGACTATGACTACGAAGATGCGTTTGATATGTTGGATGAAATTGAATTCTAAAAAAAAAGGAACGCAATAGCGTTCCAGAATAATTCCAAGGAAGGGGATTCGAACCCCTGAATCGGAAACCCGATTACTGCATTTTCAGTGCAGCGCCTTAAACCACTCGGCCACCCTTCCGTAATAATATGCATAAATAATATCATTGTTTTTTTTATTAGTCAATCTGAATTCTTAATACATTTGAAAGGTGGTGAAAATATGTGAGTTTATTTGATGTCTTTAAGCAGTCCATACGTAATGAAGAACCTTCAGACTGGATTCCAGATCTCGTCTATGGTGATGATGAGTCCGCTCGAGCATATCTGAAAATTATGGCAAAGAATACAGTGCTAGATTTTGTCGCAAGGACAATGTCCACGCTGGAAGTAAAATTCAAAAACAAAGATGGTACTGCTGACTGGGAATACATTTTGAATGTTCGACCCAACAATGATATGTCGGCTGCAACGTTCTGGGAAAAGTTTTTCTACCGACTTATGGACGACAACGAAGTGCTGGTCATTTTTACTGAAGATAACCAATTGCTGATAGCTGATGATTTTTCTCGTACGGAATATGCCGTTTACGATGATGTGTTCACTGGCGTAACTGTAAAGAACTATGTGTTTCAAAAAAACTTCAATATGTCAGATGTGATCTACATTGAATACAACAATGATAAACTTGATCGTTTTACAAAGGGCTTGTTCGAGGACTATTCTGAGTTATTTGGGCGAATCATTGAAATTGCAATGCGAAACAATCAAATTCGTGGATCGGTGTCTATCGATTCAACCGGAAGTATTAATGAAGAAAAAGGAAAAGATGGTAAGACACGAAGTCAAAGATTACAAGAGTATATTGACAAGGTCTATAATGCTTTCAAAACAAAATCTGTAGCAATTGTAGCAAAGATCAAAGGATTCGAGTATGAGGAATACACCAACAAACAAGGGGTTTCCAACCAATCACTTGATGAGCTAAACAAAATGAAAACATCGTTGATCGATGATGTAGCTAACGCCATAGGAGTTCCTACGGCGCTTATTTATGGTGAAAAAGCTGAACTTGATTCTAACCTTCAAGCCTTTAGAAAGCTGTGCCTGGCACCGTTGATGAAGAAGCTTCAGGATGAATTAATGGCGAAAATCATTACTAAAAAAGAATATAAGAACGGCGAACGTATCAAAGTTTCTAAAGTATTGCCTGTCAGCATTCTGGAAAGCGCTACTCAGATCGATAAGATCGTTTCTTCCGGAACGTTCTTGCGTGATGAAGTGCGTGAAGTGACAGACTATGATCCATTGCCAAATGGTGAAGGGCAACAACTGATTATGACTAAAAACTATGAAAAAGTGAAGGGAGGTGAGAAAGAAAATGCCGGAAATTAAAAAAGTACCGTTTCAATTTACCAACGAGATCCAAAATGGTAAGCACATTCTCACCTTGAGTGGCAATGTCCAAAAGAAATATTGGCGTGACGATGATGTAATTAATGCGAAAGATATCCGAGAATCACTGGATACAGTCACAGATGATATTGTGATCAAACTGAATAGTCCTGGCGGCGATGTGTTTGAAGGGATTGAAATTTACAACTACCTAAAAGATCACCCATCAAATGTCACTGTCGAAGTAACTGGTTTGGCAGCCAGTGCCGCAACTTTTATCATTGCTGGCGCTGACGAAGTGATCATGAATGTTGGCACTTCATTGATGATTCACGAAGCTTCTACCTTTGCTTGGGGTAATAAACAGGATATTCAAAAAACGCTGAACGCTTTAGAAACAATTGATGATTCAATTTTAGCTATTTATTCAGACAAGACCGGTCAATCAGCTGATCAGTTGCGTGAATGGATGAATGAAGAAAAATGGTTCACGGCAGACGAAGCAGTCGAATTCGGATTTGCTAATTCTGTGAAACGTGCCGAACTGGAAGAAGAATTACAAGATATTGCATCTATGATTCAAAATGCTGTCGCTGTTGCGATGGCTAATTTAAGCCAACCTGTAACAAATCAAGTGGAACAAGAACTAAAACCAAAATCATTAATCGCACGATTGCGAAAAGGAGAATAAATTATGTTAAAAATTACAGACAAAACTACAGATGCGAAGAAAATCTTTAACGCTATCTCTGCAAAAGAAGACGCAACACCTGAACAAGTAAATGATGCTTTAGAAGCTTATGTCACTGCCATTGCAGAAGATGCAGGTGCACAAGTACGTGCTGAGTACGAAGAATTGAAGAACGTAACTGACAACCGTGTTTTAGAAGCTCGTGGAATTCCTACTCTGACTGCCGAAGAAACGAAATTTTACAATGAAGCAGTTAAAACTGGTGGGTTTGATCAAGAATTAGTTTGGCCAGAAACAATTCTAGAACGTGTATTTGAGAACTTACAAAATGATCATCCAATCCTAAATATTATCAACTTTACGCCAACCGTTGGACGAGTTAAAGTTATTCGCGCTCGTCGTAAAGGTGTTGCAGTTTTCGGTCCATTGCATAAAGACCTTGAAGGTCAATTAGACGCTGAGTTTGGCGCAACCGAGTTTGTCCAACTTGCATTGACTGCATTCTTCCTGATTTCGAATGATACGCTAGACTTAGGACCTCGGTGGATCGATCGCTTTATCAACCTTTCTTTAAGCGAAGCTGTTCGTGACGTTTGGGCGAAAAAAGTCATTGTGGGAACAGGTAACAACGAACCGATCGGTTTAACAAAAGATTTAGATGGTGCCGTAACAGGCGGTGTTTACCCTGACAAAGCAAGCGCTGGAACTTTGACCTTTGCTAAAGATAAGATCGTCAGTGAGTTAGGTGAAGTAATGAAAGTTCTATCTAAATACACCTATAAAATTGATGCTGATGATGATGGCGAAACTAAATATCGTTCTGTAGCAGGAAATGTATATTTGATTGTTAATCCGGTTAACTACTGGGATATTATTGTCCGTGTCACTTTAGCAAACTTGAATAATGTGTATGGAACAACGATGCCATTTATCAGTTTGGATCATATTATCGAATCTGTCGATGTACCCGAAGGTAAGTTAATTTCATATGTTGGAAAAGAATATGATGCCACACAATCTAGAGCGGAAAGAGTCTACGTATACAAAGAAACATTTGCTATGAAACGGGCTACTCTTTATGCTGTAGATATGTTAGGAAATGGATATCCAACGAATAACGATGCTGCACAAGTATATGATCTTGATTTTACTGAAGCAACTGTTGACGGTGGATCGGGGGAGTAACAACGCCTAACGCTCGTATGGCGACTGTAGACTATTATAGCCTTACGGTTCCAGAACTAAAAGCGTTGTTAGACGAGCGTGCAATTGATTATGCAAGCAACGCTAAGAAGCAAGATTTAATTAATCTATTGGAGGGATGACGAATGAACGATCAAGTGTTTATTGATGAATTCAAAGATCGCTTTCGTATTTTTCATTCATCCGAAGATAAAAGTATCGGAAAACAACTGGAAAGTGGGTTTGTCGATATCAAATCGATCATTGGAGATTTCGATCCTACAAAGTATGAAAAGGGCAAAGAGTTGGTCTATGAGCGTACACGTTATTTAAGAAACGAGGCGCTCGAATACTTTTATGATAACTTTCGGATGATGATTATGGATGCTTCGATAGATTTAGTAGGTGATCAAGTTGCCGATTAAAACAAAATATGAAAGACCTGAAATTGTAGCCGGTGATTTGAATACGCCGGTTACTTTTTTTGAAGTAAAACCAAACGATGGACCTGAACCGGGTGAACAAGAAAACAAGAAATTGTATTACTGCACTTGCTTAGTTTACAATCCTTCTTCTAAGGATAGAGATATCCTTAGCGGAAAAGGAACAAAGAAAGCTGTCACTATCAAGATTCGAGATCCATTTACTGACTACTTACCAAACAATGCTCATAAAGTGGTCTTGGATGATTTTCGTTACAAAGATGATGTGTGGGATATTGTAGATTTTGCGCCAGATGTTGAGAATAACGATTTTCTTAAAATCATCTTGGGGGTGACCTCATGAGCGTTTCAGTTAAAGGCGTGGACGAGATACTAAAGAATCTCGAAGCCAAGCTTGGTCCGTCAAGAACCAACCGAATCGTAAATAAGTCGCTTAAGAACTATGGGCAAAAACTGCAACAAGATGTGCAAGAGGCGGTATCCAGTTACATGGATACAGGTGAAACGCATGACACAGTAATTGTTTCCGGAGTAAAAAAAGGACCGCCTAAAACGATCGAAGTTGGTTGGGGGCAAGGTTCGAGATGGCGCTTAGTGCATTTGAATGAATTTGGCTATACTCGGTTTGGTAAGTACATTAGCCCTAGAGGGATGGGAAAATTACAAGGGGTTATTGACAAAACAGAAGGATCTGCATTTGAAGAGATGCGGTCAGAATTGGAGGAGTTAGCACGATGAAAGATATGATGATGGAAGTCTACAATGTTTTATCTGCTGATCCTACGATTGCAAAAGAGGTGACTACAAAGAACATCAAATTCTATGAAGTACCTGAAAGCTTCGATTCGACCAAACCTTTTATTATCATCGATACACCACTTGGACCGCCAACGAGTGCTTACTATGCTGCCAACAAAGAGATGTCGCAAACGTTCAGTTATCAAATTAACGTTGAAACTCAATCAAGGATTTTGACGAAAGAAATTGCTAAAGCAGTGAAAGCTGCGATGTGGGATTTTGGATACGCTCAGCTAAACGGTGGGCTTGACGAATATTTCCCTGAAACAAAACGCTTTGTTGATGCAAGGCGGTATCGAAAACACACACAAATTCATGACACTGATTATTAATCGGTGTCTATTTTTATTAGGAGGAATTTATAAATGGAAACTTATGGCTTTGATAAATTATCGGTTCGAAAACTTACCACAGCATTGGAACCAGATACAACAGCGAAAATTCACATTTTAGAAGGTAAACAAAAAGAAGGTGGACCTACTGCCTTCGACTTAACTGGATTATCCAAAGAAGCGGTGAAAGTATTCGCTGGTAACGTTGAATATTACTTGGCTAGAAAAGGAACTGGGTCAGTAGCCGCAAATTTCGGTCTGCTAGATGTACCTGTAGAAGTTGAGCAAGAAATCTTAGGATTGATCAAAATGGCTGAAGGTATCGACGGTTTTGGTGACGAAACAGAGCCTCCATATATGGCTGCTGTAGCCGAAGCGGAGGATTTATATGGCGAACCAGTAGCTTTTGCTATGGTAGCCGGTTCGTTTAATCGTGATGGTTTTTCATTGGCCACTAAAAACGATGAAGATTTTACACCAGAAGCTGGCGAGTATGTTTACAACGCAATCTCTCGAAAAGTCAAAATCGACACGGATGAAAAGACAGTGAAAGTTTTGCGTGCTTTCGGAACAGAAGCAGTTACGAAAATGAAAACAGCCGTTCTTGGTGATGATACTCCTCCAAGTGGCGGTGGTAAATAATGATGGGAAAGGTTAGTCTTCGGACTAGCCTTTTTATTTTTGATTAATAGGAGGAATTATACATGTCAGAAATTGGAAAAGAAATCAGATTAGATTTAATGATCAATGGAACAAGAAAGACCTTCACTCAAAGTCACGTGCCTTATTCAAAAGCTTTGGATTACACGGATGGCGAAGCAAAACTTTTTAAGAAAGATGACGATGGCAATGATATTGCTCCTTCAGCCAGAGCGCTTACTGAATTCCGTGCTGAGTTTGTAGCAGGCTTGTTTGATGATAAAGATTTAACAGGAACTGTCCTTTTAGATGGGATTGATACATGGGACAAAGATTTGATCATGGAAATTATTATGTATCGAGTCTTAGGTTACGAGAAGGCAGTGGATGAACCGGATTCAACAGATAAGAAAGACCCAAAAGGAAAAAAGGACGGAAAATAAGTTCGTCCGATCATCATGAGTTACAGCTAGATGTTGTGAGATCTATATTGAATATTTATCCCAATTGGACGATCAATGACGTTCTGAATACAGATACGCTGTACCTTTATGAAATTATGTTTAAACAAACGCCAAAAGGAAAGCAGAATAGGAAACAAAAAGAAATTAAGCCATTGGCTGATTTAGTGAAAGGGGGCGGATGATTTGGCTGGTGCAACTCCATTAGGAAATATGGTCATAAAGCTAGGGTTGGATGATGCTGATTTTGGGAAAGGCGTTGCTAATTCTAAAAAACAAGTACAATACCTAGCGAAAGAAATGCAAGCAAATATGAAAGTTGCTGATTTGGCAGGAAACAAACTTGGCAAATTAGGTACTCGATACGATAGTTTAACACAGATTATCAAAGCACAAGAAAACCAAGTGTCCGCCCTCAAGAAAGCTTATGATGGTTCATTTGTTGACGGTAAAGCTACAGACTCCACTAAGCGGCTAGCCAACCAATTACAAGATGCTAACGGTAAACTGGCAAACTATAAACTACAGTTACAAAATACCGCAGGAGCGATTGCAGATTATCAAGTCAGAAACGAAGGTTTAACTGGTTCAATCAATAAAGCAAGCGATGTTTTAGTAACCAATGGAAAAAGATTAGGTGAAATAGGGTCTAGTTTGACTAAAGGGTTAACACTACCCATTGCGGCTGGTGTGACTGCCGTGACCGCTGCTGCTATTAGTTGGGAATCAGCTTTCGCTGGTGTAAAGAAAACATCTGATGAAGTGGTGGATAGCAATGGCAACGTTGTTTATTCCTATGATGATCTTGAAGCTAGTTTGAGAAATCTAGCGAATGAATTACCTTCAACTCATAGTGAGATTGCAGCCGTTGCTGAAGCTGCAGGGCAATTGGGAATTCAAACAGAAAATGTTTCTGCATTTACCAAGGTAATGATTGATTTGGGCGAGTCAACAAACATGAGCGCTGAAACCGCTGCTACTGAGTTGGCTCGTTTTGCTAATATTACTCAAATGTCACAAGACAAATTTAGTAACCTTGGCTCTGCATTAGTAGATCTAGGTAATAACTTTGCAACAACAGAATCTGAAATATCGGCGATGGCATTACGGTTAGCAGGTGCAGGTGCTCAAATTGGTATGTCCGAAGGCGACATTTTGGGATTTGCAGCAGCATTAAGTTCTGTTGGTATTGAAGCGGAAGCTGGTGGGTCTGCCTTCTCTAAAGTGATGGTTAATATGCAATTAGCTGTTGAAAAAGGAGCGGGCTCATTTGACGAGTTGAAAGCACATGCCGAGGATCAAGGTGTTTCTTGGGAAAGATTAGTAACAGCGGTGCGAAATGGTGGCAAAGAACTAACTGGTGTTTCCAAAGAAATGGGATTTACATCTGCAGAACTTAAAAAGATGTATAAAGAAGCTGACAATTCGAAAACTAGCCTGGAACAGTTTGCTGATGTTGCCGGAATGACTGGTGACAAATTTGCTGAAATGTTCAAATCTAATCCATCTGAAGCAATTATGAAATTTGTCGAAGGATTAGGGAAAGCCGAAGAACAAGGTTCGTCTGCAATTAGTGTGTTGGATGACATGGGTATAACTGAAGTTCGGTTAAGAGACAGTTTGCTGCGTGCAGCTAATGCCAGCGGAGTATTTGCTGGGGCGGTAGAAATGGGTAACAAAGCATTCGGAGAAAATACTGCACTTGCTGAAGAAGCTGGCAAGCGTTACGAAACAACGGAATCCAAACTAAAAATGCTTAGAAATGAGGCAGTGAATGCTGCTATTGATTTGGGAGGTCCTTTTGTTGATGCATTAAGAGATGGATTAGAATCGAGCAAACCTCTAATCAAACAAATCGGTAATCTAGCTGAGGCGTTTAGCAATGCAGATCCTAAAACCCAACAGATGATCGTAAAATTGATAGCTGCTACTGCGGCCGCTGGCCCTTTGTTATCAATTACCGGAAAATTAAGCGGCACAATTGGAGGGTTAGGAAAATCCTTTATTGATCTAAGTGCAAACATGGCCAAGAAAAAAGCTATCGATGAGGTTAAAAAATCATTTATTGATGGAGATATTTCCGCCAATGACTTTCTAAAAACTTTAGCAGGTGGGTCAGGCACCATGACACAATTTGGAGCTGCAGCCAGTGGGGCGGCAGGATCTGGAGGCATAGGAGCCATGTCGGCTGCGCTCGGTCCATTAGGTCCGCTTATTCTTGGTATCGTTGGCGTTGGTGGTGCGCTTGCAGTCGGGTATGGTGCATGGAAATTATTCGGTGAAGAAGCTTGGAATTCTAGTCAACGTGTTCAACGATGGGGAACTGATGTTGGAGAAGCAGTTGATGGCACCTTAACAAAAGTGCAGGATAATACGCAAAAAGCATCAGGGCAATTCGGTTTAATGGCAGATGGATTTGCCACTAACTCTGACTCTATGATCTCAAATTTTGAGAAAATAGGTCAGACCATTGAAGACAGCCTTGTGAAGAAAGTCGAGGGCTTGGATAAATTAATAAAAGAACTTCCTGAATCTGTTAATTCTTCTGTCAGTGAAATGGTAGAAGACGAAAAAGTTAAGGCGGAATCTGCATTACAAACAGTTCAAGAGAATACCGCAAGAATCACAGAGATAAAGAAAGCAGCTAGTAATAGCAATCGAGAGATTAGTGTATCTGAAGCAAAAATTATTCAAGATCTGGCGAAAAATACAACTCAAGCATATGTTGAAACTTTAGATGTTTCTGCAAACGAGAAGAAAAAAATACTTGCAGTCATGAACGCAGATGTAGCAAATGCAACAGAGGAAGAAGCGAAATTGTGGTTGCAATCTTTAGGTAAGCAAAGGCAGATAGCCCAGCAAAATGCAACTTTAAGTAGACAAGAAAAAGAAAAGTACCTACAAGATTTGGGATACAACTTAGATGGTGAGTTCGCTAAGAAATTTCTGGCGGCTTGGGATGAGATAAATTCAACGACTGTAAAAGGTTTTGATTCTCAAATGGAAACGATTCTTAAAAAATATCCTGAATTAAAAAATGAGGTCTCTCTTGCAAACGGTCAACTAATTTCAAGTATGGGTGATTATGCTGATAGTGCAATTGCAGAAAACGAAAAAATCCTAAAGAGCGCTTCTGACTTATCAAGAGAATTGGCATCAAATGCAGAAAAGAATGCGGAAAAAATCTCTTGGACTGCATCAGAATCAAGTAAGGCTGGAAAGAAAGCAGCTCAAACTTGGAATGATTTAGTTTTTGATGAAAAGACTGGAGAAGTTAAATCCAATGTTGCAGAGGTCGTTACAGAAGCTACTAAAGATTCTATAACGTGGAATAATTTGAAGTTAGTAGTCCATGATGCCGACTTAGATAGTAATGCAAAAGACGTTATCGGTGAAGCTGCAATTGCTAATGGTTGGTGGGACGGTATGGCTTGGTCCGATAAAAAAGCCATACTACAGGACGAATTTTCGATAACAATGTACAAAGCATTAGAAGACTCGGGAAAATGGGCAGAGATGTCATTTGATGAGAAAAAAGCATTCCTTTACTCTAATACTCCTGAAGTCATGGCAGAAACAATGCTTAATTTGGGAATGTGGGAGCAATTTCAACCCCAGATTAAAAATTTGAATGCTGAAAATTATGATCTCTTAAACGCATTAAGCTTTTCGAAAACTTCATTGAACGAGTATAACGCACTTGATCCAGAAGTTAAAAGATTGATAGCAGAAGATCCAGCTACCTTAACGGTTAGTCAATCTAAGAAAATGCTGGAAACATATAATAGTGTTTCTCCAGAACTGAAAAGATTATTGGGAGACAATACAAATGTAAATAGCATATTGGCAAACTCTAAGAGCAAAATCAATGATTACAATGCTACTGGCGTTGGTGCGAAACATTTACATGCAACAGCAGATTATTCTGAAGTACTAAGAGCAAAAAGTGAAATTGCTCAAGTATATAGCAAAAATGTTGTTATCGATGTTGAATATCGTGGGAGAAGAACCGGACAGACGGCGATTCCAAATGCCAAAGGGACAAATTACCACCCGGGCGGAGATATGATCGTAAATGATCAATCTGGACCATTATACAAAGAGTTGGTTCAGTTTCCTGGTCAAGCACCATTTATACCTCAAGGTCGAAATGTGTATATTCCCAATGCTCCTGCAGGAACGAAAGTTGCTCGAGCTAGTCTCACTAAATCGATCATGCGGCGCTTGGGTATTCCAAAGTTTGCTGACGGCGTGGGTATTCCGGAAGATTCTTCTCTAGTTAGAAATCTAAGGAACCTAACTCCTTCAACCGAATCAAGTTCAATTAATTTCCGTACACAGGATTACTCGAAACAATTTGAGATGCTGATAAATATCATGTCAAACTTCGGTGAAGATTTGAGAAATATGCAGCTAATTCTTGATGGACGAAACGTAATGAAATCAATTGAAACTAGACAAACAAATCAACAAAAACTAAATGATATCAAAGCAGGAAGGAGAACGATATGATTAGCGATTTAGAGATTAAATTAAATGATGTCAGTTTGTCAGATTACTTTGATTTAACCGATGAGCCAGATCGTGGTCTCTTTCCTGAAGTGCAACATGATCTGGTTCCGATGGCACGAGCAAATGGATCTCGTGCAACCAATAAAAGATTTGCACATAGAATAATCACTTTGCCATTGTACGCCTTGAGCGGAAACTTTAGACAGACAAAGGATGATTTAGCAAATGTGTTATTCGCTGAAGAACGGCAGCGACTTTGGTTCTCAGATGAACCGGATAGATACTGGTTAGTTGAATTAACAGGAGAATCAAGCTGGAAACGATCACTTGATAGCAAAGGAGAGGCTTTCGGAGAGTTGAAGTTTTTATGTGAAGATGGATTAGCGCATGCTATGGTACCAAAACCATTTCAGATAATTTCAACAAGTGAAGGTGTGCTAGCAGAAGTAAACAATACAGGAACATATAAAACGCCGATAGATATCAATGTTACTTTTACAAGTGATGCAAATTCTATCGGTTTTGTTTCGTCCGATAGAATCGTACAGTTAGGAACATCATTTTCCGAGGATGAAGACAATGCTGTGGCTTCTGATAAGATTATGAATGATAATATGGGTTCGCCTTCTAGAAGCTTGTGGTCTTCAAATGTAGGTCGTATTCGACATAACTATGACAACGGAGATAACACGTCAAAAATTCTTGGCGCTTGGCAATGGAATTCTGAAGATGTCACTCCATCAAGTTATGGATCAATTGATGAAACTAAACCGGGATACTGGCATGGGCCAACATTAACGAGGTTACTTACCGAGTCGATGACCGATTTTGAAGTGTACCATCGGTTTGAGTTTAAACCAACTGGAACATCGGCGCAGCGTCCAACATGTCAAGGCCTGCTTGAAATTAATTATTCTGATGCGGATAACAATTTTGTGATAGGTTTTGAGATGAAAGATACCGAAAGTAAACAGGATAGAGTTAGTTATTCATTTTTTGTAGGGGATTATCGTGCTTTTCAAGGGTATCTACCTGCTAGTGTCTTAACGACAAGCGGCGGGTTCTTTGGAGCGATAATTATGAAAAAGGTTGCTAATCAATTTACATTTCGTCTTGTTAGGTTGAATACAACTACATGGAAAGAATCTTGGAGTTCTCCAACAAAAAACTGGTATAACAATGCCGTGGCAATGCTGCCGGTTAGTTTGATAAATATGTTTGCAGCTAAATGGAAAAGCGATCGAGAGATGAGTATTAAGCTTACTCATACAAGGATTACACAATATAATACTGAAACAGAATCACTAATACCTAAAACTTTCTACAGTGGAGACAACCTTTTCGTTGAAGGTGAAACTAACCGAGTGTATATCAATGGTATTCGAGATGATAGTTACCGTGTGATCGGAAGCAGTCAGGTGTTGACTGCACCAAAAGGAAATACAGAAATAGTTGCAGTTTCAGATGGCACATTTACTGGGAATCTTGAAATAAGGGAGCGTTACTTATGATTTATCACTTTTTAGATAAACAATTTACCCCTTTGACTTTGATAGATACTGAAGCTTCAGACGGCATTGTGGTTGCAGATGACATCCATACTGTAGAACTGACTAACGGTACGCTATTGAACACGTTGACTATGGATATACTCAAGCAAACTGGACCAAGGATAAATGACTATGATCCCAATGTACCCTTTGAAACTTCTTTGATAAAAGAAGGTGTCAATGTTGTTTTTCAAAATGATCAAGGGGAAGATATTTGCTTGTTCGTCAGAGCACTTGAAACAGAGGATGAAACTACTCGACCTCTATCTTGTGTAGATATTGGTACCGAACTAAGAAATGGATCAGCGACTGTTTTTGATAGTAACAATGAGCAATACATCGAATACTATGTTGAGAGAGAGTTATACGATACTGGATGGGAAATCGGTGTGAACGAAATTAGCAGAGATATTAAGCGATTAGTTGATACTAGTAGTGATGAAACACCACTAGCAAGGCTGCAAAGGGTCTGCGAAGCTTTCGGATGTGAAATGAAATTCACAGTAGATTTTCAAAATACAAAAGTAAAACGTAAACTCGTAAACATCTATTATAAAATAGGGGCTGATAAATCGGACAAAGTTTTATATTCTGGCGTTGATGTTATATCACTGCAAAAATCTGTAGATATTGACAACGTGATCACCGCCTTGGAGGATACGAACCATGGATTTGATGATATATCGATCGGTGATGGTCGTTTCTTTACTATGGTTGGTCAATCCATTGTCTATGATCGTGAATCAAATGCTCTCTACGGTCGTGGAAATACTTTTAATGAACGGTTTAGTGGGTTTATCACCGGCAAGTTTGCAAGTTCTAGCACTGCTCAAATAGATAACTACAACGAAGCTGTCTCTATTTTAGAAGAACGGTGCCAACCAACGTTCGCAGCTGAAGTCGATATGCTGTTCAATGACGGTGATTTTGAGATAGGTGACTGGTTAACATTTGTAGACGAGGATTACAACCCGGCGCTACGTCTAAAAGCCAGAGTTCTTTCAAAAGAAATTCATCGAAGTAATCCATCTGAGAATAAAGCTGTTGTCGGAAATTATCAACTTCTAGAAAGCTTGATCAGCAGTGATTTGTTAGCTAGGCAGCAACAAATGAATAAACCAGATAGTATGTACTTAGTTAAGTTATCCTCTGACAATGGTGTTAGCTTTGTTGATGGTGAAGAAAAAACAACGAATATCACTGCAACGATATATAAAGACGGTGTCGATATCACTTCTAGTGTTTCAGCCGAGGATATCCTGTGGTTTAAGGTAGATAAAGATGGCAATCACGACACAGCATGGGAAACATTATATAAAAATGCGGGCCCAACTGTGCAAGTATCAGGGACTGAATTCACAGAAGTTTCAAGCATAAAATGCACGCTCACTGTATTTGATAACCATTTTGTTCAGGCTATTTATTTTCTGAACGGTCTAAGAGATGCAGCTAGAAAAGTACTTCGTTTGCAAACGAAAGATACCATCACTAGTATTCATATCTCTGATACTCATTATGCAACGGATTCTATTGGACGTGATGATTTAGAAAATTATGGTCGCAGCAATAGTCATATCAAGAATGTTGCTGAACTAACAAATTTTGTAGATGTCGATTATGTGGTACTAAACGGTGATACTCACGATGGATCAACAGCAAATAAGAATATCGCTATGGCGAACTTCCGTGAAGCTGTAGGTACATTAGGTTTATCAAATGCACCGTACTTCGTTACTTGGGGAAACCACTGTAATAATTCATGGGGAGATAGTCGAACGAATTCAATCACTAAAGTAGTGAAAAACTACGAACCCAAAGAGCCTCTTGAATATTTGCATGGAAAAGGACGCCAAATGCTTTCCAATACAGAGATGTACGAAATAGCCACAAGACCAAGTACGATATTTAATATTGTCGAAAATCCAATTGATAAAATGGGCTATTACTACTACCATGTTCCGGACAAAAAGCATAGAGTAATCATATTAAACCCACAGGATATACCAGATGGTTTAGATACGGATGGCTACTTAAAATATGTCGGTATAAACGTTGCTGGTTATCGACAAGAACAGATCAGTTGGTTTTACCAAACCTTGAAGAATACACCTGACGACATGACGGTATCCATCTATCAGCACTATCCGTTTGGAAAAAGATATTCTACATCGTTGAATTATTACCCTTACAACTACGAAATGGTTGAGGGGATTATCAATGGTTTTGTCACCGGCGGGACGTTTAGCCGAAGCTATAGTGCAAATACAGATTTTAAAGCAAGTATTTCTTGTGACTTTCAAGGTCGCAAAGGAACGCTTGCTTTTTTAGCGCATGGCCATACGCATACCGATCGTATAACGAAAGGTGACAATGGAATCGTGAATTATTCTATCGGCTGCTCTGTTAGTCGCCCTAAGAAAGACCAAGCAGATAGACCTCTTGGAGTTTTGGAAGAAGATTTGTGGGATGTAATTGTACTAAATCCTAAGCAGCGCAAATTTAACTTAATTCGATTTGGCAAAGGATCAGATAAGGTTATCACATATTAGGAGGTGGGAAAATGCCTGTCGTAAAAGATGAAATTAGTTTAGTCAAAGTTACAAACGGTGATGATGGTCGAGGGATACTTGGCACACCGGTTGCAACGTATGCACAATCAACGAGTGGAACTATCCCACCAACTACATGGTCAGCAACTAGACCTAATGTACCAGCTGGTCAGTATCTTTGGACAAGGGTTGTCACAACGTATACCGATAACACAACATCCGAAACACAAACTCCAACTCTGATGGGGGCTGAAGGCGAATCTGGATTAGGCATCAAAGATAAATCGATCAGCTATGCGGTAGGAACAAGCGGAAACACGCCGCCTACAAGTGGGTGGCAAGAAACGATTCCGATCGTATCAGCAAATCAGTATCTTTGGACTAAAACGACACTGGTTTATACAGATGAATCGAAGACTGAAGCTTATTCTGTAGGAAAGATGGGAGCGAACGGAGCCGATGCCAAACTGCTTTATCTAACTGCTTCAGCTGAAAACATGGCTTTTAATGCCGATGACACGCCTAAGACGACACAGACGATAAACATATCGGCAAAGCTTCAAAACGTCACAGGAACTGCAACGTTCACTGCTATTCCTTATATTGGTAACACTGCTCAAACCGCAATCACTCTCGGCGGAACTGGTAACACCAGAACTTTAACAAGTGCACAGTGGACCAATAAAGATTGGACACTGATCGCCATTACCGCAACTTTGGACAATCTGAGTGATACAGTGAGTATTGTTAAGGTGAAAGATGGTGCTACAGGTGACAAAGGAGATCAAGGGAATCAAGGAATCCCTGGGACACCGGGTGCCGATGGAAAAACACCTTATACACATTGGGCTTATGCTTGGAGTGCTGATGGCAAGGATAGATTTACTAGCTCCTATCCAATTGAGAATATTTTAATTGGTACTACCTCGGATACACAGACCTTTACAACAAATTCAGGCTGGCCAGACAAAACTGGTGCTACTAATGCTTTGATGGCTGTAGGGGCTGATCGTTTGGTAAAGCCAGGAGATACAATAACCTATTCTGCTTTTATAACAGCTCCAGCAGACGTAAGGGCTTATATTTATGTAAGACTTAACCGACCCGGGGCATCTAATGGTAGCTACGAAGATAAAACAAGTAACCGATTAGATCCGGGAACTTCTGGGTGGTGTAGCGTAATGGTTACTGTACCTAGTGATACTACATCGTTGAGGTTCACAGTTGGGCGTTATGAAAATAGCAACGCAGTTACAAGAACCCTAAGCTGGGCTAGTGAGAAAGCCGAAAAAAGTGATAAACGGACTATTTACACGCCTAGCCCAGCAGACGACTTTGCCAACGCCTACCCTACGTATGTCGGAACCTATACCGATTACGAACCTACGGACAGCGAAGATCCCAGCAAATACACATGGCAAAGAATTTTAGGTGAGTCAGGTCAAGATGGTAAGGATGGAGAAGACGGAGCAAACGGACAAGATGCAAAAGAAGTCATCAGTGGGTATCTTTCAAATGATTCTATTATCGTGCCTGCTAATGCATCTGGCACAGTAACTGACTTCACGAAAGCTCTTGGAGATTTTATTATCTACGAGGGACAAACTAAAGTTTCATCTGGTGTGACGTATTCCAAGGTTTCTGAAACTGGGATGACTAGCACAATCAATTCAGCAGGTCATTATACAGTTACTGCTTTGTCGGCCGATGTTGGAACGGCAACATACCAAGCGGTGTACAAAGCTGTGACAATTCAAAAAATAATGATTGTCGTGAAGAACAAGCAAGGAGCCACAGGTCCAGCAGGATCAAACGGAACAAATGGAAAAGGGATCGTATCTAGCGCTACTACTTATCAAGCTGGTACTTCTGGTACAACACCGCCTACAGGAACTTGGAGTATTTCAATACCTAGTATTTCTGAGAACCAGTACCTTTGGACAAAAATTGTTCTTACGTACTCTGACAATACAAATTCAACTGCATATTCAGTTGGTAAGATGGGAGCAAAAGGGGAAACGGGTGCTACTGGATCGACAGGAGCAACGGGAGCAACCGGTAATGGGATTAAAAGTACAACTATCAACTTTGCTAGTTCAACTAGCGGAACAGCAGCACCTAGTAGTGGGTGGACCACATCAATTCCCACAGTAGCTGCGGGAAGCTTCTTATGGACAAGGACAGTATTAACTTTCACAGATAATACAACAAACACTTCATACACTGTAGCAAAACAAGGTGAAAAGGGCGATCCGACTGGAATAATCAGTCAATCGACAGTACCAACTAATCCCTATGTTGGTATGCTTTGGCAAAATACAGGAGCAAGTGGATATATTATCGGGGCTACCTATCAATGGAATGGCAGCAAGTTTAATCTATATATATTTACAGCAGATAATATAGTAGCTACTACATTGTCTGCAATCACTGCTAATTTGGGGAATATTACAGCTGGAAATATATCTGGTGTAACTATTAGTGGTTCTAAATTTATCAATTCGGGAACAACTACAATTGATGGTAATGAGATGGATTATACAACGACCCTTGAAGGAAGCTACGAATCCGAATGGAAGCTGAAGGCGATTAATTTGAATGGCCGGTTGATAATTAATCCGACTATTCTCGCATCTTCGGCATGGAATGACATTGCTAAAAATGAACCTGCATGGGCATGGAGCGTAAGCAACGCCGGAATATATACTGCGAGGGCAGGCACAAGGTCAAATACTTCTTTATCAAATAATGCATCATATGGTCCAGATGGAATTACCATGGCTAGTGAATTATATGCATCAACTTATGGGAATGTTTACCTAAGTTACTTGGATTTGCTAACAATAAATCCAACGTTACTAAGTCCTACAGTAGAATTTGAAACGTATTCAAATGCTTGGATTCCCACAGCTAAAAGAACAGTCGGTAGAGTTATTACACTCAGTGGAGCGTTCAAGAATAAGGTTGCTTTAAATTTAGCTGATGAAACAGTTATGGGGTTTGTTCCAGAGTGGGCTTATCCCACGCAAGATATAAACTTCAGGGTGAACGGCTCAGGTATTAATACGTTCTTGCTTAAAATAAAATCAAATGGACAGATTACAATCAGTCGATATGGTACAACGTCTATGATCGATGTTCCAATAGGTGCATGGCTGAATTTATCGTGCGTTTATTCGGCTTCATAAGGAGGGATAGCGTGTTAGATGAGTTTAAAGAAAGATATATAGAAGAGTGTATAATCAATGGACGAATGTCAGAGGATTTGAGTTCTTTATTTGAAGTAATAGCCCATGAAGAATTTGGGGATGATCCACTTAAAATGGATGCATTCATTCAATCAATTGTTGATGAAAATACCGAGATTAAACCGTCTGAGTTGGATTTATTGAAACAAGAAAATGAAGAATTGAAACAACGGCAGGAAATGACAGAGGAAGCTTTGTTAACTTTGTCTGATATGTTACTAAGCAGATAAGGAGGGAAAAATGATGAACTATTCAGCACTAGAA
This sequence comes from Enterococcus sp. CR-Ec1, assembly GCF_002850555.1. Lineage (NCBI taxonomy): Bacteria > Bacillati > Bacillota > Bacilli > Lactobacillales > Enterococcaceae > Enterococcus > Enterococcus sp. CR-Ec1. The sequence continues at coordinate 1,069,555 of NZ_CP025223.1, forward strand.
ATGTTATATGCGACTCACATCATTGAAGGCAAACGAACAATTGAGAGCGTGCCTTCATCAATTCGTGAAGATGTCGCAGAAATTGTCGCCAACGCAAAAAAGCAAGAAGAAACAAAGTAATGGGATATGTAGTAGCAGGAGCAATCGGCTTAACTGTCGGTTGCTTTTTATTTCAGGAAAGTAGGTGGCATATGTTCAGTTGGGGGAAATCAGAATGAAAGAATTTATAGAAATTAATAGTTTCTGGGCAGCGCTATTTGGTAGTGGATTATTGGCTACCCTTTGGCGAGTTGGTACATGGGTCACTAAACTAGTTAAAGCCAAAAGGGCCGAGAACGATCTTAGGGAACAAACAATCACCGCCTTAGAAACGGCAAATACGGAACAAGATAAACGCCTTAAAAATGTAGAGGATTATCAGGCGATGGCTGAGGTCAGAAGCCAGAAAATCGTCAAAGCTGAGAAGGCTTCACTCCATAATCAAATATGGAATAAAGCGGATGAGTATATCAAGCGTGGGTATATCACTGTTGGCGAGTTGAACAACTTTGATTATCTATTTGAAGCCTATAAGAATCTAGGCGGAAATGGAACTGGCGACACATTGCGTGCTAAGGTATCTAATTTGAATGTACGTGATGAAGGTATTTTGCAACAAAAAGAAATAGATGAACATTAGGAGGAACTATCATGAAATTAACGAATAAACAGTATGATTTAGCTAAAAAAGTTTTAACCGTTGGCGTGCCGGGTGTCACGGCATTTATCGTAACTCTAGGTGGTTTATATGGATTCTCAACAGAAATCATTGTTGGAACGATCACGGCTGCTGCAACTTTAGCTGGTGTGTTCTTGAATATCGCTAGCAGCCAGTATCAAGATGAACAAAAACCAGATTATGGTGATGGACAGGAGTTTACCGACAAGAAGGAGTAGCTGTTAGCTACTCTTTTAAATTGAAAGGATGATCAAAATGGATATTGAACAAATGATTAAATGGATGACTGATCGTGAAGGTAAAGTAACCTACTCAATGACAAGTCGCTTAGGTCCTAAAAGCTATGACTGTTCTTCTGCAGTGTTCTTTTCCATGATAGCTGGCGGGTTCTTACCTAGCGAATCGATGGGAAACACAGAAACATTATTTGCAATGTCAGGTACTAAACTGAAAAAAATCAGCCGATCGGAAGTGAAACGAGGAGATATCTTCGTTGCTGGTACTCCTGGTCAGTCTAATGGGTCAGGTGGGCATACAGGTCTTTTCCTAAGCAATAAGAGTTTCATTCATTGTTCGTATTATTGGAACGGAATCCATACTGATAGTCATGATTCATACATGAGTACCCGGTTAACGCATCATTTTTATCGAATTGTTGCATCCGGTGATGTTAAACCTACCGAAAACAATCCACAGATGATTCAATTAGCAATCGATGGGCAATTCGGCAATGCTACGGCGAGACGCTTGCAAGAATACTTTGATACTGCTGGCAAAGATGGCATTATAAGCCACCAATACAAGCAAAAATTTAATCAGAACGTTTATGCTGCTCAATTCGATAGTTCTTTGATTGGATCAAATGTTGTTGTGGCATTGCAAAAGTATTTGGGTGTAACACAAGATGGTCTAATGGGCCAAGCGACTATCAAATCATTCCAAAAACGATTGGGTACTATGCCAGACGGTGTTATTAGTCCTGTTTCGAGCATGGTTTCTGCACTACAGAAAGCATTGAACAACAACAAATTACCTTAAAACAATTTCGTAAATAATTGTAAACCATTGATAGGAGTTGTTAGCATGACTAATGAAACTAGGGCACACATTCGCAGTATATTATGGCAATATAAAAAAATCGAAAAAACGTTTAGAGAGTTCTCGGATATTATTGCAACTGATAGAAATCCTTATATGGAGTACCCATTAGGTGAAGAAAATCCAAGTTGGACAATGAATCAAATTTTGTTTTACAAATCATTTTTAAGAGTGGTCAATGGTGTTCTAGAAGATTCAACACTTGATGTTAGAGATATATTTTATGTGAAGTATTACAACGGCCATTCTAAGAAATGTATAGCGATTGTAGCTGCGGAAACTTTCCTAAGCGAATCTACTATAAAGAGAAGAGATGCAGAATTTATTAATGAAATCGCAAAAAGATTAGGCTGGTTATCGGTTTGACCTCTTTCAATACCTAACATGGTTTATCCTTTACTTAAGGACGTACGTTCACCATGGACGCATGGTTAAAAGAGAGGGGAAATTAAAAATGGCTAGTATTGAAAATATGATCAAATGGTTTAAGGATCGAGAAGGTAAAGTAACTTATTCAATGAATTCACGTTTAGGACCAAATAGTTATGACTGTAGTTCGGCTGTGTATTTCTCATTGATTGCGGGAGGTTTCTTACCTTCTGGAACAGGGATTGGAAATACAGATTCACTTTTTGCGCTAGAAGGTAAATTGCTTACTTCGATTACTCGTTCTGAAGTGAAACGGGGGGACATTTTTGTTGCAGGGTACAAGGGAAACTCTGGCGGTTCGGATGGACACACTGGGGTTTTTGTGGATAGTACAAATATTATTCATTGTACCTTAGGAGGCGGGAAAAATGGAATCGTAACGACGCCAGCTACAAATTGGATGGGAGATTATAGTGGATTGCCAGTATACTTTTACCGATTAAAAGGCGCTAATCCTCCATTTAAGTACAAAGTGGATGACGTTGTTTATATCAAAAACAATGCTACTCATTACTTTAATGGTGACTTAATTAGTGATAACGACAAGAAACTTGCTGGAAAAGTAACGGGTGTTAAGTATGACGACACCGGCCGAAATGGTGAGCATAACTTAGTGTTTGTAAAACAGGTTCAAACACCTACAATTATTAATCACTGGACCTTAGAACGTGATTTGGAGAAGTGGTCTCCAACAACTACCTATATTTCTAATGGGGAAATTGTCAAATTCAAAGCAGCAGCACAGAGAACAGTAGAAGGAACACTATTGACATCTGATCAGAAATCAAAAAGTGTGAAAAAAGTCGATACAATAGATATTGCACCAGTGAATGTTGGTACAGGTACTAGTTATCGTAAGTATAAGCTTGAGGGTATTTCTGGATGGATCTATGAAACTGATGTTCAAAAATGACGTTTCAAGTTAATCGTTTAGTATATCCCAATCACAAAAATACCACTCCGTAATGGGAGTGGTATTTTTAAAATGAATAGCCCGCTTCGGCGGGCTTGTACATAAACTCAGATAAATTATAGAGGGGAATCAACTTCTGCCTGAATTACGTTAAAAGTTTTTCTTTTTTTCATTATAAAATAGAAAAATTCCAAAAAGTACAATGAACGATTTTGGACTTAATATATCGTTGAATAGAAAGTGCGAGAAAGTAAAATTACCAGAAATTAAAGAAACAAACAAAATAATTAAGACATAATACAAGAGCATTTTTGAGATAAATATTATAGTTTGCTTTTTAGTCATATTAAATTCCTCCCTCAAACAATCACTTGAAAAAAGTTTACTTTAAAATATTATTATATAGTGCAACATGCACAAAAAAGAGCGTTAGGCAGAAACTTGGGGAAGTTTTCTGGACTGCGACCAGTACTCTTCGTATTTATTTTATCATTGTTCTTACTTAATAGATATTATTGTTCAGAAAGTCGTCTAATTTATCTACTTATCTTCCGAAATTATTTTATAATTTGGTCATAACTATTATCATATTTATGGAATTATTATTTTATCAAAACTAAAAATTTGATAAAAGATTAATTTTACGTTAGATTTGTATTAGAGGTGATTCTATGAAAGTTGATAAATTACATTATAGAAAAGTAATTAATAGTGCAAAACACCTGGAGTACAATGCAATACGATACTTTCAGTCATTGTCTGATCAAAGCAACCTCGAGACAATTAATAAGGAATTGGACTATTTAATCAAAAATGATGTTTATCATAAGGTAGCACGTACATCTCGAAAGTCTTTTTTGGGAGATCAGATAATAATTAGGAAAAATCTTGAGCAGGATTTTAAACTTTTGGAGAAGTATACAGCTTTTTTTGACCAGCGTGAAATCTGAAAAACAATATTCATTAAAAAAAATTTTTTATTTAATTAAGTTACTCCTCTATGGAGATGGTTGGTTTTTATAAATACATAGCCCGCTTCGGCGGGCTTCTACATAGATCATATTCGTTTTACTTGCGCTAACTAAGTTTATCCTATAGATTAGTAGGTGCGTGCAATACTCTACGAGGAGTATTAGGCGGTAATGCTTGGGGAAGTGTGCCTAGTACTCTTCGATTTTTTTATTTTAGCATTGTTTCAATGTAATAGATATTATTGATTAGAAAATCGTCATAAATTTGTTGAATTTAATTAATAATGGATGTAATGTAGAATCATACCAACCAATCCAATTTTTCATATGTTTACTTTTCTTTTGGTCCACTCTAGGCAGAATAGGGTGGACTTTTTGTTGAAATAAAAACTATGTTCTTGTAGAATGAAATCATAGCCTTGACCGGGGCTATTTCATTTTATATCTTTTTTCAGGCCCACTCTCCTTGAGGGTGGGTTATTTTTGAGCAAATGGTTTGAACGATTTGGAAATAGCTAATATAATTAATTTACCTTTTAAAAACTTTTTCATCTAATTGTGCCACTCCTCCCCGGGAGTGGTTGTTTGTTTTGTAAAAAAATAGCACAGCATATTCTCATATGCCGTGCAAGTGGAACTATGTTCCGTCATCATAATAATCATATAGTAATTTACTTAATAGGAAAAGTAATACGCTTAGCGAACATTCATTGCTTCAAATTCAATCATAATCTTCGTTTTGCCAAGAACACTATATTTTTTCACAACAAACTGTTTCCGCTGGTTATACTCACCAGCAACCACAATCTGCATTCCCTCATCCACATCGGCTAAGAAGCTTAAACTATGCGCAGCAATCAAACAATTCACTCCATCAAGCGAGAACCGCACCAAAGGGGTCTTGCTCATCTTCAATACACGTATCTTCGATACATAGCCTTTCATCGATTTCATAACAATCGCCTCCATAAGCTTGTACATAATAGCGATAATCCGTTTTGCCTAATGCGACAGCGACATAAAACTCGACACATTTTGAGCCGTATAAAGCTTCCTGAGATTCAGAAATCGAGTTCGGAAATTCATTTATAAACTCAGATAGAGATAGGAACCCTTGCTCGTATTGAGTAATAAGATTCATTTCAGTTCCCGCCAGGTCTATATTTTTCATTAGGATCGTACTTCATAAGTATCTTATCTTGTGTTCTGACATGATCAAAGAGATAATTGTCCCCGTCCTTCTTAAAAACAAAAGCTAGCACCTCAGAATATTTTGAATAGCTTGAAGGAACGGTAAAAAATGGTTTTCCAGTGTTATCCATGGTCCTAACAAATTGATCGTATAGTAGGTGAGCTGGGCCCATCCGTTCAATAAACTCATAATAATATCTTTCTAGTGCGTAGGTTCTTTGATGCGCTAATGGTATTTGCATATCAATCACTCCTTACCGAAATTATACGAACGAACGTTCCCGTTGTAAAGCGAACATTAGATTAAGATATACGATTTACGAAAAGCGAGGAAAAGCACATCGATGCGAAGGTAAAATTTGACCACCATTTGACTACCAAATGACTACCAAACAAGAAAAACTACGAAAAACATTGGGGAACTAAAAATACAAAAAAAGCGCTCAAAACCCCTTTAAAACAAGGTTTTGAACACTTAGGAAAAACTACGAAAATCTAATCGATTTAAGCTTATGGAGATGGCGGGAGTCGAACCCGCGTCCAAACATATTGCTACCTAAAAATCTACGCTCATAGTCAACTCATTTGTAGATTCGCTTTACAGCTTGCCGAGTGACAGGCAGTCTGTATCGCTAGTCTGATGATCTCTTTTTTATCTTACAGACGGAAAGATAAAACGTATCCCACTTAGAATAGGACCCTTACTCGAGCACATGGGCGATGCCGAGAGGATCTACGCTAACTGTTTTTAGGCAGCTAAAGCGTAAGAGTTTTCGTTTTTAGCAGTTATATTTAACTGTAACGTTTTAACGTAGACGTAACCTACGAAGCGCAATTCAGGCTCAACTATGCCTGTCGAATCCGTAACATCCCCTTGATAAAAGGGGTATCGCTACCATTCACTAGTATACCATATTTTCGTGCGTGTGCAAAGAATCAGATTAAGTCAAAATGTTTCAGGGCGTGTACGATCCCGCCTTCGGTATTTTTCAAGGTCACGAAGTCTGCCAGCTCTTTTAACTCTTGAATCCCATTTCCCATTGCAATCTTGTGGTCACAAGCTTCTAAAAGGGCGAAATCGTTGCTGCCATCACCAAAGCCAAAGGTAGGTACATCTTCTAGACCCAATAATTCTACCAAGGTTTTTACGCCAGTCCCTTTAGAAGTCCCGGATTTTACGACATCGATTGAAAAGGGCGTATTACGATAAAAAGTTAGTTCGGGAAAACGCTCATGATAATAAGCATCGTTGCCGACACCTAAAACTAACAACATATTGGTCCGATCAGTTTCATAATGCAGAGGATCGATTTCTGGTAGAGGGCTACGGACGTAGTTATATGCACCAACCATTTCCTCGGTGTGACCAGTCGCCCAATAGCCTTTCTCATTGTAATAACACAGCTCATCGCCATTGTCTTTGACGGCTTGGTACATCCTTGCGCAAAGCTCAGGCTCAAGGGTATCGGAAAAAACTTCTTTGCCATCAATGCGGATAAAAGCACCGTTCATGACGATGTTCGAGGTAATACCAGCTGCTTCACGAATAGCGGTAACTTCAGGTTCGGTTCTGCCTGTTGCAATGATCGGCAGTACTTGGTTTTTTCGCAACCTCGCCATCGCCTCAGCAATTTCCGAAGTGATTTGCGAGTGTTCATCTAAAAGTGTACCGTCAAGATCAAAAAAAGTTAATGCTTTATAGGTCATGTATCTTACTCCTAAGGTTTATAGTCATAGTCCACTCACAATCTTATCAAAGATTGAAAAAAAGGCAAACCTTTATGAATAATCGGTGAAGTTGTTGGTAGAAGAAAGAAATTCGAGTATACTATAGGAAGAATGGAGTGAAACGATGATTTTTTTAGTAATTGGCAGCATTTTTTTCTTGATTGGTCTCACTTTTTTTCTTTTTCCATCAAAAAAAATGAACCTTATTTATGGCTACCGTTCCTATCTAGCAAAACAAAATGAACGCAATTGGCGACAGGCCCAAAAACTATCTGCCCGATTCTTTCTGCTTTTTGGCGGAATCATGGCGCTCATTGGGTTTGTCTTGAAATGGCAAGAATGGACCAATTTTTTTCTAGTTGAAATGATCGTGATCCCTTGGTTCATCGTGCCGATCTTTGGCCTGATCGAAGAAAATCTGCAACGATTTGATAAAGAACATAGAGGTGAAGAAAATGAATATATTAATGATTGAAGACAATGAATCTGTTTCTGAAATGATGCAAATGTTTTTCTTGAATGAAGGATGGGAAGCAGTATTTAAATACGATGGCAAAGAAGGACTAGAGGCCTTTGCTGCTGAACCAGACAAGTGGGATATGATCACCCTTGACTTGAATCTTCCTTCCATGGACGGCATGATGGTGGCGCGCGAAATTCGTAAAATCTCTAGTACAGTTCCTATTATTATGTTGACGGCCCGTGATTCAGAAAGCGACCAAGTCATCGGGTTAGAGATGGGGGCGGACGACTATGTGACGAAACCCTTTAGTCCATTGACCTTGATTGCACGGATCAAGGCATTACACCGCCGCAGTGAATTGGTTGAAAAAACAACACCTGAAGCTTCCGATGCCACCTTTGATATCGTCACCGATCATTTCAAAATGAACACAAAAACAAGGGAAGCCTATTTAAATGGCAAACCCATCGATGGGTTGACGCCGAAAGAATTTGATTTGCTTTATACGTTAGCGAAAAAACCGCGACAAGTGTTTTCGAGAGAACAGCTGTTAGAACTGGTTTGGGATTACCAATACTTTGGCGATGAACGGACCGTTGATGCACACATCAAAAAACTAAGACAAAAAATTGAAAAAGTGGGGCCACAGATCATTCAAACCGTCTGGGGCGTTGGGTACAAATTTGATGATGCGGGTGCTGCTTAATGCGCTACCTGTATCAACAGCTGATTGCATTTTTCGTGGTGATCTTCGTGATCTTGATGACGATTGGTATTGCGTTTACTCAAATGACACGCCAAACGTTACAAGAACGGAATTATGAGCAGTTAATGGGGTATGCTTCGTCGGTCGCGACGATTTCGCAAATCAGTGATTCAGAATATTTACAGCAAAATATGACCCGGGATGGCTATCTACAGTATTCCTTGCGTTTGGCTGAGAATATTTTGAGCAACCAAGATATCTCCTTTGCTTTCTTTAAAAGTCCTGATGACATTATTTATCCACTAGATACCGCTCATGCTGTTGATTTTCCGATCTCTGAAAAAGACTGGCAATCCTTAGAAAATGGGGCGCGTCTACAACTGACTTCCGCCACAAATTTATACGGGGAAAAAGAACTGACTTCCTATGTGTTGATACCTTTTTCTGTCAATCGCACGGATTTTTACGGTGTAATGGTGGTTTCGCAATCGGCAAGCAGTATTTTGAATCTTGTCAGTGCTTTTAATCAAAACTTGTTTAAAGTTTGTTTGATCTCGATCGTTGTCTCATTATTGATCAGTTACCTTTTCGCTACGTTCCAAGTAAGACGGATCAATCGAATGAAACGAGCAACCAAAGAAATTACTAATGGCAATTTTGATATTTTCTTGCCGGTGCATAATCGGGATGAATTTGATGAATTAGCCGAAGATTTTAATTTAATGACGAAATCCTTAAAAGAATCCCAAGAAGAAATTGAACGGCAAGAAGAACGTCGTCGGCAATTTATGGCGGATGCTTCTCATGAGATGCGTACCCCGTTGACGACCATCAATGGCTTATTGGAGGGCTTAGAGTACAACGCAATTCCTGAGAATCAAAAAGACAATGCGATCCGCTTGATGAAAAATGAAACCAATCGCTTGATTCGATTAGTCAACGAAAACCTTGACTACGAAAAAATCAGGACCAATCAAATCTCGATGGTCATCAAAAAATTTGATGCGACGCAAACCATCAAAAATCTGTTGACGCAACTGGAGAGCAAGGCAGAAATTGCCAAAGATGTGCTGATTTTAGAAACAACCGAGCCAATCGATGTCTACGCGGATTATGATCGTTTCGTCCAGATCATGGTCAATATTTTACAAAATGCGATCCAGTTTACGGAAGATGGAGAAATTCGGGTCCGAATAGAAAAAGGCTATTTAGAAACGATTATCGAAATCAGTGATACGGGGATCGGTATGTCTGAAGAACAAGTCAAAAATATTTGGGATCGTTACTACAAAGTCGATCCGTCCCGTAAAAACCGTCAATTTGGCGAATCAGGTCTAGGCTTATCAATCGTTGAACAGCTCGTACGCCTGCACAAAGGAAAGATCAGTGTAGAAAGTGAACTTGGCAAAGGCACGACCTTTAAAATCTCTTTTCCAGATATCGACTTAAATGAAGAATAAGGAATCGACCGGCAGCAATTCGCTTAGCCGGTCGATTTTTTTGCGGTTCATTGGCAGCAGCCCAAACAAAAAGACTTGCTTTTGCAAGCAAGCCTTTTTGTATGAGGGCTATGTAAACTATAGATAAGTGGTATAGGGCGTATGGGCAAAGCATTCGTCTTCATGGATCAAATAGATGGCAACAGCAAATTGTTCGGCGATTTCTTGGCACAAAGGTAGCAGGATTTGGACCTCTTCTGTTGTTAACGTGCTCAAGACATTTTCGATTAAAAGGGTTTCTCTTTCTGAAAGTAACGCTAAGAGCAGCTGAATTTTGATCTCCTCAAAGGGGCCTAATTCTGTCCGCTCTTTTTTCAAAGCCGATAAGGGAAGCTGAACATAAGGCAGAACACCCTCTAAATCGCCCCCTTTTTTATTTGCAAGAGATACATTGTCCATGACGGATAAAAAGGGAACGGAAGGCCATTGAGCACGAATCAAGATGGCTTTTTTTTGTGAAAGCAGCAAACTTAATTCAGAAGTTTTTGTTTCATTGTCTTTCGAAACATAATAGAAACCAATTGGTTTCGTTAGCTGAGTTGGTTTTTCCATTGTTTTTTCCTCCAATACAGACTATGTCCGCTGGCAATCAAACCAGTAAAACTGGTAACAGCGGCAAGTAAGACGACAAGTGTGTGGCGTGTGCTTTCAAATAAAATAGCAAGCCAAGTGGTGCTGTTCAAATCGACATTTTGGACCAGAATTTGACTATTCTGCGGAATCGTAATGGCGAATTCTTGTCCAGGAAGACTTTGTACAGCCTCCCAAAAGTTATCAGAAGCACGCTCTCGATCAAGGGCAATGATATGCCCACTGAGTAATTCCCGCTGGAAATAAGGCTGGAAGAGTAGCAATAAGACAAAGGCGATCACAGCGGCTGCTAAGAGCGGCAAGAGCATTTCAATGATCTGCATCGCTACCCATTGTCTGGTGGTGGCGCCACTTGCTAACCAAGCTGTGTATTCCGAGCGTTTATATAATTGATAGTAAACTTGAAAGCAAATAAAGACCAGTGTAAAGGCACTAAAAATCAAATAGAACAGTTGATGATAGATTGTCGTGACTGGTTGGATCTCTTCGGCTACTTTCGTTTGCAGATCTTCTGTCGCCAAGAGATCTCTTGTTTGAGCGATCACTTGATCCATCGAATAGATCAAGGCAAACGTCACGATCAAGCCAATCACGGCAAAGAAGGATACAAGCGTATAAAGCACCATGGCTTTTTTATGATAAAAAATGCTGGCAATCGCAAAATGTATAGTTTTCATCTAAGTCACCTCATCCTAGTACATAGTATAAAAGGGGAGTTTGAATAAAGTATGAAGTTCTTGTAGTAAAATATCGAAGCTAAAAAAGTGGCAAGAAAGTTCGACTTTTTCCTATCAAATAGTGCAAAAAAATCCAGCAAGGCAGGTGCCTTACTGGATTGATTATTGGTTGTTCTTACTTTACTCGCCGCTATCTTGTTCCGTCATCTGCTGGTATTCTTGGAAGGTTTTTGTTTGATACAGATCGACGGTCGATTGATTGCCATTTTGAGAAAAGGCACTAGTTGAATCACTGCCTAGATTCTTTTCAATGTCCATCATTTGCTGAAGGGCGTCTTTGTAGTTATAGGTCGAAGGATCAACTTCTTCTAGACCGCTTTTCGCGTAGAATCGTAAAAGGTCACCATTATTGATCTGATCAGAAACCGAAAGTTGCTTGTCGACTTTGGCTTTCCATTCATCGACTTTGGCTTGCAATTCATCGGATGGATCGTTGATCGGCATGCCGGTACGATTGTCATACAATGTACTGCTGTAGTAGGTGTAGTCTGGTGTCACAAAGTCGCCATCGCGGAAAGCAACCAGTTGTTCGTTTTGATCAGAGAATAAATCTTGTCCTAATTGGATATAGTTTGATGTATCCACACCCAGTAAGTGCAATAGGGTTGGCAAGGCATCGACTTGGCCACCATACGTATGATTGATGCCGCCGTTTGATTGTCCTGGAATATGAATCATATAAGGCACACGTTGTAACGAGGCATTGTCAAAGTTTGTCCATGTAGAACTTGTTTTTCCAAGCAATTCTGCTAAGTTACGGTTACGAGAATTGGAAATTCCGTAATGGTCACCATATAAAACGATGACTGAGTTTTCGTATAAGCCACTTTCTTTCAAGTAATTGAAGAACTCTTCCACGGCTTTATCCAAATAATTCGCGGTTGCGAAATAGCCATTGATCGTTTGATCAGAAGTGTTCGCTAGCGGGAAGCCGCCTTCTTCATTGGTAAATTCAGAATATGGGTAGTGGTTAGAAACCGCAATGAATTTTGAATAGAACGGTTGTTGCAGACGTTCTAAGTATTGTACGGATTGTTCAAAGAACGGTTTGTCATGTAGACCGTATTGGAATGAATTTTCATCATTGACATCATAATAAGATGCGTCGAAGAAATAATCATAGCCAAACCGTTTGTAGGTTTCATTTCGGTTCCAGAAGGTACCGGTATTTCCGTGGAAAACAGCACTGGTATAGCCTTGCGTTTGACCTAAAATATCTGGAGCTGCCTCAAAGGTATTTTTCCCACCCAGTTGAGTGAATAACGCTCCTTGATTCAATCCAAACAGGGAATTTTCGAATAATGTTTCGGCATCACTGGTCTTCCCAGCTTTTACTTGGTGGAAGAAATTATCAAAACTAAAGGTACTATCGCTATGGTATAAACTATTGATAAACGGCATGACTTCATGTTCCACGCCATCTTCATCTTTCAATTTATAATCGATCAAGAATTGCTGAACACTTTCTAAGTGAATATAAATGACATTCTTGCCTTTTGCGATACCGAACAGATCATCATTTGGTTCTGCGTAATGTTCTTTAACATAGCTCTCTACTTCGTTCATGTCGTTGGGACTCGCTTCGGCACGTACTTGCGAAGCTTGATAAGTTTGTACCCCATCATAAACCGTAAAGGCGTTGATCCCAAGGTATTTCACTAAATAGTCACGAGAAAACGTTCGAGTAAGCAGTTCAGGACGATCCGCTTCTGCTAAGAAAAGATTGGCAGAAAAGACCATGACAGCTAAGGTTGAGATCGCAAAAGCCATCCGTGCCCGCACAGGACGAGTGTCCATTTTGATTTTTTTCATTGAAAAGGCTGCAATCAGCACGATAAAGTCAATGAAGTACAACACATCGTAGGGACGGAACAAGCGAATTGCGCTTTCTCCTAGACCACTTGCTACTTTTCCTACACCGAGCATCGTGTTGATGGTGATAAAGTCAGTGAATTCTCGATAGTACGAAACATTAGAGAACAACAGCAGAGTCATCAAGAAATAGATCACAAGCATCGTGATATAAGCTGCTTTGGTTCTTCTTACGTACAATGCGATCGACAGCAACAACAAAGTCGTTGCGATCGGATTGATGAATAAGATGAAGTACTGAATGCTGCTTTCAATACCTAGGTGGAAGTCCACCATATAGGCAAAGATATTTTTTAGCCAAAATAATAGGGCTAATAGGAAAAAAAAGCCCATTCTTGTATTCACAAAGGTGGATACTTTATTTTTTTTCAAAGGAATCGTCCTCTCTTTTTCCAGTATAACCGGTAAATTACGATTTTACATCACAGTACATTTTACTAGGCTGTGAAAGACGTGTCAAATGAATTCCTTGTCATGACGCGGAATTAAGTATTTCTTTACTTTCAAGGATACAGACAATACTGTCGCTTTTTGCTATACTAAAAAGGAGAATGAATGGAGCAGATGAACATGAAAATAAAACTAACGAAGCAAGGATCAGCGAAGCTTCGCAAAAAGAATCCGTTGATCCAACGAGAAGATCTTCAACAAGCAATCGAGACGAAGGAGTGGGTCACCTTTATTGATCAGGCCAACCATTTCTTAGGTGTCGGCTATCTTGGGGAACAAAATAAAGGGATCGGATGGGTCGTATCCTTTGAAGAAACAGTGATCGACCAAGCATTCTTTGCGCAACGCTTTGCGAAAGCAAAAGGCAAACGCATTGCTTACTATCAAGATGACCTGACAGATGCCTTTCGTCTGTTTAATGGCGAGGGGGATCAATTGGGGGGACTTACCGTAGATTTGTATGGCGAGTATGTCGTTTTTTCTTGGTACAATGCCACCCTTTATCAACATAAAAAAGCGATCGTGGCGGCTTTTCGTCAAATATTTCCCGAGATCAAAGGGGCTTATGAAAAAATCCGCTTTACGTCTGAGCTGCCTGAATCAGCATGGGTCTATGGAAAAACGGCACCTGAACCCTTACTGGTGAAGGAAAATGGCGTCACGTATGCGACGTATTTGAACGAAGGACTAATGACGGGCATCTTTTTGGATCAAAAAGAAGTTCGTGGGCAACTTGTTGATGGCTTGGCAGCTGGCAAGACGGTTTTAAATATGTTCAGTTATACGGGGGCGTTTTCTGTCGCTGCTGCTGTCGGTGGCGCTGCTCAAACAACGAGCGTCGATTTGGCAAAACGCAGTCTAGAAAAGACCCGCGAACAATTTGCAGTCAACGGCATTGATCCAGATACCCAGCGTATCCATGTCATGGATGTTTTCAATTACTTCAATTATGCCAGCAAAAAAGACTTGCGCTTTGATGTGATCGTTTTAGATCCGCCGAGTTTTGCCCGCAACAAGAAAAAGGTCTTCTCGGTTGCGAAAAATTATGGCGACTTAGTCACTGATAGTTTGGCGATTTTAGCGCCTGATGGCTTGTTGATCGCCTCAACGAATGCGGCCAATCTTTCACCGAGGAAGTTTCAAGAAATGATCGAAGCATCCTTAGAGAAAGCACACGTTGCTTATGAATGTATTCAAAGTTATCGTCTACCAGCTGATTTTGCGGTAGATAAGCATTTTTCCGAAGGGAACTATCTGAAAGTATTCTTTTATCAAATGAAAAAGGAGTGAAGGAGATGAGCCGATCAAAACCAGTAACGTTAGACGGGAAAACACCGTTGATTTGTGTGCCATTGATTGGGAAAACCAATGAAGAGATCTTGAAACAAGCCATTGCTGCTGAGGAATCAGAGGCACAGATCGTCGAATGGCGTGTTGATCATTACAAACATGTCGAAGACCAGCAAGCGGTCTTAGATGCGTTATCACATATTCGCACGACATTAAAGCACAAAGAGCTGCTCTTCACTTTTCGAACCTTGGAAGAAGGGGGCGAGCGGGCGTTCACATTGACCCAGTACAAAGAATTGTGTTTAGCTGCTGCTGATTCAGGCTTGATCGATTGGATCGATGTCGAATTAGAGAAAGCTGAATTTTTAGGTCGAGCCTTTATTCAAGAAATCAAAAAGGCACAGGTAAAGCTGATATTGAGCAATCATGATTTTGAGAAAACGCCAGAAGATGCTGTGTTGATTTTAAAGATCGGCGTAATGAATCAATTTGGTGCCGATGTTGGCAAGTTAGCGATGATGCCCAAGCAAGTCCAAGATGTTTTACGTTTGATGGGGATCATTACTAAAGCGCGTGGCTTCAACCAACTGCCGTTGGCGATCATGTCGATGGGGGAGCTGGGGAAAATCAGCCGGATTAGTGGGGCATTGACTGGTTCGGTCTTTACTTTTGCTTCGTTGCAAGGTGCTTCAGCACCTGGACAAATACCGATCGAACGAATGACCAACTACTTACAAGAATTTTCACTCAATGAGTAAGACCAGCCAAGGCCTTCTCTTAAAAGAAACCAAAACAAAAGAGGGATAAAATGGCGAAGAAGAAACAAAAAACCAATGCGATCCGTCAAGTAGAACAACAGAAAATCGCTTATAACGAATACACCTATGAGTGGTCGGAAGACCATCTCGATGCGCAATCCGTCGCTGTGCAACTAGCACGCCCGCAAGCCATCTACAAAACGCTGGTGGCACTGGGCAACAAAACAGGTCCGCTAGTGGCTGTGATTCCTGGAAACAGAGAAGTGGATCTGAAAAAGTTAGCCAAAGTCAGTGGAAACAAAAAAGTAGAGATGCTGCATCTGAGAGATTTAGAAGAAACGACTGGCTATATTCGCGGCGGCTGTTCGCCGATCGGGATGAAAAAGCTCTTTCCTACTTATATTGATCGTGGGGCGCAGACACTGGAAGAAATCGTGGTTTCTGCAGGAAAGCGCGGGTTGCAGATGGGGCTTGCCCCACAAGCGTTGCAACAATTGACTAGGGCGATCTTTGCCGATTTGTTGGCACCTGAACACGAATAAAAAATCCCCGTGAACCATCTTGAAATGCCGTTCACGGGGATTATTTTGTACTATTTTATTCCATTACTTCAATATCGAAAACCTCAATATTTTCTAAACCACCATAAAAGTCAAACCATGGAGTGGCATATTGTTTTAGAATGGCGTTTAATTCTTCAACATTTTCTTTCCCTTGGGTGTCCAGCCATTCCAGTAATGCTTTGGCGCCTTGCTTCCCATAGATTTCCACACTATCGCGCCAAGTTGCTCGCCCACCTAAGATTCCTGAGAATTTAGCACCGTGTTGACCAGCAAAGGTCAATTCATCGCGAAAGACATTCGCTGGAACTCCCGCACTCAAATAGATAAATGGCCGAGTCGCGGCGTCACTGGCTTCTTTGAAGTAATTGGCTGCTTCTTCTTGCGTATAGACGGCCTCTAAGCCTTCTTTTTGGAAGCCTTCCACTAAGTCGAACTGAACCGGTACTTCGACTTTCAAAATATCGATATGGTAGTGATCTTTCGTCAATTCCTGAATGGTTCGGATGACCTTGCTCGGTTTGATCTTGGCAAAAGCAGGTGATTTGTCATCTGTGATCTCATCATCATAGACGATCGGTTCCACAAATAAGGGAATATCGGCCGCCTGTGCCTCCGTACCTAAACGCTCCAAAAACGCATGTTTGGTATCTAAAATCTCTTGGGGTTCATCTGGATTATAATAAACCAAGACTTTTGCAGCATCCGCACCTTTTTTCACCAAGCGCTGCAACGATTCATTGGGTAAAATCTCTGGCAAACGACCCGGCGTGTTGACATCATAGCCTGTTTTTTCATAGGAAAGGATCAAGCCAGCATTGGGATTCTTTGCTTCGATCCCTAAGAAGCCATATTCCTCATCTAACAGAATACTGCTGACATATTTGGTCAGTTCTTGGGAAACCAACTGTTTGAATTCATAAATGTGTTCCATCGTAAAGTCATCCGGTCCAGTTGCCGCCTTCATCATTTTTTTCATGGAACCACGTTGGTCGATCGCTAGTGCGGCAATCACACCGTCCTCATTTGAAAGTTTTTGCATTCGTTCAAATTTACCTCTTGAAATTCGTTTCATAAAAAAAACCTCCCTCGATCTTGCTATCTTTAGTCTACGCCTACTTTGAGAAAAACCCAACTAATAAGCAAAAAGAGGGGGAGAACCAGGTGTTCGCAGCTACAGGCCAGGATATTGCTGCGAACACCCGGGTCGTCGATCAATAATTGAAATAACTAGCTGTTTCTGCTGCGTTTTTTCCAGAAACATGACCCGTGCAAAACGCAGCGGTGATGTTGAAACCACCTGTATAACCATTGATATCCAGCAATTCACCGGCAAAATACAAGCCATTGATTTTCTTACTTTCCATGGTCTTAGGGTTGATTTCTTTCAGATGGACCCCGCCGCCCGTCACGAAGGACTTTTCTAATGGGAACGTGCGGACAATGGTGATTGAAAAGCCTTTGATCAAGGAAGCGAGCGCCGTCAACTGTTCCGGTGAGGCTTTTTCAGCAACCAGCTCATGCAAGTCTAGCTGCTGCAAAAAGAAGGTCATCAAGCGCTCAGGCAAAAAGCCAGCTAAAGCATTCGGCAATTGTTTCTTCGAAGCCGCAGACTGAATTAATTCTTGGGTCAAGGCTTCCTGGGCTTTCGTCGGCAGACAATCCAGAACAACCGTCACTGGTTGCTGCTTTTTCAATTCTTGGTTCACAAAAGAGGAACAGCGCAAAGCAGCTGGACCAGATAACCCAAAGTGGGTAAACAAAAGATCCATGGTATGGGCGACGATGGGCTTTCCTTTTTGATCCAAGACGCTCAAGGTGATGTCTTGTAAGGAAATGCCCTGCAAGGTCCGTTCTTGAATAAAAGATTCTTCTGAAACAAGCGGCGATTCGGTTGGATAAAGCGGCGTAATGGTATGCCCGACTTTTTTCGCCATCTTATAGCCGTCCCCCGTCGCGCCCGTGGAAGGATAGGTGCGGCCACCCGTCGTCAAAATCACGCTTGGGGCAGAGAACTCATCGGTTTCGGTTCGTACGCCGCGTATTTGGCTGCCATCATGGATCAGCTTGGTTACGACCGTATTCGTCAACAGGGTGACGTGATGATCGTTGATTGCTTGAAGCAGCGCTTCGACGATGGTTTTTGATTTGTTCGTCACAGGGAACATCCGTCCGTGGTCTTCTTCTTTTAAGACGACACCTAAGTCTGCGAAAAACGCCATTACATCATAGTTATTGAATTGGGAAAACGTACTATACAAAAACTTGCCGTTTCCTGGAATATGAGCAACTAAATCATCTACCGGCCGATTATTGGTTACATTGCAGCGTCCGCCGCCAGTCATCAATAGTTTCTTGCCGATTTTTTTGTTTTTTTCGATTAATAAGACCCTAGCACCTTGTTTGGCAGCGGTGATCGCAGCCATCATACCGCTCGTACCTGCACCAACAACGATGACATCATAGGTTTTTTCCATTCTTCTCACCTCTTTGGGATTGTAACACATCGCCTATGACTGCTGAAAGGAGAGGGCGATTTTTTTCGAATGATAAAAAATTCTGACAATTCTAAAAAAAAGCGTGCAATTTCAGAAAATTTCTTTAAAATAGAAAATATCTTAAAGGAGGTAATGCACTATGACCAAAGCTTCAGCTTACGTGAAAGAAATTCAAGCGAAGATTCACGAGAAAGACCAACACCAACCGGAATTTCTTCAAGCAATTGACGAATTTTTGCCTACGATCGTTCCCTTTTTAGAGGAGCATCCAGAATATATTGAATCAAATATCCTTGCACTCTTAACTGAACCAGAACGTTTTATCCAATTCAGAGTCCCGTGGCAAGACGATCAAGGCAACTGGCAAGTAAACCGTGGCTATCGGATTCAATTCAACTCTGCAATGGGGCCTTACAAAGGCGGTTTGCGTTTTCACCCAAGTGTAAACTTGAGTATTTTGAAGTTTTTGGCGTTTGAGCAAATCTTCAAAAACAGCTTGACGGGTCTGCCGATCGGCGGCGGCAAAGGCGGAAGTGACTTTGATCCAAAAGGCAAATCAGATGCCGAAGTGATGCGTTTTTGCCAAAGCTTTATGACGGAGCTGTCAAAACATATCGGACCTGACCTAGATGTTCCTGCTGGCGACATTGGTGTCGGAGGTCGGGAAATCGGCTATTTGTTTGGTGCCTACAAACGATTGAAACAATACGATGCCGGGATTTTAACCGGTAAGCCACTAGACTTCTGGGGCAGTAAAAACCGCACAGAAGCAACGGGTTATGGCGCTGTTTATTTCGTTAAGCATTTATTGACAGACTTAGGTGAAACATTTGAAGGCAAAAAAGCGATCGTTTCTGGAAGCGGCAATGTTGCGATCTATGCAATTGAGAAATTGCAAGAATTAGGTGCGATCCCTGTCACATGTTCTGATTCCTCTGGTTTTATTTATGACAAAGACGGCATTGATCTGGCCTTATTAAAAGAGATCAAAGAAGTGAAACGCGAACGGTTGACGGCTTACGCCAAGGAACGGCCAACAGCGGAATATCATGAAGGGGCAACTGTCTGGGATTTTGATACTCCAGCGGAATTAGCCTTTCCTTGTGCGACCCAAAACGAGATTGATCTCTCGCAAGCCAAACGTGCAAAAGCCAATGGCGTCCGGGTCGTTTCTGAAGGCGCGAATATGCCTAGCTCATTAGAAGCAGCAGAATATTTTATTGAAGAAGGAATTTTCTACTGCCCAGGAAAAGCAGCCAATGCCGGCGGCGTAGCCGTTTCTGCTTTAGAAATGAGTCAAAACTCCCAACGATTGCAATGGGAAAAAGCCGAAGTCGATGCCAAATTGGATGATATCATGAAGTCGATCTATGAAGCATGCCGTGATACAGCTGAAACCTTCGATCAAAAAAATAATTTTATGTTAGGTGCGAACGTAGCAGGCTTTGAAAAAGTTGCTAAAGCAATGTTTGCTCAAGGACTTGTCTAAAATCACCTGACAGGCTATCTATCAGGAATTACTTGAAAAAAGTTGGAAAAAAACGTAAAGTAGGTAGTGTATGAAAAACTATTTTTTCAAGGAGGACAAATCATGTCACACATCAAGTTTGACTATTCGAAAGTAGCACCATTCGTGAACGAATACGAATTGAGCTACATGCAAAGTCAAGTTACAGCAGCAGACAAACAATTACGCGAAGGAACAGGTGCTGGTAGCGACTTTTTAGGTTGGATCGACCTTCCTAAAAATTATGACAAAGATGAATTTGCGCGTATCAAAAAAGCGGCGGAAAAAATTCAATCTGATTCTGAAGTACTAGTCGTGATCGGGATCGGCGGATCTTATTTAGGAGCGAAAGCAGCGATTGATTTCTTAAATCATTCTTTCTTTAACTTGTTACCAAATGAAGAACGCAAAGCACCACAAATCTTTTTTGCCGGTAATTCGATTTCTTCAACTTACTTAGCAGATTTGATCGAAATCATTGGTGACCGTGACTTCTCTGTGAATGTGATCTCAAAATCAGGAACAACTACTGAGCCAGCGATCGCTTTCCGTGTTTTCAAAGAACGTTTGATTGAAAAATACGGCAAAGAAGAAGCCAACAAACGGATCTACGCAACAACGGATAAAGCGAAAGGTGCAGTAAAAGTTGAAGCAGATGCCGAAAACTGGGAAACCTTTGTGATTCCAGATGACGTCGGCGGCCGTTTCTCTGTATTGACTGCTGTTGGTTTATTACCAATCGCTGCCAGCGGAGCAGATATCGATGCCTTGATGCAAGGGGCAGCAGATGCTAGCGATGCTTACGCAAGTGACGACCTTGAAAAAAATGAAGCGTATCAATATGCAGCAATGCGTAACATCCTTTATCGCAAAGGCAAAGTAACCGAATTGCTGATCAACTACGAACCAGGCATGCAATACTTCTCAGAATGGTGGAAACAATTATTCGGTGAGTCTGAAGGAAAAGACCAAAAAGGGATCTATCCTTCAAGTGCAAACTTCTCAACAGATTTGCATTCTCTTGGTCAATACATCCAAGAAGGCCGTCGCAATATCTTTGAAACTGTCGTAAAAGTTGAAAAACCACGCAAATCAATTGCGATCCCTACACAAGAAGCAGATCTTGATGGTCTTGGCTACTTAGAAGGAAAAGAAGTTGATTTTGTTAATACGAAAGCTTTTGAAGGAACGTTACTTGCCCATACAGATGGGGATGTACCTAATCTGTTAGTAAAAATTCCTACAATGGATGCGTACACGTTAGGTTACACGATGTACTTCTTTGAGATCGCTGTAGGTATCTCTGGTTACTTAAACGGTGTGAACCCATTTGACCAACCAGGGGTTGAAGCGTACAAGAAAAACATGTTCGCCTTACTTGGCAAACCAGGTTTCGAAGATCTTGCAAAAGAATTGAACGAACGCCTATAATTCGACAAAGAAACGCCTTGTGCCAGTTCTGATTGGCTCAAGGCGTTGTTTTATTTTCGCGTTTGTTGTGTTACTAGATAGTTGATCCAAAAAATCAGCGGTCTTCTTTTAATCCCCAAAGCAACGCAGCAGACAATAGTCCAAAGATACAGGTTTGAATAATTGGCATTTGACTCATCTCCTTTTGATTTTCTTTAGTATAAAATGCTTTTTAAGAAGTGGCACGAACAAACCAGTGCGTTTGAACGAACGAAACTGTCATTTCTTGGTGACAAATGCGTGATAAATTGAAATAAAACGTTTTCAATATGATGCTTTTTTGTTATTATATCTTTATGAAAGAAAACGGTTGAGGTGAGGATATGGAGAATATTACGATCGGTGAAAAATATGTCTGCCGACCTGTCGGGGCGAGCAAGCCTGTGATTGGTGTGGTGGAAAAACTATACGTACATACGGCGTTGATCGTCGTTTCAAGTTATGAAGAAGAAGATCAAGCACAAGTAGAAGCTTGTAATCGTCGGATGATCGTCAGTTTCAATAAAATTTGTACGCAAACGAACGTTGCCTAACCAACTAGCAAAAAATGCTGCTCAACGGATCACCGTGAGCAGTATTTTTCTTTGTGTGAGATCAGCCAACGCCAATCACGAAATTCAATAGTTTGTCTGAATAAGTCATGTCTTCTTCCGACAAACTCAACTCTTCATTTAAAATCCCCATTTGGTCAGTAATGATCCCGTCTACACCGTAAAAACGCATTCGGCTGATAGTATCCGCATCATTGGGGGTCCAAACGAACACTTCCTTGCCATCGGTCCGGGCAGAAGCGATGAAGTTGCGGTTGATCGTACTGTATTCCATTGTCAGAAAGTCGGCACTGGTCAGTGGCGGCCCTACGACATTGAAAGGCATGATGTATCCCGATGTCAATTCAGGCGCCTTCTCTTTTAATTCTTCAACAACTGTATAGGAGAGACTTTGCATAATATGCCCATTTGCAACTAAATCCTCTTGGTATCGGTCTAAGAAGGCATCTACGAGTGCCGCAGTATCTTTTTGTTGGGTTTTGATCTCCACCAGTAATTTTTGGTCCAACTGATTGGCAAGCGCCAAGTACTCGTCAAAAGTTGGAATACGGGCTGTCTGGTTGTTTTCTGAAACCGTCAGTGATTCGGCGTAACTCAAGGGCAATTGCTCGGGTTTTCCTTTGCCGCCTGTCAAAGGCCGGTAAGAAAAATCATGGTAGACAATAAAATGACCATCACTTGTTTGCTGGACGTCCATTTCCACGTAGTCCGGCTGATATTTCTCACTAGTAAATCGTAACGCTTCAAGGGAATTTTGGACCCCTTGTCCGTCGCTTACCCCTCGATGGGAGATCGTTACCGGATGGATCGAAGCAGCTGAGGTCAGATAGTTCATATTATACAGACTAACCCCAACACCAAAAAGTACCGTGACCAAGGTAAACAAGGAACTTTTCAGTCCTAGAAAATGTCGCTGGTTCAATGGTTCTTGGTGGAACCACGAAGGGATCTCTGGTAAAAAGCCTTCATCATCCATGAAATCAACGATGATGTAAAAAATAGCCACAGTCGATAAAATGACATTCAGTAACAAAATAAACTGCAAGAAAGTCATAATAAAAACAGCACTATACAACGCATAGTCCGGTGTAACAACTTCAATCACCGCTTGAAGGGTAATCAGCAGCGTGAAGCCCAGAGTCGTGATCAATAAGATACTACCACCGATAAAGACAAATTGACCAACGATGGCAAAAAAACGGCGTTTTGTTACTTGGAGGCTTTCTTTGATCGCTTTTCGAAAGGGCAGATCACGTAAAATCATTTCCGGTAAGGCAAAGATCACGCGAATCCCCAAGTAAATCAACAAAACATAAACCAAAAGCACTGCCCCAATGATCAAGACACGATTGGCAAAAATAAAGTCCATGATAAAAGCAGGGATTTTGATTTTTGCGAGTAAATCCGAATTAAAACTCAATCCACCGATGGGTAAAATCAGTAAGAAGTAAAAAAGGAAAAATAAAAAGGTCATCGGCCGTAATTTGCGCAATTGCAAAATAGTCATTCGTAACAATTGCCGCAAGCTGATGGGCTGCTTCTTTTTGATAAAATAGACACTCAGCAGTAAGAAAGTAAATTCAAAAAAGACGGCTAATAAGATCAAAAGCAAAATCAGGGTTAATGAGAGCAACACAACAGGGTGATCTGTAAAGATACTACCGATATTATCGAAAGAAAGATAAGGCAAGCCGCCGCGCTTTAAGACGAACTTGGTGGAAGCTGATAATATCGGGATCACTAAGAACAACAAGGCACCGTGCATCAATAAAACATCACGGAAGTAGGCATTGCTGTCTTTCAAAAAATCCCACGTGTTGACTAAGCTGTTTTTTAAATAATTCATGGTCGTCATCCTAACAAAGTAAGTATTGTGGTTCAATTTATTCTAGAAAGGCGGTAAAAAAGAGCCGAACAGTTTTAGAAGCACATTTGCCACAGGCATAGTTCCCTGTTTGAAAAGCAGCTTCTTTACGTTCGGCTCGCTGAATTGATCGTTTTTCTTACATATGATTCTTATCCGCCTAACAAACCAGTTAAGAATGTTCCACCGTAAATCAATGCCATACTGTACAAGAAAATTGAAGCAGGTTTTGCCAACAAAATAATCAACGTAAATTTCTTCACTGTCATGTTGGTCAAGCCAGCCATTAGACAAAGGGCATCATCAGGGGCAACCGGTAGAAAGATTGCAAGGGCGAAAAGTTTTTCAAATCGGCTTTGGTTGTCTAACCAGCCGATATATTTATCGTAAGTTTTGTCACTGATCATACTTAAAATGAATGGTTTACCGTATCGTCGGCCAAGCAGGAAAATAATGACAGAACCAATACTGATTCCTACATAGTTATAAACGAATCCTAGATAAGGACCGAAAATCAAGACACCTGCAGCGCTGGAGACACCACCGGGAATAATCGGGATTACTACTTGCAAGATCTGCAATAGGATAAAGACGATTGGTCCTAAGATAACGGAATTTCCAACTAGACCTCGCAGTGCATTAATATCTTTAAAAACACCTAGATTGATAAAATAGATGGTTAACGCGATCGATAAACCTAAGCCAATAATAGAAATCGTATTAATGATACGACGAGAAGTTGCTATGCTCACAGGACTTCATCTCCTTTATGTTTCATAATCTCACTATACGGGGTGGGACCAGAAAAATCCAGTAAAACAAATGACAAACGTCAAACAGTTTTGTAAGGTATGCCTTTATTATAAAAGAAGTCCGAAAAGAAAACATTGTACTAAAGTCTGAAATAAGAAAAATTTATAGTTTCTGCGCGCCAATAGTTTTAGGAGATTTTTTTATCCGGGTGACGTTTTTTTGTGCGTTTCACTTGCCAGCGATTGACGATCTTTTCAACCACACTCGTCATCATGAACCCGCCGGCAATCGCCCCAGCGGTGATGACAACGATCATCAGATTTTCAAAACCGACAAAGTTGTCGCCCAAAGCGAATTCTCGAACGGCTTTGTAGGCAGGCCCACCCGGTACGAGGGGAACGAGGCTGGGAATGTTAAAAATGATCATGGGCATTTTTTTTCTGCGGGAAAAAAAGATGCTGACGCAACCGACGGCAAATGCGGCTAAGAAGTTGGCACTGCCTAGACCGTAGCCAATCGTTTGCAATGACCAATAGATCATCCAGCCAACCGTTCCAGCAATGCCTGTGGCAACTAAGGCTCTTTTAGGAATATTGGTCAAGATGCCGAAGGTTACAGTGCTTAAGAAGCTGAAGGAAAGGTGAATAAAAATCGTCATGAGATCCCTCCAAATAAGGTGAAGACCGTGGCAATGCCGACACCGATCGCGGCAGCAGTAAAGATGGCCTCTGTTCCCCGAGCTGTGCCACTAATGAGATGGCCTGCCAAGATATCTCGAAAGGAATTGGTGATTGCTACACCAGGAACTAAGGGCATGACGGCACCGATAATCAAATTATCGACGTTTTGTGCGATATGAAGAGAGACCGCTAAGACAGACAAAGTACCGATCAGTAAGGAGGCACAAAACATATCCAAAAAGCGAATGTCGATCAGTTTCTTGACCCAATACGCACACAAAAAGCCAAGGCAGCCAATGACGAAGGTCGCTAGAAAGTCAAACCAAGCACCGCCAAAAATAATCATTAAGGTACTGCTGACCACGCCAGCACTAAGAACCTGTAGCCAGTAAGGAAAACTTGGTGTTGTCTGATTGACCTTTTTTAATGCCTCATGCAGTTCCGCTAAGGAAAGTTTCTTTTCCGCATAGGCGCGAGAGAGCCCATTGACGGCAACAATTTTTTCGAGATTGATGACTCGATCATGAACATTTTCTACTTGTGCATAGTGGCTACTGCGTAAGCCCATAAAAAGTCCAGTTGCTGTTACATAACTAATACTCCCTTGCTCTCCAGCGTTTGCCGCAATTCGATTCATCGTATCTTCCACGCGATACACTTCCGAGCCGTTTTCCATCATGATTTTCCCTGCTAATAAGCAGGTCTCCAATAATAGCTCTTTTGATTCAGCCATTTCCAAACCCCTTTTTCAATCGAATTTGCGTGCTACACTCCTAGTGTACAATTTCAGCGAGTTTTCAACAAGAAAGAAAAGTAGATTTGAAAAATAACTAGAACGCCATCCGTTGGATTTTTTGTGATAAATGAAAAAAGCAGAACATTTCCTATTACTAAACATTCGTTTTTAGTGAACAAAGTGAATAGAAATAAGATAACGGAAGGAGTGTTTTATTTTTAAAAAATGAATATCTCGGTTACAATTAAATAAATATAAAAAGGGGGATTTATTGATGCGAAGGAAGGTCTATACAAGAGAACACATTTTGAAGGCCGCTTATGAACTGATCAATAGAGAAGGTTTTGGCAACTTTACGGCCCGGAATATCGCTAAGCACATGGGAATTTCTACTCAACCAATTTATCTTGAGTTCGAAAATATGCAGGACTTAAAAAATACCTTGGTGGAGGCTGTTTTCAAAGATTTATCGGAAAATGTTTTTCCAGTCGTTCGAACAGGAGACAAACTTGTTGATTTAGGCCTGAATTATATACGCTTCGCGCAAGAGCAGCACAATCTCTACATCGCCCTTTTTATCGACGACTACGGCGGGGGGAAATTGATGCATGATTTTTCATCCACCTATTTCAAATCCTTGATCAAATCAGAAGAAAAATATGCAGATCTATCCGAAGATGCGATAAATGCACTACATAATGGCGCATGGATCGTTGTGACTGGTTTGGCTTCCTTAATGTCGGCGGGTATCATCACACCCACCGATGATCAGATCATCAAAATCATCAACGAGACGATCGCAGGCGTAATCGAAAAGAAAGAAAACTATATTTTCGATTAAAGAACAAAAAATCTGTATCCATTTCCATTTTGGATGCAGATTTTTCTTGACATTTTTTGTAAAACTAGCGAAAATAACTGTTATGGAGAGTTGGCAGAGTGGTAATGCAGCGGACTCGAAATCCGCCGACCCGGTTCATCCCGGCGCGCAGGTTCAAATCCTGTACTCTCCTTATACCAACGCTTTGGAGCGTTTAGCCTATCTTTCGAGATAGGCTTTTTTGTTTGTTGTGGGCAGAAGAATATAAATGACTGCCGAGGTTGATCGATAACCATCTGAAAAGCGATTAACCTACACTCGGTCTAGAAAACAGCATAATTGTTCCGTCAACTTGCCGATATCTTTTTTGCTTGTGGTCCTGCAACAAACGAAAAGAATCAATCGGGCAAACGTGATAAGGCGTATTCAATTTGTTCAGAAGTAAAGCCTTCAAAGGAAAGTTGGCTCGCCACACGCTCATCCGATAAGGATAAATTTTGCGAGTAGCGAATCGCTTTTTTCAATGCTTGCTCGTTCCAATCGGCATCCACGGTGGCTACGGCAAAGTCTGCTGCGCTCTCAGAAAAATCTTCATAGAGTAGTTGGCGTTTTAAGCTCGACTGAGAAAACGCATTGCTGGATAAGTATCTTTCTGCACGATTCAGTGCATTTCTTTCTTCACGAGAAAGTTCAGGTGTATGTTGCTCGTTGTTCGCGGGTTCTTCTTGTTGTGCGCTACTTGCTTCGTTGTTGCCAGCTTTTTGTTCTCCTTGTGGTTGTTCCATGGAAGCAGCGGCATCGCCAAAGGATTCGCTTTGCCTTGATTCGTTACGTAAAGAAAGGCTTAATTGCGCAGTGATGCTATCGAAAGATGTCACATCTTGGTAGAAGGACAAGCCACCATAAGAAAACAAGGCAATAAAAGCGGAAGCGACAATGATCAAAACGTTTCGATCTCGTTTTGAATTTTGTTTTACAAGCCCAATATAAAATAAGACAATGCCAAAAACGAAACAGAACAATCCAATGAAAAACAAAATGGCGAAAAACGTAGCCATAAAAATTCCTCCTAAATAAAAGTCTCCTGAAAAGACAATAGTACTATGTTCTGTACCAGAAAACAGATTTGTCTTTTCATGAATAGAGGAAAAGGATGATTTGACAAATGTAACGTGTATGCTATTAATGGATCATTCATAAGTATTAAAGGAATGACGCTCAAGAATGACTAGTGAAATAGATGGTAAACTTAATAAAAGCACAGTTGTATCAGTAGGAGGCAAGAAGATGGATTTTGAAGAAAAAGATTATTTTATGCGTTATACAAAAGTTGCGGCACAGGGATTGAGTAAGTTTATTACGCAAGGATCTGTTGATGAAATCTTACAGCTAGATGAACAGCAAAGTGGACAGAAGCAAGAAGTGGATGCTGCAACAGACAAAAGCGAGCCAAAAAACAAGAAAGCACCTAGCTAATTATTTCCTTAGCGAGGTGCTTTCAGTACGAATCGGTATCCTTCATTTGGATAAACTCCTTATGCATTTTTTTTCAATTCTTGTACAGCTTGCTCGATCGTAATTCCAGTCGCAAAATGATTCGCATCTTTTTTATCGAAAACGATAAATAAATTCAATTTGGTATCCAGAGTTACACGATATTGTAGATCTGTGTTATAGAATGTCATAGTCATTCTCCTTTCTTAAAACTTGTCATTGAAAGGCAACGGTTAGTTGATAACGAAATTCCATAGTTAGAATAACACTTTTTTTCACAATAGTCCAATAAAACTATCAAACGAACAAATCTGACTGATTATTTTCAGGAAATCAATGCTGAGAATGGAAGCAAAAGAAGTTTGCTGGAGTCAGTAAATTCGGGAAAAGTATCTTTGTATATTTTCAGAAAAATAGAATTCATAAAAAATTTCTTAAGAATTTTGAGGATAGCTATTTTCTTAGATAACAAATTTGTAAGATTGAGAGTATGAGATGATTGGAAACCTTGATATCATAAGGTTTATCTTCAAATTGTGTTTTGTGCAAAAATATATTGATTGTATTTTTTTGAAAAAGAGATCGTATCTCTTGAATTCTATGGTATGATTTACTTTAGAAAAATGAAAATGGATTATGAAAACGGATGTGAAAATATGTGCGGAATTGTCGGCTTTGTCAATTCAAAAGACCAAAAAGAAATCATTATTGAACGCATGATGGACCGGATCGTTCATCGCGGACCAAACAGTTCAGGGAAATTTACCGACGACCGAGTGGCATTAGGGTTTCGTCGTTTATCGATCATCGACTTAGAAGGTGGCTCACAACCAATTTTTAATGAGGATCGAACAAAAGTAATCATTTTTAATGGTGAAATTTACAACTTTCAAGTATTGCGTGAGGAATTGATCCAAGCAGGTCATGTCTTCTCTACCCATGCGGATACCGAAGTAGTCTTACATGGCTATGAAGAGTGGGGCATTGATGTGTTGCAGCGCCTGCGGGGAATGTTTGCTTTTGCCATCTGGGATACTCAAAAACAAGAGCTTTTCGGCGCGCGGGATCACTTTGGGATCAAACCGTATTACTATGCGCAAATGAACGGCAGTTTCATGTTTGGCTCTGAAATCAAAAGCTTTTTGCCTCATCCAGATTTCAAGAAAGAACTAAACCAGGAGGCGTTGAAACCTTATTTGACGTTCCAATACTCGCCTTTGAACGGAGAAACCTTCTTTAAAGGCGTTCATCGTTTGCAAGAAGGGCATTATTATCTGTTTAATGAACAGGGATTGACGATCAAGCAGTACTGGGATGCAGATTTTTCAGTGAAAGAAAATCATTCAAGAGAAGAATGGGTCGATAAAATCGATCAAGCAGTCCAAGAATCAATTGCCGCTCATCAAATCAGTGATGTTGAAGTCGGCTCATTTTTATCCAGTGGTGTCGATTCAAGTTACGTGGCCTCGGTCTTGCGCCCAGATCACTCATTTTCAATTGGGTTTGATGACAAAACCTACAACGAAGCGATCGAAGCCCGCAAATTGACGGAAAAGCTCGGCTTGAACAACACAGCAGCGGTCATCGATGGTGAAATGTCCTTTGAGGCATTTCCGCTGATTCAGTATCACTTGGACGAACCGGATTCTAACCCAAGCTGTGTCCCTTTGTACTTTTTAGCCAACCTAGCAGCACAGCAAGTGCGGGTCGTTCAATCTGGGGAAGGGGCAGATGAATTATTTGCCGGTTATGCTGCCTATGGCTTCCACACAAACTCTAAAGCGGTTCGCGTTTTTGCCCAAGGCTTGAAAAAACTGCCGCAAAACATCCGCTTTCGTTTAGGGCGTCAAATCGGCAAAATGAAAAACTTCCATGGTCGAATTCATCTTTATGAAGCAACGGCACCTGCCCAAGACTTCTTTATCGGGCAAGCCCTGGTCTTTGAAGAAGAGGAAGCACTACAGCTTTTAAAACCAACGTATCAAAAAGGACCATCTGTTGCTGAAATCGTTGCGCCTCATTATGAGAAAGTCAATGGTCTCAAAGACGAGGTCAACAAGATGCAATATTTGGATCTTCATCAATGGATGCCGAAGGATATTTTGTTAAAAGCAGACAAAATGTCCATGGCGAGTTCTTTAGAATTACGGGTTCCGTTACTGGATATCGAGATGCAAAAACTGGCGCAAACGATCCCGACGAAATATTTGATCAATCAAAACAATACGAAAGATGTGTTTCGACAAGCGTCAAACCGTCATTTGCCAAAAGAATGGGCAAACCGTGAAAAGCTAGGCTTTCCTGTACCAATCAAGGCATGGCTGAAAGAAGGAACAGGGTATGAAGCAGTTAAAGCCCTTTTTGAGTCAGACTTTGCAGCAACCTTCTTTGATCAAACAGCGATTTTGCAAATGCTAGAAGACCATCGCCAAGGAAAACCGAATCTTCAGCGAAAAATCTGGACGATCTTTACATTCTTGACCTGGTACAAAGTATTCTTTATTGATGAATCGATTCCCGAAGCCAAAGAAATCGTTTATGAAACACTTTGATTTGAATATGGAAGCAAAAAAAAGCTGATGCGGACAATCCCGCATCGGCTTTTTTTATAGACCTAAATATTTTTCCAAGTAATCGACCATGCCATCTTCCGCATTGGTTTTGTCAGTAACATCATTGGCGATCGATTTTAATTGTTGCGTGCCATTTGCCATAGCAACGCCCCAACCCGCATAATCCAGCATCTCCAAATCATTGTGTTCATCACCAAAAGCGATGATATCTTGCCGATCCAAAGACAAAGAATCCGCGATCACCGAAAGACCAAGTGCTTTATGGACCCCTTTTGGTACGATCTCTAAGATGGCTTGAGGCCCGCCCCACGTGCGAACATCGACTGCATCGTCAAATTGATCCTTGATACGTAAAGAAACAGATTCTGCTAATTCATTTTCGGTTTTCACCAGTAATGAAGTGGGATCCGTTTTTAAATTTGCTAATAGATTTTTTTCGGAAGCATTACCCGAAAAGAAAAAGTGTTGATCAAATCCGCTTAAATCATCAATGAAAAAGGTTTCGCGATTTTCTGCTGCGACAAATGTCAGCCCCAATTGCTCTTTTTGTGCCATGAGCTCAAACGCAATTTCTCGAGAGATCGAGTGCTCCATTTCATTTGCCCATACTTGTCGAGGTTTATGGACCAACCCACCGTTAAAATTGACCATTGGTGTTGTGAGCGCCAATTCTTTATAGAATTGATCGCTCATACGAAAAGGTCTTCCTGTAGCGATGGTAACAAAGTGTCCCGCTTTGGTGGCGCGAACCAGTACCTCACGTGTGCGAGGGGAAAGTTGGGATTCAGTATTTAAGGTTGTGCCATCTAAATCAATGGCGATGATTTTTGGTTTCAAAAGACTCGCTCCATTCTCTTATGGTAGTGGCTTAAGTGTAACATATTTCTGTCATTTCACAATACAAGTAAGTTTTCGATAAGTTTTCATAATAGTTACAAAGCAAAACACGAACATTAAACGTTTTTGGTTCGTTTTATTCGGAAAAAGGTTTGAAAAGCGAAAATTATTCCCTTATAATTTGTAATTGTTCGATGAAAAGCGCAATTATTCATTTTTTCTTTTCATAGAAACGATTAACGTTCAGGAGTGAAACATAACATGGAAAAGTTTTTCAAATTAAAGGAGAATAAAACGACGGTTTCCACAGAAGTGATGGCTGGGGTCACCACCTTCTTCGCGATGAGTTATATTTTGTTTGTGAATCCGACGATTTTATCTGCTGCAGGCATGCCGTTTCAAGCTGTTTTCTTAGCAACAATCATCGCTTCAGTGATTGGTACCCTGATCATGGGCTTATTTGCAAATGTGCCTTACGCGCAAGCGCCTGGAATGGGACTTAATGCATTCTTCACCTTTACCGTTGTTTTTGGTTTGGGGTATACGTGGCAGCAAGCATTAGCGATGGTTTTCATCTGCGGCCTGATCAACATTTTTATCACGGTGACTCGAATCAGAAAAATGATCATTCATGCGATTCCAGAAAGCATGCAGCATGCAATCGGCGGCGGGATCGGGATCTTTGTGGCTTATGTAGGGATCAAAAATGCCAACTTGCTAAACTTCAGTGCAGACACTGCCGCAGTGACGGGTTCAGTTGTCGACGGTGAGACGATTGTGAGTGCCAATTTTAATGGGGGGATCGTCCCAGCTTTGGCGAATTTCAATAATGCACCTGTTTTGTTAGCAGTGATTGGTTTAGTAGTGACTACTTTATTAGTGGTGAAAAATGTTCGTGGGGCAATTATTTTTGGTATTTTAGGAACGACGATCATTGGTATTTTGATGGGTGTGGTGGATTTAAGTGCCATTGATTGGCACGGGAATTCATTAGGAAGTTCCATCAGCGAACTAGGAATCACATTTGGCGCTGCATTTGGCTCTGAAGGAATGGGCTCACTATTCAGTGATTCTGCCAAAATCCCTCAAGTAATCATGACGATTTTAGCGTTTAGTTTATCAGATGTCTTCGATACGATCGGTACCTTTATTGGGACCGGACGTCGTACTGGGATCTTTTCGAAAAAAGATGAAGAAGCGGTTGAAAACAGTAATGGGTTGAATACGAAGATGGATAAGGCTCTTTTTGCAGATGCCGTAGCCACTTCTGTAGGGGCCATCGTAGGGACCTCAAATACAACGACTTATGTGGAATCAGCAGCTGGCATCGGTGCTGGTGGACGCACGGGCTTGACTTCCGTTGTGGTGGCAGCACTCTTTGCGATCAGCAGTATCTTTTCTCCACTGATCTCAATCGTTCCCGCACAAGCGACAGCACCGGCGTTGATCTTGGTTGGGGTAATGATGATGGCTTCTTTTGCGGACATCAAGTGGACTGATCTAGAAGAAGCAGTTCCAGCCTTCTTCGCGTCCATTTTTATGGGCTTGTCTTACAGTATTTCAAATGGGATCGCTGTTGGTTTCATTTTCTATGCATTAGTGAAAGTAGTGAAAGGAAAAGCCAACGAAGTGTCTCCGATCATCTGGGTCGTCAATGCGTTGTTTATCCTGAACTTTGTCATTTTGGCTTTGATCAGTTAAGTTTAATGATGAAAATCTTTCTGTATTTTAAATGCAGAAAGATTTTTTATTTGATTATTACTCACGATACGGTATAGTATTTGTGAAAGAAGGTTTGTAAATGAAGATTGATTGGAAACGAAATCTACTGATTTCATGGGTAGGTTGTTTTTTTACGGGTGCCAGTTTTAGTCTTGTCATGCCATTCATTCCCTTATATATAGAAGAGTTAGGCGCTCCAGAGAGTCAAATTGAGTTGTTTTCTGGATTAGCAATCTCAGTAACGGCGTTTGCGGCGGCTATCATTGCTCCAGTTTGGGGAAATCTAGCAGACCAAAAAGGTCGTCGTTTAATGATGATTCGCGCGGCTGCGGGGATGACAGTGACGATGGGTTCTTTGGCTTTTGTACCGAATGTCTATTGGTTATTGATCATGCGTTTCTTTACCGGAATTTTATCGGGGTATATTCCAAATGCGACTGCGTTGATCGCTTCGCAGGCGCCTCGAGAAAAAAGCGGTTGGGCGCTTGGGACATTGGCTACAGGAGCCATCGCAGGGAATTTGATTGGTCCTTCGATGGGTGGGGCGTTGGCGCAATGGTTTGGCATGAAAAATGTCTTTATTATCACAGGCGTTGTTCTACTAATCACGCTGTTGCTTACGATTTTTCTCGTTCAAGAAGATTTTGAGCCAGTTGAAAAGGGCGATCTGCTTTCCATTAAAGAAATTTTTGGTCAAATCAAAAATATGCAGTTGCTTGTTGGCTTGTTTATTACTTCCCTGATTTTACAGCTAGGTGTAACGAGCATCAGTCCGATCCTCACATTGTATATTCGTGATTTAAGCGGGGATACGGGCAATATTTTGTTCGTCAGCGGATTGATCGTCTCTGTTGCCGGTGTTTCAGCGATTATCTCCTCGCCGTTTTTAGGCAAAATCGGTGATCGTTATGGCAATCACAAAGTACTATTGGGGGGCTTAGTGCTATCATTTTTCTGTTTCATTCCGATGGGCTTTGTTTCTACTCCGTTTCAATTAGGCGTGTTACGCTTCTTGCTTGGTTTTTCTACCGGTGCCTTGATGCCGTCCATCAATACACTGATCAGCAAGATCACCCCGATGGAAGGGGTCAGCCGCATCTACAGCTACAACCAAATGTTTTCTAACTTTGGGCAAGTGTTAGGTCCGATGGTCGGTTCAACGGTGGCAGCTGGTTTTGGTTATCCCGCTGTCTTTTGGGTAACTAGTGGGTTTGTACTGATCAATATTTTTATCTCAGGATTTAATTTCCGTAAAAGCTTACGTAAAACGGACATCAGTGAATAGTTGAAAAGAAAAAAAAACCAGTTACAATAAAGGTAACTGGTTTTTTTTTAATGGCTTGTCTTTTCAGGCGCTGGTGCGATAATACCAACAAGAATGATCACCACACCTGTGACCAAAGAGATGATTGAAGTTAATTGAAAATCATAAGTTGCTCCAGCAAGTGAGCTGCCTAGATAGCCAACGACTTGACCTAATACAAAAGTCCAAAATAAAGTGACTAGGTAACGCATGACGACACCTCTTTTCTGCGTATCTTCCATTTCGACTTTAGTTTATCACAAAAATATTTATTGTAAAGATTTTCACTTTTTCATTTTGTTTTTCAAATCTATTTACTAGCAGAAAGAAAGAGAATTTTCATTTTTGGAGGGATTTCAATGTATTCACAGCTCACCACCTTAAGCGCCTATTCGTTGCTGCAAAGTACGATCAAAATTCCTCACTATATAGAGCAAGCCAAAAAGATGGGCTATCAGACATTGGGGCTGACCGATCATAATGTTCTCTATGGCGCGGTCGAGTTTTATCAACAATGCCTAGCACAGGGCATCAAGCCGATTTTTGGCGCTTTGTTCGACTGTACCTTCGGAGAGGGATCAATGTCCTTTCCATTGTACGTATTTGCCAAAAACCTCAAGGGCTATCAAACCTTGATGCGTTTATCAAGTGAAAAAATGATCACCGAGCAGTTGAATTTAGCTGCTTGTGATTCTTTGCAGGATCTCTTTGGTTTGCTGCCTGAAGGCGAGGGGTTTCTGCCTTCTCAGCACGATGATCTAGAAGCCAATCAAGAAGCACTGCGAGCAATCAGCCATAAATTTGATTCTGAGAGCTTGTTTTTAGGGATTACTAGCAAAGGGCTAGATCCAGAAACGATCGCTTGGTTTAACGAGCAAAACATTGCACCATGTGCGTATCAACCCATCGCGGCTTTAGCACAAGAAGAAGCCTTTGCAGTCAAAGTGATGACCCATATCAAAGATGGTTCGCAAATTGAAGACTTTCGTCAGGCAAAAGAGCAAGCGACTACGCAGCTTTTTTTACAACCGGCAGACCAATTGACTGCGTCATTTGGCGAAGCGTCGCAGGCATTGATGAATAATCAGCGGATTGCAGCTGAATGCGCCGTCGAGCTGCCGCTGCATCAGCGGCTGTTGCCTCATTACCCGCTACCAGCCGAAGAAAGTGCTGCGGACTATTTGCGGAAAATTTGTTTTGAGCGTCTGCCTCAGCGTGTTGCCCACGTTACATCGGCGTACGAACAGCGTTTGGATTATGAGTTGTCCGTTATCCATAAGATGGGCTTTGATGACTATTTCTTGATTATTTGGGACGTCATGGACTTTGCCCACCAACAAGAGATCGTTACCGGCGCTGGACGGGGATCGGCTGCTGGAGCACTGGTGGCATATGTTTTATCGATCACCGACGTAGATCCAATCAAATACGATCTTTTGTTTGAACGATTCTTGAATCCAGAACGTTACACGATGCCTGATATTGATTTAGATATTCCTGACAATCGCAGAGACGAGATTTTACAGTATGTGCGCCAAAAATATGGGCAAGAATATATGGCACAGATTGCCACGTTTGGTACCATGGCGGCCAAAATGGTTTTGCGAGATGTTTCTCGGGTCTTTGGTCTCTCGCAAAGTGAAGCTAATCGCTGGTCAAAAGCCATCCCCAATGCCTTGAAAATGACCTTAGATCTTGCTTATGAACAATCCAATCAGCTGCGAGAGCTGGTTTCGTTCAATGAGCGGAATCAAGTAATGTTTCAAGTCGCCAAAATCTTAGAAGGACTGCCCCGTCACGTATCGACCCATGCCGCCGGTGTGGTGATCAGTGACAAGAATCTGCTTGATTTGGTGCCTTTGCAAGAAGGCAGCGATGGGATTTGGCTGACCCAGTTTACCATGAATGACGTGGAAGCCATTGGCCTATTGAAGATGGATTTTTTAGGTTTGAGAAACTTGTCGATCATTGATAATACCTTGAAAGGTATCAAACGAATCAGCCAACAAATCGTAACCCAAAAAGAGATTCCTCTTGATGATCCAGCAACATTGCGTTTGTTTCAAAAAGGGGAGACGGCAGGGATCTTCCAATTTGAATCAGCGGGAATACGCAATGTCTTGCGCAAGCTAGGGCCAGAAAGTATCGAAGACATTGCTGCAGTCAATGCCTTGTATCGCCCGGGACCGATGCAAAATATTGATACTTTTATCAAGCGGAAAAAAGGACAAGAGCGGGTCTCTTATCCGGATGACAGCTTGATTCCAATCTTGCAAAACACTTACGGAATCATTGTTTATCAAGAACAGATCATGCAAGTAGCTTCCAAAATGGCTGGTTTTAGCCTAGGACAGGCAGATATTTTGCGGCGAGCAATCAGTAAAAAGAAAAAAGACGTGTTGGATGAAGAACGTCGCCATTTTGTGCAAGGTGCGTTGGCCAATCATTATGACGAGAAGACCGCCAATTTGGTCTATGACTATATTGAGCGCTTCGCCAACTATGGGTTTAACCGTTCCCATGCGTTTGCCTATTCCTTTATCGGCTTTCAAATGGCGTACTTGAAAGTGCACTATCCGGCACCTTTTTTTGCTTCGATCTTGCACTCGGTACGCAATACTGCAAGCAAAATGAAAGAATACTTAAATGAAGCCGCACGTTATGGCGTAGAAGTATTGCCACCATCGATCAATACCAGTGGGTTTAGTTTTCAACTGCAAAATGAGAAACAAATCCGCTTTGGGTTCAGCAGTATCAAAGGGATTCGGCGCGACATGATCCAAGACATTTTGACAGAACGAAAAGAGCATGGCAATTTCACGTCCATGGATCAATTTTTACTTCGCTTGAATCAGCGGAACAGCAAGTGGTTAAAGTTGGACTATTTATTGCCGCTTTTGAGCATCGGTGTATTCGATGTGATTGCGCCTAATCGAAAACAAGCATTGATCCAACTAGAAGGGAAAATCCAAAATATTACTTATAGTGGCGGCAGTTTGGATCTCTTAGAAACCATGGCTTTAAAAGAAGAAGCCGTTGCTGATTACAAACTGGAAGAGAAACTGGCTTTGGAAGAAGAATACTTAGGTGTTTATTTGTCTGGCCATCCCGTAGAACAGTTTCAAAAATTGCATCAATTAAAACAAATCACCGATATTGCCGATCTGGTTCCGAATGAACGGGTCCGCATCCTTTTGTATGTCCGCAAGATTCGGGAGATACGTACAAAAAAAGGCGAACAGATGGCATTTGTTGAAGGAACGGATGCTAGCAAAGAAGTTTCAGTAACGATTTTTCCCATCGTTTATCGACAAGTGCGTTCCTTGATCGAAGAAAATGCTGTTCTCTATATTGAAGGAAAGGTCGAGGTAAGTCGTTACAATGGTGAAATCCAACTCATTGCTGATAAAATAGACTTAGCAGAAAACGTTCAAAATAAAATTGCGTCACAAACTTGCTACTTAAAGATTTCTGCTGAAGCCGAAACGTCGCACCTGCAAGCATTGTCGAAGGAAATGAAGCAGCATCAAGGAAATATTCCAGTGGTGATGTTTTATGAAAGTAGTGGCAAAAAAGTGTTATTAGCAGAAGAAAACTGGGTAACGGATGAGCCGAACTTTGTCACACAACTGAAGGCATTATTAGGAAATGGAAATGTAATTTTCAAGTAATTTTCCGAAAACGATAATTCAACTTACACTTTTTTCAACTTTTTCCCACTATTTCAAGACATTTTCATGGAATAATGGTAGAATATGTCTCGTGGTTATTACTTGAAAACTAGCAAACAGGGGCTTCCCTAAACAAAATCTTTTGATGAGGTGAAAGAATAATGAAACGCATTGGAATTCTAACCAGTGGCGGCGATGCACCAGGAATGAACGCAGCGATTCGCGCAGTTGTCAGAAAGGGTATTTTTGACGGACTTGAAGTATACGGAATCAACTATGGCTATGCCGGACTAGTCGCAGGCGACATTCGTCGCTTAGATGTTGCTGATGTTGGTGACAAAATTCAACGTGGTGGAACATTCTTATATTCAGCACGTTATCCAGAATTTGCGACACAAGAAGGGCAATTAAAAGGAATCGAGCAATTAAAGAAATTTGGCATCGAAGGGCTAGTCGTGATTGGTGGAGATGGATCTTACCATGGTGCGATGGCACTTACTCGCCACGGTTTCCCAGCAATCGGGATTCCAGGAACGATCGATAACGACATTCCAGGAACAGATTTCACGATTGGTTTTGATACAGCGATCAATACTGTCTTAGAATCGATTGACCGGATCCGTGATACAGCGACATCACATGTCCGCACATTTGTGATCGAAGTAATGGGACGTGGTGCTGGCGATATCGCTTTATGGTCAGGTGTGGCCGGTGGTGCGGATGAAATCATCATCCCAGAACATGATTTTGACATGCAAGTTGTTGCTGATCGTATCCGTGAAGGACGCGACCGCGGGAAAAAACATTGCTTGATCGTTTTAGCCGAAGGCGTGATGGGCGGAAATGATTTTGCTGACAAACTTTCTGAATACGGCGATTTCCATACCCGTGTATCAATTCTAGGACACGTTGTCCGTGGTGGTTCACCAAGCGCTCGTGACCGTGTGTTAGCAAGTAAATTTGGTTCATATGCCGTTGAATTATTGCAACAAGGCAAAGGCGGTCTATGTATCGGTATCGAAAACAATGAAATGATTGCTTCTGATATTATCGAAACCCTTGAAAACAATCGTCACAAACCAGATCTTAGCTTGTATAACTTGAACAAAGAAATCTCATTCTAAAGAGATTTTTTAGAGCAACGCAACAGTAATTTTGTAAAAAAAGCTTATTAGCTATTTTAAATAAATGAATAGGAGCGTTTAGTAATGAAAAAAACAAAGATCGTAAGTACATTAGGACCAGCAAGTAACAGTGTGGAAATTATTTCTCAACTGATTGAAGCCGGTGCGAATGTCTTCCGCTTTAACTTCTCTCATGGAGATCATGAAGAACAATTAGCGCGTATGACAATGGTTCGTGAAGCCGTGAAGAAAACTGGTAAAGATGTCGGTATCCTTTTAGATACAAAAGGTGCTGAAATCCGTACAACTGTACAAAATACGACAGAAGCTGACTTTGGTCGTGCTGGATACATCCAATTTAACGTTGGCGATGAAACACGCATTTCAATGGATCCAGAACACAAAGGAACAAAAGAAAAAATTGCTGTAACTTATCCTGGTTTATTTGAAGATGTTCATGTGGGCGGACACATCTTGTTTGATGATGGTTTGATCGACATGGAAATCAAAGAAAAAGACGAAGCAACCCGCGAATTAGTGGTTGTTGTTAAAAATGCTGGAATGTTAGGATCACGTAAAGGGGTCAACGCTCCTGGTGTATCAATCAGCTTACCTGGTATTACTGAAAAAGATGCAGAAGATATCCGTTTTGGTCTTGATAACGATATCGACTTCATTGCCGCTTCATTTGTACGTAAAGCGCAAGACGTTTTAGAAATTCGTGAAATTTTAGAAGAAAAAGACATGACTCATGTGCAAATTTTCTCTAAAATCGAATCACAAGAGGGTATCGATAATATCGATGAAATCATCAAAGTTTCTGATGGTATCATGGTTGCCCGTGGTGACATGGGTGTTGAGATCCCTGCTGAAGAAGTACCAATGGTTCAAAAGAGCATCATTAAAAAATGTAACGCTGCTGGTAAATCAGTTATCACAGCAACACAAATGTTAGAGTCAATGCAACAAAACCCACGTCCAACCCGTGCAGAAGCTTCTGACGTTGCCAATGCTGTCTTTGATGGTACCGATGCAACAATGCTTTCTGGTGAATCAGCAAACGGTGACTACCCTGTTGAGGCAGTAGCAACAATGGCACGGATCGACATTGAAGCTGAAAAAGCTTTATCAGAAAACAGCACATTCCAAATCAACCAATTCGATAAAACAGATGTAACAGAAACAATCGGTTTATCTGTTGCTCGTGCGGCGAAAAACCTAGGGGTTAAAACAATCGTTGCAGCGACTGAATCTGGCTACACTGCGAAAATGATCTCTAAATATCGTCCAGATGCTGACATTTTAGCTGTCACATTTGACGAACGCACAAAACGCGGCTTGATGCTTAACTGGGGTGTCTACCCAACCGTTGCTGAAAAACCATCAACAACTGATGAAATGTTTGAATTAGCAGCAAAACAAGCAGTGGATTTAGGCTTTGCTAAAGAAGGCGATCTAATCTTGATCACAGCCGGTGTTCCTGTTGGTGAACGCGGAACAACCAACGTCATGAAGATCCAATTGATCGGATCAAAATTGCTTGAAGCGCAAGGGATTGGTGAAAAATCAGTTGTTGCCAATGCCGTGATCGCTCACAGTGCCGAAGAAGCAATTGCGAAAGCAAAAGATGGCATGATTTTAGTTGTACCAACAACAGATAAAGAATATATGCCAGCAATCGAAAAAGCAGCAGCTTTAGTTGTTGAAGATGGCGGCTTGACTTCTCATGCAGCAGTTGTCGGAATCGCGAAAGATCTACCAGTCATCGTTGGTGCCAAAGACGCAACAACAACCATCAAAGATGGCGAATTGGTTACTCTTGATTCTCGTCGCGGTATCGTTTATCGTGGAGAAACAACAGCGATCTAATGATTTTTAACGATTGATCAAGCAACAGGCAAGTGCACGTTGTGCGCTTCCTGTTGTTTTTTTGAGAGGGTCGAAATCCCTTGAGAAAGGGCATTAAAATGACACGATCAAAAATGAAAAAGGTGTCAAGAAAATTTCATTGACAAAGCCTCAGAAGCCCTGTATAATTGCTTTTGTTGCTTAGGGGTGATAAAAATGAAATGGTCTTTATTGGAATTAAAAAAATACCAAGAGACACCGCTGATGTTTGAAGAAACACTTGACTTAAAGAGTCAACTGATAAAACGCGATGGACAGATCATTGATTTGTCTCCTGTAAAAGTAAAAGGGCTGATGAGTGTTGATAAGCAAGGATACTTGCTGCACTATCAAGTAGAAACGACGATGACATTGCCATCTACTCGTTCTTTGACACCTGTAGCGATTCCTTTTGATTTTTCAGTGGATGAACACTTCATGACACCAGAGCAATTTCAGCGTCGCGATGAAATGATCGTCGAAGAAGAAGTTTTGATCGTTGAAGGTCAAACCATCAGCTTAGATGAATCTGTCGCTGATAACCTATTACTTGCGATTCCTTTGCAAGTCCTGACAGAAGAAGAAAAGCAAGGTTCAGCAATGCCATCTGGCAACGATTGGGCTGTTTTGTCAGAAGAAGACTTTGCAAATCAAAAAGAAGCGCAAGCTCAACAAGTTGATCCTCGTCTTGCAAAATTATCCGAATTATTCACTGAATCAGATGACGATAACGCGTAGGATTGGAATAAATTGCAGCCTCAAGGTTGCGTTCATTAACAAGGAGGTGTAGCAAAATGGCAG
This sequence comes from Enterococcus sp. CR-Ec1, assembly GCF_002850555.1. NCBI lineage: Bacteria > Bacillati > Bacillota > Bacilli > Lactobacillales > Enterococcaceae > Enterococcus > Enterococcus sp. CR-Ec1. The sequence continues at coordinate 1,111,820 of NZ_CP025223.1, forward strand.
TACCAGCTAGAAAAACTTCGAAAGCGAAGAAGGCAAAACGTCGTACACATTACAAATTGACAATCAACGGTTTGAACGAATGTGCAAACTGTGGTGAAATGAAAAAAAGCCACCATGTCTGCTCAAACTGTGGTCATTACGATGGCAAAGACGTAGCAACAAAAGAAGCATAATTCCTTTTTTCAGAAAGAGGATTCTAAAACCTTAGGCTAACCATGGAGCCTGAGGTTTTTTTGTTTTTTTGACGAATATGGAACTTTTCAGAAATATTTTTTGTCCAGCGAAAGAGAATAGTTCAAAAGCAGGTACATTTGCGCTATAATGAAAAAGATAATTGAATCTTAGGAGGATGAAAGATGACAAAACAACAAATCGGCGTTGTCGGTATGGCTGTTATGGGCAAAAACTTAGCGTTGAACATCGAAAGCCGCGGTTATTCAGTTGCCTTATTTAACCGTACTGGTTCAAAGACAGAAGAAGTAGTAAAAGAACATCCAGATAAAAATTTTAAAGCAACCTATACGATAGAAGAATTTGTTCAATCTATTGAAAAACCACGTCGTATTTTATTAATGGTAAAAGCAGGATTTGCGACAGATGCAACGATCCAAGAATTATTGCCTCATCTAGACAAAGGCGATATTTTGATCGATGGCGGAAATACCTTCTTTAAAGATACGGTTCGTCGTAACGAAGAGTTGGCAAACTCAGGAATCAACTTTATCGGTACAGGTGTATCTGGTGGGGAAGAGGGCGCCTTGAAAGGTCCTTCGATCATGCCAGGAGGACAAAAAGAAGCGTATGAATTGGTTGCGCCAATCTTGGAACAAATTTCTGCAAAAGCCGAAGATGGAACACCTTGTGTGACTTATATTGGACCAAACGGTGCAGGCCATTACGTAAAAATGGTTCATAACGGGATCGAATATGGGGACATGCAGCTGATTGCTGAGTCTTATGACTTGATGCAAAACATATTAGGTCTATCTGTTGATGAAATGGCTGATATTTTTGCTGAATGGAACAAAGGCGAATTAGACAGCTATCTAATTGAGATCACAGCGGATATTTTGACTCGCAAAGACGATCAAGGTACAGGCAAACCAATCGTTGATGTGATTTTAGATGCTGCTGGTAATAAAGGAACTGGGAAATGGACAAGCCAAAGTGCCTTAGACCTAGGCGTACCACTACCATTGATCACTGAATCTGTTTTTGCCCGTTATATCTCGGCTTACAAAGAAGAACGGGTCAATGCCAGCAAAGTCTTACCAAAACCAGAAGCAGTTGCTTTTGAAGGAAACAAAGAAGAGTTTATCAATAAGATCCGCGAAGCATTATACTTCAGTAAGATCATGAGCTATGCACAAGGATTCGCGCAATTACGTACAGCATCAAAAGAGTATGATTGGGATCTTCCTTTTGGTGAAATTGCCAAAATTTGGCGTGCAGGCTGTATCATCCGGGCTCAATTTTTACAAAAAATCACGGATGCTTATGACAAGAATGCCGACATTGAAAACTTACTATTAGATGACTACTTCAAAGATATTACGAAACGTTATCAATCTTCTGTACGTGAAGTAGTTGCACTAGCTGTCCAAGCAGGAGTACCTGTGCCGACGTTCTCATCTGCGATCGCGTACTTCGATTCTTATCGTTCTGATCGTTTGCCAGCGAACTTGATCCAAGCACAACGGGATTACTTCGGAGCGCATACGTATGAACGGACAGATAAAGAGGGAATTTTCCATTATTCATGGTATGATGAAGCGTAAGCTTTAAGAGAATCCAAAAGAGAAAGACCGAAAGTGAGAACTTTCGGTCAATCTCTTTTTTATTTTTTAGATACATGATAAAATAAGACAGATAATGTCTAATTTAAAGGCAGAATAATCAATAAAGGGGCTATCAATAATGAGTAATATTCTAATCATTGAAGATGAAAAGAACTTAGCTCGATTTGTGGAATTAGAATTGAAGCATGAAGGGTATAATACTGAAGTTCATTATAACGGACGGACGGGACTGGATGCGGCGCTGAATAATGAATGGGATGCGATCTTATTGGATCTGATGCTTCCTGAGTTAAATGGGTTAGAAGTTTGCCGCCGCGTGCGTCAATCGAAGAACACCCCGATCATCATGATGACCGCACGAGATTCCGTGATTGATCGAGTATCAGGTTTGGATCATGGTGCTGATGATTATATTGTGAAGCCTTTTGCAATTGAAGAATTGCTGGCACGCTTACGTGCGTTGCTTCGCCGTATCGATATCGAAGGGGACAAAAACGTTGCAAAACAAACCACGATCACATACCGAGACCTAACGATTGAAAAAGAAAATCGTGTCGTTCGTCGCGGAACAGATGTCATTGAACTAACGAAACGCGAATATGAGCTATTGTTGACTTTAATGGAAAACGTTAATGTCGTTTTGGCCAGAGATGTTTTATTAAACAAAGTCTGGGGCTATGAGACAGAAGTTGAAACCAACGTTGTCGATGTTTACATCCGCTACTTACGGAATAAAATTGATGTACCAGGGGAGGAAAGCTATATCCAAACCGTTCGTGGTACAGGTTATGTGATGCGGTCGTGAACCTTAAAAAAAGAATGAAAAAATTAAAAGAACTGAAGGGGCCTTCTTTAACTGTAAAGTGGGCCTTCGCAAGTTCTTTCTTTATATTCGTCGTATTTACGATCTTTGCCGTGATCACCTATAAAACATCGGTGAATTTGATCGTCGCTAAAGAAGAAAACAATGTGGAGCGGACGATGTCAGAGGTTGCTTCTCGTTTAGCCAATTCGGATCAAGAACTAACATTGGTCCGAACGTATCGTAATTTAACCAAAAATGATGCGGGGACGACGAGCATTTATGATCGCACTTCAACGATCGATGGCAACTTAATGAAAATCGACTCCTTTATTTCGGAATTAGGCCAAGCACCATTGAGCCTGTTTGTTTATAATTTGAATGAGGACCTTGTGTTTAAAACCCATGAAAATGATTTAGCACTGATCGACACGCAGCGCAAAGCGCCAACCATCGTAACGCTGGATGGTATCACAGGCTTTCTCTCGATCCAACCCATTTATTCAAAAGGCACCAGAGAGCGGATTGGCTATGCTCAAACATTTTATGAGTTGACTTCTTTTTATGAAATACGCAGCAAACTGCTGCTGACTTTGATTATCTTAGAAGTCGTCTCTCTGATTCTCAGCAGTGTACTCGGGTTCTTTTTATCAGCGTATTTCCTTCAGCCATTAAAGGTATTACGGGATACGATGGAAACTGTTCGGAAAAACCCGCAGTCAACCGTGCATATGCCAGAATTAAATACGAACGATGAACTGTCTGATTTAGCAGATATATTTAATGAGATGTTGGATCGCATGCGCCTGTACATTGAGCAGCAAGAGCGATTCGTTGAAGATGTTTCTCATGAGTTACGGACACCCGTAGCAATCATTGAAGGACACATGAATCTTTTGCAACGTTGGGGGAAAGATGATCCAGAGATCTTGGATGAGTCCCTCGCAGCCAGTATGCAAGAGATCAGTCGAATGAAGACGCTAGTACAGGAAATGTTGGATCTCTCAAGAGCGGAACAAGTGGATGTTCATTATGCAAATGAAACAACTAATGCAAAAGAAGTTGTCTATCAAGTGTTCAATAACTTTAAAATACTGTATCCGGATTTTGTCTTTACATTGGATGATGATTTGTATCATGAGTTGAAGCTGAAAATCTATCGCAATCATTTTGAACAGATCATTATTATTGTCTTGGATAACGCAGTAAAGTATTCCACTGATCGAAAAGAAGTTCATCTATCCATTTCATTGGATCGTCAATCTTTTGAAATTGCCATCCAAGATTTCGGGGAAGGCATCTCCAAAGAAGACCTCGATAAGATCTTCAATCGTTTCTATCGGGTAGATAAAGCTCGTGCTAGAACCAAAGGTGGCAATGGTTTGGGGTTATCTATAGCAAAACAACTATTGGAAAGCTATAAAGGAAAAATCACGGCGGAGAGTGTCATTGGCCAAGGAACAATCTTTCGGATTTATATACCGATTCTTCAAACGGAAGATCGGACGAAAAGAGAACGTTGAGCAAAAAAGCTTAAGTTCTCTTTTTTCATTCTTAAATGATAGATTTAGTGCCGAAACACTGCTTATAAACGAACGTTCGAATCGTTTGGTAATGAATAATTCGCCTATGAAAATAGTTGTCAAAAAGCCTATTTTTTTAGTTGATTTTTCCTTTAAGAATTGCTATATTATTACTTGTCCTTGTTAAGACATTTGTAACAAACACTGATTGATCTTTTTTGAAATTAGTTGTTGACGAAACATTTTACAAGTGTTATTATAACAAAGTCGAAAAAATATCGTCTCTGAAAAAACCTGATAAATCAAAAAAACTTTTCAAAAAAGTGTTTGACATATAACGGTTGAGATGGTAAGATAAAAAAGTCGCTGAGGTTAAGAGAGAAGTTAAATAACAACTTCTTGAAAAAAACTTTTAAAAAAGAGTTGACAATCAAACGTCGCTCTGATATGATATAAAAGTTGCTAACGCAGCACGGTAGACCTTTGAAAACTGAACAAAGCAAGCAAACGAACCAATGTGTAGGACGTTTCAATTTATTGAAACAAATACATGCAAGCAATAGCTAGCAAAGTTAATTTTTATGAGCTTAATGACCGTATGGTCATTCAAACAAATCATTATGAGAGTTTGATCCTGGCTCAGGACGAACGCTGGCGGCGTGCCTAATACATGCAAGTCGAACGCTTTTTCTTTCACCGGAGCTTGCTCCACCGAAAGAAAAAGAGTGGCGAACGGGTGAGTAACACGTGGGTAACCTGCCCATCAGAAGGGGATAACACTTGGAAACAGGTGCTAATACCGTATAACACTATTTTCCGCATGGAAGAAAGTTGAAAGGCGCTTTTGCGTCACTGATGGATGGACCCGCGGTGCATTAGCTAGTTGGTGAGGTAACGGCTCACCAAGGCAACGATGCATAGCCGACCTGAGAGGGTGATCGGCCACACTGGGACTGAGACACGGCCCAGACTCCTACGGGAGGCAGCAGTAGGGAATCTTCGGCAATGGACGAAAGTCTGACCGAGCAACGCCGCGTGAGTGAAGAAGGTTTTCGGATCGTAAAACTCTGTTGTTAGAGAAGAACAAGGATGAGAGTAGAACGTTCATCCCTTGACGGTATCTAACCAGAAAGCCACGGCTAACTACGTGCCAGCAGCCGCGGTAATACGTAGGTGGCAAGCGTTGTCCGGATTTATTGGGCGTAAAGCGAGCGCAGGCGGTTTCTTAAGTCTGATGTGAAAGCCCCCGGCTCAACCGGGGAGGGTCATTGGAAACTGGGAGACTTGAGTGCAGAAGAGGAGAGTGGAATTCCATGTGTAGCGGTGAAATGCGTAGATATATGGAGGAACACCAGTGGCGAAGGCGGCTCTCTGGTCTGTAACTGACGCTGAGGCTCGAAAGCGTGGGGAGCGAACAGGATTAGATACCCTGGTAGTCCACGCCGTAAACGATGAGTGCTAAGTGTTGGAGGGTTTCCGCCCTTCAGTGCTGCAGCAAACGCATTAAGCACTCCGCCTGGGGAGTACGACCGCAAGGTTGAAACTCAAAGGAATTGA